>NZ_JBYMTH010000011.1:0-113691 GCF_057773065.1 Pseudoxanthomonas sp. 134C1
GGAAGCCGCGTCAGGCCAACCGCCTCACGCTTGAACTCTTCGCTGAACTTTCTTCGTTGTGCCATGACACTCCTCCTGCCCCATGATGAGGCTTCTTTGAAGTGTCCGTGTTAGCGGGGTAGAACCCCATGAAACCTTGGCGGGTGGTAAACAATCGGCGAGTCCCTATGCGGGAAGTCGAACGATGGGGTACGAGGAAGTGCTTCCAGCAGCCTGACCTATATTCGGTCAGAGTAGCCGGATATCCAAAGGACTTGTTCGAGAAGCTTTTCTTTGGTGGCTCCGACACTGCTGGTGCTTCTGCCGTTGAGGAAGTGGCCAACGCGGGCAGCCGGACACCGATCAGCAGGGATGGCTTCAACAACTTCTTTCAGTACTTGTCAGTGCAGTCGCTACGAACACCTAAAGGTCTGGCTTGGCTTCGGCAGCGACTGCCCCCCAACTCAAGCAAGCAAGACCTACTTGATCATGTGCACCGCTATCAGTATATGCGATGTGTCATGTGGGTTGAGTCCTTCATGGACGTTCTCTATCACGACGAGAACGTTGGGTTCTTGCTGACTGACCACCCGATCACGCTCTACAACAAAGCCTGCTTTCCGAGGTCATCCGATTGCGTCTTCCCAAACGATCCGGGGGCAGCTTGGAAAGGCACTCAGACCATCTTTCCACTTGATAGCAAGAAATGCTTTGTACTGACACACACCGAGTACGCCCACGACCAAAAAATGAAATCGCAGCTAACTCGCCCTCGAACCAACGCCCGCTTGTTCGGGAATACGATGGTCAAGACCCATCAAATTGTTCATCGACAAATATCGCGGGATGCAGTTATTCAGATCAACAGGATCTTGAAGTGGCGGGCAACAAGGTACATTGCCGCCCCTGTCTATGAATGGCTTTTCCCCGAAGAACACTGTTCGAAGGTTCAATGGCCCGACCTTGGCGCTCATCTTTTGCCAACGACCGACCTATGGCGCAACACCGGCGAAATACTGATGGGTCTACCAGATGGCCGTGTGTATGCCCAGGACCAGTATGGCCGCTCGCCAACAACTGCTGCGGAGCAAGCCGCAGCTGAAGCGACTGCGAAGCGTCTTCTCGATCAGATGGGGAGGATAAAGAAGAACGAAGGTAAGAGTGATTAGTTGGAGCGCGCAAGCTTTTCTACTGCTGCGGACAGGTGCTCGGGCCCCAAATGCGCATAGCGCAAAGTCATGCTGATATCCGCATGACCCAATAGCTCACGGACCGTGTTCAAGTCCACGCCTGCCATGACCAGCCTACTTGCAAAGTGATGGCGTAGGTCGTGGAACCGGAATCCCGTGATTTTGGCTTCGACAAGCAGCTTTTCCCACGACGACTTCATGCCGATGATGCCGAACACGCTCCCAGCACCAGTTGATTGCGAACTCCACTGACGCAGCACGTTCATGGCTTCAGCGTTCAGTGGTACATGACGCTGTTTGCCCGATTTGGCGTGTTCCGGGCGAACGGTCAACATTTTTGCCTGCAGGTTGATGTCCGACCAGTCCAGGGCCAGCAGCTCGCCCCTGCGCAGGCCGGTGTTCATCGCCAGCAACACGACCGGCGTCAGGTGGTCCGCATAGGCGCCCTCTGGAACATCTGGAAGCAGCGCGCGCTTACGGGCTGCGCGCCACTCATTGGCTGACCTACGTGCTGCTGCATGGGCGTGGTCGCGCGCTATAAGGGTAGACCGCAGGCGATATTCTTCAGCGGGGCTCAGAAACCGGACCACGCTGCGTGGCTTAGCAACTTTCAGGGCAGCATTGGTAACTGGGTTGGTCTCCAGCATTCCCCATTTAACAGCCTTCGACAGAGCCGAGCGCAACGTCGCCAGATTGCGCGATGCGGTGGCCTTGCTGATTGTCTGCTTTGCCCCCGGTCGGACTGTGTCCTGCAGTCGCGTGACCCACCAGCGTTCGATGACCTTGGCATTGATGTCTTTCATTGTCATCGGAAGCAAGTCTGCAAATGCCTGTTCGATGCGTCGCAGCGCATCGTCGGCTTGCTTCAGTTCCGTTCGGACCCACGGGGCGTAGTGGTTGTCCAAGTATGTCCGAAGGGTGATTTTGGGCAGTTCGGGCTTGGCGATGCTGGGTAGTCCTGTCTGGATATACTCGGCGATGACCTTGCGGGCGATGTCCCGGGCTTGCTCTAGGGGCACGTGTTCGACAGACCCCAGCGTACGATGCTTACCATGCGCCCAAGTGACGATCCATGCTCGGTGCCCACTGGGCTGCACCCGAAGCAGCAAACCGCGTACCAGCGCGTCCCTGACCTCGTAGGGGCGATCCCGGGGCAGGGTGGTAGCAACGATTTTCTTGGTTAGCTGGATACGCATGTCTGGGGCTCTTTCCGTAAGTTCGGCTTAAGCCAAAACATAGGAAGAACCGCGCATCGGTGTTTGGACAAGGACCATCCGCATCCACTGTTGAAACGGCGAAGTCCTTGAAACAGAAAGCCCCGCCGGAGCGGGGCTTTGAATAGTGGTGGAGAGGATGGGGATCGAACCCACGACCTCGTCATTGCGAACGACGCGCTCTCCCAGCTGAGCTACCCCCCCACGAGGGTGAGACAAGTCTAGCGCCTCGCGCCCCGGTTGCCAACCGGGAGGGTTCGGCAGCGGTCGCCACCGGGATGCGCGCGCTTCCGCGAAGAGGGCGCGTCAGACGGTGGCGGTTGCCTCGCTTCCCAACAGGGGTTCCAGTTCGGCTTTGCGCCAGCCGGACAGGGCGGCTGGCCACTGGCCGGATTCCAGCAGTATTTCCAGGTAGCGGCGCGAAGCGAGCACGCCGTCCGGCAGGCCCAGCTCCGCGCTGCGGCGCGCGACCGCGTCCTGCAGTTTGCGCAGCGCGGCCTTGTCGCGATCCGGGGTGGCCCGTGCCAGCGGGGCATCGGCTTCATCCGCGAGTGGAGTCGACAGGCTCTCCCACAACGCGTCGGCCAGCTTGCGCGGCGCCTTGGGCTGGGTGTCCAGCCAGCGGCCCAGCGCGGCGCGATCCGTCGGTGGCGTGCGCGCCAGCGCGACCGCCATTTCATTGTCCAGGATCCAACTGCGCGGCTTGTCGCTGCGCCGTGCGGCGATGTCGCGCCAGCGCAGCAGTCGCAGCAGGCGGTGTTGCGCGGGCGCGTCCAGGAACTGGGCGCTGCGCATGGACAGGTGCGGCCAGCGTTCGCCTTCTTCCTGGGTGGCGTTCTCCAGCAGGCGCCGGCTGTCCTCGGCCAGCCACTCGGTGCGACCGCTTTCCTGCAGTCGCGTGGCCAGGGCGTCATGCAGCGCGAACAGGTAGTGCACGTCCTCGGCGGCGTACTTGAGCTGGGAATCGCTGAGCGGCCGGCGCAGCCAGTCGGAGCGGGTTTCGCCCTTGGCCAGCACCACGCCGGTGATCTGTTCCACCAGCTTCTGGTAGCCGATGCCGGCGGCGACGCCGGCCAGCGCAGCGGCGATCTGGGTATCGAACAGCGGTTGCGGCGCGACGCCACAGGTGTAGCTCAGCGCCACCAGATCCTCGCTGGCGCTGTGCATCACCTTGAGGATCCGGGTATCACCGAGAATCGTGGCCAGTGCCTGCGGCATGCCCGGCTGCAGCGGATCGATCAGCAGGATCTCGTCGCCGACCGCCATCTGGACCAGTGCCAGTTGGGGCCAGAAGGTGCGTTCGCGGACGAACTCCGTATCCAGCCCGATACGGGCGGGGGGCGTGGTGAAGAACGCGGCCAGGGCGTCGGGGGTTTGAATCCAATGGGGCACGAAATCTCCGCTGAATGCATCGGTTGCCGAGTCGGGAGACAATAGCCTACCGTCGCCGGACGGATTTCGTGAGGGTGGAGGACGGTTTGCGCGCATTTGGCCTGCTGGTGCTCACCGGTCTGGTGCTGTGCGGTTGCTCGCGCGAGGCTGCGGCGCCGCGGGGTTCCGGGCGCGACGCCGGCGAGGTGCGCATGCCGCGCATCACCGTCACCGGTGACGACAGCGTCAACGCGGCCCTCAATTGGCAGCCCCCGGCCGTCACCTTGACCCGGGAGGGCATTCCCGAGGCGCGCCGGCGCGCGGCGGAGGCTTTGCAGGCAGGACGCCTCTACGCCGGCGCCGATGACGCGATTCCGCTGTACCTGGCGATCCGGCGGCTGGACCCGGAGGACGCCGCCGCGCGCCGTGGCCTGGATCAGGCCCTGGATCGCCTGCTCGAACGCGGCGAAAAGGTCGTGAAGACCGCCGAGGACCGTGACGCGGACGCGCGCGAGGCCGCGGAAATCGCCGCGGTGGCGCGCGCCATCGATCCGGACGACGAAGCCGTGCTGGCCTATCTGTCGCGGGTCGACGAAATCGAGCAGCTGACCCGGCTCAATCTCGCCAGCGAGCGGGCGCTCAACCAGGGGCGGCTGGGTGAACAGGGCGGGGGCGCGCTGGCGGGTTTCCGCGAGGTGCTCAAGTGGAAGCCCGGGCAGGCGCGCGCGCTGCAGGGTGTGGCGGCGGTGGAAAGCGCGCTCATCCGGCGCGCCGAGGATGTCGCCCAGGCCGGGGATTTCGATACCGCGCGGATCTGGCTGGATCATGCCGGCAAGGTCCGCAGCAACGCGCCCACGGTGGCGGATGCGCGCCAGCGGATCGAGGCCATCCGTACCGTGCGCATCGCCGGGCTGCGCGAATCGGGCGTGCAGGATCTGCAATCGCCGCTGGGCCTGAAGGCCGCGCGTGAAAAGCTCGCCGAAGTGCTGCGCATAGCCCCCCCCGGCGATCCGGTGGCCGCGGATTTCCGCCAGCGCATCGAGCTGGCCACCCATTACGGCCTGTTCCGTCCCGGCCAGGCCTTCACCGACGCCCTGGGCAATGGCGGGCGTGGACCGGAAATGGTGATCGTGCCGCATGGCGCGTTCCGGATGGGCGCGGACGAGAACGAACTGGGGGCCGCCGACGCCGAGAAGCCGGCCCACTACGTGCGTTTCGATCGCGGATTCGCGATGGCGCGCAACGCGGTGACGGTCGGCGAGTTCCGTCGCTTCGTGCAGGCCACCCAGTACCGCCCGCGCGCGACCCGGCGCGGGCATTCCATCGTCTACGACGAGCGCAGCGGCAATTTCGTCCGCCGCAGCGGGGTGGACTGGCAATCCGACTACAGCGGGGCGGCGGCGCGCGACGACATGCCGGTGCTGCACGTCAGCGTGTATGACGCCGAAGCCTATGCCGATTGGCTGGCCAGGCAGACCGGGCACAGCTATCGGCTGCCCAGCGAGGCGGAATTCGAGTACGCCCTGCGATCGGGCGTGCAGGGGCGGTATCCGTGGGGCAACGGGGTGCCGCCGGCGAAGGTGGAGAACCTGACCGGCGGCAACGACACCTCGCCCAGCGGCCGCCATTGGAACAACGCCTTCGTCGGCTACGGCGACGGCTACTGGGGGCCGTCGCCGGTCGGCAGCTTCCCCCCCAATGCCTGGGGGCTGCACGACATGGGCGGCAACACCAGCGAATGGGTGGCCGATTGCTGGCATGCCAGTTACCGGCGCGCGCCCGCCGACGGCGCGGCCTGGTTCAACCCCGGCTGCCGCTCGCGGGTGGTGCGGGGCGGCTCCTGGGCCAGCGCCCCGGTGCAGGCCCGGGCGGCATGGCGTTCGTCCTCGGATTCGGATATGACTAATGCACGGGTAGGCTTCCGCGTGGTGCGTGGCATCTAGCCGGCGACTGGGAGAAGGCGATGAGGAACGATCCGTTTGGACAGGGACGGTACGAGCAGGGCGGCGCGCCGCGCCGACGCGGCGGCCTGTTGGGCAACGTACGCTGGCTGGTCCTGCTGGGGTTCGCGGGCTACGCCGCGTTCTACTGGTTCTCCAACCGGGTGACCGACCCGTATACCGGCGAGAAAGTGCTGATCGACAGCTCGATCAGCGTGGAAGAGGAAAAGGCGCTGGGGCTGCAGGCCTACCAGGAAATCCTTTCGCAGGAACGCCCGGTGGATCCGAACTCGCAGATCGCCCAACAGGTGCGCACGATCGCGCAGCGCCTGATCAGCAAGATTCCCGAAGTCGAGGCGGCCATTGCGCAGGAGCGCGGCACCCAGGCCAGCGGCAACTGGCGGACCTTCGATTGGGACGTGAACGTCATCCAGTCCGACCAGGCCAATGCGTTCTGTCTGCCCGGCGGCAAGATGGCGGTCTACACCGGGCTGATCCCGGTTGCCAGGAATGCCGACGCCGTGGCCGTGGTGATGGGACATGAAATCGCCCACGCGCTGCTGCGCCACGGCGCCCAGCGCATGTCCCAGCAGAAGCTGACCCAGATCGGCCAGATGGCCGGCGCGATGAGCGGCATGGATCCGCAGCAGCAGCAGATGGTGATGGCGGCAATGGGTTACGGCTACCTGCTGCCCTATGCGCGCACCCATGAGACCCAGGCCGACGAGGTCGGTCTGATGCTGGCCGCGGCGGCCTGCTTCAACCCGCAGGAAGCGGTGCCACTGTGGGAGCGGATGAGCGAAGCCAGCGGCGGCCAGGCGCCGCCGGAGTTCTCGTCCACCCATCCCAATCCCGGCACCCGCATCCAGAACCTGACCGCGCTGATGCCCAAGGCGATGGAGTACCGCAACCGTTTCTGCAAGGAAGCGGCGGCGCAGTGAACATGCGCCGATTCGCGGGGCTCGCGATGGCGGCCGCATTGGCCTGTGGCCTGGCGGCAGGAGCGCGGGCGGAGGTCAAGGATCAGGCGGCCAACGGTTTCACCATCGAAAACAGCCAATGGGTGCCGGCGAAACCGGAGGCGGCGTGGAACGCACTGCTCGCGGTCGGACGCTGGTGGCCGAAAGACCACACCTGGTGGGGCGACGCTTCGCGCCTGAGCATCGAACCCCGCGCCGGGGGCTGCTTCTGCGAGGTCGATGGCGCGCGCCAGGCGCAGCACATGACGGTGGTGTTCGCCGAGCCCGGCAAGCTCCTGCGCCTGACCGGTGGTCTGGGGCCTTTGCAGGGGATGGGATTGTCGGGCGCGATGGAATGGCGTCTGAGGGAAGAAAACGGCGGGACCCGGATCACGCTGTGGTATCGCGCGGGAGGTTATACGCCGGATGATCTGCGCACGCTGGCGCCGATTGTGGATCGGGTGCAGGGGCAGCAGTTGGCCGGGTTGGCGGCGTATCTGCGCAGGACGCCATGAGTGTGCATGGGGCCATCGTCGTGTTGGCCGGTACGTTGTCGTTGCGTGGAATCACGTAGAGCGCTTGTTTCGCTGCTCTGATTGCCTGATGGGTGGACGTGCGATTGGGCGCTGGCGCGCGTCATTGCTATCGATTAGCGTAGATGGCGCGCTCGCCGCGGGGCCTTCTTTCTTTGCTTGTGCAAAGAAAGAATCAAAGAAAGCACACCCCGTTCCTCGCGCCCCAGCCGCTGCGCGGCGGGGGGGCGTGTCGCCGGCAGGAATTTTGGGACGGCACATCCTGTGCCGACCCAAAACGCCGCACATCCTTGTGCGGCGCCCTGCGGGTTTGCCCACCGTCGCCACCGCTGCGGATGGGGCGCCAAGAGCAGAGGCAAAAGCAAGAGCGCGAGCCTGCTCAACGCAGAGCTGTCGCTGTCGCTCTTGCTTTTGCTTTTACTCTTCGGGGCCACGTTCAGGTGTGGCAAGCGGGCCGGGTAAGACCCGCAGGCGGCGCACAGGACGTGCGCCGTTTTCGGCAGGGGCAGGAGGCCCCTGCCGAAAATTCCCGGACTGATTGCGCACCCGGAGCGCAGCGCAGGGCACGCCGCCAGGGGGGGCTTTCTTTGGTCCCTTTCTTTGCACAAGCAAAGAAAGGGACCAAAGAAAGCGGCGAGCGCGCCATCCGTGACAACCGATAGCAATGACGCGCGTCAGCGCCCCATACCCATCAAGGCATCGACGAAAAACGCCAAGTAGAAAGAAAGGCGCTAGAACAGCGGGACAAGCCCGCTGGAAATCAGAGCTTGCTGAAAACCGTCGCCGCCACCAGCAACCCGAACCCCGCCACCACCAACCAGAACGCATGTGGCGCCAGCACCGGGATATAACCGAACCGCGCGGCGATGCCGCCGCTGCCGAGCAGCAGCGCGATGAGCCAGACGCCGAAGGTGGGAGGGGTGAGTTTCATCCGGTTTCCTTGGTTGTACGGGTGTGTGGCGGAGTGCTCAGGATAGCCGCGGATCAGAAGCTCATGAAGAGGCCGCCGTTGACCGGCAGGTTGGCGCCCGTGATGTAGCCCGAGGCCTCGTCGGCCAGGAACGCCACCGCGCGCGCGATGTCGTCGGGTGCGCCGATGCGGCCCACCGGCACCGAGGCGACGGTGCGATCGCGGACTTCCGGCGGCATCGCGCGGGTCATCGGTGTTTCGATGTAGCCGGGCGATAC
This sequence comes from Pseudoxanthomonas sp. 134C1, assembly GCF_057773065.1. Taxonomy (NCBI): domain Bacteria; kingdom Pseudomonadati; phylum Pseudomonadota; class Gammaproteobacteria; order Lysobacterales; family Lysobacteraceae; genus Pseudoxanthomonas; species Pseudoxanthomonas sp. 134C1. The sequence continues at coordinate 8,375 of NZ_JBYMTH010000011.1, forward strand.
GCTGTTGACGGTGACGCCCTTGGCCGCGACTTCGCGTGCGAGCGACATGGTGAAGCCATGCAGGCCGGCCTTGGCCGCCGCGTAGTTGGTCTGGCCGAAGTTGCCGGTCTGGCCGCTGACCGAACTGATGTTGATGACCCGGCCGAATCCGCGCGCCTGCATGCCATCGATGGCGTGCCGGGACAGGTTGAACACGCTGCCCAGATTGACCTCGATCACCGCGTCCCATTGCGACTCGTCCATCTTGCGCAAGGTGGAATCGCGGGTGATGCCGGCATTGTTGACCAGGATGTCCAACTGGCCGTGCGTCTGCTGCACATCCCGCACGAACGCACCGCAGGCGGCGAAGTCGCTGACGTCCAGCGGCATGAAATGCACGTCCAGGCCGCTGGTGGCTTCGGCGAAGGACGCCTGACGCGGGCTGTCCGCGGGCAGGTCGGCGGCGATGACGGTATGGCCGGCGCCGGCCAGGTGCTTGCAGATGGCGGTACCCAGACCGCCGATGCCGCCGGTGACGACCGCGACGCGTTTGCTCATGGAGAATTTCCTGGAACGTTCTTGGAAAAAACGGGTGGCATGAAAAAGCCCGCGCCGAGGGGCGCGGGCCGGGAAGGGACAGCCGGGATCAGCGGGCGCGGGTCTTCGGGGTCTCGCGCGGGGTTTCCTTGGGCTTGGCAGTGGCCGGACGGCCCAGTCCGCCGCCGCTGAGATTGCGCTGGAATTCCTGCCACAGTTCCATGTTGCGCTCGGTCAGCTGGTTCATCATGGTCCAGGGCGTCTGTCCCAGCAGGTTGCCCATCTGGCTGCGGAACTGCTGCTGCTGCTCCATGAAGATCTGCATGCTGCGCTCCAGGTAATTGCCCATGAAGCCCTGCAGCGAGTCGCCGTAGAAGCGGATGATCTGGCTCAGCAACTGGGTGGAAAGCACCGGCTCGCCGTCCTGTTCCTGCTCGCTGATGATCTGCAGCAGGACCGTGCGGGTCAGGTCGTCGCCGGTCTTGGCGTCGCGGACCTCGAAGTCCTCGCCGTCGACAATCAGCTGGCGGACGTCCTCGATGGTGATGTAACTGGAAATCTCGGTGTCGTAGAGACGGCGGTTCGGGTACTTCTTGATGATGCGGATCGCAGCCATGAAGCAATCACTCTAAAACGCAGTGTGGGGCAGCATGACGCAGCGCAGCAGCCCTTGCAACAGGCCGCAGGTCAGGGGGGGCCTGTTCAGGAAGACGGGCCGGACAAAAAAATGCTGCGGGCAGGACCCGCAGCATTTTTTCCATCCGCACCGGTGTGGACCGGTTACCAACCCATGTGGTGTCCGCCGTTGATGTCCAGGTTGGAACCGGTGATCCAGCCCGCCTCGTCGGCGACTAGGAAGCCCACCGCATAGGCGATCTCGTTCGGGTTGCCGAGGCGGCCGGTCGGGATGTCCGCGGCGATCTTGGCGCGCACTTCCTCCGGCACCGCCATCACCATGTCGGTGGCCACGTAACCGGGCGACACCGTATTGACGGTGATGCCGAGCTTGGCGTTCTCGCGCGCCAGCGAAATGGTGAAGCCGTGCATGCCGGCCTTGGCGGCGGCGTAGTTGGCCTGGCCGTATTGGCCCTTGAGGCCGTTGATCGAGCTGATCTGGATGATCCGGCCCCACTTGCGATCACGCATGCCCTCGATCACCGGGCGGGTCATGTTGAACACCGAGTTGAGGTTGGTGTTGATGACCTCGTTCCACTGCAGGGCGCTCATGCGATGGAAGGTGGTGTCGCGGGTGATGCCGGCGTTGTTGATCAGGATGTCGACCGGACCGAGATCGGCCTCGACCTTGCGCACCAGCGCCTCGGCTTCCTCGGCGGACGTGACGTCGCCGGGGAACAGGGCGACATCGTAGCCCTCGGCCTTCATCTGCCGCTGCCAGGCCTTGGCCTTTTCCTCGTTGCGGTAATTGGTGGCTACGCGATGGCCCATGTCGGCCAACTTCTTGCAGATGGCGGTTCCGATGCCGCCGGTGCCGCCGGTGACCAGCGCGACGCGAGAACTCATGTGGGGCTTCTCCTGTGGGGACCGCCCGCAAAAGGCGGTTCCCCCGGATTCTAGACAGCGTCCGCGGCAGGTGTGTTGTGCGGCGCAGCGAACGGCAGGGAGGCCCGTCGCGGGAGCCGTTCCGGCGCGAACTCCCGGGCCGCCGCGTGCAGCAGCGCGGTCACGCCTCCGAACCCGGGCAGGCGGTTCGCCGGCTGTCCGAGCGCCGTCCAGGCGGCGCGCAGGGGTGGAAGCGGATCGCCGGCGTCGATGGGCAGCGCGGCCATCGACTTGGACAGTTTCTGGCCGCCGGCATCCACGATCAGCGGCAGATGCAGGTAGCGCGGTGTCGGCAGGCCGAGTGCGTGTTGCAGGTGGATTTGGCGGGGCGTGGAGTCCAGCAGGTCGGCACCGCGGACGATGTCGGTGAAACCCTGGTCGGCATCGTCGACCACCACCGCCAACTGATAGGCCCAGTAGCCGTCGGCGCGGCGCAGCACCACGTCCCCGGCTTCGGTATAGACATCCTGTTCGCAATGGCCCTGCAGGGCATCCCTGAAACCGATCACGGTGCCGGGCTCCACCCGCAGCCGGACCGCGGGACGCGTGCGCGTTTCAGCCGCCACGCAGCGGTGATGGATGCCGCCGGTCGCCGCCAGTTCGCTGCGGCTGCAATGGCAGGGGAATGCCTGACCGCGCGTCAGCAGTTCGTCCAGCGCCGCCCGGTAGCGTTCGGCGCGTTCGCTCTGCCGCACCACCGGTCCGTCGGACACCAGGCCGAACGCGGCCAGCGTGGCCAACTGCCGGTCGGCGGCGCCGGCGACCTCGCGCGGCGGGTCCAGATCTTCCACCCGCACCCACCATTCGCCGCCCGCATGGCGTGCCAGCAGCCAGCTGCCGAACGCCGCCAGCAGCGAGCCGAAATGCAGCGGACCGGTGGGCGAGGGCGCGAAACGGCCGCGATACACGGGCGGGATGTCGGGATGTGCGGACATGCGGAAGGCGTGACTCCAAAGCTGAATCGTCGGTCAGTTACGCGCTTGAATTCAACCACGCGCGACCGCAGATTCGCCTCACATTTCACATTGAAACCCTGCGGAGCCTCCCGTGTTCAGCCGTATCGCCCTGTTCCTCGCCACCAATCTGGCCGTACTCGTCCTGGCGGGCATCGTCATGTCGATACTCGGGGTCAATCCGAACCAGATGTCCGGACTGCTGGTCATGGCGGCCATCTTCGGTTTCGGCGGCTCGCTGATCTCGCTGCTGCTGTCCAAGACCATGGCCCTGCGCGCGACCGGTGCGCAGGTGATCGAACAGCCGCGCAACGAGGCCGAGCAATGGCTGCTGGCCACCGTCCAGCGCCAGGCGCAGGGTGCCGGCATCGGCATGCCGCAGGTGGCGATTTACGACGCGCCGGAAATCAACGCGTTCGCCACCGGCGCCAACCGCAACAACGCGCTGGTGGCGGTGTCCACGGGACTCCTGCGGGCGATGAACCGCGACGAGGCCGAAGCCGTGCTCGGCCACGAGGTCAGCCATGTCGCCAACGGCGACATGGTGACGATGGCGCTGCTGCAGGGCGTGTTGAACACCTTCGTGATCGTGCTGGCGCGCGTGGTCGGCGGGATTGTCGACAGTTTCCTGTCGGGCAACCGTGAGGGCGAGGGCCGCGGGTTCGGTTACTACATCATCGTGATGGTGCTGGAAGTGGTGTTCGGCCTGTTCGCCACGATGATCGCGATGTGGTTCTCGCGCCGTCGCGAGTTCCGCGCCGACGCGGGTGGTGCGAATCTGGCCGGCCGCTAACAAGATGATCGCCGCGCTGGAACGACTCAATGCGCAGCATGCGCAGAGCACGTTGCCGGCGCAGGTGGAGGCGTTCGGTATCGCCGGTGGTATCGGCCAGGGTCTGAAGCGTCTGTTCCTGAGCCATCTGCCGCTGGAGCAGCGCATCGCCGCGCTGCGGGCGGCACAGGGGACATTTGCCTGACATCCGCGTTGTCGGTTTTGACTTCGGAAGCCCGCCGCAAGGCGGGTTTCTTTTTGGGTGTGCGGAGGAGGGCGGGGGCATGGTGGGCTGAACTCACCGCAGGGTGGGTCTTGACTCACTGGGGCCGATGAGCAGGTTTGAGCGTGTGGTGCGAAATTCGCCGCCTTTTTTTGGGTGCGCTGGGGCGCGTTGTTGCTACCGGTGGTCGTGGATGGCGCGCCTTCCGCGGGAGTCACTTTTCTTTGCTTGTGCAAAGAAAAGTAACCAAAGAAAGCACACCCCGACCTTCGCGCCCCAGCCGCTGCGCGGCCGGGGTTCGTGTCGCCGGCGGGAATTTTGGGACGGCACATCCTTGTGCCGACCCAAAACGCCGCACATCCTTGTGCGTCGCCCTGCGGGTTTGCCCACCTGCGACACCGCTGCGGAAGGGGCCCCGAGAGCAAATGCCAAAGCGAAGAGCAGGAGCAGGCAATTGTCCGCTGAGCCGTTGCTGTTGTTCTTGCCTTTGCCTTTGCCTTTGCCTTTGCCTTTGCCTTTGCCTTTGCCTTTGCCTTTGCCTTTGCCTTTGCCTTTGCCTTTGCCTTTCGGGGCCCCGTTCAGGCGTGGCAAGCGGGCCGGGTAAAACCCGCAGGGCGGCGCACAGGACGTGCGCCGTTTTCGGCAGGGGCAGGAGGCCCCTTCCGAAAATTCCCGGACCGATTGCGCACCCGGAGCGCGTAGCGCGGAGGGCACGCCGCCAGGGGTGTGTTTCTTTGGTTCCTTTCTTTGCACAAGCAAAGAAAGGGACGCCCCGCGGCGAGCGCACCATCGTTGACTACCGACAGCAACCCCGCGTCAGCGACCGTCCGGAGTATCGAGGCAGCAACGGAATCTCAGCCATTGGATGCAGGCGGACTAGCTGTCCCGCCCAGTTCAGAAGAAGGAGGAGTCCAGGCCCTTGGCTTCCCAGCCCTCGCTGGTCAGCTTGAGCGCGTGTCGGGATTCGTCTTTCCCGGCACCGTCCAGCGCGCGCTTGATCTGCGGGAAGGCGGCCTGGATTCCGGGAGTCTTGGCCCAATCGGCCACGTCATTGATCTTGTACGTGTAGGTGACGCCGACTTCCTGGTAGTCACCCAGTTTCATGGGACCTTCCCATTTGATCACTTTGTCCAGCGCCTTCCTGCCCCAGCAAAGATCGATCTTGGACGAGGATCCCGCCGTATCCGTGGAACTCGGCTTTTCAAAGGGTTTGGCGCGCGCGGTGAGCGTGTATTGCCTGCGGGCAGCCTTGCCGCCGGTTGGGCTTCCCATGATGCCCATGATGTCGACTTCGACATGTTTGCCGGCTGCAAGCCCCGCGGCCTCCAGCGCCGCCATCTGCGACGCGGTGCCGTACGCAAGGCTTTCGCCGAGTTTGATATCCATGTCCGATACCTCCACCGGCCAGCGTCGGGCACCGATGCAGAGATCGCCCTTGGCGGCGAAATACTGATTCATCGCGGCGGCGAAATTGCTCCGGGTCGGCTCGGTCTTGCCGCCACAGGCCGTCAGGGAAAGTACGCCCAACGAAGCGAACAAAAGCACGGGTTTGCGGATTGCCATGTCTGTTTCCAATGGTTGATGGCATCCGGTGGAGAAATCGGGATGTGTGATGCCGGATGCCGCTCAATTCTGGCGTGGCTCATCGACATGATCGACTAACTTTGACAATCGCCCATGTGAGTGAGCGGAGTCATGGACGGATCAGCGCGTGATGGAAGTGCATGGAGGGCGGCAGCGCGGCACAGGAAGGATCCGAATCGCCATGGCAGGAGCGATGCACCGATATGGACGCGGCAGATGGTCCGGGATGGCGGACCACGCACATGGGATGACAAAGGCAGCAAAGGGCAGGGGCCCGTCGCATCCTTGAGCGGACTTCATTGAGCCCGGCATGGCGGGAGCGAAGCTCCCTCGCGGAATTACGAGAAGTCGTAACTCATCTGCGGCCCCGGCGGCGCCAGGAACTCGCCCTCGACGTAGTCCACCATCGCCGTGAACAGAAAGCTCATCGTCGCGGCCTCGGCCACGTGATCGGCGATGGTCAGGATGCCCTGGGACTGCGCGCGTTCCGCGATCTCGCGGATCTTCTGCTGGTGTTCCGGCGTTTTCGCCAGATCGGCGCTGAACACGCGATCGATCTTCAGGAAGGCCGGCTGGAAATGGGCCAGCAGCTGGAACGAATCCAGACCGGCGCCGAAATGCTCCAGGCCCACCTTGCAGCCCAGCTTCGAGGCACCCGCCTGGAATGCCTGCGCCTGCCGCAGATGGGTGAAGACCTTGGCTTCGGACGCTTCCAGCCACAGGCATTCGCCCGGCACGTCGTGCGCGGCCAACTGCTTGGCGATGAGCTGGAGCAGGCGTTCGTCACCGAAGGAACCGGGGCTGACCTTGACCAGCATCCGGGTCAGGTAGCCGTTGCGGCGGCGCTCGGCCAGCACTTCGATGGCACGGTTGACCACCCAGCGATCGATGGCGTCGAGCAGGCCGTTTTCCTCGGCGATGCCCATGAAGGCCAGCGGCATCACCGTCTCGCCGTTGGAATCCAGCCGCAGCAGGGCTTCATAGACCTCGCCGGCTTCGCCCTGCAGGCTGACCACCGGCTGATAGTGCAGTTGGAAGTGATCGTTGGCCAGGGCGTCCTGCAGGCGCGCGATCCAGTTCTGCACGCGCTCTTCCTCGGCGCGATCGACGGCGCCGGGATCGAAGATCTCGATGCGGTTTCCGCCCAGGCTGGTGGCGGTCTGGAGGCTGTCGGTGGCGCGGGTGAGGACCAGGCCGATGCTGGCGATCTTCTCGCCGATCTGCACGCCGCCGACGCTGGCGGTGACCGCGGTCGAACGTTCGCCGGCGTTGAAGACGTGCGACGCGAACGCCGCGCGCAGGGTTTCGGCCAGGGCGGCGGTGCGCGCGTGGTTGCCCTTGAGCAGGACCGCGAAGGTGCGCTCGCCGAAACGGGCGGCGGTGGCGCTGGCATCCAGTTTCTCGGCCAGGCGCTTGGCCATCGCCGCGATCAGGGCGTCGGCCGAATCGATGCCGATGTCCTGCAGCAGGCGCTGGTAGTGATCGGGTTCCAGCAGCAGCAGCGAGTAGTGTTCGCCGCGCGCGACCTGGCTGACCGCTTCCTCCAGGGCCTGCAGGAAGGTCGGACGGTTGAGCAGGCCGGTCACCACGTCGCGCTGGCGCAGGTCCTCGACCTCGCGCGCCAGTTCCGGATCGAACTCCTCGCGCCGGCGGAACACCACCTGCACGCAGGGCTCGCCCTCGTAGGTGGCGGTGGCGAATTCGAGCGTGGCCGGGAACTGATCACCATCAAGGCTGCGCGCCTCCAGCTCGAAGCGCGGCGGCGGCGGCTCGCCCTTGCTCAGGTTCTTGAGCAGTTGCTTGAAGTCGTTGACGTACTGCGGGGCGACCAGATCCAGCAGCGACAGGCCTTCGACCTCGTCGAAGGATTCGAAGCCCAGCATCTCCAGATAGGCCTCGTTGGCCCGGATGTGCATGCCTTCGTGGATGTAGGCGATCGGATCGCGCGAGGAGGAGATCAGGGCGTCGCAGCGCCGCTCGAACTCACGCAGCTGCACGTCCAGGCGGCGCACCGCGCGGCGCGTCTCCAGATCCGACCATTCGCTGCGAAGGACATGCAGCAGGTGTTCGGAGCGGCCGCGCAGGACCATGCCGCGGGCGCCGCCGGCCTGGTCGCTCAGCCAGTCGGCTTCGTTGATGGCGTCGGCCAGCACGATGACCGGGATGTCCTTGCCGCTGGCGTCGACCGTGGACAGGACGCCGGCCAGGGGAATCCCGCGGGCCGAGCGCGCGGCCAGGACCAGGTCCATGGGCTGCGCGGCCACCATCCGCGCCAGCTCGTCGGCGTCCAGCGGCCGCAGCGGGCGTACGGCGATGCCTCCGTTCCGCAGCGTACTGACGATCGCCTCGGCGTCCTCGCCGCTGTCATCGACGATCATCAAACGAAGGGTGGAGTCTTTGCCGATCTGCATGCAGCGGTTCCGCCTTGGGAGGGCGTTTAATACACGAAGGGGCCGGGAGCGTCCAATGCGGGCGTCGCAAAAAGGGGCGCCCGGGTCGTCACGGCGGTCATTTCAAAGTGGGCGCTTGCCGGTATCGCCAGGGATTTCGCGGACCAGCCGCGGCACCAGGTAACCGGACAGGCGCTCGCGCAGGCCGGCGTGCAGTGCCATTGCCTGCTCGTCGGACACCTCGAAATGGGCCACGCCCGCGACCCGGTCCAATTGGTGCAGGTAGTAGGGCAGGACCCCGGCGGCGAAGCCGCGCTCGCCGAGGGCGGCCAGCGCGTCCACGCTGTCGTTGACCCCGCGCAGCAGCACGGCCTGGTTGAGCAGTTGCGCGCCGGCCCCACGCAGTCGCGCCAGCGCGGCATCGACATCGGCATCGAACTCGTTGGCGTGGTTCGCGTGGATGACGAAGGCGACCGGCCAGGGCAGGCCTGCGAGCCAGCGGACCAGCCCGTCGTCGACCCGTTCCGGCAGCACCACCGGCAGGCGGCTGTGGATGCGCAGGCGTCGGAGGTGCGGGATGCCGGCCAGCGCGGTGGTCAGTTCGGCCAGCTTGGAGGTGGCCAGCGACAGCGGGTCGCCGCCGGACAGCAGCACTTCCTCGACGCCTTCATCCGCCCGGATGGCCTCCAGCGCCTCGCGCCATCCGTCGCGGGCGGCGGTTTCCTCCGCGTAGGGGAAATGCCGGCGGAAGCAGTAGCGGCAATGCACCGCGCAGCTGCCGGTGGCGACCAGCAGGGCCCGGCCACGGTACTTCTGCAATACGCCGGTGGCGGTGCGGGCGGCGGCGTCGCCCACCGCGTCCAGTCCGAAGCCGGGCACCGGGCGCATTTCCTCGTCCAGCGGCAGCACCTGGCGCAGCAGCGGGTCGTTCGCATCCCCCGGCGCCATGCGGGCGACGAAGCCGCGTGGCACCCGCAACGGGAACTGGGCGGCGGCGGCGTCCGACAGGCGTCCGGCGAGATCCTCCAGTCCCAGCATCGCCAGCAGCTCGCGCGGATCGCGCACGGCGTCGCGCCAGGCGTCCTGCCAGCGGGCGCGGGGCAGGGGGGCGGGCTGCATGGGGAGGGGGGCTGCGGTTATCATGTGCGGGTCTGAAAACAAAACGCCCGCCGGTCCCGGCGGGTTCCCCATTCTATCCGGCCAGCCGCCTCCCGCGGCGGGTTTGTCTTACCCCAAGGAGTACCCCATGGCCAGTTACGGCATGAACGACGTCAAGAACGGGATGAAGATCCTGGTCAACAACGAGCCGTCCATCATCACCGACACCGAGTACGTCAAGCCGGGCAAGGGCCAGGCCTTCACCCGCGTGAAGTACCGCCAGATCCGCACCGGCCGCGTGCAGGAAGTCACCATGAAAAGCACCGACTCGGTCGAGGCCGCCGACGTGGTGGATACCGACATGCAGTACCTGTATTCCGACGGCGAGTATTGGCATTTCATGCAGCAGGAAACCTTCGAGCAGGTCCAGGCGGACAAGGCCGGCATGGCCGGCGCCGAGAAGTGGCTGAAGGGCGAGGAAGAGTGCGTGGTCACCTTGTTCAACGGCACCCCGATCCAGGTGACCCCGCCCAACTTCGTCGAACTGAAGATCGTCGAGACCGACCCGGGCGTCCGCGGCGACACCTCCGGCGGCGGCGGCAAGCCGGCCACCCTGGAAACCGGCGCGGTCGTGCGCGTGCCGCTGTTCGTCGGCCAGGAAGAAATCATCAAGGTCGACACCCGCACCGGCGACTACGTCAGCCGCGTGAAGTGACGCAATGGCGCGCCCGCACGCGGGCGCCCTTGCCGTTGCGTCGTCCCGGCGCGGACCGGGATCCATTTTGCTGTTGTTGCGGTTGCTTTCGTGGTTGCGGTTGTTCCCAAGCGTGACGCCAAAGTCGGAACCGCGAGCGACATCAAGATGGGTCCCGCCTGCGCAGGGACGACGAGATGAAAAATCCCCGGCGGCGGCGAGGTGAGCGCACCGATGCGAGCCGAACCTCCTCCGACCGGAACCACCGACGCCGTGAATCGCTGTTCCGATTCCGGCTCCCCACGGAACCACGGATACGAGGACGCATGACCCACGACACCCGCCCCGAAGCCTGCGATCTCCTCATCGAAGCCGGTTTCGTCATCCCGGTGATGCCACATGGCGTGGTGCTGGAAGACCATGCGGTGGCGGTGAAGGGCGGCGACATCCTCGCCATCCTGCCGATCGCCGACGCCCGCCAGCGCTTCGCGCCGGAACGGGTGGTCTCGCGACCGGACGCGGCGCTGCTGCCCGGTCTGGTCAACGCGCATACCCACAATCCGATGACGCTGCTGCGCGGCATCGCCGACGACCTGCCGCTGATGGAGTGGCTGCAGAACCACATCTGGCCGGTGGAAGCGGCGGTGATCGGCCCCGAGTTCGTCGCTGACGGCACCACCCTGGCGATCGCCGAGATGCTGCGCGGCGGGACGACCTGCGCCAACGAGAACTATTTCTTTCCCGATGTGCAGGCCGCGGTGTACAAGCGCCACGGTTTCCGCGCCCGGGTGGGCCTGCCGGTGATCGATTTCCCGACCGCCTGGGCCAGGACCAGCGACGAATATTTCGATCGGGCCGGCGAAGTCCATGACCAGTGGCGCGGCGATCCACTGGTGGATACCGCGTTCGCGCCACATGCGCCCTATACGGTCAGCGATGCCAACTTCGAGCGCGTGCGCATGCTCTCGGACCAGCTCGACGTGCCGGTGCACCTGCATACCCACGAGACCGCGCAGGAAATCGCCGATTCGCTGAAGCAGTATGGCCAGCGTCCACTGGCGCGTCTGGATCGGCTGGGCCTGGTGAATGATCGCCTGATCGCGGTGCACATGACCCAGTTGACCGAGGCGGAAATACACCTGTGCGCCGAGCGCGGCGTGTCGGTGGTGCATTGCCCGGAATCCAATCTCAAGCTGGCCTCCGGTTTTTGTCCGGCCTGCGCACTGCAACGCGCGGGCGTCAACCTGGCCATCGGCACCGACGGCTGCGCCAGCAACAACGACCTGGACATGTTCAGCGAGACCCGCACGGCGGCGCAGCTGGCCAAGGCGGTGGCCAACGACGCCACCGCGCTGGACGCGGCGACCGCGCTGCATGCCGCCACCCTGGGCGGTGCGCGCGCGCTGGGCTACGGCGATCGCATCGGCTCGATCGAGCCGGGCAAGCAGGCCGATCTGATCTGCGTGGATCTGGGCGCGCTGGAAACCCAACCGCTGCATCATGTGGTGTCCCAGCTCATCTACGCGACCGGCCGCCACCAGGTCAGCGACGTCTGGATTGCGGGCCAGCCGCGGCTGGTACAGCGCGAACTGGTCGACATGGACACGGCCGGCCTGATCGCCAACGCGCGCCAATGGCGCGAGCGCATCCGCACGCTGCATGGCGGATGATGTCCGTTCTCCACTGATTCCCGCGCTGGCGTCCGCCTCCCCGAGGCGGCCAAGGCCCCTGCCGATGTGACCCCATGACCTCCACCGCTTCTTCCGCGCCTTCCGGCGACAACTTCGATCAGGCCGAACTCGACAAGTTCGGTGCGCTCGCCAACCGCTGGTGGGACGAGCAGGGGCCGCAGAAGGCGCTGCACGCGCTCAATCCGGTTCGCCTGGACTACGTGCGCCAGCGTGCGCCGCTGGCCGGCGCGCAGGCGCTGGACGTGGGCTGCGGCGGCGGCCTGCTCAGCGAGGCGCTGGCGAAGGCCGGCGCGCAGGTCACCGCGATCGACCTGGCGCCCGAGCTCGTCAAGGTGGCACGCCTGCACCGCCTGGAATCGGGCGTCCAGGTCGACTACCAGTTGCGTTCGGTCGAATCGCTCGCCGAAGAGCGTCCGGGCAGCTTCGACGTGATCACCTGCATGGAAATGCTGGAGCACGTGCCGGACCCGGCGGCGATCATCGAAGCCTGCGCGAGCCTGCTGAAGCCGGGTGGCCGGCTGTTCCTGTCCACCCTCAACCGCACGCCGGCCGCATTCGCGCTGGCGATCGTGGGCGCCGAGTACGTGGCCCGCCTGTTGCCCACGGGCACCCATCATTATCAGGACTTCATCAAGCCGTCCGAACTGGCCGCCTGGCTGCGCCGGTCCGATCTGCAACTGGAGGACGTCAGTGGACTGGCCTATGAGCCCTGGCGGCAACGCGCGCGGCTGGCGCGCCGCACAGACGTCAATTACCTGGCCTGCGCGGTGAAGGCGGCATGAGCCTGATGGATCACGATGACCCGACGGCGCGTTCCGGCTTCCCGCCGGTGGCCCTGTTCGATCTCGACGGCACGCTGCTGGACAGCGCGCCGGACTTCGTCGCCACCGCCAACCGCATGCTGGCCGCGCGCGGGCGTGCGCCGGTGAGCCTGGCCGATCTGCGCCCGCACGTGTCCAGGGGATCGCGGGCGATGGTGGGCGCCGCATTCCCGGATCTGGACACCGCCGCGCGTGACGCGCTGGTCCCCGAATTCCTGGTGATCTACCAGGAGGAACTGGGTCGCCACAGCCGCCCCTTCGATGGCGTGGAGGCGATGCTGGCCGCGCTGGAAGCCGCCGGCACGCGCTGGGGCATCGTTACCAACAAACCCGAGTACCTGGCGCGCGACGTGCTGCCGGCCGAAGGCTGGCAGGAACGCTGCGCGGTGCTGATCGGTGGCGATACCCTGGCCGAGCGCAAGCCTCATCCGCTGCCGTTGCAGGTGGCCGCCGAACGCCTGGGCGTCCGCTGCGCCGACTGCGTCTACGTCGGTGACGACGAACGCGACATCGTCGCCGCGCGCGCGGCCGGCATGCCGTCGATTGCCGCGCTGTGGGGCTATCGGCTGGACGGAGACGATCCCGGGAGCTGGCGGGCCGAACGCATGTGCGCCGAGCCCGGGGAACTGGCCGTGGCGGACGCCTGGCCGTTGGCCGTCGACGCGGCCTGACCCGTCATTCTGATTCCTGCAGCCGCTCGCCGTGTCCGATTCCTCCGCCCTCGACAGCTTCCTCGACAAATGGCGCCAGCGCTGGCCGGAGTGGCAGGTGGCCGAGATCTTCGTCACCGCCGAACGGCGCGCGTTGGCGGAAGCGTGGTTCTCGCTGCTGCAGGAGTTCGACGACGTCCTCAACATCGCCGGTGATTCCTTGCCGGCCGACGCCAAGCTGGCCTGGTGGGGCGAGGAACTGCGCGGCTGGGCGAATCACCGCTCGCGCCATCCGCTCGGCCGGCGACTGGAACCGATGCCCGCGCCATGGGCGCAGCTGGCCGATGCATTGCCCTCGCTCATCGCCGCCCGTGACGCCGCCGCCGACAGTGACGAAGCCTTCGCCGGATTGCGTGCTTACGGCGAGGCGGTCGCCGCGGTGGAAGCGGTGGTCCTGGGCCGCGCACCGGCCGCGACGGCGGTGATTGCGCAGACCCTGGCGACGCGCCTGGCCGAATCCGCGACAGCTTCCTTGCCACGCGATGTCCGCGGCAACGATGACCGCGCGCGCCTGCGCGCCTGGGCCGCCACACTGGCGCGGCGCTGGCCTTCCGGGTCCGGCGGCGCGGCCCGCGAGCGCCGCATCGTCGCCACATTCGCCCGCGCGCGCCTGCACCGTTTCGCGAAGGCCGGCGAGACCGCGCTGCCGTCGCGACTGCGCCTGCTGCTGACCGCCTGGGGCGCCGCGCGCGGCGGCTGAATGAAGCGGCCGGGGTCGACGATGCATGCGCCCCATCGCCGCGATGGGCGTTCCGATCCGCCGTAACGGACTGTTTCATCTGGTGATTCGGGGCAGGGGGTACAATGCCGCCCTGTTGTCTCCCCCCGTATCGACCTTCCCCTATCGACATGGCTTCCGTCCCTCCCGTGGCGCCGCGCGCCGATCTCCCCGATGTCGCCCATCAGAGCGTGCCGCTGGCGCGCGCGCTGGACTGGGTGGGCATGGAAGGCATCGCCCTGCCGGTCCGCATCACCGACGGCGAAGGCGGACACCTGCAGGTGCCGGCCACGATCGATGTGTTCGTCAACCTGACCAACCCGGATGCGCGCGGCATCCACATGTCGCGCCTGTACCTGCACCTGCAGGAAGGCCTGTCGCGCGAAGCCATCACCCCGGCTGGCCTCCGCCATCTGCTGCAGGAAGGCGTGGCGTCCCAGCAGGGGCTGGCCGACCAGGCCCGCATCCGCCTGCGCTATGACGCGCTGTTGCGCCGCCGCGCGCTGGAAAGCGAGCACTCCGGCTGGAAGCGCTACCCGGTCGAGATCGACGCCACCCTGGTCGACGGCCACCTGCAACTGGCGCTGTCGTTCTCGGTGGAATACTCCAGCACCTGTCCGGCCTCGGCGGCGCTGTCGCGCCAGGCCAACGCCGAGCGTTTCGCCGGCGACTTCGCCGCCGCGCATCCGCTGTCGGTCGGCGTGGTGCGCGACTGGCTGGCATCCGAGCGCGGACTGGCGGCCACGCCGCATGCCCAGCGCAGTCGCGCCAGCGTGCGGGTGGAACTGCGCCCTCAGTTCGACGAGTTGCCGTTGGTGGCGCTGATCGACGCGATCGAGGCGGCTCTGGGCACGCCGGTGCAGACCGCGGTCAAGCGGGTCGACGAACAGGCGTTCGCTCGCCTGAACGCGGAAAACCTGATGTTCTGCGAGGACGCCGCGCGCCGGGTCGCCGCCGCGTTGTCGCAGGATGCGCACGTGGCCCGCTTCGATGCCACCGTCGCCCATTTCGAAAGCCTGCATCCGCATGACGCGGTCGCGCGGGTCAGTGGCAGCAACGGCTGAGCCGCGCGAAGGTGGGCGAGCGCGAGTACCGAAAGGAAGACCTGTCTCAGCTTGCTCCCGATTCCGCGGCTTTCCGGACGCCAGCCAGCAAGCGGCGGCGGATGAATCCGCTGCCCGGGCGGATCGCGAACCAATAGAGCGTGAACAAACGGCGTGCGGTGGCATCGTGACAATGCACCCGCGTTTCCGTCAGGATCGCGCACGTACCGGTGAGCGGATCCCGGTTGACCTGAAATGCCATCACCAGGCGGGCGGCGCCGGCTTGCCGGAAAGCGGCGAACCCAGCCGAGTCGCGAACCGGCTCCAGTCCGAAATCCGGCCGCCAGAATCGTCCTGCCAGTCCGAATGCGATCCCGTCAGACGTTCGTTCCAGTCGTGTGAACTCATGCAGGCCGAACTTGCCACGTCCGATGAGGGCGCT
The DNA here is from genome assembly GCF_057773065.1 of Pseudoxanthomonas sp. 134C1. Lineage (NCBI taxonomy): Bacteria > Pseudomonadati > Pseudomonadota > Gammaproteobacteria > Lysobacterales > Lysobacteraceae > Pseudoxanthomonas > Pseudoxanthomonas sp. 134C1. The sequence goes on from NZ_JBYMTH010000011.1 coordinate 23,590, forward strand.
GGAACGTCCAAGCCGCGCCACGGCCCGGGAGGGCAACTCACGCAGCGCCAGCATCGCGGCCAACACACGGTCGTTGCTGGCATCGAAGATTTCGATGGCGTCCAGAATGGATTCCGGTGACGCGCGAACGCCGTCGATGCCATGGCATTCACGGAACTGGAAGACGGGCAGATGACGGCACGCCAGCGCGATGCGCGGAGTCATGGTGTGCTTCGCGGTGCCATGCGCTCCAGCACCAGCAGCGGATCGATGCGTACATCGAACCAGTTCATGCCCCAGTGCAGGTGAGGGCCGGTGGCGCGGCCGGTGGCGCCGACCGCGCCGATGACCTGGCCCTGTTCGACCCGGTCGCCGGCTTTCACGTCGAGGCGTGACAGGTGCAGGAAGTTGGAGCTGACGCCGTAGCCGTGATCCAGCAGCAGGGTGCCGCCGGTCAGGTACAGATCCGGGCCGGCGAACGTCACCACGCCCGCCGCCGGGGCCTTGACCGGCGTGCCGCTGGGCGCGGCGATGTCCATGCCCGAATGGCCGGCGCCGGGTTGCCCGTTGTACACGCGCGCGTTGCCGAAGCGTCCGCTGATGCGGCCCCGCACCGGCCAGATGAAGGCCTGCGCGAAATCGGTGCGATCGTCGTCGCGCACGCGCGCCTCGGTCACCTGGGCCTGTTCGCGACGGATCCGTTCGGCGATGGTCGGCGGCGGGTTGACCGTTTTCGGTGGCACGCCGTTGATCCGTTCCACCGGCCAGTCGCGCGGCGTCACCGCGATGCGCGCGGTCTCCCGGCGTCCGGAGGGTGTCGTCACTTCCACCGTCAACGGGCCCGTTTCATCGCGGCCGACGCCGAACACCACGGTGCCGTAACCGCTGGTGCGCAGGGCGCGACCGGCGTAGCGCACCTGGCTGCCCGCCGGCACCTTGCCGAACACCAGCGCGCCCTGCGAAACCTGTGGCGGAAACACCACGCGCTCATCCTGCGTGGCGGTAGCCGTGGGCGCTGGCGTGCCATAGGTGCCTTCTGCAAGCACCTCCTGGGCCGGCAGACGTGCGGGAGACAGCAAGGCGAGCAGTCCGAGCGCGGTGGCCGCGCCGGCCCGCCGCATCACCGATCGAACTCCAGCCGCTGCCCGTTGGGCGTGCCGACCAGGTGTTCGCCGTTCCAGACCAGTCGACCATTGACCCAGGTCGCACCGATGCGCGAGTGGAAGGTGGTGCCCTCGAAGGGCGACCAGCCGCACTTGGACAGCACGTCCTCGCGGCGCACGGTGAATTCGGCATCGTCCACCAGCACCAGATCCGCCCAGTAGCCTTCGCGCAGGAAGCCGCGTTCGCGCACGTCGAACAACTGCGCCGGCGCGTGCGACACCTTCTGCACGATCTCGGTCATGCTGGCGCGTCCCTCGTGCACCAGTTCCAGCGCCGCCACCAGCGCGTACTGCACCAGCGGCAGTCCGGACGGCGCCTGTGCGTAGGGCTTGGATTTTTCTTCCAGCGTGTGCGGGGCGTGATCGGTGGCCAGCACGTCGATGACGTCGTCGGCCAGCGCCTTGATCAGCGCCTCGCGGTCGCTGGCGTCCTTGATGGACGGGTTGCACTTGATGAAATTGCCCAGGCGCGCGTAGTCGGCGCGATCGAAGCGCAGGAAGTGGATGCAGGTTTCGGCGGTGATGCGCTTGCGCTTGCCGGACGCGTCGATCAGCGGGCCCGGGGTGAACAGGGCCAGTTCGTCGGCGGTGGAGATGTGCAGCACGTGCAGGCGGGTGTCGTGGCGGCGCGCCAGTTCCAGCGCCAGCCGGGTCGATTTGATGCAGGCTTCGCGGCTGCGGATGTCCGGGTGGTGCTCGGGGCCCAGCGCATCGCCATAGCGGGCCTGGAACGCCGCCATGTTGGCATCGATGGTCGGCGTGTCCTCGCAATGGGTGATGATCGGCGTGGGGGCCTCGCGGAAGATCGCGTCGAGGGTCTCCGGGTTGTCCACCAGCATGTTGCCGGTGGACGCCCCCATGAACACCTTGATGCCCGGCGCGGTCTTCGGATCCAGGGCGCGGATGGCTTCCAGGTTGTCGTTGCTGGCGCCCAGGTAGAAACCGTAGTTGCCCCAGGCACGGCCGGCCGCGCGCTGGTACTTGGCTTCCAGCGCCGCGGAATCGAGGGTCGGCGGCACGGTGTTGGGCATGTCCATGAAGGACGTCAGGCCGCCGGCCACGGCGGCGGCCGACTCGGTGGCGATGTCGCCCTTGTGCGGCATGCCCGGTTCGCGGAAGTGGACCTGATCGTCAATCATGCCCGGCAGCAGCCAGCGGCCGGCGGCGTCGACGACCTTTTCATCCGCGCCGGCCGACAGGCCGCTGGCGATGCGGGTGATCCTGCCGTTCTCGATGCGCAGATCGCCTTCGAATTCACGGCCTTCGCTGGCCATCCGGGCATTGACGATGAGGGTGGAGGGCATCAGTGCTTTCCTGGACAAGGGGTGGAAGAGGGGGAGCCGCCACGGGCGGGAGGCACCGGATCGTGGCCGCCGGGGTGGAGGGGATGGCAGCGGCCGATGCGCCGGACGGCCAGCCAGCCGCCTTTCATCGGACCGAACCGGGCGATGGCTTCCATCGCGTATTCCGAGCAGGACGGCACGAAACGGCAGCGCGGACCCAACAGTGGGCTGATGAAGCGCTTGTATATCCGCAGGAGAGCGATGAGTACCCGGCCGATCATGTCCGGATGATAACCGTGTTGGGTTGCCGCTGCCCGCAGGGTAGGCTATAAAGTCGCGCTTTCCCGATGCTCGGGAAGAACAAGGAAGCGCTGTTCGTGGCTGCTAAGAAACCTGCAAAGAAGGCCGCCAAGGCCGCCAAGAAAACCGCCAAGCCCGTCGCCAAGAAGCCTGTCGTGAAGAAGGCTGTCGCCAAGAAACCGGCTGCCAAGCCGGTGGCCAAGAAGGCGGCCCCCAAGCCTGTTGCCAAGAAAGCCGTGGCCAAGAAGCCGGCCGCCAAGCCGGCACCGAAGAAGGCCGCGCCCAAGCCTGCTGCCGTCAAGGCGAAGCCGGCGACGGCCAAACCGGCCGCCAAGCCGGTGGCGAAGAAGGCAGTGGCCAAGAAGATCGCTCCCGTCGCAGCACCGAAGACCAAATCCGCACCGAAGCCCGCCCCCAAGCCGGTTCCGGCCAAGACTGCTCCCCCGAAGGCCCCCGCGCCGCGTTCGACCGCACCTGCCGCACCCCGGCAGGAAGCCAAGTCCGCACCTGCGCCGGTGGCCAAGGCTCCATCCCCCGCAAAGCCAGTGCCCGCACCGAAATCAACCAGCAAGACCGCCAATCCCGCCCCCGTGACCAGCAAGCCCGCCATCGCGCCCCGTTCCACCGGCAAGGTAGCCGTGGCCGTGGCCGCCAAGCCGCAGGCCCCCGTCGTCCGGGAAAAATTCAAGGTGGTGCCGTACAAGACCGACGACGCCACCGGTCGTCCGATCATTCCCGAAGGCTACAAGCCGTCGGTGGACGAGGAGTACATGAGTCCGCTCCAGCTCGAGTATTTCCGCCAGCGCCTGCTGCAGTGGCGCACGGATCTGGTCGAGGAATCCAAGCAGACCATCGAGAACCTGAAGGACGAGGTCCGCGACATCGGCGATGAAGCCGAACGCGCCACCCGTGAAACCGAGAACTCGCTGGAACTGCGTACCCGCGACCGCTACCGCAAGCTGATCGGCAAGATCGACAGCACGCTCAAGCGCCTGGACGCCGGTGACTACGGTTACTGCGTCGACACCGGTGAGGAAATCGGCCTGGAGCGCCTGGAAGCGCGCCTGACCGCCGAGCGCACCATCGACGCGCAGGAACGCTGGGAACACATGCAGAAGCAGCAGGGCGACTGATTCGCGTCGGCTGTTGGAAACCCGGCAAACCCCGCCCAGGCGGGGTTTGCTTTTTCTGGAACGCGCGACGGGAGGCGACATGGACCACGAACATTTCATGCGCGAGGCGCTGGCCCTGGCGCGCGCCAACATCGCGGAGGGCGGACGCCCGTTCGGGGCCGTGCTGGTCCGGGAAGGGGAAGTGATCGCCCGCGCCGGCAACGGCATCCATCGCGACCATGATCCCACCGCGCACGCCGAACTGCTGGCGATCCGCGAGGCCAGCCGGCGGCTGGGAACCCCGCGCCTGGAGGGCTGCGTCGTCTACGCCAGCGGCCATCCGTGCCCGATGTGCCTGGCGGCGATGCACCTGTGCGGCATCCGGGAAGCCTGGTTCGCCTATTCGAACGAGGAGGGCGAGCCCTACGGGCTGTCCACCGGCGCGATCTACCAGGAGATGGCGCGGGCGCCGACCGCGCACCCCAGCCTGCGCCTGGCCGCGCTGCGTCCGGCCGGTGAATCGGGCCTCTATAAAGAGTGGCGGCGGTAAGGCGGGGCCGTCTGCCCAAGCCGTCCGCGGGGCCGCGAACGGCAATCCCCGGGCGGCGCCGTCATCAGCCATCAAGCTCCCGGAATATTGCGTTGCAACGTGCGCCGGTTGGCGGACTGCGCCTAGAGTCTCGGCACGTACCCGACCGTATGCAGCGTCCCGGCAGGGCTTGAGTGGCCTGGCGAGCGGTCGGAATTTCCTTCCGTTGGACGATCGCCAGACAGGGGATTGCCGGTGTCCGATCCTTCGCCTTTCGCCCAGGGCAGCCCCCGCGCCGACGGGGGCAACGACGGACGCGACGAGTTGCTGCATGCCATTTCGCTCCGTTACCGGGCGCCCTTGCGCGGCTTCTTCGCCAAGCGGGTCCGGGACGCCAGCGAACTCGACGATCTGACCCAGGAAGTGTTCCTGCACCTGCTGCGGCGTGCCCGCGGCGGCGCCATCGAGCATGTGGAGCAGTACGTGTTCCAGGTCGCGGCCAATGTCCTGCGCGACTGGGCCCGTCGGCGCAAGGTCCGGGCGATGGATGTCCAGGAGTCGTTCGACGAGGATCTTCACCAGCCCGCTACGGATATTTCGCCGGAGCGCGTCTTACTGGGGGAGGAGGCGGTCCGGGTGATGACCGCCGTCCTGCGGAGCCTGCCCGAAAGGACCCGCGACGTTTTCGTGCTGCGGACAATGGAAAAGCGAAAATACACTGAAATCTCGGTCATGCTGGGCATCTCCGTCCGGGCGGCCGAGAAGCACATGGCCAAGGCGCTGGCCCGGTTGGGCGGTGCGCTGGGCGAGACCCCGGCGAGTGAATGATCTCGCTGGACAGGGAAACATCAGAGGCTGACGAAACGCATTCATGAACCCGCGGACTCCTCCAACCAGCTGGACGATGGACTTCTCGGCGGACGACGCCGACGAAGCGGCCGCGCGCTGGAGCGAGATCCTGCGTGACGCGCCCGATCAGCCGCGCCTGCGCGAGGCTTTCGAGGCCTGGTGCGCGCGCTCGCCGGAGAACGGGGCGGCCTGGCGGCGCATCGAGGCCGCGAATCATTGGGTGCGTGCGCTGTCGGACTCGCCGGAACTGCAATCGCTGCGCCGGGAGACGCTTGCGCGCGTCGCCGAGGGCAGGTTGCGCGCCTCGCGGCGATGGCGGCGGTTGTCGATCGCCGCCTCGGTATTGCTGCTGGTCGGCGTCGGCTTCATCGCGTTGAGGCCGGAGGCGACGCGTCGGATGTTTTCCGGCGCGGGCGATACGCTGGCCGGCAATGTCTACCAGACCGGCGTGGGCCAGCGCAGCGTGGTGACGATGGATGATGGTTCGGTGGTGACCCTCAACACCGACAGCCGGCTGTCCGTTCACTATCGCGGCGATCTGCGCGCGGTGACCCTTGAACGCGGGCAGGCGCTGTTCAAGGTCGCCAAGGATCGTTCGCGACCGTTCGTGGTCACCGCGGGTGGAAAGCGGGTCACCGCGCTGGGCACGGAGTTCGACGTGCGGGTCGGTGAACGCCTGTTCGAAGTCACCCTGCTGGAAGGGCGCGTGGGTGTTTCGCCGGAGCATGTTGGTGCGTCATCATCGGCGGACGCCGCGACGACGCTGGCGGAACTGCATCCGGGACAACAGTTCGTCGCTACCGGCGGTTCACGGCCGTTGGTGCGCGTTGCGGATGTCGGCCGCGTGGTCAGTTGGCGCGACGGCCAGATCGTGTTCGAGAACGAACGGCTGGATGCCGCGATCGCCGAGATGAACCGCTATTCGCGGAGGAAAGTGGTGCTGGGCGATCCGCAGCTGGCTTCGTTGAAGATCAGCGGCGCGTTCAACGCCGGCGACACGCATACCTTCGTCGAGGCATTGACGAGTTATTTTCCGATCCAGCGCGATCCGCGCGAGGACGAACGCGTGGTGCTTGAATCGCGATCCCGGTGATCGCGCGCGCATTCCGGGTGCCGTCGCGCACGCGGAATGATCCGGAATGACGCGGCGGCGGAACGATGGTTCTTGCTGCGTCGCAAAACAGTCCTCATGAGTCCAGTATTCCGGCCGATGATCTTTTTTTCCGATCATGGTTCGGGTTTCGCGCGGGTGCGCGTCTGTATGGAAGCGCGTCGCCATCACGCCGCGGTCGCGTTACTGGAAAACTCGGGGAGGAAGCATGGGAGTCCGTTCGTCTCGATTCGCAAAGCACGTGCTCAGGCCGTGTGCCCTGGCACTGGCCCTGTCGCCGATACTCGCGGCGCAGGCGCGCGACGGAGCGGATCCGCCCGCGCGGTTCGAGATACCCCAACAGACCCTCAGTGCCTCCCTGTCCGACTATGCGCGTCAGAGCGGCAAGCAATTGCTGTATTCGCCCGAACTGGCGGTGGGAAGAAGCGGGCGCGCGGTCGTCGGCAGCAAGGCACCGACGCAGGCGCTGGAGGAACTGCTCGAAGGCACCGGACTCACCTATACGGTCAGTCCCTCGGGGGCCATCCTGATCAGGGATCCCGCGCAGGCCGCCCGCGAAGCGGCGGCGAAGCGGGACAAGCCGGGCGGGCCGCAGGGAAACGGACAGGAGGTCGCCGCCCTGCAGTCGGCGACGACCTCCGGGATCGTGGCCCAGCAGACTGCAAGCGAAGCCGGGACAAGGACTGCTGAGGGACGCGCCGAAACCACGCTGGATACCCTCGTGGTCACCGCGCAGAAGAAGGTGGAGAACATCCAGAAGGTTCCCATCGCCATCAGCGCGTTCAGTGGCGACGACCTCAACGACCGCAAGATAGAGACCGGTGGCGACCTGGTCACCGCGACGCCCAACGTCACCTTCTCCAAGACCAATTTCGCCAGCTACAACTTCCAGATCCGCGGCATCGGCACGCAGGCGCTATCGGTGACCACCGATCCAGCGGTCGCGGTCAGCTTCAACAGCACCCCGATGATCCGCAACCGTCTGTTCGAGCAGGAATACCTGGACGTGGAGCGGGTCGAAGTGCTGCGCGGACCGCAGGGAACGCTGTACGGACGCAACGCCACCGCCGGCGTGGTCAACATGATCCCGAACCTGGCCGACCCGGAAGCGTTCGATGCCAGCGTCAAGACCGAGCTGGGCAACTTCGACTCGCGCCGGATCAACGCGATGGTCAACGTCCCGCTGAGCGAAACCTTCGCCTTCCGCGTGGCCGCGCAGTACACCAAGCGTGATGGCTACGATCACAACACGGTCACCAACAAGGATGTCAATGACCGTGATCTGATGACCACGCGCCTGTCGGCGACCATCCGGCCCAGCGATCGGTTCAGCGCCAGCCTGGCATGGGAGCATTTCCAGGAAGACGACATGCGGGCGCGGACCGGGAAGCAGATCTGCCACAACGATCCGGGGCCGGCGACCATCGGTGGCTACGAGCCGACCTTCGGCAATGCGCGCAATTACCTGAGCCAGTCCTGCAAGGACGGCTCGCTTTACGGCAACGACGCGTTCGGCGTGCCCAACGCCGCGAGCCTGCCCTACATCCTGGGTGCGTCGCCGGTGAGTCTCGGCCTGCTGGTGGACGAGAACGGATTCCCGATTGGCGGGCTGCCGCTGCTTCCGCTCGGCGTGGATCCCTATGCCGGGCTACGGCAATCGACCGACCTGCGTGAAATCGCCACGACCTATGATCCCCGTTTCGAGGCGAAGAACGATGTCGTGCAGATCAACCTCGATTTCGGCCTGACCGATCAGCTGAGTCTGGTATCGCAGACGTTGTACACGCGTGATCGTTACTACTCCACCCAGGACTACGGAAGGTTCCAATCCAATCCGATTTTCAACGACAGCGACGACGCCCTGCAGTTCCTGCCGGACTTCACTCTGGGACCGGCTTATCCGGCAACGCCGGGCGGCATCTTCTGCGACCCGCAACTGGGTTGTTCGAACCGACTGCTGAATGTCGACCTGGTCGATTCCTACAGCACGCAGTGGTCGCAGGAGTTCCGCCTGCAATCGGCGTTCGATGGCAAGTTCAATTTCAGCGTGGGCGCCAACTACCTGGAATACGAGGTCGACGAAAGCTATTACGTATTCAGCAACATGTTCAGTGCGTTGGCGCAGTTGTTCTTCAACGGCAACGGCGGCGGCACGGCGCCGGGGAATTGCCCTGCGGGAACCGCGACACGGTTCGACCCGAATCAGGGCATCGACGTGCCCTGCGTATACATCGACCCCAATCCGCTGCGTTCCATCAATGGGCAGGGACACAATTACTTCCGCAGCCGCAATGTCGCCAAGACGCGGTCGGCGGCGCTCTTCGGTGAAGGCTACTGGCAGCTGTCCGATACGCTGCGGCTGACCGCCGGTGTGCGCATCACCCGGGACCGCAAGACGACCACGCCGTATCTGAGCCAGACGCTGCTGGGCGATTCGACGGTGGGCGGCAATTCCTCCTTGTTCGGTGGCTACACCGGCTACGGCTATCCGGCGGGTGCGGACATCCGCCAGACCTGGACCGAACCGACCGGACGGCTGGTGCTGGACTGGTCTCCGGATCTGTCTTTCACCGACAGCACCCTGGTCTACGCCTCCCTGTCGCGTGGCTACAAGGCCGGCGGCACCAATTCACCCGGCGTGGGCGCCAATCCGGAGGCGCTCAGTTTCGAGCAGCGCAATCCCGCCTTCCGGCCGGAATACGTCAACGCGTTCGAGGTCGGCACCAAGAATGTGCTGGCGGGCGGGCAGCTGATGTTCAACGCCACGGCCTTCTACAACGACTACAAGGACTACCAGGTCTCGCAGATCCAGGACCGTGCCACTCTCAACGAGAACTTCGACGCGCGCACCTGGGGCGCGGAGTTCGAACTGGTGTGGAAGCCGACCGATGCCTTCCAGATCAGCGGCAACGTGGGCCTGCTGCGCAGCCGGATCGGCGCCAACCAGTACTCGATTGACGTGATGGACCGGACGGCGGGCAATCCCGAATGGACCACCGTGCGCCCGTGGATGCAACTGGCGTCGAACTGCATCGCGCCGACCGCGTTGGTATCGATGGCGCTGGAGAACTACTTCGCGGATCCGTTCAACCAGATGTACAGCAATGCGGGCTTCCTCAACAGCTTCTGCACCGTCAACTACTACACGGCGATGGGCGGGTTCACGGCGGATCGCGGTTTCAATGGTGGCCCCGGGCCGTACGCCTATCTGTTGAACGGCGCCTACTACAACCCGGAAACCGACGCGCCCAATGGCGGTGCCGGCTTCGCCAAGAACGTCGGCGGCAATGAATTGCCGAATGCGCCGCACATCACCGTCAGCCTGAGCCCGCAGTACACCTTCCTGCTGGCGGACAGCGAGCTGACCCTGCGCGCGGATCTCTATTACCAGGGCAAGAGCTGGGCGCGGATCTACCAGGATCGCATCGACCGGCTCAGGGAGTGGGGCAACGTCAACCTTTCATTGACCTGGTACAAGCCCGCCACCGATTTGACCGTGCAGTTGTACGTGAAGAACGCGCTGGACGAGGAAGCCATCACCGGCACCTTCCTCAACAGCGACGATACCGGGCTGACTTCCAACGTATTCATCCAGGACCCACGCATCATCGGTCTGAGCATTCGCAAGGGATTCTTCTGAATCAAGCGCCGGCCTGTCGACAGGCCGGCAGGAAACTTCCAGCGGGAACGTCGTGCGGCGACGAGGCCATCTTTGCATTCCGATCGCGCGGCGTGTCCGACCACAAAAGAAGAAAAACCATTTGGGTGCGTCCGCATTCAAATACACCAGCAACCCTCCATCGGAGAAAGGCACCATGTCAAAGTTCAAGGTAAGCTTGCTTGCAGCCATGTCCGCCGTTGCGATGTTCGGCGCCGCATCGGCATCCGCCGCCACCTTCCAGGTCCTGACCGGGAGCACCTGGGGCGATGGCACCACCCATTTCGTGGGCACCACCACGGCCTCCTACTTCGGTAACAACCTGCCGTGTTCCTCGGCGGATTTCACCGTGGTGGTGAGTGGCGGCGTCGCCAGCATCACCGCGGTCAGTTTCGGTGGCAGCGCCGCCTGCGCGGCGATCGTGCCGCGCGGCCTGCCGTGGAAGGTCAGCGTCACCGCGACCAGCGGTTCCGGCGCCACCCTCACCATCGGCGATACCGCCAGCACGACGACGACGGCCGGCGGCGTGAACGTGTTCATTCCCGCGCCGCTCAATGCGAACTGCCCGAGCCTTGGCGGACGTGTGCCGTTGCCCAACGTGGCGCTGACCAATGGTTCGTCCACCACGGCCGCGAGCATCCAGTTCAGCGGAACGCTGGGCGGCTGCGCCGTCGCTTCGACCGCTCCCACCCATCTGCGTACCACCGGCCATCCGGCGGCGCGGGTGATTCCGTGATCTAGCGCGTTCACTGCCAGGGGGCTGCCCAGGGGCGATGCCGTCCGTGGCGCGCCCCTCCCGCCACGGTCACACGCATCGAGGCAGCCCCCTGCGCATTTCCTTCATTCCCTCGTCGATCCGGATGCGAACCGGATCGCCCATGCCGGAGTTCACCATGTCGAAAGCCTCGTTTCCCCTCGTGCTCGCCACGGTGCTGGCGGGCCTAGCCGCCACCCCCGCCGCCGACGCCGGGACGCCCTCGGGCCCATATGCGATGTTCAAGTACTGTCCGTATACCAATCCCGCGGTGGGCTCCTGCGTGATCAACACCACCCACTCGGGCGTGTTCGTCATCGGCAACACCACCTTGCCGATCGACAAGCCCATCGTGCTGCAGGGCGGGGTGGAGAACCTGGGACCGTCGCCGCTGTACCAGGCGGTCGGCGCGCCGACGCTCTCATCGCCGCCGGCCAAGGTGCCGGGCGGTCTGCTGGGCATCATGAACCCCGCGCCCAACTGGCCCGGTCCGCTGTGGACCGCGTTCTGGGCGATCGTGGCCACCGTCAACGACGTGACCGCCACCATGGAGCCGGTGGCGCCCGCCCAGACCAACTTCGGCAACGCGCTGTTTCCGCCGACCGACGGCAGCGATCCCACCGCGGCCCAACTGGCGGTGCGGGTGCGCCTGCAGAACCCGTTCCTGGGCAACAACTGCTACATCGGTTCGCCGCAGAATCCGATCCTGATCAAGCTGCAGACCGGCACCACCCAGCCGCCAGCGCCAAACCAGCCGATCGCGGGCAGCCCCGGCACCGTGGAGACGATCATCACCGACGAAGAAAACTTCATCGGTTATCTGCAGGTGACCGACGCCGCCTTCGTCGACAACTCGTTTGCGGTCCCGGCCGCGACCGGGTGCGGCAACATCGCACTTGGCCTGCCGATCCTCACGCCCATTCTGCAATCGCTGGTCTCCGGTGCGGTCAACCTGAAAGTCGGCCTGCCGTCGGCCGCCGGCAAGAACACCGCGATACTCAACAGCGATGCCTCCATCGCGGCGGCGGCCTTCGTGCTGGGGAGCGAGCAGTAAACGGATGCGCGGCGTGAAACGCCGGCAGGGCAGGACGCCAGTACCAGGGAACGGTGGCGGAGGGCGGCCAGGGATGGCCGCCCTGCGCGTATCCTGCTGAGCCATGCGCAAGATCCACATCATCGTCCCTCTGATCCTGCTGGCGCTTGCGGGCGCCTATTGGCTGGGACGTTCGCAGCCGCGTTCACCGTCGAACGGCGCGGATGCGATGGACGCCGACACACCCGCGTCCGCGGGGCAGGGAGGAGCAGGTGCGGATCTGTCGACCGTGCCGGGCGGCGGTCGCGCAAGGGGGTACTTCGCCGACCTCCTGGCACGCGCGGACGCCGGCGACCTCACCGCATCCACCCGCCTGTACCGCGGCCTGAGCCTGTGCCATCGCCTGCGTGCGATGGACTGGAGCAACGCGATGCTGGCCAACGAGCTGCTGGAGGCAGAGACCCGGGACATGACGCCGACGCAACTGGAGGGCTACCGGGCGCAGCTCGATGGTATCGAATCGCGCAAGCAGAACGCACAGCGGATGAACGAACGGTGCGCGGACACGGACGCGGCGATGATGGACGCGCTGGTGCCGAGCCTGCGGCGCGCCGCCCAGCTCGGAGAATCCCGCGCGCGTGCCTGCTATCTGGCGATGGGGCCGGGCTTGGACAATCGGGCGCTGGCCCGGCATCCCGAATGGATTGATCAGTTCCGCGGCAGTGTTCCCGGCTTGATCGACGCCGGCATGGCGGCTGGCGACTGGACGGTCGTGAACATCCTGCGCAACGCCTATCAACCGGATGCGGAAGGATTGCTTGCCGGCGTGCTGGGTTCGGATCCCGCGCGGCATTTCCGCTATCTCAAGCTGTATCGCCTGGGCGCGGGTTCGGGTGATGTTGCCGCGCTGGACCGGCAACTGGCGGTGGCTGAGGCACGCCTGTCGCCGGAGCAACGTTCCGAAGCCGAGGAGTGGGCGGAAAGCACCTTTCGCCGGGATTTCCATGGACGATCCTCGGTCGGTGCGCCCGGCCTGGATCGGGATCCCTGCGTGTTCCCGTACGAATGAGAGCGGCGCATGATCGGAACGAGCAGGCATGGCTGAGGGAGTGGGACGGAAGATGAAGCGAAAGCACCTGATCATGGCCTGCACCGCGTGGGTCGCGGTCGCCGGCGTCTACGCGCTCGGTCGCTGGAGCGCGACGTCGGCAGTCTCTTCCCGTGCGGCCGAAGCACGCGACGCGGGCATGCCGCAAACCGACGCCCTGCCGTCGGGTTCAGCCGCACCGGCGACGCGGCGGATCAGGGGAGGCCCATTGCCACCGCCCACGGCGCCGTTGGGGACGACCTTCGCCGATCTGCAGGCGCGCGCGAATGCGGGCGACGCGGACGCCGCGCGGCGACTGGTCCATGATCTGGATCGCTGCGGACGCCTGCGCGCCGCGGAGTGGAACAACGCCGGCACCACCAATACGCTGCTCGAACGCAAGACCGAAGGCATGAACGCGGCCCAGCTTCGCACCTACCAGGCGTTGCTGGATGCGATGGAGGTGCGCCAGCAGGCCGCGGACAAGAACCGGGAACTGTGCGGCGGCGTGGATGACAAGATGCTCGATACGCTGGTGGCGAACATCGCCCAGGCCGCGCGGCTCGGTGACGCCGACGCACGCGCCTGTTATCTCGGCCAGGGGCCGCTGTACAACGTGCGCAGCCTGCTCGAACACCCGGGCGTGCTGCAGGGTTATCGCCGCGACGCCACCGCGATGATCGAGAGCGGCGTCGCCGCGGGCGATTGGCGGGTGGTCGACCTGCTGCAGCGGGCGTACGAACCGGGCGCACAGGGATTGCTGGCCGGCATGCTGGGCTCCGACCCGGCGCAGCACTATCGCTATCTGAAACTCTATCGACTGGGCGCGGAACCCCATCGCGCCAGCCAGCTCGACCGCCAGATCGCCGCGGTCGCGGCCAGCCTGCCGCCGGAACAGCGCTACGAAGCCGACCGCTGGGCGCAGACGGCCTTCAAGGATAATTTCAATGGCCCCTCGACCACCACGACGCCGCAAGGGTGGGATGCCTGCACGTTCTGAACGGCAACAGGCGGCCGGCGGGTCAGTGCAGGTCCTTGAGGTCCAGGCGGCGCAACCGTGGCGCGCGCCAGGCGGTGGTGGCGACCACCGCGAGGATCGCGCAGCCGCCGAGCAGCACCGCCGGAATCAATCCCAGCACGCGCGCCATGGTGCCGGCATAAAAAGCGCCCAGTTCATTGGATGAACTGATGAAGATGCCGTTGATCGAGGATACCCGGCCACGCATCTCGTCCGGCGTGGACAACTGCAGGATGGTCGAGCGCACGACCACCGACACGCCGTCGCACATGCCGTAGGCCAGCAGGATCAGCGCCGACAGCCAGAAACTGCGCGAGAGCCCGAACGCGATCACGCACAGACCGAATCCGGCCACCGCGAACATCAGCACGCGGCCCGCGTGCTGCTGCAGGGGATGGCGTGCCAGCCACAGGCCGACGCAGACCGAGCCCAGCGCCGGTGCCGCGCGCAGGATGCCCAGGCCTTCCGGTCCGTGCTGGAGGATGTCGTGGATGAAGGCCGGCAACATCGCCACCACGCCGCCCAGCAGCACCGAGAACATGTCCAGCGCCATCGCGCCCAGCATGATCTGGTTGCCCCAGACGAATCGCGCGCCCTGGGCGATGCTCGCGAAGATCGGCAGGCTGGTTTCCGGTGGTCCGGGTTCCTCCACCCGCAGCCGCGCGAGCACGCCGCCCGCCAGCACCGCCAGTATCGCGGCGACGCCATAGGACAGGGCTTTGCCGCCGAAACCGACCAGCAGCCCGCCGATGGCGGGGCCGGTGACCATCGCCGCCTGGAAGATCACCGTTCCCAGGCTCGCGCCGCGGACGAACTCCTCACGTGCCAACACCTTGGCGAACAGGGCGTTGTAGATCGGGCTGAGGAACGAACGGGCCATGCCAGTCAGGGCGATGGCGGCATAGATCGGCCACAGCCGCGTGGTCGGCAGCCATCCGGCCGCCGCCAGCACCAGGATCACCGCGGTCAGGGTCAGTGCCGCGCAGGCCGCCACACCCAGCTTGCGCCGGGGCAGGTGGTCGACCAGATAGCCGGCGAATGGCGCGACGCAGAAAAAAGGCAGCACCTCGGCCAGGCCGATCAGGCCGAGCGAGAATGGATTGCGGGTGAGTTCGTAGATGTGCCAGCCGACCGTCACCGCGACGATCTGGTAGGACAGCAATGCCAGGATGCGGTAGGCCAGTACCGTGGTGAACCCGCGATTGCGCAGCAGCGCCCTGACCGGGGAGGCGTCCGGCGCGCTCACCGGGCCGCCGTGGCAGTCTCGCGGATGAAGGCCAGCAAGGAGGCCAGGCCGTTGCTGCGGGTGGGCGAGAGATGCTTGGCCAGGCCGATGTCGGCGATGTAATCCGCCTCGGTGGCCAGGATTTCGGCCGCCGGCCGTCCCGAATACACGCGCAGGGCCAGGAAGATCAGGCCCGACACGATGGCCGAATCACTGACGGCACGGAAACTCAGCCGGCCGGCATCTCCCTGCGGCACGATCCAGACCAGCGACTGGCAGCCGAGCAGGCGATGCTCCTCGGTCTTCCATTCTTCCGGGAACGGCGGCAGCTTGCGGCCCAGGTCGATCAGGTACTGGTAGCGTTCGGCCCAGTCGCCGAAGAACGCGAATTCGTCCTTGATGGCCTGCTGGGCCTCGGCGGCGGTGGGTTCGAGCGGGAAGACGGTGTCGGTCATGGCGGTTCGGGATGCGCCCTTCCGGGGAAGGGAGGTGGCGGCGCTCATTGGCCGCCTGTCCCGGCGCGATCATGCGCCGGGGTGGAGGGAGGGCTCAGGCCCGCTTCCAGCGGACGCCCTGCGGAGTATCTTCCAGCAGGATGCCTTCGTTGGCGAGCTGATCGCGGATCGCGTCGGAACGGGCGAAGTCGCGCGCCTGCTTGGCCGCCGCGCGCTCCTCGATCAGAGCCTGGATGCGCGCATCGTCGTCGTTGGAGGCGCCGCGTCCGAACCATTCGGCCGGGTCCTGTTGCAGCAGTCCCAGCGCGAATCCCGCGCCGACCAGCTCGGCGCGCAGCCGTGTCCGCTCGGCAGGCGAGGTGGCCTTGCGTGCGTCGGCGGCGATGCGGGCGATTTCGGCAAGCGCCAACGGGGTATTGAGATCGTCGTCGAGCGCGGCCTCGATCGTGGCCGGAATCGCCTCCGACGCGGAAGCCGGCGCATCGGCGTCCTGCAGATCGCGCAGGGTGCCGTACAGGCGATCCAGGGTCCGCACGGACTGTTCGATCAACGCATCCGACCAGTCCAGCGGCTGCCGGTAGTGCGCCGACAGCAGGGCGTAGCGCAGCGCCTCCGGCGGATGCTGTTCCAGCAGATCATGGACGCGCTCGATGTTGCCCAGCGACTTGCTCATCTTGGCGCCGCCGAAGTTGAGCATGCCGTTGTGCAGCCAGAATCGTGCGAAGGTCTTGCCGCCGTGGGCGCATTCGCTCTGCGCGATCTCGTTCTCATGATGCGGGAACTGCAGATCCACGCCGCCGGCATGGATGTCGATGGTCTGGCCCAGATGCGCGGCGGCCATCGCCGAGCACTCGATGTGCCAGCCTGGCCGGCCGCGGCCCCAGGGGGATTCCCAGCCCGGCAGCTCGTCGCTGGAGGGTTTCCACAGGACGAAATCGCCGGGATCCCGCTTGTAGGGCGCCACATCGACGCGCGCACCGGCCAGCATTTCCTCCGGATCCCGGCGCGATAGCTTGCCGTAGCCCGGAAACGAGGACACCGCGAACAACACGTGGCCCTCGGCCGCGTAGGCGTGTCCACCGGCGATCAGCTCCATGATCATCGTGATGATGTGGGGAATGTGCGCGGTGGCTTCCGGTTCGATGTCCGGCGGGGCGACGCCCAGCCGCGCCATGTCCTGCCGGTAGGCGGCGGCGAAACGGTCGGTGATGGCGCTGATCGGTACGCCCTGTTCCTGGGCGGCGGCGTTGATCTTGTCGTCCACGTCGGTGATGTTGCGGGCATAGCGCAGCGCGCCATGGCGCCGCCGCAGCAGGGCCGCCAGCACCCCGAACACGACCGGACCGCGGGCGTTGCCGATGTGGACGTAGTTGTAGACCGTGGGCCCGCACACATAGAGAGTGGGGCAGGCGGGGTCGAGGGGAACGAAGTCCTCGACCCGGCGGGTGAGGTTGTTGTGGAGGCGCAGGCTCATCAGGCTGGGGCGTGGGGAAGCCCGGTGATTCTACAGCCTGACGGGGCCGGGGACGGCCGCCGGCCGGGCGCAGGGGGATGGTTCAGCCCCTCTCCAGCCTGGTCGCCTACACTATCGCGCAGGGATTTCCACCAACGGGTCGCATGGGTCGTTTCCGTCATTGCTTGCTGCCACTGCTGATGTTGCCGGTCGCCATGGGTGCGATGGCGCAGGAGCGTGTGGTCCAGGCGGAGAACGTTCGGCTCGACTACGCCCAGGTGCTCAACGTCGAGCCGGTCTACCAGACCCTGCGCGCCAGCCGGACCGAGGAAGTCTGCGACGAGCTTCCCACGCTGCCGACCACCACGGTTCATCCGACCCGGGAACAGAGCCGCTGGGCGCGGTTCCTGGACTCCATCAAGGGCGTGTTCTCCGGCGACGACGAGGCCAAGGCGGAAGAAGCCGACGCGCAGGCCGGCCAGTCCACCGAACCGGCCCGGCTCAATTGCCGCAGCGTGCCGGTGGAGCGCGAGTTCCGCCGCCCCATCGCCTACGACGTGGACTACGTTTACAAGGGCACCAAGTACCGCTCCCGCCTGGCTGAGGATCCCGGCAACCGGCTCCGGATCCGGATTTCGGTGATGCCCTACGTGCCGACCGTGCCCCCGGTCGAAGCCCCCGCGCCCTGAGCCTTGCGCTGCGCCGCAGCACGTGCGAGGATTCGCCCCCTATGAAGATGAACGCACACGCCCATGCTGACAGCGCGGCCCGCCAGGCCTCGGGCATGACCTCGCGCGCGCGTCGACCGGAATCCTGCTCCTAGCTGGGTCGCCGGACGTTTTCGCCTGTCTTGACGGAACCCAGCCAGAGGCTGGGTTTTTTCGTTTTCCGCCCCCGAATTTCCGCAACATTCCCGAACCAGGATGCCTTGATGAAGCACTTCTTGAACACGCAGGACTGGAGCCGCGCCGAACTGGATGCCCTGCTGGCCCAGGCCGCGCGATACAAGCAGGACAAGGTGGGCGATGCGCTGAAAGGCAAGTCGATCGCGCTGGTGTTCTTCAATCCCTCGATGCGCACCCGCACCAGCTTCGAACTGGGCGCGTTCCAGTTGGGCGGACACGCGGTGGTCCTGCAGCCGGGCAAGGACGCGTGGCCGATCGAATTCAACCTGGGCACGGTGATGGACGGCGACACCGAGGAGCACATCGCCGAGGTGGCGAAGGTGCTGGGCCGCTACGTCGACCTGATCGGCGTGCGCGCGTTCCCGAAGTTCGTGGATTGGGCCCATGACCGCCAGGATCTCGTGCTGAAGTCGTTCGCCAGGTACTCGCCGGTGCCGGTGATCAACATGGAAACGATCACCCATCCCTGCCAGGAACTGGCGCATGCGATGGCCCTGCAGGAGCACTTCGGCACCACCGACCTGCGCGGCAAGAAGTTCGTGCTGACCTGGACCTACCATCCGAAGCCGCTGAACACCGCCGTGGCCAATTCGGCGCTGACCATCGCCACCCGCCTGGGCATGGACGTCACCCTGCTGTGCCCGACGCCGGACTACGTGCTGGACGAGCGCTACATGGGTTGGGCCGAGCAGAACGTGGCCGAGAGCGGCGGCTCGCTGGCCGTCAGCCACGACATCGAGAGCGCCTACCGCGGCGCCGACGTGGTCTACGCCAAGAGCTGGGGCGCGTTGCCGTTCTTCGGCAACTGGGAGCCGGAAAAGCCGATCCGCGACCAGTACAAGCACTTCATCGTCGACGAAGCCAAGATGGCGCTGACCAACAACGGCGTGTTCTCGCATTGCCTGCCGCTGCGCCGCAACGTCAAGGCCACCGACGCGGTGATGGATTCGCCGCAGTGCATCGCCATCGACGAGGCCGAGAACCGCCTGCATGTGCAGAAGGCGATCATGGCCGCCCTGATGGGCGGCCGGGATTCGTGATTCGGGATTGGGGATTCGCAAGCGCGAATCCGGCGTCCCTGACCCACTTCAACTGAGAGATACCCCCATGTCGCAACCGAACGCTTCCACGAATCCCCAATCCCCATCCCCCAATCCCGGCTCCAAGGACATCGTCCTCGCCTTCTCCGGCGGCCTCGACACCAGTTTCTGCATTCCCTACCTGCAGGAGCGCGGCTGGGCCGTGCATACCGTGTTCGCCGATACCGGTGGCGTGGATGCCGAGGAGCGCGCCTACATCGAGCAGCGCGCCGCCGAACTGGGCGCGGCCAGCCACGTCACCGTCGATGGTGGCCCGGCGATCTGGAACGGCTTCGTCAAGCCGTTCGTGTGGGCGGGCGAGGGTTACCAGGGCCAGTACCCGCTGCTGGTTTCCGATCGCTACCTGATCGTCGACGCCGCGCTCAAGCGCGCCGCCGAGTTGGGCACCAACGCGATTGCCCACGGCTGCACCGGCATGGGCAACGACCAGGTCCGGTTCGACCTGGCGGTCAAGGCGTCGGGCGACTACCGCATCGTCGCGCCGATCCGCGAAATCCAGAAGGAACACACCCAGACCCGCGCCTACGAACAACAGTACCTGGAAGAGCGCGGCTTCGGCGTGCGCGCCAAGCAGAAGAGCTACACCATCAACGAGAACCTGCTGGGCGTGACCCTGTCCGGCGGCGAGATCGACAAGTGGGAAGCCCCGGGCGAGGGCGCGCGCGGCTGGTGCGCGCCGCGCGGCGAATGGCCGGAGCAGGCCCTGCGCGTGACGGTCGGCTTCAGGCACGGCGAAGCGGTGAGCCTGGACGGCCAGGCGCTGGATGGCGCCCGGCTGCTGGCGAAGTTGAACACGCTGTTCGCTCCGTATGGCGTGGGCCGCGGCATGTACACCGGCGACACCACCATCGGCCTGAAGGGGCGCATCGTGTATGAAGCCCCGGGCCTGATTGCCCTGTTGGCCGCGCACCGCGCGCTGGAGGAGGCGGTGCTGACCAAGCAGCAGAACCGCTTCAAGCCGGAAGTGGCGCGCAAGTGGGTGGAAGTGGTGTACGAAGGTTTCTTCCACGATCCGATCAAGACCGACCTGGAAGCTTTCCTGGCGTCCTCGCAGGCGACCGTCAATGGCGAGGTGGTACTGGAAACCCGTGGCGCCCGCGTCGACGCCGTGGCGGTGAAGTCGCCACACCTGCTCAACGCCAAGGGCGCGACCTACGCCCAGTCGGCCGACTGGGGCGTGGAGGAGGCGGAAGGCTTCATCAAGCTGTTCGGCATGAGCAGCACGCTGTGGGCGGAGATCAACCGCTGATCCACTGACCATCCGGAATACCCGATCCCATCCACCTTGTGTAAAACCCTTCCCGTCATTCCAGCGCAAGCCGGAACCCATCGGCTTCTTGGCAGCATGTGAAGAAGCAATTGCAAAGGGATCCCGGCCTTTGCCGGAATGACGAACGGGGAAGGCCAGCGAGGTGGCAGGGGAGGGATCTCTCCCGAATCCAGAACCATGACCCGTTGCAGAGCGACCCTCCATGCTTGAAAAGGTTCTCCAACATCTGGAACAGCTGGTGTCCCATGACACCCGCAATCCGCCGCGCGCCATCACCACCGGTGGCATCTTCGACTACATCCGCGCGCAGTTGCCGGACTTCAATGTCGAGGTGATCGATCACGGCGCCGGCGCGGTATCGCTGTTCGCGGTGCGCGGCCAGCCGAGGCGGGTGTTCAACGTGCACCTGGATACGGTGCCGTCGTCGCCGGCGTGGACCGCCGATCCGCTGAAGCTGCGGATCGAGGGCGATCGCGTCATCGGCCTGGGCGCCTGCGACATCAAGGGCGCGGCCGCCGCGCTGATCGCCGCCGCGCAGGTCACCTCGGGCGACGCGGCGTTCCTGTTTTCCAGCGACGAGGAAGCCAACGATCCCCGCTGCATCGCCGCGTTCCTCGCCCGTGACCATGGTTTCAGCGAAGCCATCATCGCCGAGCCCACCCAGGGCCAGGCGGTACTCGCGCACCGGGGCATCAGCGCGGTGCGGATGGCGTTCAAGGGACAGGCCGGCCACGCCTCTGCCGAAAACGCGCTGTCACTGAGCGCGCTGCACAACGCGATGCGCTGGGGTACCACCGCGCTGGATCACGTGCAGGCCCAGCACCACCTGCGTTTCGGTGGGCTGACCGGATTCCGCTTCAACATCGGTCGGGTCGAGGGCGGCATCAAGGCCAACATGATCGCGCCCAGCGCCGAGATCCGGTTCGGCTTCCGGCCGCTGCCTTCGCAGGACATGGATGCGCTGCATGCGCAGTTCCGCGCGTTCGCCAATCCCGATGCGCTGGCCGAATACGAAGAGACCTTCCGCGGGCCGTCGCTGCCCTCCGGCGACGTCGCCCGCGCCGAGGAGCGCCGTCTGGCCGCGCGCGATCTGGCCGACGAACTCGGCCTGCCGGTCGGCAACGCGGTGGATTTCTGGACCGAGGCCTCGCTGTTCTCCCAGGCGGGCCTGACCGCGCTGGTGTACGGCCCGGGCGATATCGCCCAGGCCCATACCGCCGACGAGTGGGTCGCGCTGGATCAACTCCAAGACTACGCCGCCACCGTGCAGCGGATTTTCACCGCATAACCGAGACCCGCAGAACCGATGGAATCGAACAAGCAAACCCGGCAGACCATCATCCGGCTGCTCTCCAGCATGGCCAGCGCCAAGGAGATCTCGCAGTACGTCAAGCGCTTCTCGCAGCTGGACGCCAAGCGCTTCGCCGTGGTCAAGGTCGGCGGCGCGGTGCTGCGCGACGATCTGGAGGCGCTGACCTCCTCGCTGACCTTCCTGCAGGAAGTCGGCCTGACCCCGATCGTCGTGCATGGCGCCGGCCCGCAACTGGACGAGGAGATGAACGCCGCCGGCATCGTCAAGCAGACCGTCAACGGCCTGCGGGTGACCACGCCGGAAGTGCTGGCGATCGTGCGCAAGGTGTTCCTGCAGCAGAACCTGGCGCTGGTGGAGGCGCTGCAGCAGGGCGGCGCGCGCGCCACGTCGATCGTTTCGGGCGTGTTCGAGGCCGAGTACAAGGATCAGGCGACCTACGGCCTGGTCGGCGAGGTCACCCGCATCAACCTGGCGCCAATCGAGGCCAGCCTGCACGCCGGCTCCATCCCGGTGATCGCCAGCATGGGCGAGACCATGGGCGGGCAGATCCTCAACATCAACGCCGATTTCGCCGCCAACGAACTGGTGCAGGTACTGCAGCCCTACAAGATCATCTTCCTGACCGGCACCGGCGGCCTGCTGGGCGCCGACGGCAAGGTCATCGACTCGATCAACCTGTCCACCGAATACGACGAACTGATGGCGCAGCCGTGGATCAACGGCGGCATGCGGGTGAAGATCGAGCAGATCAAGGATCTGCTGGACAAGCTGCCGCTGACCTCGTCGGTATCGATCACCAAGCCGGCGGAACTGGCGAAGGAACTGTTCACCCACCGCGGATCGGGCACGCTGGTGCGGCGCGGCGAACGGGTGCTGCGCTTCGATTCCTGGGAAGGCGTGGACCGGGAGCGCCTGCGCGAGCTGATCGAATCGAGCTTCGGGCGTCGTCTGCTGCCCGACTACTTCGAGCACACCACGCCGCATCGCGTCTACATCAGCGAGAACTACCGCACCGCGTTGATCCTGACCCACGAGGATGGCTTCGCCTACCTGGACAAGTTCGCTGTACTGGACGACGCGCAGGGTGAAGGCCTGGGGCGCGCGGTTTGGCACGTGATGCGTGAGGAGAATCCGCAATTGTTCTGGCGTTCGCGGCACAGCAACCCGGTCAATATCTTCTACTACGCCGAATCCGACGGCTGCTACAAGCAGGAGAAGTGGAAAGTGTTCTGGTATGGCATCGAGAGTTTCGACGACATCGAACGCTGCGTGGCGCATTGCCGCACGCGCCAACCGACCCTGGTGGACTGATATGACGATGGACGCTACCGGCCCCTGGCAGCGGGTGCCCCGCCTGGAAGGACGCCATGTCTGCCTGGAACCGTTGCAGCGCGAACACGCGGACGGCCTGCGCGCGGCGCTGGACGGTGATGTGCTGGCCGGCCTGTGGTACACCAACGTGCCGCGCGCGGACGAGGTGGACGCCTATCTCGACGGTGTGTTCGCCACCCAGGCGCAGGGCCGGATCCTGCCGTTCGTGGTGCGCGACGCCGCCGGCGACATTGTCGGCAGCACGCGCTTCTATGATCTGGAACCGGGCGTGCCACGCGTCAGCATCGGCTACACCTGGTACGCGCCGCGCGTGCAGCGCACCGGCCTCAACACCGAGACCAAACTGCTGTTGCTGACCCATGCCTTCGAAACGCTGGGTTGCATCAGCGTGATATTCGAGACCAGCTGGTTCAACCAGCGCTCGCGCGCGGCCATCGCCCGCCTGGGCGCGAAACAGGACGGTGTGCTGCGCAATCATCGACGCCACGCCGACGGCAGTCCGCGCGACACCGTCATCTTCTCCATCCTCGACAACGAATGGCCGGCGGTGAAACGCAACCTGCTTTCGCGCCTGGCCCAGCACGAGTCTTCCCCATGAGCAGCAGAACCGTCGGCATCGTCGGCGCGCGCGGACACACCGGCGCCGAACTGATCAAACTGATAGATCGCCACCCGCATCTGGAACTGGCCTTCGTGTCCTCGCGCGAGCTGGACGGACAGAAAGTGAGCGACCACATCGCCGGTTTCTCCGGTGATCTGCGCTACGAGAACCTGAGCCACGAGCAGGTGGGCGGCAAGGGCGCCGACGCGGTGATCCTGGCGCTGCCCAACGGCAAGGCGGCCGAACTGGTCGCCGCCATCGACGCGCAGGCACCGGAAACGGTGGTGGTCGACCTGTCCGCCGACTACCGCTTCAATTCCGACTGGTACTACGGCCTGCCGGAGCTGACCCGAGGCGACTACGCCGGGCAGAAGCGCATCAGCAATCCCGGCTGCTACGCCACCGCCATGCAACTGGCGATCGCGCCGGTACTGGACCAACTGGCCGGTCCGCCGCAATGCTTCGGCGTTTCCGGCTACTCCGGCGCCGGCACCACCCCGTCGGACAAGAACAACGTCGAACTGCTGCGCGACAACCTGATGCCGTACGCGCTGACCGACCACATGCATGAGCGCGAGGTCAGCCGGCACCTGGGCGTGCCGGTTGAGTTCATGCCGCACGTGGCGCCGCATTTCCGTGGCATCACCATGACCGTCAATCTGTACCTGCAGCAGGCGGTCAGGCTGGACGACATGCGCGGCCTGTACCGGCAGCGCTACGCCGGTGAGCCGCTGATCCGCGTCATCGACGACGCGCCGTGGGTGAGCCGCATCGCCGGCCGGCACGGCGTGGAGCTCGGCGGGTTCACCCTGGCGCCCGGAGGCAAGCGCATGGTGGTGGTGGCGACCCTGGACAACCTGCTGAAAGGCGCGGCGACCCAGGCGATGCAGAACCTCAACCTGGCGTTCGGTTTCGACGAGCTGGAGGGCATCCCGATGGATGCGGTGCATTCCGAGGAGGGCGTGGCATGAGCGACCTGTTGTGGCAGAAACCGGGTGTCACCGTCGACGCCGAGATCCAGCGATTCCTGGCCGGCGATGATGTGCTGCTCGACCGCGAATTCTTCCTGCACGACATCCAGGCCAGCACCGCGCACGCGGAAGGGCTGCAGCACATCGGCATCCTGTCGGCGGAAGAGCTGGCCGGGCTGAAACGCGAACTGGCCGTGCTGGCCGACGACTTCCGCGCCGGGCGCTTCGTCCTGGACGAACACTATGAGGATGGACATTCCGCCATCGAGGCGCGCCTGACCGATCGCCTGGGCGACGCCGGCCGCAAGATCCACACCGGCCGCAGCCGCAACGATCAGATCCTGGTCGCCACCCGCCTGTGGCTGAAGGAAAAACTGGCGCGCACGGCCTCGCTGTGTCGCGAAGTGGCGAAAGTCGCGCTGGACCGCGCGGTGGCCGAGCAATCACTGCCGTTGCCCGGCTACACGCACATCCAGCGGGCGGTGGTGTCGTCGGCAGGCATGTGGTGGGCCGGCTGGACCGAAGCGTTCATCGACAACGCCATCCGCGCACGCGACACCCTCAGGCTGGTCGATGCCAATCCTCTCGGCACCGCGGCCGGCTATGGCGTGAACCTGAAGCTGGACCGCGAACACACCACCGCCGCGCTCGGCTTCGAGCGCATGCAGGTCAGCCCGGTCTACGCGCAGCTCTCGCGCGGAAAGTTCGAGATGGCCGCGCTGGAAGCGCTCGGCGCGGCCACCCTGGACCTGCGCCGGATTGCCTGGGACCTTTCGCTGTTCACCAGCGCGGAGTTCGGCTTCGTCGCGCTGCCGGCGCAGTACACCACCGGCAGTTCGATCATGCCGAACAAGCGCAATCCCGACGTGATCGAACTGATGCGCGCCACCCACGCCAGCGTGGCGGCGGCACGCATCGAAATCGAACAACTGCTGTCGCTGCCGTCGGGCTACCACCGCGACCTGCAGGCCAGCAAGGGTGCGATCTTCCATGGTTTCAGCCGCGGCCTGCCGGCGCTGGAACTGTTGCCCGCGCTGCTGGCGAACCTGGAGTGGCGCGAGGATCGCCTGCGCGCGGCAATCGATTCGGGCATGTATGCCACCGACGTGGCGGTGGAAGCCGCCGTGGCGGGCATTCCCTTCCGTGAGGCCTACAAGGCCGCGGCGGCGGCGGCGGACACCGCCGGGCAGGGACGTACTCCGGAAGGCAGCCTGGACGCGCGGGTGTCGCCGGGAGCCGCCGCCGATCTGCGGCTGGACATGCTGCGCCAGCGGCTGGATGCGCTGGAGGACTGAGCCATGTGGCCGACTGACACGGAGAACGCCGCATGAAGACGCGCTACCTGGTGATGGCGATGCGGACACCGGCGTTCCGTGATGACGTCATCGCACCCCATCATGCGTTCCTCGACGGCCTGCGCGAAGCGGGCCTGCTCGAAATGACCGGTGGTTTCAGCGATCGCAGTGGCGGCGCCTATCTGCTGGCGGGCGTGGCATCGCTGGAGGAAGCACGTGCGATCACCGCTCGTGATCCGCTGGCCCTCACCGGCAGTTCCCTCCTCACCGTGCACGAATGGAACATCCGTTGAAGAAGCCGCCGCCGAGTCCGACATGAGCCACGCCGCCAATCCCTTCGCCGAACAGACCCTGCCGACGTGGAAGCGCGCGGTGCTCAAGGTCGGCAGCAGCCTGCTGGCCAACGAAGGCGAGGGATTGAGCCCGCGGCATGCGCTCAACCTCGCGCAGTTCGTGTCTTCCAGCCTGCTGGCCGGGCGCGAAGTGGTGATCGTGTCCTCCGGCGCGGTCGCCGCGGGACGCGGACTGCTGCATCGCAAGCCCTCCGCCGGCGTCGCGATGGCCGAGCGGCAGGCGCTGGCCGCGCTCGGGCAGGCGCAGCTGATCGGCCTGTGGCAGCGATTTTTCGAACGTCCGGTCGCACAGGTGCTGCTGACCCATGACGATCTGCGCAACCGCAGACGCTATCTCAATGCACGCGCAACCCTGCAGGAATTGCTGGCGCTGGGAGCGCTGCCGGTGATCAACGAGAACGACACTGTCTCGGTGGACGAACTGAAACTGGGCGACAACGACAACCTGGCCGCGGTGGTGGCCGCACTGGTCGATGCCGATGCGCTGCTCATCGCCACCGACATCGATGGTTTCTATTCGGCCAACCCGCGCACGCACGCGGATGCCCGGCCCATCCTCGACGTGGAAGCGCTGACCCCCGCGTTCTTCGCCATGGCCGGCGGCGCCGGCAGCGGCGTGGGTACCGGTGGCATGCACACCAAGCTGGAAGCCGCGGCCAAGGCGGCGGCGGCGGGCATCGAGACGTTCCTGTTCAATGGCACCCGCGCCGAGACGCTGTCCGCGCTGGCGGCCGGGCGCCTGCACGGCACCCGCTTCCGCCCGGCCCAGAACCGTCTCGCCGCGCGCAAGTACTGGTTGCGCAATGTGCCGGTGGAAACCGGCGCGATCCTGGTCGATGCGGGTGCCGCCGGCGCGGTGCGCGAGCGTGGCGCTTCGCTGCTGCCGGGTGGCGTGGTCGGCGCCGAGGGCGATTTCCGGCGCGGCGACATGGTTGAAGTCCGCCTGCGTGAAGGCGGCGACGACTGCATCGCACGCGGCGTCAGCCAGTATTCGGCCATCGATATCCGCCGCATCGCCCGCCGGCACTCGCGCGAGATTGAGGCCATACTCGGCTACAGCTACGGCGAGAACGTCGTGCATCGCGACGATCTGGTCGTGCTGTAGAACCGCAACCGGACACAGGAACGGAACAGGACACGATGAGCGACATCCAGCAACAGGCCCTGCAGTGCCGCGATGCTTCGCAGGCCATCGCCCAACTCTCCACCGCCTCCAAGAATGCCCTGCTGCGGGCGATGGCCGATGCGTTGGAGGCGGGCCGTGAAACCATCCTCGCCGCCAACGCGCGCGACATGGAAGCGGCCGCCGCCAAGGGCACCACCGGCGCGATGCTGGACCGGCTGAAGCTGGACGACAAACGCCTTGCCGGGATTGCCGCCGCCGTGCGCGAAGTGGCGGAACTGCCGGATCCGGTCGGTCAGGTCACCCGTGAGGAAACCCGTCCCAATGGCATCCGCATCCAGCGCGTGCGCGTGCCGCTCGGGGTGGTGGCGATGATCTACGAGGCGCGCCCCAACGTCACCGCGGACGCGGCGGCGCTGTGCCTGAAGGCGGGCAATGGCGTGATCCTGCGGGGCGGTTCCGAGGCCATCCATTCCAACACGGCAATCGCGGCGGCGCTGCGCGGGGCCCTGCGTGCGCAGGGGCTGCCGGAGGCGGCGCTGACCCTGGTCGAGGACCTGCGCCGGGAAACCATGGTCGAGCTGCTGCAGCTCAACGACGTGATCGATCTGGCGATTCCGCGCGGCGGGGAAGGGCTGATCCGGTTCGTCGCCGAACACGCGCGGGTACCGGTGATCAAGCACTACAAAGGCGTCTGCCATCTGTTCGTGGACGCCGATGCGGATCCGCGACTGGCCCTGCGCCTGCTGCTCGACGGCAAGGCATCGCGGCCCGGCGTCTGCAACGCACTCGAAACCCTGCTCGTGCACCGTGACATCGCGTCGACCTTCCTGCCGTCCGCGGCGGAAGCGCTGCGCGGACGCGGTGTGCAGCTGCGCGCGGACGACACTGCCCGGAGCTGGATGCCGGAAGCGGTGGCGGCCACCGAGGACGACTATGCCGCCGAGTTCCTGGATCTGGTCCTAGCGGTGCGGGTGGTGGACGATCTGGAGCAGGCGATCGAGCACATCCGCCGTTTCGGCTCCGATCACACCGAGGTGATCGCGACCCGCGACGCCGGTCATGCCGAGCGGTTCGTGCAGGCGCTGCGTTCGGCGGTAGTCATGGTCAATGCCTCATCGCGCTTCAGCGACGGCGGCGAACTCGGCCTGGGCGCGGAAATCGGCATTTCCACCACGCGCCTGCATGCCTACGGCCCGATGGGCGCCGAGTCGCTGACGGTCGAACGCTTCGTTGTCCGCGGCGAAGGCCAGGTCCGCCACCCCGACCTGCTGTAAGGCGGAACCGCGGGCTTCGGATCGAAAGAGCAGCCGAGCAAACTCGGCTCTACGCTTTCACCAATCCCGAATCCCGAATCACGAATCCCGGCCCCTCACCACGTATCCTCCAGGAAACGCGGCTTGCAGGCCAGATAACCACCCACCAGCAGCACGCCGATGCACAGCACCAGGAAACCGAACGGCCACGACCAGCCGTGGGTATGCTCATGCAGCAAGCCGAACATCAGCGGACCCAGGCAGGACAGCGAGTAGCCCACGCCCTGCATGAAGCCCGACAGTGACGCGGACCCGGCCGGCGTGCGGGTGCGCAGATTGATCATCGTCAACGCGAGCGGGAAAGTACTGGGTCCCATGCCCAGCAGCGCGACCCACAGCGCGGGCGCGGCCATCGGCGCCCACAACAGGCCGGCGAAGGCGACGGCGTAGAACAATGCGCAGGCCAGCACCACCGTGTACGGATTGCGCATCCGCACCGCCAGCGCGGGCATGGTCAACGATGCGACCAGCCCGAGCGCGGAGAACAGGCCGACCATGGTGCCGCCCAGCGCTTCGCTGCCGCCGGCCTCGATCAGCAGTTTGGGCAGCCAGGTGAACATCGAATACGTCACCAGCGAGGTCATGCCGAACATCAGCGCCATGCCCCAGGCCACCGGCGAACGCCAGACCCGGCCGCGTACCGGCGGCGGGGACAGTTCCGGTGCCTCGTCGGCGGTGGTGACGGCCTGATCGTGGACCTGCGCCATCGGCGTATCGTGGCGCCGTTCGATCCACAGCACGCCGATCCACGGCAGCGCCGCGGCGGCCGCGAACAGCGACCACAGGCCCAGGGAGACCTGCCAGCTGCTCGCCGCCATCACCGGCACCGCCAGCAGTGCCGGCAGGATCGTGCCGGCCTGCAGCACGGTGATGTAGAGGGTGCTGACGGTCCCCACCCGATCGGCGAAGTAGCGCTTCACCAGCGGCGGCAACACGATGTTGCCGATGCCCATGCCGGCCAGCGCCACCGCCGATGCCGCCAGCAGCGCGCCGCTGCCGCCGGCCAGGCTGCGCAGCAGCAGGCCGATGGCGGCCAGCGACATCGCCAGCAACGCGGTGCGCTCCAGACCGATGCGGTGCGCGATGCCGGGGGTGAGGACGCCGAACAGGGCGAACGCGGCCGTCGGCAGCATGCCGAACACGCCGGTCATGGTGGCTCCGAAGCCGAACACGTGGCCCAGTTGATCCAGCAACGGGGTCAGCGAGGTCACCGCCGTGCGCAGGTTGAACGCGGACAGCACGATGCCGGCCAGGATCAGGCCACGGCCGGACCAGAGCGATGCGGGAACGGCCAGGGTGCGGGAAGGGGGGGAGGGGTGCTGCGCGGATTTCATCGCGCGCATTATCGCCGATCATGCGTGGACGACGGTGTGCCGCCGTGGCGACACACCGTCCTGAAACATGCTTTTCCGTGGACGTCGTGGTGATCAGCCGGCGCTGCCGACGGCCAGCGCCGGCGTGCTCATCGATTCCGGGATCGCCTTTTCGTTCATGTGCAGCAGGGTGATCTTCGACTGGCCAAGTTGCTGCGCCAACGCCTGGCTCGCGCCCAACCGCTGTGCGACCTCGTCCACACCGACATCCTCCTGCGGACTGCGGCGGTCCTGGCGCGCGAAGCGCCAGCGGTTGTACTCGGCCCAGCCGATCAGCAGCAGCGCGCACAGCGCGGCCATGGCGGGAATGGCGATGATCAGGAACGGCTCCACCTGATGCTGGCGCGTGTACAGCTCGAAGAATGCCGTGCGCACGCCCAGCAGCCACAGCACCAGGGTGACGAGTGGCAGCCAGAGGTAGATGTACAGCCCCCAGAAGGCGGCGGTGACGAAGCCCCAGGCCGCACGCTTGAGGCGCGGCTGGGCATAGGGTTTGCGGATGAGGCGGGAATCGTATTTCATCGGATACCTCGATCAGGACTGACCCACGTGGCGCGCTTGCCACGCCGTTTCAACAGGGTCTTGGGAAGTGCGACCACGGTGGTGAACAGGCTCAGCAGCCAGTACGCCATCGGGTACCAGATCATCCAGAAGTAATTGCGGCCGACCTGGGTTTCGTAACGGCGGTCGATGATGATGCTGCTGGCGAACTGCGCCATGCAGACCATCGCCAGGATGACGCCGTGCCACGAGGGCAGGATGGTGTGCACGTAGAGCGCCGGCGGCATGGCGATGAACTTGCCCAGCGCCCACAGCACGATGATCATCAGCATGGTGTAGGCCCACAGCACGCTGAGCAGGTATTCGAGCAGCACGCCCCACATGCGTCGCTTGCGCCAGCTGAGGAAATCGCGGCCGTGGCGCAGCAGCACTTCCACGCCGCCCTGGGCCCAGCGCAGGCGCTGCCGCCACAGGCCCTTCAGGGTCTCCGGCATCAGGATGAAGCAAAGCGCGTTGGGTTCGTAGCGGATGTCCCAGTGATCCAGCTGCAGGCGCCAGCTGATGTCGATGTCCTCGGTCACCATGTCGTCGGCCCAGTAGCCGATGCGATGCAGGGCGGTGCGGCGGAACGCGCTGATCACCCCCGAGACGGTGAAGATGCGTCCGTACACGCGCTGGGCCCGCTTGATCATGCCGATGATCGAGGAGAACTCGCCGACCTGCAGCCGGCCCAGCAGGGTGGAGCGGTTGCGGATGCGCGGGTTGCCGGTGACCGCGCCCACGCGCGGCCCGGAGGTCAGGTGCCAGACCATCCAGTGCGCGGCGTATTCGTCCAGCAACGCGTCGCCGTCGATGCAGACCAGGTATTCCGACTGCGCGGCGAGCGCACCCATGCGCAGCGCGTTGGCCTTGCCCAGGTTGCGATCCAGATGGATCACCCGCAGCTTGTCATGGCGCTCGGCCATGGCATTGAGTATTTCGGCGGTGTTGTCGCGGCTGCCATCGTTGATGGCGATGACCTCGAAATCGGGATACTTCTGCAGCAGCGCGCTGCCGATGGTTTCCTCCGCGTTCTGGCCCTCGTTGTGGCAGGGAATGAGGATCGAGACTTTCGGGAAGCTTGCCAGCGGTGGCGGGTCCGTGCGCTGGCGCGCGTGGCGCTCGCGACGGAAGTAGTAGTAAAGCCCGCCCGACATCCAGAAAAACGACATGACAATCGGATACAGGAAGGCGAACTCGAACAGTACGACGAGGATCTTGTCCATGATCAGCGCTCCTCGTACGGGAAGCCGCGGGCGGAAATGCCTGCGCGGGCGTCGGGCATGCGGGGAAGGTCGCCGATGAAATCATCCGGATACCAGCCCAGGTGGCGAACGCCCTGCGCCTGCAGGCGCCGGATCAGGGCATTGATGCGCTGGCCGGGAATCGGCGTGCGGGTGTTCCAATCGACGGTCTGCAGTTCGAACAGGGTCTGCGACAGCTGCGGATCCTGCTTGCGCACGGCGGTCACCAGCTGATCCAGCCATTTCTCCGGATGGCGGCTGCCTTCCATCCATGGCATCGCCATCAGCGCGGTGTGGTCGTAGGCGCGGTTGAACAGATCCAGCCGCTGGGCGAACCAGGCCTGGCTCTGCGGTTCCAGCACCGGACGCGCGTACAGGTTGCGCACGGTCTTGAGCTTCGGACGCCAGCGTTCGGCCGCATTCCGCAATTCGAGGGTGAAGTCGATCAGCGCCTGCGTGCGGGCTTCGGTGTTGCCGGGAGCGAGTGCGGGGAGTTCGGTATCACGCAGGTACGCATCGTCGTGGAACAGCAGGCCTTCCATATAGGAAGCGACCGCCAGATCCTCGTAGATGCCGGCAATGACCTTGCGCACGTCCGGGCGGGTGAAGTCCAGGCGCGGGATGCCGTCGGCCTCGCGGCTGGCAATGGCCATGTCCGCCGCCTGCTGCGGCAGCTTGTAGGCCATCACCGGCAACCACGCGAACACCTTGACATGCGCCCGGGTGTACAGCTGCCAGGCGACCCGGTTGTACAGGTCCGCGCGCACCGGCATGAAGCGGTTGGGGAAGTAAAGCGCGTCGGCGGCGCCATCGCCGTCGGGATCGGCGAAGGCCTGCAGGAACACGTGCGATGGACGGATGCGGTTGACCCGCTCGATCAGCAGGTCCAGGTTGCGCGCCTGCTGCTGCGGGTCCGCGTCGTACACCGCGTCCAGATCGATCTGCAGGGCGCGGATGCCCTCGGCCTCGGGGTCGTGGCGCAACTCGTAGGCGAGCTCGGTGACGGTCGGGTTGTCCATCACCAGCAGGCGGGCCAGGCCATGCAGATCCCGGGTCACCGGGGTGCTGGGACCTTCCAGATCGAAGGACACGGACATGCCCAGCGTTCCGGCGATGTCGTTGCTCACGCTGCTGTAGGCGGCGTACGGCCAGACGATGGCGCGCGGCGCCTGGCCCAGGTGCTTGCGGAGCAACTCGGCGCTGGTGGCCAGATCCGAACGCACGCGTTCGCGATAACCAGCCTCTGTTTCGTAACGGCTGGCGGCCGGATCGTAGATGCGGGTGATCGCGGCCGGCGTCTGGTTGCCCTGCGGATTGGACTGCACGCCCTTGTGCAGCGCGTTGGTGTGGCTGGCCATCTCGACCAGGCCGCTGGCCTGCATTTCACGCAGCTGATCCCAGGTCACGAAATCGTCGCGGTTGAACATGCGCGGGCCGTAGTCGATCTCCTGCCCGGCGGGCATGTCGACCCAGCCGGTGATGATCGCGGCGAGGGCCGGATAGTTGTAGGCGCGCAGCAGCGGGAAGGCATGCGTGTACAGGCTGCGCAGGCCGTCGTCGAAGGTCAGCAGCACCGGCTTGGACGGCAGCGGCTTGCCGCCGCGCGAGGCTTCCACCACCTGCGACAGCGATACCGGGTGGTAACCATGGCCGGTCAGCCAGTCCAGGTGCGCGGCGAAGTTCTGGGTGCTGACCGCATAGGCGTCGGCGTCGCCCTTCTTGGCGACATCGTCGCGGATGTCGTGGTAACTCAGCACCAGCAGCGGCTCGGCGGCGCGGGCGGCGAACACCGGCGCCAGCAGCGCCAGCGCGAACAGGCCCAGCAGCAGCCAGGTCGGACGTATGGATTTCATCATCATTCTCCCCACCGCAGTTCGGCATCGAAGCCGAAGCGCTCTTCACGGACGCCGTCGTAGACCGGGCGTGACCAGTTGATGCCGTAGGTCAGGACCCGGCCCAGGCCGAACTGCCATTCATGCTCGTAGCGCAGCGACGGTACCCACGCGGTGCCGAAGCCTTCCTGCCAGTAGCGTCCGGCGGTCGCGGTGAAGCGGTGGCGGAAATGGCGCTCGTACTCGCGCCACACCAGTTGGTCCGCGCGCAGGCCCAGTTCCAGCGTGCCGTCGCGCGAGGGATTGAAGTACGGCGTGTCCTGGCGGCTCGCACGGCTGGCGGATACGCCGGCCAGGCCATCGAGCAGGAAATGCGGACGGGTGAACAGGCGCTGCTGGGCGTCCAGGTTGAGCGCGGTGCGGCGGTTGCCGTCCTCGTAGCGCCAATGGGTCAGTCCACCACGGAACTCGGTGCGTTCGTTGCGTCCGTAGACCAGGCTGACCGCCGCGCTGTCGGCGGTGATGCCTGCGTCGCGCGCCTGCAGCGACGCGTCGGCGTCCTTGCGACGCAGCGAAAGGCGTCCATCGAGCGTGTCGCTGAAGCGCCAGCCCACATCCAGGCCGATGCCGGTCCCGCCGACGCGATCGCTGGAATGGTAGACGCCCAGATGCGTGTCGAGTCGGTCGTAGGCGTAGCGCACGCCCACGCCCTGGCGGCGCTGGTGGATGCGATCACGATCGAAGTCCGCCCAGCGATCGTCGACCGCGGCGGTCAGGCGCCAGCGATCGTCAATCAGCGGCGACTGCACTTCCACACCGTATTCGCCATCGCGGTTGCCGAAAGGCGTGTTGCCGGTGCCGCCACGGCTGCGCGCGCCGGCCACGTAGGCACGCCACTGCCAGCCGCGGTGGTTGCGCCAGAGTTCGTCCATGCGCTGCACGTTCGGCTGATCGCCGTATTCCTTCACCAACAGGTCATGCAGATCGCGGGCTTCATCGTCGCGACGCAGGGTGACCAGCGCTTCCACCTGGCCGACGCGCGCATTGACGTCGCGATCGTCCAGGGTGGAGGCCATGCGGAAGCGTTCCAGCGCGCGCTCCGGCCAGCCGCGAATCATGTAGATCTGGCCGAGCGAGGTCTGCAGGCCGGCATTGTTGGGCCCGATACCGAGCATGTCGGTGATTTCCCGCTCGGCGGTCGGCAGGTCCTCGGAAAAGGCACGCAGCATCGCCAGCGTGCTGTCGGCGTCGGCGCGACGCCAGTTCTGGCTGCCCTGACGGGCGCCCGGCGCGTACAGCCAGGCCGGCTGCGTCTCGCGGTAGGCCTCCAGTTGGCGGATGGCGGTCGTCGGCTTCTCGCTCTCCAGATAGGCGTAGGCCAACTGCATGCGCACGTCGCTGTTGTCGGGATCGGCCGTCAACGCGGCTTCCAGCACCGGCGCGGCGTCGACCGGGCGCTTGAGCGCCATCAGCGAGTCGCCCACCGCGGGGAGGGCATAGGCCGGAACCGTGTCGCCCAGCACCCGATACTCGTCCACGACCTGCTGGTGGCGCCCCATCTTCGACAGCACCAGCAGGCGGTCGTAGCGGATGCGGGTCGGCAGCGCGGGATCGTTGGCAGGCGACAACCGCAGGTAGTCCTCGATGGCCGCATCGGCCACGCGTGCTTCCGCCAGGCGGTTTCGCTCGTTCTCGGGATACGCCTGCGACCACAGGATCAGGCGCGCGAGGTAGTTGGCTTCGAACCGCTCGCGTTGGCCGGCGTCGAACAGGTCCGGTCGCGCGCGGTACATCGTCCAGGCCTGGTAGCTGTTGCCGATGTCGCCCAGGGTCAGGGTGCGCAGGCGGTACAGCTGGTCGTCGTCGGGATGAGTTGACTGCAGGCGTTCGAATACGGCCAGCGCGTTCAACCAGCGCGACTGGTCGCGCAGGCGCGCGGCCTCCTCGAGCGAGGCCGCGTAGTCGGGTTCACCGGAGGCGCTGGCCGGGGATGATGTGGAAGTCTGCGAAGGTGCCGCTGCCAGAACCGGCAGACCGGTCGCACCCATGGCGCATGCAAGCGCCCAAGACAAAGTGGTTCTTTTCAAAGCGTTCCGCCCCTGTAGCTAACAGAAAGGCCTCCGGGGGGAGACCTGCTGGTGGTCCATGATTTGTGATGAGAAGCACAAATCCTGCCAAGTTTGGGAAGCGGTCCGGAGGGGGAACCAAATGGGATGGTTCTGTTAATAATCCATAAATTTATGTGATGTAAATCACTTAATATCTCCATTTCTGAACCCGATTCGCCAATGGAACGGTCGCGAAACGGTGTACTTCCCGGAACCTTCCAAGCTGCGGGGAACTTGCCTGCGGCATCTTCGGGACTCCACGGTAGTTTCGGCCGGCCAGGCGCGGAGCGGGTGGGAAATGACGTTCCCCCGGGACCGTGCAGGCAGGCGTCGGGGGCTAAAAGTGACCATTTGTGTCACTAAATAGTGATTTGAATCACGAAATTTGAATGGAGGCCGGGAGAGTGAGCGAGAGGGGCAGCCTTCGGGTCGCAAGCGTTGGCACGTGATTTGCTCAATCCACGGCACATTCCGAGTTCCGTGCCCGCCGCCATGTATGACGCCCATTCGCCTTCAGACGCCCCGCCGTGGGATGGCACCCGTGCACGGCCGCCGGAACCTCCCGCGTCGATGCCGCTCCCGGTGCCGGAGTACCGGCGCTTCTATCTTCCGGTGCGGCTCAAGTACCTGCTGGTGCTGATGGTCGCCCTGGCGTGGGCGGCGCTGAGCATCCGTCTGTCGCAACCCTGGTTGCACGAGCTGTCGATGCATGTGGGTTTTGCGCTGGCGCTGGTCGTCATCACCTTCATCGCCTACGTGCCGGGCTTCATGAATGCGTTCCTGATCGGCTCCATTCTGGCTGACCGGCGTCCACGCCTGCGCAAGTTCGACCGGTTGCCGGAGGTCTGCGTCCTGGTGGCCTGCTACAACGAGGCCGACAACATCGCCGACACGCTGACCAGCCTGGCCCGCCAGGACTATCCGGGCGAAATCGAAGTGGTGGTGATCGATGACGGCTCCACCGACGACAGCCTGGCCATCGCCCGCGCGGCGGCCCTGGAACAGACCCGACCGGGCCTGCGCGTGCGGGTGCTGGCGCAACCGAAGAACGGTGGCAAGTCCAGGGCGTTGAATCGTGGACTGGCGGAAACCCGGCAGGATCTCGTGGTCACCGTCGACGGTGATTCCTACCTGCGTCCGGACGCGCTGCGCAAACTGGTGGAGCGTTTCCTTTCGGATCCCGTCGATACGGTGGCGGTGGCCGGCGCGGTGCTGGTGCGCAATTCACGCGAGAACTGGCTGACCCGCAGCCAGGAATGGGACTACTTCCACGGCATCGCCGCGGTCAAGCGCATGCAGAGCATGTATCACGGCACCCTGGTCGCCCAGGGGGCGTTCTCGTTGTATACCCGCGAGGCGCTCGAACAGGCCGGCGGCTGGCCGGAGTGCGTGGGCGAGGACATCGTGCTGTCGTGGGCGCTGCTGAAGACCGGCGCGCGCATCGGTTACTGCGAGGAAGCCTGCCTGTTCACCCGCGTACCGGAGAAGCTGGGCCAGTTCTCGAAACAGCGTCAGCGTTGGTCGCGCGGTTTGATGGAGGCGTTCGCACGTCACGGCAGCCTGTTGTTCAAGCCGCGCATGACCACGCTCTTCATCTGGTGGAACCTGCTGTTCCTGCCGCTGGACCTGGTCTACACGCTGGCCTTCATTCCCGGCCTGATCCTTGCACTGTTCGGCTATTACTGGATCGCCGGTATCATGACACTGCTGGTGTTGCCGCTGGCGGCGCTATGGAACCTGATCATCTTCCGCGTGCAGGCGAAGATGTTCAAAAGCCAGGACCTGCGCGTGCGCCGAAACATCAGCGGATTCCTTTTCTACACTCTGGCCTACACCATGATCCTGCAGCCGGTCTGCGTCATGGGCTACGCCGCCGAAATCCTGCGTCTGCGCAAGACCTGGGGGACCAAATGAGCAAGTGTGTCGTCGCCGTCGCCCTGGGATGGGCGCTGGCGGTTCCCTCGATCGCCGCCGCCGCCGAAGACGTGCCCGCCGCGCGTCCCGCACTGCGCACCGACATCTGGATCGGTTCCGACGCGGACGACAACGAGACCCGCAAGATCGCGCTGGGTTGGGACATCCAGCACCGCGACATCGAGCACTGGTGGGGCATGAAGGTCGAACGCGCACGCTTCTCCGGGCGTGGCTGGTCCGAGTCGGAAAACCGTGCCTACCTGGGTGGCGCGGGCAGCCTGGGGAAGAACTGGCGCTGGGACGGTGACATCGGCAGCAACGGTGACGACCTGCTGGGGCGCGCCTCGGTCCACAGCACCGATGCCTGGCGCAAGGAGTTTTTCGTCGAGCGCGATGTACTGGAGACCCGACGCGGCGCCCGCGAGGGCTGGGTGCAGACCTTCGCCGGCGCCGCGCTGGACATGCCGTTCAGCGATCGCTGGTCCGCCAGTATGGTCGCCGGCGTGCAGGACTTCGGCACCGGCGACAACCTGCGCGCCCACCTGCGCGGCAACCTCGTCTATGCGTTTGCGCCAGAGCACGGACTGAGCGTCCAGCTCCGGACCCGCTACTACCGCAACAGCGAGGCCTTCGAAGCCGATTACTACTCGCCGACCTGGTATGGCGAGGCGCTGGGCGTGCTGGCCTGGCGCCGCCACATCGGCGGGTACCAATGGAGCGCGAAGGCAGGCTGGGGGCGGCAGCGCAGTTCCGAGGAGGGCTGGAAACGCGCACGACTGGCCGAGTTCGGGGTCGAAACCCCGCGCTGGAAGGACGCCTGGCTGCGCCTGGATGCCGGCTACACCGATACGCCGGTGCTGACCGACACCGGCACCGGCAGCTATGCCTTCCGTTATGTGCGCCTGCAGGCGTTCGTGGTGTTCTGAGAGCGGGCGCGCTCGTCATGTCGAGCCCGCCGGCTCGTTGACGGGCGGGACAACAATGTCGCGGGTCCGGGAGGAGCCATGGTCAGGGCGACCGTGACTGGCCGTTGGCGCGCCGCGCAGGAGCGACCGCCCGTACGGACATTCGGCGGAAGCCGGGAAGCCGGATTCGGGGCACAAAAAAACCCGAAAAACGTTTCGTTTTCCAGGCTTGTCTGCGACCTATCGATTTGGTCGGGGAGACAGGATTCGAACCTGCGACCTCTACGTCCCGAACGTAGCGCTCTACCAGACTGAGCTACACCCCGTGTGAGCCGGCTATTCTATTCAGGACGCCGACGTACGGCAACAGTTTTTTGCATGCCTGCCCCGGCGCGCCGTTCAGTCTTAGAATGACGGCCCTCGATAACGCTTGTCTCCCCGGAGTTTTCGCTTGATCAAGCCACGCACGCCGCCCGGAGTGATGGAACTGCTGCCGCGCGAGCAGATTGCATTCCAGCGCATGCTGGACACCATCCGCCGCAATTACGAGCGGTTCGGCTTCCTGCCGGTCGAAACGCCGGTGTTCGAACTTTCGGAGACCCTGCTGACCAAGTCCGGGGGCGAGACCGAACGCCAGGTCTATTTCGTGCAGTCCACCGGTGCGCTGGCCAAGAACGAGACGGGCTCGGCCGAGGGGGTGCCGGAACTGGCGCTGCGCTTCGACCTGACCGTGCCGCTGGCCCGCTATGTGGCCGAGCACGAGCATGAGCTGACCTTCCCGTTCCGGCGCTACCAGATCCAGCGGGTCTATCGCGGCGAGCGCGCCCAGCGCGGCCGTTTCCGCGAGTTCTACCAGTGCGACATCGACGTCATCGGCAAGGATGCGCTGAGCATCCGCTTCGATGCCGAGATTCTGGCGGTCATCCACGCGGTCTTCAGCGACCTGGGCATCGGTCGGTTCACCATCCAGCTCAACAACCGCAAGCTGATGCGCGGCTTCTTCGAGGCACAGGGCATCGCCGATGGCGAACGGCAGGCGCTGGTGCTGCGCGAGGTCGACAAACTGGACAAGCGTGGCGCCGACTACGTCCGCGAGACGCTGGAAGGTCCGGACTTCAACGTGCCGGCCGACGCGGTGGCGCGGATCCTGGCATTCGTCGCCATGCGCTCGACCAGTCATGCCGACGCGCTGGCCAAACTGGAGGCGCTGGGGCAGGGCAACGAGACGCTGGCCCAGGGCGTGGCCGAACTGCGTGAAGTGCTGGAACTGGTGCATGCGCTGGGCGTCCCCGAGGACGACTATTGCCTGAACTTCTCCATCGCCCGCGGCCTGGACTATTACACCGGCACCGTCTACGAAACCCAGCTCGACGACTATCCGCAGATCGGTTCGATCTGTTCGGGCGGCCGCTACGAGGATCTGGCCAGCCACTACACCAAGTCGAAGCTGCCCGGCGTGGGCATCTCCATCGGCCTGACCCGGTTGTTCTGGCAGTTGCGCGAGGCCGGATTGATCGCCGGCAGCGACGAGAGCAGTGTGCAGGCGATGGTGGCGCTGATGGACGATGGCGCGCTGACCGATTCGCTGGATATCGCCCGGCGCCTGCGGGCCGCCGGCATCAACACCGAAGTACAGATGGAAGCGCGCAAACTGGCCAAGCAGTTCCAGTACGCCTCGCGCGCGGGCATCCGTTTCGTGGTCCTCGCCGGCGAGGACGAGCGCGCCCGCGGCGCGGTCACCGTCAAGGATCTGGTGCGCGAGCAGCAGTTCGAGGTCAAGCGCGAGGAACTGGCCAGCAGCCTGAAAGTGGAACTGGAGCAGGCCCGCGCGCTGGCGGGCCGCTGAAACCGCAACGCACGGGTGAGCGGAGTTCGCTCCGCTGCTCTTCGGTCGTGAGCCGAATCCGCGAAGCCGGGCAAGCCCGGCGCTACAAGGTGCGGACGCAGTCGCGTCCTTCGGCCTTGGCGGTGTAGAGCGCCTGGTCGGCAACCTGCAGCGCGGAGTCGATGCTGTTCTTGTGGGCATCCACGCAATGGACGCCGATGCTGGCCGAAATCGGGATATCCAGATCTCCGCTGCGACAGGGGCGGTCGCGCAGGCGCTGGCGCAGCTCCTCCGCCACCGCGCTGGCTTCCTCCAGATTCATGTCGGGCAGGGCGGCGATGAACTCTTCGCCGCCGAAACGCGCCACCAGCGCACCATGGGGCCGCAGGGTTTCAGCCATCGTGTTCGAGGTCCAGCGCAGGCAGTCGTCGCCGACCAGATGGCCATAGGTGTCGTTGATGCGCTTGAAGTGATCCAGGTCGATCATCAGCAGCGAGATCGGCTGTTCGGCGTTGCGTGCCTGCGACAGCAGGTGCTCGAACGCCTCGCGGAAGTGCGCGCGGTTGTAGAGCTCGGTCAGCCCGTCCAGCCGGCTGAATTCGCGCAGGCGCAGGTGCGCGGCTTCCAGTTGATCCAGCGCGCTGCGCAGTTCCGCTGTGCGCTGTTCGACCTTGATTTCCAGTTGGTCGCGCGATTCCCGCACGATCCGCTCGTTCTCGTTGCGCAGTGACGCATAGCGATAACCCAGCGCGACCGACAGCAGCAGCATTTCCAGGGCCGAACCGATCTGCACGCTGTACTCGGTGACGAAGTTCTTGGGAAGCGCACCGAACGCGACCATCGCCACCATCGCGATACCGGCCAGGAACATCGACCACGCCAGCAGGAACAGCTTGGCCGGCTTGTAGCCGCTGCGCATCGCCACCACCGCCTCGACCGCGATCCAGGCCACGCTGAGGATCACCGCAATCACCGCCAATTGGGTCGACAGGCGGATCGGGATCCAGGTGGTGGCGATACCCAGCACCACGAACAACGCGATCATGCCCAGTCCGATGCGATCGCCCAGCGGCCAGCGCCGGCTCAGGCCGAGGAAGTTGCGGGCGAACTGTTGCATGCCGATCTGGGCAAGGCAGATCGACAACGGCACGGATTTGTCGGCCAGCCAGGGCGAGTGCGGCCACAGGTATTCGAAACCCAGGCCATACAGGGTGAACAACACCAGCCCGAAGGCGCTGATGTGGAACAAGTACCAGAAATAACTGGCATCGCGCAGGGTCAGCCACAGCACCAGGTTGTAGGTGAACAGCGCCAGCAGGATGCCGTAGTAGATCCCCATCGCGAACTGCGCGTCGCGCGAGAGTTCGGCGAAGGCGGTGGGCGTATAGAGGGCCAGCGGCACCTGCATCGAGCTCTGGCTTTCCACCCGCACGAACAGCTCGGCAGGCTGCCCTGGCGGAAGATCGAGCTGGAAGTTCGGGTGGCGGTAACGCACGCTGCGTTGTTCGAAGTGCAGATGATCGCCGCCGGCCTGGTGGAACAGTTCGCCGCCGGGGTAACGCACGTACACATCCAGCCGATCACTCAGCGCGTATTGCTGGACCAGGAGCCAGCGCGGCTCCTGCAGGTTGCGGTTGAGCAGATTGACGTGGAACCAGTAGGCACCGGGCTGGAAGCCGAAGGATGCGTCGTCGCCGGGCAACGGCTGGAAGCGTCCTGCCTGCAGGCGGGCCTCGATCGCCTGGATGTCGGCATGGCCATCGGCGTCGTGGAAATAGGTCGTGTGGGATGCGAGGGCGTAGGTGGCCGTGTCTCCCGACATCACCAACGGGGCCTGCGCCTGTGCGAACGCGCAGAACAGCAGCAGCGCCGCCAGCAGCCAGCGAAGTCCGCGGATGGCTTCCCTCATTCCCGTCCCCGTCCCAGAGCACCCGCCAGACTGGCGGACCGGCCGTCAGTTTAACCGTGGGACCGGGACCCGCCGGAGGGCCGCCGCGGACTTGACGGGTCTGGATGTCTCAATTAATGTATTAACGCATTAGTACATTGATTTGACCGATTACCGGTCCCCGACCCGTCCTCCTCCGGTTCCCCTATGAAACGCCGCCCTGCCGCTCCCGCCGACGACCGTACCGAAAGCACCTCGCTGCAGGCGCTGTCCGAGGCGTTGGCGAGCCTGGGTGAAGCCGGGCAGGTACGGGCGTTCCTGGAAGACCTGTGCACGCCGGCCGAGCTGGAGGCCATGGCGGATCGCTGGCGGGTGGTTCCGCTGCTGCTCAAGGGCGTGCCCTACCGTGAAATCCATGAACTGACCCAGGTCAGCGTCACCACCATCGGGCGGGTCGCCCGCACCCTCGAACGCGGCACCGGCGGCTACGCCACCGCGTTCCAGCAGCAGCAACCGCGCGCCAACGGCGCCTCCCACTGAGTCCCTCCCCATGAGTCCCAGGGCTGTACCCGCGACGCGCGATCGCCTGCGCATCGCCATCCAGAAAAGTGGCCGCCTGGCCGAGCCCGCGCGCGCGCTGCTCGCTGCCTGCGGGCTGAGCTGGCGAGAGAGTCGTGACAAGCTGTTCTGCTACGGCGAATCGCTGCCGATCGATCTGCTGCTGGTGCGCGATGACGACATCCCGGGCCTGATCGCCGATGGGGTGTGCGACTTCGGCGTGGTCGGTCGCAACGAACTCGACGAGCAGGCCGGCGAACGCGCGCGCGCCGGTCTGGCGCCGGCCTACCAGGCGCTGCGTCCGCTCGGCTTCGGCCAATGCCGGCTGATGCTGGCGGTACCGGACCACTGGGAATGGCAGGGAGCAGGTCAGTTGCAGGGCCTGCGCATCGCCACCAGTTATCCCGCGATCCTGTCGAACTGGCTGGAGCGCCAGGGGGTGGAAGCGGGGGTGGTGGAGTTGTCCGGTTCGGTCGAAATCGCCCCGCGCCTGGGAACGGCCGATCTGATCTGCGATCTGGTGTCCAGCGGCGCCACGCTGGCGGCCAACCAGCTCAAGCCGGTGGAAACCCTGCTGGACAGCGAAGCCGTGCTGGCCGGCCCGGTCCGCGAATTCGATGACGAACGCGCCGGGCTGGCGTCGATGCTGCTGCGCCGGGTCGACGGCGTACTCAAGCTGAAGGACAGCAAG
Organism: Pseudoxanthomonas sp. 134C1; assembly: GCF_057773065.1. Lineage (NCBI taxonomy): Bacteria > Pseudomonadati > Pseudomonadota > Gammaproteobacteria > Lysobacterales > Lysobacteraceae > Pseudoxanthomonas > Pseudoxanthomonas sp. 134C1. The sequence continues at coordinate 67,055 of NZ_JBYMTH010000011.1, forward strand.
TTGCTGATGTTCCGCGCCAATCGCGACACCGTGGCCGAGCTCTCGCGCCTGCTGCCGGATGCGGAACCATTGGTCCAACTGCCCGGTTCCGGCGAAGGCCCGCTTTCATTGCAGACCATGTGCCACGGTGTGATCACCTGGCAGCGGCTGGAGGAGCTGGAGCGCGCCGGCGCGCAGGGATTGATGGTGCTTTCGGTCGAAAGGTCGCTGGCATGAACCGGCTGATCTGGTCCCGACTGGATGGTGAACAACGCCGCGGCGCGCTGCGCCGACCCGTGCAGATGGTGGCGCAGCGTACCCGTGACGCGGTCGCGGCGGTGCTGGCGGAAGTGCGCCAGCTCGGCGATCCCGCGCTGCGTGAATTCACCAGTCGCTTCGACGGCGTGGCGCTGGATGATTTCGAGGTGGGCGCGGCGGAATTCGCCGCCGCCGAGGTGGCGGTGGCGCCCGCGCTGAAACAGGCGATGGAGGAGGCGGTCGCCCGCATCGACACCTTCCACCGCGCGGGCATGGCCCAGCCATACGCGGTCGAAACCGCGCCCGGCGTGCTCTGCGAGCGGATGATCCGCCCGATTCCGCGCGTGGGCCTGTACGTACCCGCCGGCAGCGCGCCGTTGCCTTCCACCGCATTGATGCTGGGTGTGCCCGCGCGCCTGGCCGGTTGCCGCGAGGTGGTGTTGTGCACGCCGCCGCGCGCCGACGGCAGCGCCGATCCCGCCGTGCTGGTGGCCGCGCGGATGACTGGCGTCACCCGGGTGTTCAAGCTCGGTGGCGCGCAGGCAATCGCGGCGATGGCCTTCGGCACCGCCAGCGTGCCCCGCTGCGACAAACTGTTCGGCCCCGGCAACAGCTATGTGACCGAAGCGAAACAGCAGGTCGCGCAGGCCGGTGCGGCCGCCATCGACATGCCGGCGGGTCCGTCGGAAGTGCTCGTGATCGCCGATGCCGGGGCGGATCCCGCGTTCGTTGCCGCCGATCTGCTGTCGCAGGCGGAACACGGCCCGGATTCGCAGGTGCTGCTGCTGTCGGACGCGCCTACGCTCATCGACCGCGTCGCGGTCGAACTCGAACGCCAGCTCGCCGCGCTTCCGCGCGCGGCCATCGCCCGCCAGGCGCTGTCCGGCTCGCGCCTGATCGAAGTGGACCGGCTGGACGATGCCTTCACCATCAGCAACGAATACGCGCCGGAACACCTGATCCTGGCGCTGCGCGACCCGCGCGCCTGGCTGGACCGGGTGGAGGCCGCGGGTTCGGTGTTCCTGGGCGACTACACGCCGGAGGCCTTGGGCGACTATTGCAGCGGCACCAACCATGTATTGCCGACCAGCGGCGCCGCGCGCGCCTACAGCGGCGTGAGCGTGGCCAGCTTCCAGAATTTCGTCAGCGTGCAGGCGGCCAGCCGCGCGGGCATCGGCGGTATCGGCGGATGCGCGCTGACGCTGGCGCGCGCGGAAGGCCTGGACGCGCATGCCAACGCGGTCGCGCTGCGGCTGGAGGCGGCATGAACGCGTCCCGTGCCAATGCGACGGATTCCAGCGTGCTTGATCTGATCAGGCCCGATCTGCGCGGTTTCGGAGGCTACAAATCGGCGCGCACCGAGATACTGCGCGGCGATGTCTGGCTCAATGCCAACGAGTCGGCCTGGTCCAATCCCGCGGACGCCGGCGCGCTCTGCCAGCGCTATCCGGAGCCGCAACCGGCGGCATTGCGCGCCGCGTTGGCCGATCTGTATGGCTGTGCCGCGGAGCAGTTGCTGATCGGACGCGGCAGCGACGAGGCGATTGACCTGCTGGTGCGCGCGCTGTGCGTGCCGGGACGCGATGGCGTGGTCATCAGCTCGCCGGTATTCGGCATGTATGCGGTGTCCGCGCGGTTGCAGGACGCGCCGCTCATCGATGTGCCGTTGCGCGATACGGAACGGGGCTTCGAGCCGGATCCGGATGCATTGGTCGCCGCCGCACTGGCGAGCCGCGCCAGGCTCGTGTTCCTGTGCTCGCCCACCAACCCCACCGGACGCGCCTGCGCGCTGGAGGAAATCGCCGGGCTGGCCGAACGCCTGGCCGGTCGCGCGCTGCTGGTGGTCGACGAGGCCTACGTTGAGTTCTCCGATGTTCCCTCGGCCGCCTCGCTGATTGCGCGGTTTTCCAACCTGGTCGTGTTGCGCACCTTGTCCAAGGCGCATGCGCTGGCCGCCGCGCGGATCGGCGTGGCGATCGCCACGAAAGAACTGATCACGGTGTTGCGCGCATGCCAGGCGCCATACCCGATACCCGCGCCCTGCGCGGAACTGGCGCTCGCGGGTCTGGCGCCCGCGGCACTGGCGCAGACCCGGGAGCGGGTCGCGGTCGTGCGGCGCGAACGTGCGCGGATGCGCGACGCGCTGGCGACGCTACCGGGCGTGCGTCGTGTCTATCCCTCGCAGGGCAACTATCTGCTGGTGCGGTTCGACGACGCCGACCACGCGTTCGCGGCGCTGCTGTCCACCGGGGTGGTCGTGCGCGATCAGCGTGCGGCGCCGCAACTGGGCGATGCGCTGCGCATCAGTATCGGCAGTCCGGAACAGAACGATCGGGTACTGTCGGCGCTGGCGGTTCGGGAGGCGGCGGCATGACCCCGATCCTGTTCATCGACCGCGACGGCACCCTCATCGAGGAGCCGGCCGATTTCCAGATCGATGCCTACGAGAAGATCCGGTTCGTACGCGACTGCATTCCAGCGCTGCTGAAACTACGCGACGCCGGCTACCAGTTCGTCATTGTCAGCAACCAGGACGGACTGGGTGGCGAGGGTTATCCGCAGGCGTCGTTCGATGGGCCGAATGACCTGATGCTTCAGATATTCGAAAGCCAGGGCATCCGTTTCCGCGAAGTGCTGGTGGACCCGAGCTGGCCGGAAGAAAACCGGCCGACCCGCAAGCCGGGCATCGGCCTGGTGCTGCACTATCTGCAGAACCGCGACATCGACTGGACGCGTTCGGCGATGGTCGGCGATCGGCCCACCGACATCCAGTTCGCCGACAACCTGCGCATCCGCGGGTTCCAGTTGAAGACGCCGCAGTTCGGCGGCGAGTGGGACTGGCCATCGATCGCCCACGAACTGGCCGATGCGCCGCGGCGGGCGAACGTTCAGCGCAATACCAGGGAAACCCGCATCCGGGTGGACGTGGACCTGGATCAAGTGGCCGATCCGGTCATCCACACCGGACTGCCCTTCTTCGATCACATGCTGGAACAGATCGGCAAGCATGGCGGCTTCACCCTGCGCATCGACACCGAGGGCGACCTGCACATCGACGAGCACCACACGGTGGAGGACACCGGGCTGGCGCTTGGGCAGGCGCTGAAACAGGCACTGGGCGACAAGCGCGGTATCGGGCGCTACGGATTCACGCTGCCAATGGACGAGACCCTCGCCAGCGCCGCGCTGGATTTCAGCGGGCGGCCTTATTTCGTCTTTGAGGGCGAGTTCCGGCGCGAGAAGGTCGGCGATCTGCCGACCGAACTGGTGCCGCATTTCTTCCGTTCGCTATGCGACGCTTCCGGACTGAACCTCAATCTGAGCGTGCGCGGCGACAACGATCACCACAAGGTCGAAGCCTGCTTCAAGGCGCTGGCGCGCGCATTGCGCCAGGCGATCCGCCGCGAAGGCGCGGAGTTGCCGTCGACCAAGGGAGCATTGTGATGCAGGTGGCACTGGTCGATGCCGGTGGCGCCAACATCGGCTCGGTCCGCTACGCGCTGGAGCGGCTGGGCGTGGAGGCCACGCTCACCGCGGACGCGGCGGTCATCCGTTCCGCCGACCGGGTCATCCTGCCCGGCGTGAGCACCGCCGCCACGGTGATGGCGCGGCTGCGCGAACAGGCGCTCGTGGATGTGTTGCGTGAGCTCGAACAGCCACTGCTGGGCGTCTGCGTGGGCATGCAACTGCTGTTCGAGCACTCCGAGGAAGACGACACGCCCTGTCTGGGCCTGTTGCCCGGAAAGGTGGCGCGACTACCGACCCGGCCCGGCATCCGGGTACCGCACATGGGCTGGAACACCCTGCACGCGCGGCGGGAATCCGGCTTGACCGCCGGTCTGGATGGCGGCCATGCGTACTTCGTGCACAGCTATGCCGCACCGGTCGGTGCGGACTGCCTGATGAGCAGCGAACACGGACAGCCGTTCGCCGCGGTGGTGCAGCGCGGCCGCGTGGCCGGCGCGCAGTTCCATCCGGAACGTTCGGCGGAGATCGGCGCGCGGCTGATCCGCAACTTCATCGAAACAGGATTGCAATGATGGCCGTGGTCTCGGCGGATACGCCTGCGCAACCAGCCTTCCAGGCCTATCCCGCCATCGACATCCGCGATGGCCGGGTGGTTCGGCTGGCCCAGGGCGACTACGCGCGCGAAACACGCTACGGCGACGATCCGCTGGCAATCATCCGCGGTTATGCGGAACAGGGCGCGGACTGGCTGCATCTGGTGGATCTGGACGCCGCGCGTGCCGGCGGCTACACCCTGGCGCCGCTGCTGCGCGATATCGCCGCGACCACCGGCCTGCGGCTGCAGACAGGCGGCGGCGTGCGATCGCGCGAGGACGTCGCGCGCCTGCTCGATGCGGGCGCGGCGCGGGTGGTGATCGGGTCGCTGGCGGTGCGTGAACCGGACGCGGTGCTGGCGTGGCTGGCCGAGTTCAGCGCCGAACGCATCACTGTGGCGCTGGATACGCGACAGGACGACGCCGGCGTCTGGCGATTGCCGGTGCACGGCTGGACCGAGGACGCGGGCGTCATCCTGGACGACATGGCGATCCGGTTCGAGGCAGGCGGACTGGTCCACGCGCTCAGTACCGACATCGCCCGCGACGGCATGTTGTCAGGCCCCAATCTCGAGCTTTACCGGCATCTGGGCGTGGTTGCGCCGCGCCTGCGCGTGCAGGCGTCCGGCGGCGTGCGTGCGCTGGACGATATCGCCGCCGCGCGCGCGCAAGGTTGCGCGGGCATCGTGCTGGGGCGCGCGCTGCTGGAAGGCCGCTTCAGTGTCGCCGAGGCGCTGTCATGCTGAGCCGGCGCATCATTCCCTGCCTGGACGTGCGCGACGGCCGCGTGGTCAAGGGCGTGCGCTTCCGCGATCACGTCGACATGGGCGACATCACCGAGCTGGCGCTGCGCTATCGCGATGCCGGCGCCGACGAGTTGGTGTTCTACGACATCGGCGCCAGTCCGGAAGGGCGATCGGTCGACTACACCTGGGTGGAGCGGGTCTCGCGCCTGCTGGACATCCCGTTCTGCGTGGCCGGCGGCATCCGCGACGTGGACACCGCGCGGCGGGTGCTGCATGCCGGCGCGGACAAGATTTCGATCAACACGCCGGCGCTGGAACGGCCGGTGCTGATCGGCGAACTGGCGCGGGCGTTCGGCGTGCAGTGCGTGGTGGTCGGCATCGATTCGGTGCGCGAGGACGACGGCGAATGGCGCGTGCGCCAGTACACCGGCGATCCGACGCGCACCCGCGCGCTACCGGTGCGTACGCTGGACTGGGTGATCGAAGCGCAGCGGCTGGGTGCCGGTGAGATCGTGCTCAACTGCATGGACAGCGACGGCGTGCGGCGCGGCTACGACATCGAACAGCTTTCCGCTGTCCGTGCGATCTGCGCGGTGCCACTGGTGGCGTCGGGTGGCGCGGGGGAACAGGAGCACTTCGCCGAGGTATTCCAGCGTACCGACGTCGATGGCGCGCTGGCCGCCAGCGTGTTCCACAGCGGCCGGATCGCCATTCCGGATCTGAAGCATTTCCTGCGCACGCAGGACATCGAGGTGCGTGATGTCGCTTGAACGGGATCAACTGGACTGGAGCAAGGGCGATGGCCTGCTCCCGGTGATCGTGCAGGATGCGGCCACCCTGCGCGTCCTGATGCTCGGCTACATGAACCGGGAAGCGCTGGACGCGACCCTGGCCAGCGGCCGGGTGACGTTCTACAGCCGCAGCAAGCAGCGCCTGTGGATGAAGGGCGAGAGTTCCGGCCATGTGCTGGAAGTGCGGGACATCGAGGCCGACTGCGACAACGACACTCTGCTGGTCCGGGCGGTGCCGCACGGGCCGACCTGCCACCTCCAGCGCGCCAGTTGCTTCGCCGATGCGCCGGGCTCGTTCCTGGCCGAACTGGATGCACTGGTGGCGCGCCGCGAGCGCGAACGTCCGTCGGGCAGCTACACCACCCGCCTGTTCGGGGAAGGCGTGCGCCGGATTGCGCAGAAGGTCGGGGAGGAAGGCGTGGAGACGGCGCTGGCCGCGGTGGCGCAGGACGAGGCGGCGCTGCTCGGCGAAAGCGCGGACCTGCTGTATCACCTGCTGGTGCTGCTGCGCAGTCGGGGGCTTGGACTGGCCGACGTCGAGGCATTGCTCGCGGCCCGTCATTCCGCCTGATGGCGCGTCGCGGTGGCGAGGCACGCCGCCGTCGCACGATAATCGGCGGGTTGCCCGCGGGGCGTTACCGGGAATCCATTGATATGAGCAAGCGCGTGGTAGGGCTGCCGCTCGCCGCCATGGCGTTGCTGGCCGGCGCGAACGTACCGGCGGCGTCGCGAGCATCGGATATCGCCGCCGTCGCGCAGTTCGTTGCCGCGGCTGCGCCCGCCGAACCGGCATTGGCCGATGTAACCGGGGTGGTCTACCTGGACGCCAACGGTGATGGTCGCCGCGATCCACGCGAACGGGGCCTGGCCGGGGTGAAGGTATCCAACGGTCGCGATGTCGCCATCAGTGATGCGCGGGGAGGCTATCGGCTGCCCGGACGCGAGCGTGCCACCGTGTTCGTGATCAAGCCGGCAGGGTACGCCGTGCCGACCGGCGCCGATGGCTTGCCCCGGTTCTGGCAGCACCTGTTCCCGCAGGGATCGCCCGCGCTGAAGTACGGCGGCATTCCGGCGGCCACCACCCCCGCCGCGTTGGATTTCGGCCTGTTGGACGCTCCGCGCCGCAGGGCCGGCGCCAGTCTGGAGATGCTGGTGTTCGGTGATCCGCAGCCCAAGACGCGGACCGATGTGGACTACTACGAGCGTGACATCGTGGCGCCGCTGATGGGGCGCCACGATGCGAAGCTGGGCCTGAGTGTGGGCGACATCGTCAACGACGACCTCAGCCTGTATGCCGACATGAACCGGGTCACCGCGAAACTCGGCGTGCCCTGGCTGCACGTCGCGGGAAACCACGATCTGGATTTCGATGCACAGGCCGACGAGGACTCGCTGCTGAGCTTCCGCAACGTCTACGGGCCCGATACCTATGCGTGGGAGGAACCGCAGGCCAGCTTCGTCGTGCTGGACGACGTGCTCTATCGCCCCGGCCAGAAGCCGGACTACATCGGCGGTCTGCGCGAAGAGCAGTTCGATTTCCTCAGGCGGTATCTGGCGACGTTGCCGAAGGAGCGCCGGGTGATCATCGCCGCGCATATCCCGTTCTTCGACCCCGTGCCGGGCGTGGAGACTTTCCGCCGCGCGGATCGCGAGCGCCTGTTCACCTTGCTGCGGGACCATGCGCAGGTGCTGCTGATCAGCGCGCACACCCACAACCAGCGCCATTTCCGGCACGGCGCGGAGACCGGCTGGCACGGCGCGCAGCCGCTGCACGAGTACAACGTCGGCGCGACCTGCGGTGCGTTCTGGTCGGGGGTGAAGGATGCGCAGGGCATCCCCGACACCACGATGAGCGACGGCACACCCAACGGCCATGCGTGGCTGACGATCCAGGCGGACGGTCGCTATGCGCTGCGCTACCAGGTGGCGCGCGCCGCCGGTGATCCGGCAATCGGCCTGCATGCGCCAAAGGTGCTGCGGCAGGGCGCCTATCCGGCCTACGGGGTGTACGCCAACGTCTACATGGGCGAGGCCGATACGCGGGTCGAGTACCGGATCGACGGGGGCGAATGGAAACCGATGCGGCGGGTGCTGCAGGCCGATCCGGCGTTGCTGGCGGAAAACGTCGCAGACGATGCCGCGCCCGCGCTGCGGGGCTATGACCGCTCGCCGGAGGCCAATGTGTCCACCCACCTGTGGCGCGGCACGCTGCCGACCGACCTGGCGGTGGGTGAACATCGGATCGAAGTGCGCGCGCTCGATCCCTGGCAGGGCGAACAGCACGCCGCGGCGAGCTATCGGCTGCAGCAGGCGGCGGAATAGGAATGCGTTGACGCACGTCCCAGCGGCTGCGCACGTCTTCAGAAGACGATCCTCCCGAAACCCGCCTTCAGGAAGCATGCCGATGGCCGCCGATGCGCTCGACCTGCCGATCAAGCTGTTCCGTACCGCCATGGCCTGGGAAAAATGGCTGGGCGCGAATACGACCCGTCCCGGCCTGTGGCTGCGGATCGCGAAGAAGGACGCGGGGGTGGTTTCGGTGAGCTATGCGGAGGCACTGGAAGTCGCGCTGTGCCACGGCTGGATCGACGGCCAGCGGCGGACATTCGACGAAAGGAGTTTCCTGCAGCGTTTCACCCCGAGGCGCCCGCGGAGCCTGTGGTCGAAGATCAATGTCGGCAAGGCCGAAGCGCTGATCGCCGCGGGCCGGATGCGCGAGGGTGGCCTGCGGGAAATCGAGCTGGCACGGGCCGACGGACGCTGGGCCGCCGCCTATGCGAGCGCGGCGGTGATGGACGTGCCGCCGGACCTGGCGGCGGTGCTGGCGAAGACACCCAAGGCCGCGGTCTTCTTCGAGAGCCTGGATCGCACCAACCGCTATGCGGTGTGCTGGCGGGTGCATACGGCGAAGAAGGCGGAAACCCGCGCGGCGCGTGTCGAGAAGCTGGTTGCGATGCTGGTGCGCGGCGAGAGGATCCACGCGAAACAGCGGCGCAAATGAAAAACGCCCCGGGAGGGGCGTCATCGGATCCCGGCTGGCTGGCGGAAGCTGGCTGGCGGGACGTGCTGGCGAGCGCGGGCTGGCTGGCAACGGCGCGAAGTCTAGCCGTTGCCGCCGCCGGATGAGGGAATGCGAATCGCTCGCAACAAGAATCAGTGCGGCAGGTCGATGGCGTCGAACGCCGTCGCGCGCGGATGGCCGTTGGCGGCAGCATCCAGGCGCGGCTGCGGATAATCCTGCGGGCGGTCGATCAATTGCGTGCGCATGCCGGCCTCGCGGGCGGCATCCAGTTCCTCGACCACATCGGACAGGAACAGGATTTCGCCGGCCGGCGCGCCAATCTGCGTGGCGATGCGGCGGTAGCTGTCGGCATCGCGCTTGCCGCCGATTTCGGTGTCGAACCAGCCCGAAATCATCGGGGTCAGATCGCCGGCGTCGCTGTGGCCGAAGAAGAGCTTCTGCGCCGGCACCGAGCCGGAGGAATAGACGTACAGGGGATAGCCCCGTTCGTACCACTGCCTGAGCGCTGGCGTCGCGTCCGGATAGATGTGCGCGGTGAAGTCCGCGTCGCGGTAGCCCGCATCCCAGATCATGCCCTGCAGGGCCTTCAGCGCGGTGTGCTTGCGGTCCTGGTCGATCCAGCCCTGCAGCGTCTCGACGATGACGTCATCGCTGCAGATCGCGCCGTGTTCGGTGGCGACCGCATCCAGCCAGCGCCGCACTTCCGGCTTCTGGCCATGATCGCGGACGAAGCCGGGCAGGGCGCGGCGGGCGTAGGGGAACAACACGTCCTTGACGAAGGAGATGCTGCTGGTGGTGCCTTCGATGTCGGTCAGGATGGCGCGGAGCATGGGGAATGGCGAATTCGGGAAGACGGGGAATGAAAGAGCGCGGCACCGATCTGCGCTTCGCGCCCGGTGCCGCGGGGTGATGCCGGCTTACTCGGGCCGGGTCGGGCCGTGATAGCGCGGGAACTGCTGGGCGATGGTGGTGCCGGTGAAATGGCCGACCCAGCCGTCCGGCTCGGTGAAGAAACGGATGGCGACGAAATGCGGTTCCGGTCCCATGTCGAACCAGTGCAGGGTGCTGTCCGGCACGGCGATGAGGTCGTCCTGGACGCATTCCACTTCGTAGATCTTGTCGTCCACGTGCAGGGTGAACAGGCCCGAGCCGGCGACGAAGAAACGGACTTCGTCTTCCTTGTGGTAATGCTCGTCGAGGAACTTGGCGCGCATTTCCTCGCGCTTGGGGTTGTCCGGCGCGATGCTGACCACGTCCACGGTCTTGAAACCGCGTTCGGCAATCAGCCGGTCGATATCGGCGCGATAGGCCTCCATCACGTTCTCCGGCGCCGCGCCGGGCTGGATCGGCTGGTTGGCCTTCCAGCGCTCGAAGGTCACGCCGACCTTCTGCAGTTCGGTGGCGATGAAGTCGGGATCGTAGCTGGCGAACTCGGGAGTGACCGGGTCGCTTTCATGGAAGATGCGGAGGCGGCTCATGGCGATATGGCTCGACGCGTGGGGAAGGCAAGGGTAGCAGGCGTCCGGTTCCGGTCCAGTTACCTGGCGGAAACCCGTGCGCGAAGGGGGTTGTCAGCGCCGGCAACCCAGCTTGCGCAGCTCGAGCTCGCAATGGAACAGGAACTCGAAGGCCTCCAGGTGGCGACGCGCCTCGGCCATGTCGCGGCCCCAGGCGTACAGGCCGTGACCGTCGATCAGATAACCCCACAGCGGTTGCTGGTCCAGCAGCGCATCGACCTGCGCGGCCAGGGTCGGCATGTCCTGGGTATTGCTGAACACCGGAACCTGGATCTCGGTCTCGTGGGTGGTGTTGCCATGGAAGGCCTTGAGCAGTTCGTAGCCTTCCAGCCGGATATGGCCCACGCCGGCATACAGCCGCGAAGCGATGGTCTGCACCGGGGAATGGGTGTGCAGCACGCAGCCGATTTCCGGGAAGCGGCGATACAGCTGGGTGTGCAGCAGGGTCTCGGCGGACGGGCGGTGGTCGCTGCCGACCGCCTTGCCGTCGAAGTCCACGACCATGATGTCGCCTTCCACCAGCCGGCCCTTGTCACGTCCCGACACGGTGATGGCCGCGTGCCGGTCGTCCAGGCGGTGCGAAAAGTTGCTGCTGGTGGCCGGCGTCCACCCCGCCTGCGAAAGCTCGCGGATGTTGTCGATCAGCAGGCGGGCCAGTTCGCCCAGGCGGGCGGTGTCATAGGGCAGGGAGGCGTTCATGGCCCCATTTTAGCGCCTGCCGCCGCCGATGAGCGGCAGACGCGGTACCCCGGGAAGACTCAGCGGCGCAGCTTGCTGTGGCGATGGCCGTACAGGAAGTAGATCACGAAACCGACCACCGTCCACACCGCCATCAGGAACCAGTTGTGCGCCGTCATGGTGGACAGCAGCGCCAGGCAGCTCAGGATGCCCAGGGTGCAGATCAGCCAGGCGGCCGGAATCCGGAACGGGCGCGGCAGATCCGGCTGGGTCCGGCGCAGGATCAGCACGCCGGCACAGACCGCGGCGAAGGCGATCAGGGTGCCCATCGAGGTCAGCTCGCCCAGTACGTCCAGCGGGAACAGCGCCGCCAGCAGCGCGATGCCGATGCCGGTGATGACGGTGTTGATGTGCGGGGTGCGGTACTCGGGGTGGATCTTGGTGAACACCGGTGGCAGCAGGCCGTCGCGGGCCATGATCATGAAGATGCGCGGCTGCCCGATGATCATCACCAGCACCACCGAGGACAGGCCGACCAGCGCGCCGATTTCCACCACGACGCGCAACCAGCCCAGCTGCGGATGCGCCGCCACCGCGGTGACCACCGGTTCATCGGTGCCCAGCAGGGTGTACGGCACCAGTCCGGTCATGACCGCGGCCATCGCGATGTACAGTACGGTGCAGATGGCCAGCGACAGCAGCATGCCGATCGGCATGTCGCGCTGCGGGCGGTGCGATTCCTGCGCGGCCACCGAGACCGCCTCGAAACCGATGTAGGCGAAGAACACCATCGAGGCGCCGCGCAGCACGCCCTCCCAGCCGAACTTGCCCGGTCCTTCGTTGGCGGGGATGAAGGGTTCCCAGTTGGCCGGGTCGACATACTTCCAGCCGACCGCGATGACCAGCACGATCAGGCCGGTCTTCAGCAGCACCATCGCCATGTTCATCGCCGAGGACTTGCGGATGCCGATGTAGCAGACCCAGGTCAGCAGCAGTACGATGGCCGCCGCCGGCAGGTTGGCGATGGCGCCGGTGGGTTGCAGCTTGGCGTCCAGCGGCGCGCTGACGAACGCCGCGGGCAGGTGGATGTTGAAGTGATCCAGCAGGCTCAGGAAATAACCGGTCCAGCTCACCGCCACCGCGGACGCGGAGACGCCGTATTCCAGTACCAGCATCCAGCCGATGAACCAGGCGGACAATTCGCCCAGGGTGGCGTAGGTGTAGGTGTAGGCGCTGCCGGATACCGGCACCATCGCCGCGAACTCGGCGTAGGCCAGCGCGCAGAAGGTGCAGCAGATCGCCGCCAGCACGAAGCTCAGCATGATCGCCGGGCCGGCATGGTTGGCGGCCGCCTGGCCGGTGATGACGAAGATGCCGCCACCAATCACGGCGCCGATACCCAGCGCGGTCAGGCCCCAGGGACCGAGGGTGCGGTGCAGGCTCAGCCCTTCTGCGTCGTTGTGGCTGGCATGGGGGTGTTTGGTGGCCCAGAGTTGTCCGAACATCAATCCACTTCCAATCGTCGTTCTTCATCAAGACGTACGGGCGGGCGATATCCCGGCCATCGTCATGATGCGTGCAATGAAAAAGGCCGGCGCCGGGCGCCGGCCCGTTCGGGCCCTCAGGCCTTCTGCCGCAGTTTGCTGTGGTGGTAGCCGTAGCTGAAATAGATCAGCAGGCCGAACACCGTCCAGCCGACGAAGATCGGCCAGTGCTCCACGAAGGGCTGCCAGAACAGATAGAGACAGGCCATCGCGCCCACCGGGCAGATGACGATGGCCGCCGGCACCCGGAACGGCCGCGGCAGTTCCGGACGGGTATAGCGCAGCACCAGCACGCCGATGCAGACGGTGGCGAAGGCCAGCAGGGTGCCCATCGACACCAGTTCGCCCAGCACGTTGAGCGGCATCAGGCCGGCCAGGATGGCGGCGAGCACGCCGACGATGATCGTGCCGATGTAAGGCGTGCGGAACTTGGGATGGACCTTGCCGAACAGCTTGGGCATCAGGCCATCCTTGGACATGCTGTAGAAGATGCGCGGCTGCGCCATCAGCATGACCAGGATCACCGAGGACAGGCCGGCGATGGCGCCGATCTCCACCCATGTCTTGAGCCAGGACAGTTTCGGATAGGCTTCCAGCGCGGTGGCCACCGGCTTGGCCGTGCCGAGCAGGCTGTAATGAGTCATGCCGGTCAGCACTGCGCAGACCACGATGTAGATGACCGTGCAGATCGCCAGCGAACCGAGGATGCCGATGGGCATGTCGCGCTGCGGGTTCTTGGCCTCGCCGGCGGCGGTGGAGACGGCGTCGAAGCCGATATAGGCGAAGAACACGATCGCCGCGGCACGGGTGACGCCCTCGAAGCCGAACTTGCCCGGGCCTTCGTTGGGCGGAATGAAGGGGGTCCAGTTGGCCGAATCGATGTACTGCAGGCCGAATCCGACGAACAGGCAGATCACCGTCACCTTGATCGCCACCACGATCGCGTTGACGAACGCGGACTGGGTGATGCCGACGTAGCACAGGCCGCTGATGGCGGCGACGATCAGGATGGCCGGCAGGTTGAACAGGCTGCCGGTGGACACGAAGTCGGTGCCGTTCCAGTCGATCGGCGCCTGGGTGAGCTGCATCGGGAAGGGCAGGTTCAGCGTGGTGGTGAGGAAGCTGACCAGATAGCCCGACCAGCCCACCGCGACGGTGGAGGAGGCGAACAGGTATTCCAGCACCAGGCACCAGCCGATGAACCAGGCGACGAATTCGCCCAGGGTGGCGTAGGAGTACGAATAGGCGCTGCCCGACACCGGCATCAGCGCGGCGAACTCGGCGTAGCACAGGCCGGCCAGGGCGCAGGCGAAACCGGCCAGCACGAAACTCAGCATGATGGCCGGACCGGCGTGGTTGGCGGCGGCCTGGCCGGTGAGCACGAAGATGCCGGCGCCGATGACCGCGCCGACACCCAGCATGGTCAGATGCTTCGCTGTCAGGGTCCGTTTGAGGGTGGCCTCGCCATCGAGACTGCCTTCAAAGGGTTCACCGGCATCCACATGGCCGGCCGGTTCGAGCGGCTTGACCCTGAACAAAGATTTGAGCATTCGCGACTTCCCCGGAGTTGGCGACCGGTCTTGGCCGGTGCCTGTCATTTGGCGGTCACGGGTGTGTGGGTCACCCGTACGGAAGCGCCGTACCTTGCCAAACCGGGCGGGGGATCACAAGCGCGGGTGCAGCACGGAGAGGGATAATGGCGGCGAGCATCATCCCCCGCACAACTGAACAGGGCAGGCGCGTGTTTGAATCACCGTTGATGGAACAATTGCAGGCCTATCGGGCGCGCTGGCCGGAGGAGGCCGCGACCGTGGACGATTTCCTGGCGCTGCTGGCGGATACGCGGAACCCGTTCCTGCGCGAGCGCCTGGAGGGGCACTTCACCGGAGGCGCCTGGCTGGTCAGCGCCGACGGCCGGCGCATCCTGCTGACCCACCACCGCAAGCTGGCGCGCTGGCTGCAACTGGGCGGCCACGCCGATGGCGACACCGACATGGGCCAGGTTGCCCTGAAGGAAGCCGAGGAGGAATCAGGACTGCCGGACCTGCGGCTGGAGGGTGCCGCGATCTTCGATCTGGACCGGCACTGGATTCCCGAACGCAAGGATGTGCCGGGACACTGGCACTACGACGTGCGTTACGTGATCCGCGCCGGTGCGGACGAACGTTACGTGGTCAGCGAGGAGTCGCTGGATCTGGCCTGGCGCGAGATCGCGCCGATCGTCGACGAGCCGGACGAATCGCTCAGCCGGATGGCCCGCAAATGGCAAGCCCGGCACGCATAGGCGGGGTCGAAGCCATCGGGGCGATGCTGCCTCAGCTGCGCGCCACGACCTCGTCGATGTGGCGCAGCAGATCGGCCGGATCCTCGTACACCCGGAACGCGCCCGAGCGTTCCAGTTCCTCCTGTCCGTAACCACCCGAGAGCAGACCGACGCCGAGCGCACGCGCACGCTGCGCGGCCAGCATGTCCCAGATGCTGTCGCCGATCACCAGTGAACGGGTGATGTCCACGCCCAGCCGGTCGGCCGCGGCGATGAACAGATCCGGATCCGGTTTGGCGTGCCGCACCAGGTCGCGGGTGATCACCGGGACCTGCGCCGGATCCACGCCCAGCGCATGCAGGTTGTGCGCGGCGGTCTCCATCCGGCCGCTGGTGGCGATGCCCCAGGGAATACCCTGATCAGTGAGGAACGCGAGCAGTTCGCGCGCGCCCGGCAGCGGCTGCACCGCGCGCTGTTCCGACTGCCGCGAGTAGGCCTCGGCATGCCAGCGACGCAGGCGATCCAGCCGTTCCTCGGTGATGTCGATCCCGGTCTCGCGCAGCAGGATATGGGTGAACAGGCCGCCGCTCATGCCGATCTTGCGGTGGATGCGCCATACCGACAGGTTCACCCCTTCGCGATCGAGGGCTTCCTTCCAGGCCAGTACATGCTGGTACACGCTGTCCACCAGCGTGCCATCGAGATCGAACAGGAATGCGGTATCCGCGCGGGGCATGGGTTTTCTCCTCCGGAAACAATGCGGGCGGCCAGTGGCCGCTTCAAAAAACGTTGCGGGCGGCCAGTGGCCGCCCGCGGATTGAACTCAGTACAGGATGCGCGTCCGCAAGGTGCCGGGAATCGCCGACAGCGCTTCCTTCAACTCGGCGCTCTGTTCCTCGTTGGCGGTGACGTCGATCACCACGTAACCCACCTTGGGATCGGTGCGCAGGAACTGGCCGTCGATGTTGACGTTGTGCTTGCTGAAGATCTCGTTGATCTGCGACAGCACGCCCGGCACATTGCGGTGGATGTGCAGGATGCGGCGGCTGCCGTCGTGGCCGGGCAGGGTGACCTCGGGGAAGTTGACCGCCGACAGGGTGGAGCCGTTGTCGCTGTAGCGCACCAGCTTGGCGGCCACTTCCACGCCGATGTTGTCCTGCGCTTCCAGCGTGCTGCCGCCGACATGCGGGGTCAGGATCACGTTGTCGATGCCGCGCAGCGGCGACTCGAAGGCTTCGGCGTTGCCCTTGGGCTCCACCGGGAACACATCCACCGCCGCGCCGCCGACCGCGCCGGACTGCAGCGCGGTGGTCAGTGCCTCGATGTCCACCACGGTGCCGCGGGAGGCGTTGATCAGGTGGGCGCCGCGCTTCATCTTCGCGATCTGCGTGGCGCCGAACATGCCCTGGGTCGATGCGGTTTCGGGGACATGCAACGTCACCACGTCGCTGCGCGCGAGCAGATCGTCCAGGCTGGTGGCCGAGCGCGCATTGCCCAGCGACAGCTTGGTTTCGATGTCGTGGAAGAGCACGTTCATGCCGATCGCTTCGGCCAGCACACCGACCTGGGTGCCGATGTGGCCGTAGCCGATGATGCCCAGGGTCTTGCCGCGCGCCTCGTGGCTGCCGGCGGCCGACTTGGACCAACCGCCGCGATGGCATTCGGCGTTCTTCTGGGGGATGCCCCGCATCAGCATGATCGCCTGGGCGATCACCAGTTCGGCCACGCTGCGGGTATTGGAATAGGGCGCGTTGAAGACCGGGATGCCGGCCAGTTCCGCCGCTTCCAGATCCACCTGGTTGGTGCCGATGCAGAAACAGCCGATCGCGATCAGCCGGCGCGCGTTGCCCAGCACGTCTTCGGTCAGCTGCGTGCGCGAGCGGATGCCGATGATGTGCGCTTCGGCGATACGGCGTTTGAGCTCGTCCTCCGGCAGCGACTTGTCGTGTAAATCGATCTGCGTGTAACCGGCGGCGCGGAAGGTTTCCACCGCGGTCTGGCTCACTCCCTCCAGCAACAGCACGCGGATGTCCTGCTTCGGATAGGAGGTCTTCTTGGTCGACATTGCGGGCGCGGGAGACGGGGCAGGGAAGGGCTTTCCACTATGCCAGAAGCGGCACGCCTTTGCTGCATCGCCACATGCCGCGGGAGACCGGTCCACAAATGGTTTCGGGCGCAACCAAGGTGCCGTCTGGACGCGCCGCAACATCGCTGGCACGCTGGCGCTCCCCCGATGCCGTCCATCACGTACGAATCAATGACCGATCCACGTTTGCAGGCGCTGCGGCGGGCCGTGCCCGAGTTGCGCCTGACCACCGAAGCCGCCGAACTGGAACACTACGGCCGCGACTGGACCCGCCGCTGGACACCGGCGCCGCTGGCCATCGCCCTGCCGGCCACGGTGGAGGAAGTGCAGGCCATCGTGCGCTGGGCCAACCAGCATGGCGTGGCGGTGGTGCCGTCCGGCGGCCGCACCGGCCTGTCCGGCGGCGCCGTGGCGGCCAACGGCGAACTGGTGCTCAGCCTGGAGCGGATGAACAAGGTGCTGGCCTTCGATGCGGCGGATCGGACCCTCACCGTGCAGCCGGGCATCGCCCTGGAGGCGGTGCACAACGCCGCCCGCGAACACGGACTGATCTACCCGGTCGATTTCGCCGCGCGCGGTTCCTGTTCGATCGGCGGCAACATCGCCACCAATGCCGGCGGTATCCGGGTGATCCGCTACGGCAATACCCGTGAATGGATCGCCGGGCTGAAGCTGGTGACCGGAGGCGGTGAACTGCTGGATCTGAATCGCGGGCTGATCAAGAACTCCAGCGGCTACGATCTGCGCCAGCTCGTCATTGCCTCGGAGGGCACCCTGGGCATCGTGGTCGAGGCCACCCTGCGCCTGACCGACCCGCCGCCGCCGACCAACGTGATGCTGCTGGCGCTGCCCTCGTTCGAGGTGCTGATGCGGGTGTTTGCCGAGTTCCGCGCGCGTCTGCAACTGGAAGCCTTCGAGTTCTTCACCGATCGGGCGCTCAAGCACGTGCTGGCGCACGGCGCCCAGCCGCCGTTCGCGGAGGTGCATCCCTACTACGTGGTCACCGAGTTCGCGATCGGCGACGAGGCGAAGGAAGCGGCGGCGATGGCCGCGTTCGAGGCCTGCCTGGAGCAGGGCTGGGTCGGTGACGGCGTGATCAGCCAGAGCGATGCGCAAGCCGCTCAGCTGTGGCGGTTGCGCGAAGGCATCACCGAGGCGCTGGCGCGCTACAAGCCCTACAAGAACGACGTGTCGGTGCGGATCTCGGCGATGCCTGCGTTCCTGGCCGAGACCCAGGCGCTGCTGGGCGAGGCCTACCCCGACTTCGAAGTGGTCTGGTTCGGCCACATCGGCGACGGCAACCTGCACATCAACGTGCTCAAGCCCGACGACCTGGACGACGCCGAATTCGTTCGCCAGTGCGAGCAGGTCACCAAACTGCTGGCGGCGTCGCTGCAGCGGCATGCCGGCAGCATTTCCGCCGAGCATGGCATCGGCCTGGTCAAGAAACCCTATCTGGACAGCACCCGCACCGCGGCGGAAATCGCGGTGATGCGCGGCATCAAGCGGGTGCTGGATCCGAACGGGCTGATGAATCCGGGCAAGCTGCTGGACGCCTGACCGGCGGCTTACGCGGGTGGGGCGTCTTCAGCCAGTTCGTTCCGATTGCGGTTAGTCTTGGCGCGCCGCGCGAATCGCGGCGCCCCCTGCCTTCACGGTCCACCAAGAGACGGAATGTCCATGTCCCGATTGCTCGTTGCCAGCGCGCTGCTGGTCCTTTCGATTCCCGCGTTCGCCGGCAGCTTCGCCGGTTCCTCCGCCGGCGCCTCCTCGGCCGGTTCCTCCGCCTCGTCCGGCAGTTCCTCCGGCGACGACAAGGTGGTGCTGCAGGCCCGCGACGACGCGGCCAGTTTCGTGGCCAGCGAAGGCCGCATCCGCGGCGCGCGCCTGGAAGCCGCGCTGCGCCACCTGCGCGAACGCGATGCGGATGCGCACGAGGCCACCGACATGGCCCTGGCGCGGGCCATCCTGGCGCTGTGAACCCCGATTGCCGGGACCCGCGCCGCGCCGGCGCGGGCTTCCGGGCGATGGCCGCGCTGGCGCTGGCGCTGTTCGCGGGCGCGTCCGGCGTGGCGCGGGCGGCACCGCGCCTGCATCTGGAAACTCCCGGCCTGGCGGTGGCCGAAATCACCGCCACCGATGCTCTGTTCAGCGCGGCCGAGGCACGCCTCACCCCGGCCATGCGCGACCGGCTGGCATACGACATTCCGGTGCGCTGGACCATGAAGCTCGACGAAGGCGTGCATGGTCGAGCCCGTCGCGACGGCGTCCTGCTGCTCAACCGCCGCCTGCTGCCCGGGCTGCTGGCGACAGGTGAAACGCGGACGACGGCCGAAGCGACCGCCCTGGCCGCGCTGCTGCACGAACTGGCGCATTTCCTCGACCGCGCCACGCCCGGACGGCCGATGTCGCGGGATCCGCGATTGCTGGATCTGGCGGGCTGGCAGGTCCGGGCCACGCCGGGCCTGACCACATGGATGGGACGTACGCGCGCGAACGGTTTCCGCGAGCGCAGTCCGGATCGCTACGAACTCGACAATCCGCGCGAATACGTGGCGGTCAATCTGGAACGCTACCTGCTGGATGCCGATTACGCCTGCCGACGGCCGGCGCTGTACCGCTACTTCGAACAACGCTGGGGAGCGCCCACGATGGAGGGCGCGGATTGCGCCGGCGATTTCGCCTACGTGGACGCGGGGGACGTGGGCGTCGGCGCGGACACGGCGGCGGCGACGGGGGGACGCCTGGGCACGCTGGATCCGGAACGGATCTACCAGGTGGATTACCTGCTGGCCGAAGGCAACGACGTGATGATGAGCCGCTGGGGCCACAGCATGCTGCGGCTGGTGATCTGCGCGCCGGGGCGTCCGCGCGGTCCGGATTGCCGGCTGGACCTGGAACACCACCGGGTGTTGTCGTTCCGCGCTTTCGTGGGCGATCTGCAGATTTCCAGCTGGCGCGGCTTGACCGGGCGCTATCCGTCACGGCTGTTCGTGCTGACACTGGATCAGGTGATCGACGAGTACACCAAGGTCGAACTGCGCGGACTGCGGTCGCTGCCGCTGCGGCTGGAACGGGCGGAGATCGCGACGCTGGTCGAACGTGCCGCGCAGCTTCACTGGAGTTACGACGGCCGCTACTTTTTCCTCGGCAACAACTGCGCGGTGGAAACCTACAAGCTCCTGCGTGACGGCGTGCCCCGGCTCGATGCCGTGGATCTGGGCGGCATCACCCCGACCGGCCTGGCGCGGCGGCTGCAGCGCGCCGGCATCGCAGACGGCTCCGTGCTGGCGGATCCAGAGCGGGCGCTGCGCGAGGGCTACCGCTTCGACTCGTTGCGCGAACGCTTCCAGACCCTGTTCGAGGTCGCCCGCACCCACACGGGACTGCCGCAGCGCGAGGTCGAGGACTGGCTGGCCGCGACCCCGCAGCAACGGCGTCCCTGGCTGGAGCGGACGGATCTGAAAGCCGCCGCCGCGTTGCTGGTGCTGGAACAGGCGGCGCGGCGGCGGCAGGAACTGCGGCTCCGCGAGGCGTTCAAGCGCCGCTATCTGCAATCGGGCGGTGAAAGCGGCGATCTGGGCGAGGCCGCCGGCACCCTGCGGACATGGTTCCGGGAAACCGCATGGATGAGTCGTCCCTCGGATCTGCTCGAAGGCGCCGGCTACGGCTTGCCGCAGGCAGGAGAGCGGACCGCGCTCCAGGCCGGCAGCGCGGTCCGGCGCGAACGACTGCGCGATCTGCAACGACAACTGGACCGGCAGGCCGGGGCACTGCTGAGTCAGGGCCAGGCCCGTGATCGCGAGGCGGTCGATGCCAACATCGAATGGCTGGGCGCGCACCTGCGCGAACTGCACCGGGAGGCCGGCGGCCTGCGGCTGGATTGAGGCTCAGGCATTCTCGTCCAGCCAGCGGGTCATCAGCCGGCGCGGATGCGCATCGTAGCCGCTGCGTTGGTAGATGCCGTGCGCATGCTCGTTGTCGTCGCTGACTTCCAGGCGCACCGCGCGCAGGCCTTCGCGCCGGCACACCGCTTCCACCTCGGCCAGGGCGTACTTGCCCAACCCGCCGCCACGCTGCGCGGGCCGGACATACAGCTCATCCAGCAGGCCGTAGCGGCCGCCGAATTCCAGGCTGAAACAGAATCCGATCACGATGTAGCCGGCCAGCACGCCGTCGCGTTCGATCAGCAGCAGGCGGCCGTTGGCGGGATCGCGGAGCAGCGCGTCGAGCGCTTCGCGCAGCATCGCCTCGTCCCACGGAATTCCCTCGTCGGCGTAGAACTCACGCACGATCGGAACCAGCGTGTCGATGTCGTCGCGGGTGGCGGCGCGGAAGCGGGGCTCGGACATGGCGCGCTCCAGGGATGGGGCAAACAAAAAGGGCGGGTCCTCGCGAACCCGCCCGGAACAGCGGGTGGCGTCAGTCGGCGCGACCGCCGAATTCACCGGTGGTGGTGTTGACCAGGATGCGCTCGCCGTTGGTGATGTACTCGGGCACCATGATCTCGATGCCGGTGCTCAGCTTGGCCGGCTTCGGACGCTTGGTGGCCGTGCCGCCCTTCAGTTCCGGCGGCGTTTCCACGACTTCCAGGGTCACGTGCTGCGGCAGTTGCAGGGCCACCGGCAACTCGTCGATGACCTGCACGTAGCAGCCGCCCAGTCCCTCGGTGATGTAGCCGGCATCGTCGCCCAGCACCTCCGCGTCCAGCATGTATGGTGTGTAGTCCTCGTCATCCATGAACACGAAGGCGTCGCCATCCTTGTACGAGAACGTCGCCTGGCGGCGCAGCAGTTCCACTTCGGTCAGGTTGTCGTCGGCGTCGAAGCTGGCGTCCAGCTTGTTGCCGCCGGGCACGCTGTACATGGTGAAACGGAAGCGCACGTTGCCGCCCCGGCCCTGCGGCGAGCTGCGGTCGATGTCGCGGATCTGGTACACGCCGCCGTTGTGTTCGACGACGTTTCCTTTCTTGATGTCAAAAGCTTTCATGGGATTGGGGATTCGGGATTGGGGGTTCGGGATTGGGGATTCGGAAAAAGCGGGGCAGGGAGGGGATGGAGTGCCGTTGCGAATCTCCAATCCCGAATCCCCAATCCCGGCTTACTTGGGTGCCAGGCGTACGGCGCCATCGAGGCGGATCGTTTCGCCGTTGAGATAGACGTTGCCGAGGATGTAGGCGACCAGATCGGCGAACTCGTCCGGCTTGCCCAGGCGCGACGGGAACGGAATCGAAGCACTCAACGACTGCTGCACGGCCTCGGGCATGCCGTCGACCATCGGCGTCCAGAAGATGCCCGGCGCGATGGTCATCACCCGGATGCCGAAGCGTGACAGCTCGCGCGCCATCGGCAGGGTCATGCCGACCACGCCGCCCTTGGAGGCGGAGTAGGCGGCCTGGCCGATCTGGCCTTCGTAGGCAGCCACGCTGGCGGTGTTGATGATCACGCCGCGCTCGCCGTCGGCGCCGGCCTCGTTGTGCTGCATCAGGTTGGCGGCGGCCTTGGCGACGTTGAAACTGCCCACCAGGTTGACCATCACCGTGCTCTGGAAGGTCGACAGCGGCATCGGCGCTTCCTTGCCCAGCACGCGGCCCGCGCCGAGGATGCCGGCGCAGTTGATGGCGGCGTTCAGGCCACCCAGGAACTCGCGGGCGGCGGCGATGTTCGCGGCCACGCCCGCTTCATCGGTGACATCGGTGCGGAAGTAGCGTGCATTGGCCTCGCCCAGTGTCGCCACGGCGGCCGCGCCCTTGTCGTCGTTGACGTCGAACAGCGCGACCTTGCCGCCCTGGGCGACCAGATGCTGCGCCACGGAGAAGCCGAGGCCGGAAACACCGCCGGTGATGACGGCGCGGGTAGCGGACAGTTGCATGCGGGAAACCTGGGACGGAAAAACCGGCATTTTACGCGAAGGACCGCTCGCCCCGGCAGCGGCGCGCTCAGCCGTTGGAGACGCGCTCCAGCGGCAGGTCCAGGCGGCGCGCGAACTCGTCCGGGGACAGGCCCGGAGCGAACAGGAAGCCCTGGCCGACCGGCACGCCCAGTTGCAGCAGGAACTGGCGCTGGGCTTCGGACTCCACCCCCTCCGCGACCAGCCCCAGTCCCAGGCTGCGGGCGATGGCCGACACCGCCTGGCACACCGCCACGTCGGAGCGGTTCTGCGGCACGCCCTCGGTGAACAGCTGGCTGAGTTTCAGGCCGTGGATGGGCAGGCGGCGCAGATAGTTGAGCGCGCTGTAGCCTTCGCCGAAATCGTCGATGGTCAGCACCACGCCCAGCGCCTTCAGGCCGGCGAAGGTACGCAGAGTGGAGGGCGCATCCTCGATCAGCACCCGCTCGGTGAATTCCAGTTCCAGCGCCGAGCCCGGCAACTGGTAATCCTCCAGCAGCCGGCGCACCTTCTCGGCCAGATCCTCGCCGACGAACTGGCGATAGGAGACGTTGACCGCCACCCGCACGATGCCCAGGCCCTGATCGCGCCATTCGGCGACCTGGCGGCAGGCTTCGCGCAGTACCCAGCTGCCGATGTTGACGATGTCGCCGGTGGTCTCGGCGTGGCTGATGAACAAGTCGGGGCGCAGCTCGCCGAGCTGGTGGTTCTGCCAGCGGATCAGCGCCTCGGCGGCGACGATCCGGCCCTGGCGCAGATCCACCTGCGGCTGGTAGACCAGCCGGAATTCCTGGTTGTCCACCGCGCGCCGCAGCTGGGTCTCGATCTGCAGACGGTCCTGCTGGCGTTGCGCCAGTTCCGGCGAGAACACCTGCCAGCCGTTGCGGGCGCGATGCTTGCTGTCGTACATCGCGATGTCGGCGTTCTGGATCAACTGCTGCGGGCGCTGGCCGTCTTCGGGTGCGCGGGCGATGCCGATGCTGGCGGTGATCGAGAACTCGTCCTGGTCGAAGCGGAACGCCTCGGCGAACGCGCGCAGGATCGCGTCGGCCAGGCGCTCCGGCCGCGCCGGCTCGTCGCTGGCATCGCACACCACCAGGAATTCGTCGCCGCCGAACCGCGCGATCATGCCGTCCTCGTCGACCGCGTCGCGGATGCGGTTGGCCGCCTGCACCAGCAACTCGTCACCGGCGTTGTGGCCGAGCACGTCGTTGATCATCTTGAAGCGATCCAGATCGATGTACAGCACCGCCGCCTGCGGATGCGCGGGATCGGCCAGGCGTTCGGCGATCTCGGTCAGCACGGCGTCGCGGTTCATCAGTCCGGTGAGCGGATCGGTCCGGGCCTGGATGCGCAGGGTTTCCTCGGCCTGCTTGTCGATGGAAATGTCCTGCAGAGTGCCGGTGATGCGCGAATTGCCGGGATCGCCGGGTTCGGCGTCGCCGATCACCCGGATCCAGAACGGCTGACCGTCCTGGCGGCGACCCTGCAGTTCCAGATCGAAACCGCTGCCGCCGGTGGAGACGCGTTCCACCGCGCAGCGCAGGCGCCGCCGATCCGGCTCGCGCAGGCAGGCCAGCAGTGCATCCAGGGTATCGGGGGGCAGGGGGGCGCCGAGGATCCGGATGGCTTCTTCGGTCAGGTACATGCGGTCGCGGGCGATGTCCCACTCCCAGCCGCCGATGTGGGCGAGCGACTGGGCGCGATCGAACAGCGCGCTGTCGCGCTTGAGTTCGGTGACGTCGCTGAACAGCGAGGTCACCTGGGCGGGACGGTTGCCGCCCGGCAGGAACTGCGGGACCGAGGTGACCGTCAGCCAGATCATCTGCCGGCGCTGGCGGTGGTACATGCCCAGCAGCGCGCTCTCGATCACGTGTCCGGAGTCGAGCGCGCGCTGGGCGGGGAACTCGTCGCGGCGCAGTTCGCGTCCGTCCGCGCCGACCACGCGCCAGTGCTCCATCCGCATCTCGTCGCCGGCGCGTTGATCCTCGCGGATGCCGAAGATCCGCATGGCCGCGCCGTTGCAGTAGTGGATGTCCAGGTCGTGGCCCTGCACCACGATGCCCTTGTCGATGGTTTCCATCAGCTCGCGGTAGCGCATCTCGGCTTCCCGGCGGGTGCTGATGTCGCGCGCCACCGCGACGATGCATTTGCGTCCGTCGAAGGCGATGTTGGCCGAATGCACTTCGACCGGGAAGCGACTGCCATCGCCGCGCATGTTGGTGACCTCGATGACGTAGGTGTCACCGCGGTTGAGGGTTTCCCACACCGGCACCAGATGGTCGCGCGGCAGATCCGGATTGAGCACGTTGATGTTCTTGCCGACGATTTCCTCGCGCGGCCGGCGGTAGGCGCGCATGCCGGCGCGGTTGAGATCCATCACCGTGCCGTCCTCGGCGATGATGCTGACCGGATCGGGCACGGCGTCGAACAGGTTGCGGTAGCGCTGGCGTTCGGCCTCGGCCTGGGCCTGGGCCGCCAGCAGCGCCTCGCGGGCGCGTGCCAGCAGCTCGCGGGTCTCCGCCGGCAGGGTCGGATCGGAAGCGGCCCGCTGCAGGGACTGGAGAGAGTCGTCGGTATCCGACGCGCCGGGGACGACCGCCGTTCTGGCGGAATCGCCCGGGTCCGGGGCGCCGGCCGTGCTCATGTGGCCGCCATGGCCTTGCCGGCCTTGCTGCCGGTCTCGCGGCCGAGCAGGGCGGCCAGCCAGCGGCCGGTTTCGCTCAGGCGTTCCAGATCGATGCCGGTGGCGATGCCCATGCCGTGCAGCATGTAGACCACGTCCTCGCTGGCGACATTGCCGCTGGCGCCCTTGGCATAGGGGCAGCCGCCGGTGCCCGACACCGCGGCATCGACCACCCGCACGCCTTCCTCCAGGCACGCCAGGATGTTGGCCAGCGCCTGGCCGTAGGTGTCGTGGAAATGCACCGCCAGCGACGACAGCGGCACCACGCTGGCGACCGCCTGCAGCATCGCGCGGGCCTTGAGCGGGGTGCCCACGCCGATGGTGTCGCCCAGCGAGATCTCGTAGCAGCCCAGTTCATGCAACCGGCTGGCGACCTTGACCACGTCCGCCACCGGCACGTCGCCCTGGTAGGGGCAGCCCAGCACCGTGGAGACGTAGCCGCGCACACGCACCCCGTCGGCCGCGGCGCGGGCCAGCACCGGACGGAAGCGTTCAATCGATTCATCGATGCCGGCGTTGATGTTCTTGCGGTTGAACGCCTCGGAGGCGGCGGTGAACACCGCGATTTCCTCCACGCCCACCGCGCGGGCGCGGTCATAGCCGGTTTCGTTGGGCACCAGCACCGGATAGGCGACGCCGGGTTCGCGGTGGATGCCGGTGAACACCTCGGCGGCGTCGGCCAGTTGGGGTACCCAGCGCGGACTGACGAAGCTGGTGGCCTCGATGGTGCGCAGGCCGGTGCGGGAAAGGCGATCGATCAGCGCGATCTTGTCGGCGGTCGCAATCGTTGCCTTCTCGTTCTGCAATCCGTCGCGCGGACCCACCTCGACGATGCGGACGAAGTCGGTCATGGCGCGGCCTCCGTGCCGGCGCGGCGCAGGCGCGGATTGCGGGAGGCGGGCTCGAAGCTGTCGAACAACGCCGGATCCTCCGCCAGCGCGGTGCGCAGGGCTTCGGCGTCACCCTCCATCAGGTACACCATGGTGTCGACCTCGCGGATGCTCTTCTCGCCCTGATGCAGGCGTTCGAGCGCGCGGCTGGCTCGCGGCATCGCCACTTCCAGCACATCGTCGGTGATCCGGTACCTGAGCAGGAGCACGCTGGCGGCGGGCAGCTTGCTGTTGCCGGCCGGCGCCTTCTGGTCATTGAACAGATCGCGCATGTCGTCCTGGCCGAGCGCCAGGTAGCGCGCGCCGTCGAGCTCGAAACCCAGGGCGTGGAAGCGGGTGCGCGGGGGGCCTCCTCCCTCGACCAGCGACACCTGGCATTGCGCGTCGATTTCCGCGTAGTCGCCGGAACCCAGCGGCATCTTTTCCGGATCGGCGCCGGGAAGCGGCAGCCAGCGACCGGCCAGGGCCGGGTCGCAACCCAGTTCGGCGGGCGCGCGTTCGAACATGAGGCAACCGGGCAGGGCCGGCAGCAGGAGGGCCAGCAGCAGCCAGGGCATGCGGCGCCGGATCGTCATTCCAGGGTCACCAGGACGGCATCGGCCTCGACGAAGTCGCCGGCACCGGCGCGCAGTTCGCCGACCACGCCATCACGCGGGGCTTTCAACGCCAGTTCCATCTTCATCGCTTCCATCACCAGCAGTTCCTGGCCCGTGGTCACCCTGTCGCCAGCCTTGGCGCGGACCACCACCACGCGGCCCGGCATCGGCGCACGCACGCGGTGATCTCCCCCGGCATCGGCGGTCGCGGTCCTGCGATAGGCGGGCACCTGTTCCAGCACGACCCGGTGCTGGCCGTCATGGACGGTGAGGCGCTCGCCTTCCCGCAGGATGCGGAAACGCCGTGCTTCGTTATCAATACGCAAACCAAGCAGATCGCCGGTCAGGCGCGCGCCTTCGATCAGATGGGTCCGGCCGTCGTGTTCGATCCGGTAGCGTCCTTCGGCGCCCTGGGCCTTCAGCGGGAACGTCTGATCGCGGTGGATGAAACTCAACGGGCGATGGCCGGCATGGCCCAGCCGCCAGCCATCGACGATGGCCCAGGGCGAACCGGGATCGGCGGAGGCGCGCGCGTCCGCGGTGGCGCCGGCCTCCTGCATCAGCAAGGTGGCGGTGGCGGCGGCCAGCAGGGCGGCCGGCGCGGGTGCGTCAGTGCTGACGAATTCGTCCAGATGCCGGTCCAGGTAGCCGGTGTCGATGCGCCCCTCCAGCACCGCCGGATGCCGGGCCAACCGCTCCAGGAACGCGATGTTCGACTTCGGCCCGATCACATCGCACTGTTCGAGCGCGTCGCGCAGGCGCGCCAGCGCGGCCGGGCGGTCCCGGTCATGGACGATGAGCTTGGCGATCATCGGATCGTAGAAGATGGTGACCGTATCCCCCTCGATCACGCCCGAATCGATGCGCACGTGGGCGTCGCCGGAGGGCAGGCGCAGGCGCTCCAGCCGGCCCGAACCGGGCAGGAAGCCGGCTTCGGGATCCTCGGCGTACAGGCGCACTTCGATGGCATGGCCCCGCTGCGGAATCGCGTCCTGCGCCAGCGGCAGCGGTTCGCCCGCGGCCACCCGCAACTGCCACTCGACCAGATCCAGGCCCGTGGTCATCTCGGTGACCGGATGCTCGACTTGCAGGCGGGTGTTGATCTCCATGAAGAAGAACTCGCCGTCGGGGGCGACGATGAATTCGACCGTGCCGGCGTTGACATAGTCGATGGCCTGCGCCGCCTGGATGGCGGCCTGGCCCATCGCCTCGCGCTGCGCCGGGGTCAGGAACGGCGACGGCGCTTCCTCCAGCACCTTCTGGTAGCGCCGCTGCGCCGAGCACTCGCGCTCGTTGAGATGCACGGTATGGCCATGGCGGTCGGCGAACACCTGGATCTCGATGTGGCGTGGCGTGGACACGTAACGTTCCAGCAGCACGCGGTCGCGACCGAAGGCGTTGGCGGCCTCGCGCTGGCAGCTTTCCAACTGGGCGATGAAATCGTCCAGGCGATGGACGATGCGCATGCCCTTGCCGCCGCCGCCATGGGCCGCCTTGATCATCAGCGGGAAACCGATGCGCGCGGCCTCGCGCGACAGGGTGTTGGGCGATTGATCCTCGCCGGTGTAGCCGGGGACCACCGGCACGCCGGCCGCGGCCATCAGTTCCTTGGCGCCGGCCTTGCTGCCCATCTTGCGCATCGACGCCGCGCCGGGGCCGATGAACACCAGCCCGGCGGCTTCCACCGCATCGGCGAAGTCGGCGTTTTCCGACAGGAAACCGTAGCCGGGATGGATGGCCTGCGCCCCGGTGCGGCGGGCGACGTCCAGGATGGCGTCGCCGCGCAGATAGCTGTCGGCCGGGCGCGGGCCACCGATCGGCCAGGCCTCGTCGGCCTGGCGCACGTGCTGCGCGTCGGCATCGGCTTCCGAATACACGGCGACGGTACGGATGCCGAGGCGACGGCAGGTGCGGATCACGCGGCAGGCGATTTCGCCGCGGTTGGCGATGAGGATCTTGTCGAACATGCGGGTCGGGAGTTCCGTGTCGGCGTATCGGGAGACGGGCGGCGGCGCTGATCAGGCCGGCGCGTGACAGACCGCTTCGACGTTGTTGCCGTCGGGGTCGATCACGAACGCCGCGTAGTAGTCGGGATGGTAGTGCGGGCGCAGGCCCGGCGCGCCGTTGTCGGTCGCGCCCGCGGCCATGGCCGTCGCGTGGAAGGCATCGACGGCGCCGCGGCTGGGCGCGACGAAGGCGACGTGGGTACCGGTGCCCGGACGCGCGCCGGTACCGACCCAGAACGCCGGATGGCGCGGCGGACCGAAACCGCAGCCCTGGTAGCCGCCGGGACCGGTCTCGCGCTCGGTCACTTCCATGACCACCGCATACCCCAACGGCGCGAGCACCTGTTCGTAGAAGGCGCGGCTGCGCGGGTAGTCGGCGACTGCAAAACCAGCGTGGTCAATCATGTCGGTACACCCATGAGGGAAGGAGAGGCGGCGCAATGACCGCGTCGGTGAGATTCAGCGAGTCGGCATCCAGGCCGGCGCGCGTTTCTCGAGGAAGGCGGACAGGCCTTCCTGGCCCTCGGCCGAGACCCGCAGGCGCGCGATCAGGGCCGCGTTGTCGGCATCCAGCGCATCGCGATCACTGCCGGCGTCCACCCGCGCCACCAGTTGCTTGGCGGCGGCCGCGGCGTGCGGTCCGGCCTTGAGCAGGAAATCGATCTGGCGCTGCACGGCGGCGTCGAGCGCGTCGGCTTCGACCACCTGGTGCAGCAGGCCGATGTCCAATGCCGTGGCGGCGTCGAAAATCTCGGCGGTGGCGAACCAGCGCCGCGCCTGGCGCGGTCCGATGGCGGCGATGACGTAGGGCGAGATCACCGCCGGCAACAGGCCCAGCTTGCTCTCGGTCAGCCCGAACTTCGCTTCCGGCGCGCCGATGGCGATGTCGCAGCACGCGACCAGCCCCACGCCACCGCCGAACGCCGCGCCGTGCACGCGCGCGAGAGTGGGACGGGGCAGTTCGTCCAGGGTGCGCATCAGCCGCGCCAGCGCCATCGCGTCATCGCGGTTTTCCGCTTCACCGGCGGCGGCCATGCCGCGCATCCAGTTCAGATCCGCGCCGGCGGAGAACGAGGCGCCGGCGCCTTCCACCACCACGACGCGGACCCTGGAGTCGGCTCCAGCTGCTTCCAGCTCGCGGGTCAGTTGCGCGATCAGGCCGGCATCGAACGCGTTGTGCAGTTCCGGACGGTTCAGCCGCAGCCGCAGCACGCCGTCGTCCAGATGGCGGGTGAGCGCCTGCGCCTGCGGTTCCGTCATGTCTGCCCCCTCCCAAAGCCACAAATGATAGCCGCTGCGTCCGGTTTGGCCTTCGTGCGCTGCGGCGATGCTACAATGAGAATAGTTCGCATTTGAGAGTTGCCGCGTGATGCTGACCGAATTGCCTCCCCGGACCCTGGCCATCGTCGAATCGGTCGACGACAGCCACCCCAACGACAACATCGCCCGCCGCCTGCGCGAGCTGGGATTTGTCGACGGCGAGGAGGTGCAGATCGTCGCCAAGGGGCCGCTGGGTGCCGAGCCGCTGCTGGTGCAGGTCGGCTTTACCCGTTTCGCCCTTCGCCGCAGCGAGGCCGCGCGGATCCGGGTCCGTCCGGCGGGGGCGGTGGCATGAGCGCGCAGCCGCTGCGCCTGGCCCTGGTCGGCAACCCGAACTGCGGCAAGACCGCGCTGTTCAACCAGCTGACCGGTAGTCGCCAGAAGGTCGCCAACTACGCCGGCGTGACCGTCGAGCGCAAGGAAGGCCGCCTGCACACCGCGTCCGGACGCAGCTATGCCCTGCTGGATCTGCCCGGTGCCTACAGCCTGCACGCCGCCAGCCTCGACGAGGCGGTCACCCGGGACTTCTGCCGCGGCTTCCTCCCCGGCGAAGCACCGCCGGATGTGCTGGTCTGCGTGGTCGACGCCACCAACCTGCGCCTGCACCTGCGCTTCGCGCTGGAAGTGCGTGAACTCGACAAGCCGATGATCCTGGCGGTCAACATGATGGACGCCGCCCGCCGCCGGGGCATCCGCGTGGACCTGGAAGCGTTGTCGCGCGAACTGGGCGTGCCGGTGGTGGAGACGGTGGCGGTCAAGCACAACGGCGCGCGCGCGCTGGTCGAGCAGATCGAGCGCATGGCCGATGCGCCGCATCCGCCGAAGCACCGGCTGGGCGGCGATGCCGATCTGCACGCGGAAACGCGCAGGCTGCTGTCGCTGGCGGTGGACATGCCGCAGCGCACCGCGCGGGTGGACGACGCGCTGGATCGCTGGCTGCTGCACCCGGTGATCGGCTTTGTCGCGCTGATCGTGGTGATGTTCCTGATCTTCCAGGCGGTGTATGCCTGGGCGACCCCGTTGATGGATCTGATCGAGGCGGGGACCGGTGCACTCGGCGAGTGGGTGGGCGCCGCGCTGCCGGAAGGCCCGCTCAACAGCCTGCTGGTGAAAGGCATCATCGCCGGCGTCGGCGGCGTGATCGTGTTCCTGCCGCAGATCCTGATCCTGTTCGCCTTCATCCTGGCGCTGGAGGAATCCGGCTACCTGCCGCGCGCGGCATTCCTGCTGGATCGGATGATGGCCTCGGCCGGCCTGTCGGGCCGTTCCTTCATCCCGTTGCTGTCGAGCTTTGCCTGCGCCATCCCTGGCATCATGGCGACCAGAAGCATCCAGGATCCACGCGACCGGCTCGCAACCATCCTGGTTGCGCCATTGATGACGTGTTCGGCGCGCCTGCCGGTATATGCGCTGCTGATTGGCGCTTTCGTGCCGGAGAAGAAGATCGGCATGTTCAACCAGCAGGGCCTGGTCCTGTTCGGCCTGTACGTGGCGGGCATCCTCAGCGCGCTGCTGGTGGCCTGGGTGATGAAGAAGTGGCGCCGCGACAAGAGCGAACATCCGCTGATGCTGGAGCTGCCTTCCTACCGCGTGCCGCATCCGCGCGATCTCGCCATCGGCCTGTGGGAACGCGCCTGGATCTTCCTGCGCCGGGTCGGCGGCATCATCCTGGCGATGACCATCCTGTTGTGGGTGTTGCTGAACTTCCCGGCGCTTCCGGTCGGCGCGGTGGGTCCGGCGATCGACTACAGCTTCGCCGGCCGCATCGGCCATGCGATGGCGGTGTTCTTCGCCCCGCTGGGCTTCAACTGGCAGATCTGCATCGCGTTGATTCCGGGCATGGCCGCGCGCGAAGTGGCGGTGGCATCGTTGGCCACCGTCTACGCGCTGTCGGCCGTCGACGACGAAGCCGCCGCGCAGGCGCTGTCGCCGCTGATCAGCGACGGCTGGTCGCTGGCGACCGCGCTGTCGCTGCTGGTCTGGTACATCTATGCGCCGATGTGCCTGTCCACGCTGGCGACCATCAAGCGGGAGACCAACTCGTGGAAGCAGATGGGTTATGCCACGTTCTACCTGTTCGCGATGGCCTACGTGGCCTCGCTGCTGACCTATCAGATCGCCAAGGCGCTGGGAGCGGGCTGACATGGACGGCTCGCTGACCCTGCAATACGCGATCATCGGCCTGCTGGTGCTGGTCAGCGCCTGGGTGGTCTTGAAGAAGCAGTTTCCGGGCACCGTCCGCAAGGCGCGGGTGGCGCTGGCGCTGCCGTTGTTGCGCGAGGGGCGTCCCGGCTGGCTGCGCGCGCTGGGACGCTGGATCGCGCCGACGCCCGCGGGTTCCGGTGGCGACGGCTGCGGGGGCTGCAACAGCTGCGGACCGTCATCGAAGGTCTGACGGCCTTACACCACCCGCGCCAGCACCCAACCGACGAAAAAGCCGTACGACGCCAGCGTCGTCCAGCGGTTGCCGGCGGCGGCAGCCAATGGAATCCGCTGGCTGCGCGCGTACAGTCCGTCGAACAGCGCCAGACCCAACGGGACCATGGCGAAGCCGACGGCAACGGCTGACAGCGAATCCGAAAGCCAGGCCGGGAACAGCGGCTGCATCGCGATACCGCCGAGCAGGAAGCGCAGCGCATCGAAACTGCGCCGCCAGTGCACCAGCGCGGCGGGAACGATCAGCGGGTAGGCCAGCCAGTGCACGCCACAGATCACCGCCAGGACAATACCCAGCAAGACCAGCCACACCGGTATCAGGGCGCGTCGGTTCTCGTTGGCAGGCCCATTGTCGCCAAGGCTGATCGCGTGCAGCCAGACCATCAGACGCCATCCGACCTGAAGCGCCAGCGCACCTCCACCTACCACCAGCGCCGTCTGCAGGGCAGGGCGTGATTGGGCGAACACCACCGGGGCGAGCAGGTAGCCAAACAGCGCCAGCAGGACGGCGCGTACCAGCATCGGCAACCAGCGCCAGAGGCCGAGATAGTCGTTGCGCGCAAGTTGCCGGAAGAATTCATCCTGGCCCGGGTCGATGCCATCCGGAAAATCACCGTAGTCCTCGCTCAGGCGCTGCGACAGGCGGGCAATGCGCGTGGACAGCCCCGGCACGCAGGCGACGGTCAGCGCCTGCGGCCAACGGAACGGGCGCTTGAGCTGGCGGATCGCCAGCGGGCGCGGCTCATCGTAGCGGGAGGTCTGCTCCCGTTCGATCGCCCATCGCACCGCCATCCGCTGTGCCAGCCAGTAGTCCTGCTGGCCGAAGAAGGTTTCCAGCGTGGACAGGTTGGCGGGCGGGATGGCGATGCCGTCGTAGCCCAGGCGCTGGAACAGCGCGTCGCCGACCGATTGCTTCAGGTCCAGCTGATAGAGATCGTCATGCGCCGCGAGCCAGGCTGCCAGCGTGGCGGGAGGCGTGCTGCGTGCTCGCTCGATGGTATCCGTGAAGAAGCCATCGAAGTCGAAGCGCCGCGTGGTCGTGTCCGCGACGGCGGCGGCGGCGGCGGCGGCCGCGATCGCCGCCGGTGATGGCAGTTGGGTCGTCCGTCCGCCGATCAGCGCATCCAGCTGTTCCGCGTCGAGCAGGACGGTGCGGGTGGTCCCGGCCTCGGCCGGAACCTCCGCTTCGGCAAGGCCATGTGTCCCGCGCGCTTCCCGGTCGCGGTCATCATCGGCCCGGCTTTCGGCGTTTCCACGCTCGTCGGCGTCTTCTTCCCCGTCGTCCCAGGCCGCCGCCATCGCCCGTTGGCGGCAGTGCTGCAAGGCCAGCTGATAGGCCTCGTGCAGGCGCTGGAAACCTTCCGGATCGTCATCCGGACGGGTGACCTTCAGGCGCCGCGCGTAGGCCCGCTTGATCGTGCCCTCGTCCGCGTCAGGGGGAATCTCCAGCAGATCGAACGGCGCCATTTCAGGCCTGCGATTCGATGTGCTGGAGCATGGCGGCGAAATGGGTGCGGTGTTCCCGGATGACATCGGGATCCTGGCTGTCCAGGGCGCCACGGAAACGCACCAGCGCATCCTGCAGATCGCCACGCGCCCACAGCAACTCCTCGTACAGGCGCTCGGCGCGGGCGAGCAGGCTCAGGTTCTCCTGCTGGTCGCGCGGATGGATTTTCAGCGCCGCCAGTCCTGCCAGCCGTTCGCGGATTTCGGCGGGCGAAAGAATGCCCGGATTCTGTTCCAGGATGACCTCGTGGGTTTCGCCGGTGGCGACCACGGTGGCCTCGACCTGGAGCAGGCCGTTGACGTCGTAGGTGAAGCGGATGTCGACCGGGTTCTCGTGCGACGCCTTGGCCGGAACCGCCACGCCGATCTTGCCCAGCCGCACGTTGTGCTCCACCCGTGGGCTCTCGCCCTGGAAGATCTCGAATTCCACCTGCCGCTGCCAGTCCTGCAGGGGCTGGTAGCGTTCCACCCGGCTGACCGGTACCGTGCTGTTGCGGTGGATGATCGGCGAGAAGATGCCACTGGTGACCTGGCCGTTGGCGGTCTGCTGGCTGGTGCCCACGCCGAGAGTGTGCGGGCAGACGTCGGTGAGAATCACTTCCTCCAGCTTCTCGTCGCGGGCCTTCATGCCCGCGGCGATGGCCGCGCCCACGGCGATGGCTTCATCGGGATTGATGTGCCGCAGCGGCAGGCGGCCGAACATGCGCGACACAAGCCGCGCGGTCAGCGGCATGCGCGAGGCGCCGCCGACCAGCACGATGTCGTCCAGTTGCGCGGGCGTGAGTCGTGCGTCGCGCATGGCGCGCTCCAGCGGCGCGCGCAGCCGCTGCACGAGCGGTTCGCAGATCCGGGCGAAGCGGGCTTCGTCCAGTTGCCAGCTGCGGGGCTGTCCGGCCAGCGTCAGTTCGATGCCGTGTTCCGTGGCGGAGGCGTGGGACAGCTCCCGCTTGAGCGTTTCCAGCCGGCGCAGCAGTTGCGCGGACTCGGCCGGTTGCAGGGTGCCGGCGGCGATGCCGAGATCCTGCAGGCATGCGTCGCGCAGCGCGTGCAGGAAATCCTCGCCACCGAGGAAATTGTCGCCGGCGCTGGCATGCACTTCCATCACGCCTTCGAACATCTCCAGAATCGACACGTCGAAGGTGCCGCCGCCGAGATCGAAAACCAGGAAGCGTCCGCCGCCCTCGCGCTGCTGCAGACCGTAGGCCAGCGCCGCGGCGGTGGGTTCGTTGATCAGCCGCTCGACCTTGATGCCGGCCAGTTCGCCGGCGATCCGGGTGGCCTTGCGCTGGGCGTCGCCGAAGTAGGCCGGCACGCTGATCACCGCTTCGGTGACCTTGCGGCCCAGGTGGGCTTCCGCATCGGCGATCAGGGAACGCAGCACCAGTGCCGACAGTTCCTCCGGCCGGAAGGAATGCTTGCCCAGCCGGGTGGTGCGATCCGTGCCCATCCAGCGCTTGAAATGGGCGACGCTGCGCTGTGGATGGGTGATCAGGCGGTCGCGGGCAGGCTGTCCGACCAGGATGGCGTCCTGGTCATCCACGCTGACCACCGAGGGGGTCAGGCAGTTCTCCAGCGCATTCGGGATCAGCTGCGGGCCCTGTTCGCCGTATACCCCCACCAGCGAATGGGTGGTCCCCAGATCAATGCCGACAATCATTCAATCCCCTGGATCCTTCCCTGCATCGGCGATCAGTGTAAGGGCAGGGACGGCGGGGACGCCAAGCGATCGTTCAGCGGCGCGGGCCGCGGCCGCCGGACCGCGGGAACATCTCCACGCTGAGGGTGAAGGTACGCTGCTCGCCGGGCTGCATGGCGCCCACGCCGACCACCTGGCGGGTGACTTCCTCGCCGCGGTCATTGCGGATGCTCATGACCACCGAATACTCCCAGGGACCGCCGTCGGCGGGATGGCGGACGCTGCCCTCCACCTTCAGCGGCACCACCGTCTGCGCCGTGCGCGCGGCCGCCAGCGACGCTTCGTCGAAGCGCAGGTGGTGGCGGCACGCCGGGCAGATCGCGGCGCTCTCCAGGATGGTGGCCTTGCAGTGCGGGCAGGTGCGGGTCGCTCCGGCCATCCCCGGGCGCGGGCTGCTCATGCGTCAGCCGGCGTCTGCACCGTTGGCCGCCTTGGAGGAGCGGGAGGCGGTCTTGTCCTCTTCCCAGCCGAAGTCGGCCTGGCCACGCATGCGCGAACCCGCGGCAACGGTCAGCGAGCCGGCCTTGACGTCGCCGACCAGCACGCCGGACGCCAGCAGTTCCACCCGCGAGGCCGATTCGATGTTGCCTTCCAGTTCGCCGGCGATGATGACCTTCTTGGCGCGGACGCCGCCATTCAACTTGGCGCCGTTCTCGATGGTCAGGTCGCCCTGCACGTTGACGTCGCCCTTGAACTTGCCGGCGATGCGGATATGCCCGGCGCCTTCGATCTTGCCTTCGATGGTCAGGTCCGCGGCGATCAGCGATTCCTTGGCTTCGCGCTCCGGCGCCGGTGCGGCGCGCATGCCCGGCGGATTGCTGACGGTCGGGGAAAAATCCGCGACCGCCGTGGCTTCGCGCGCAGGCGCGGGCGAAGGTTCCGGCGGCGGCGGAACGGCATCCTTCTTGGCGGGGCCTTGATCTTTCCAGATGGACATAAAGCGGCAACTCCGGGCGATGTGAACGCCCGACTATCGCGCCTCGCCGGCGTCAAGGTTGTGACCGTCTTTGCCCATTGATCGGCGCATCCGCGTGGATTCATGCGCCGGTCGGTGATGTGCAGGCCTTCCTCACGCAGCTGAAGAGGCGGTGTCAGCGGCCGCCGGCGACGTCGATGATCGTGCCGCTGCAATAGCTGGCTTGTTCGGACAGCAGCCACAGGATGGCCTGCGCCACTTCCCCGGGTTGTCCGCCGCGCTTCATCGGCACGAATGCCTTGACCCGGTCCACCCGGTCCGGTTCGCCACCGCTGGCATGCATGCCGGTATGGATGAAGCCGGGACGCACCCCATTGACCCGGATGCCATCGGCGGCGACCTCCTGGGCCAGGCCGACGGTGAGCGTGTCCACCGCGCCCTTCGACGCGGCGTAGTCGACATACTCGCCGGGCGACCCGGTGCGTGCCGCCACCGAGGAGACGTTGACGATCGCTCCGCCCTGGCCGCCATGGCGGACCGACATGCGCCGGATCGCCTCGCGGCAGCAGAGCAGGGGGCCGATGACGTTCGTCGCCAGGATGCGCCGCACCCGCGCGGCATCCATGGCTTCGACCCGCATCTGGGTTTCCAGCACGCCGGCGTTGTTGACCAGCGCGGACAGCCGGCCGAGGGTCCCGTCCACTTCCGCGAACAGGCGCACGACCTCCGCCTCCTCGCCGATGTCGGCGGCAAACGCGGCGGCCTGCCCGCCATCGGCGCGGATGCGCTCGACCACCGCCTGCGCGGCGGTGGCGTCGCGACGGTAATTGATTGCCACCGCGTAGCCGCGTGCGGCGGCCAGGCGGGCGGTGGCCGCGCCGATACCGCGCCCGCCACCGGTGATCAGCAGGACGGGAAGGGTCACGGACTACATCCGGAACACGCCGAAGCGGGCCGGCTCGATCGGCGCATTGAGCGAAGCCGACAGGCCCAGGCCGAGCACGCGGCGGGTATCGGCCGGATCGATGATGCCGTCGTCCCACAGGCGCGCGGTCGCGTACCAGGGGCTGCCCTGGGTTTCGTACTGCTCGCGGATCGGTGCCTTGAACGCTTCTTCTTCCCCGGCGGCCCACTGGCCGCCGCCAGCCTCGATGCCGTCACGCCGCACCGTGGCCAGCACGCTGGCCGCCTGCTCGCCGCCCATCACGCTGATGCGCGCGTTCGGCCACATCCACAGGAAGCGCGCGCCATAGGCGCGCCCGCACATCGCGTAGTTGCCGGCGCCGAAGCTGCCGCCGATGACGACGGTGAACTTGGGGACCGAGGAGCAGGCGACCGCGGTGACCATCTTGGCGCCGTCCTTGGCGATGCCGGCGTTCTCGTACTTGCGACCGACCATGAAGCCGGTGATGTTCTGCAGGAACACCAGCGGAATCCCGCGCTGGTTGCATAGTTCGATGAAGTGCGCGCCCTTCAGCGCGCTTTCGGAAAACAGGATGCCGTTGTTGGCGATGATGCCGACCGGGTAGCCATGCAGGTGGGCGAAGCCGGTCACCAGGGTCTTGCCGTAGCGCGCCTTGAACTCGTCCAGTTCACTGCCGTCGGTGATGCGCGCGATGATTTCGCGGATGTCGAACGGACGGCGGGTGTCCTTCGGCACGATGCCGTACAGCTCATCGGCCGGATACAGCGGTGCGCGCGATTCACGTATCGCGACGGGTACCTGTTTGCGGCGGTTGAGATTGCCGACCAGGCGGCGTGCGATCTGCAGGGCGTCGCGATCGTCCTCGGCGAAGTGATCGGCCACGCCGGACACGCTGGTATGCACGTCCGCGCCACCCAGCGCCTCGGCGTCGACCACTTCACCGGTCGCCGCCTTCACCAGCGGCGGCCCGCCGAGGAAGATGGTGCCCTGTTCCTTGACGATGATCGATTCGTCGCTCATCGCCGGGACGTACGCGCCGCCGGCGGTGCAACTGCCCATCACCACCGCGATCTGCGGAATGTTGTCCGCGCTCAGCCGCGCCTGGTTGTAGAAGATGCGGCCGAAGTGCTCGCGATCCGGGAACACCTCGTCCTGCAGGGGCAGGAAGGCGCCACCCGAATCGACCAGATAGATGCAGGGCAAACGGTTTTCGCGGGCGATTTCCTGCGCGCGGAGATGTTTCTTCACCGTCATCGGGAAGTAGGTGCCGCCCTTGACCGTGGCGTCATTGGCGACGACCACCACTTCCTGTCCCATCACCCGGCCGATGCCGCAGACCATGCCGGCCCCGGGCGCGGCGCCGTCATACATGTCCTCGGCGGCCAGCGGCGCGATTTCCAGGAACGGCGAGCCGGGATCGAGCAACGCGGTGATGCGATCACGCGCCAGCAGCTTGCCGCGCTCGGTGTGGCGCTGGCGCGCCTTGTCGCCGCCACCGTCCGCGGCCCGCGCCAGACGGCGATCGAGTTCGGCGACCAGCGCCCGGTGGTAGTCGGCGTTGTCGAGGAATTCCTGCGAACGCGGATCGAGTTGCGTAGTGATGGCGGACATGCGGCGACCGGAACGGGAAAGGCGGCATGTAAACACAAAGCCGCAGGCCAGCCAAACTTTCCGCGCCGCAAAAAACAAGGCCCGCTTGCGCGGGCCTTGTCGTGTTCGGCGTTGGCCGGACGATTACTTCTTGGCTTCTTCAGCCTTGGCGTCAGCCTTGTCGGCCACTTCGGCAGCCTTGTCGGCGGTCGCCTGTGCAGCGTCGGCCACGGCGCCGGCGGCGGTGGCGGCAGCGTCGGTGGTGGCAGCGGCAGCGGCGTCGCCAGCCTGGGCAGCGGCGTCGGCGGTGGCGGCGGCAGCGTCGGTGGCGGCGGCAGCAGCAGCGTCGCCAGCGGCGGCGGCGGCGTCACCAGCGGCGGTCGCGGCGTCGCCAGCGGCGGTGGCAGCCTGGTCGGCGGCGGCAGCGGCGTCGGTCGCGGCGGCGTCGGTGGTTTCGCTCTTGTTGCAGGCGCTCAGGGCCAGGACGGCGGCGGCCAGCAGGATGTAGAACTTGGTCTTCATTTGGATCCCCAGTGAGGTTTTGGTTGAGAGCAAAACGGGTGAGCGTCCTTGCCCGCTGGGAGCAGCGGCGCCAGTGCCCGGGCCCGGGTACAGAAAAAGCCGCCAATCAACCGGCGGCTTTTTCAATTTTAACGCTATGAAGCTAAGAAGTGATTACTTCTTTTCTTCGGCCGGAGCAGCAGCGTCCTTGGCAGCGTCAGCGGCCTGACCGGCAGCGTCGGCAGCCTGGCCAGCGGCGTCGGCAGCAGCGTCGGCGGCGGCGGCGGTGCCGGCAGCGGCGGTGTCGGTCGCGGCGGTGGCAGCAGCGTCAGCGGCGGTGGCAGCGGCGTCGGCCGACTGCTGGGCGGCGTCGGCGGTCGCGGTGCCAGCCTGGGCGGCAGCGTCGGCAGCAGCCTGGGCTTCGGTCGCAGCAGCGTTGGCGTCGGCAGCGGCGTCGGCAGCCTGTTCCTGGTTCGAGCACGCAGCCAGGGCGAAACCCAGAGCCAGCGCGATCAGAGCCTTGTTCATGGTCATGTTGCATTTCCTCGTCGTTAGTTAGGCAACGCGCTATTGCGCGCCTGCAACATGATGACAAGCCAGTTACGCCTGTCAAGCGGTCCGCTGGTTATTTTTGTCAAACCTTCGTTAAAGCAACCACCGAACCGCCAGAATGGCAAGCGGCCGGGTATCCGGAAGGGATGCCGCGACCGCCCGGGCCGAGCCAAAGGCTCAGACGATCTCCACCGCGATGGCGGTCGCCTCGCCACCGCCGATGCACAGCGAAGCCACGCCGCGCTTGCCGCCGCGCTGGCGCAGGGCATGGATCAGGGTGACCACCAGACGGGCACCGGAGGCACCGATGGGGTGGCCAAGCGCGCAGGCGCCACCATTGACGTTGAGCTTGGCGTGCGGGATGCCGAGGTCCTTGATCGGAGCCATCGCGACCACGGCGAAGGCTTCGTTGACCTCGAACAGATCCACCTGGTCCACCGTCCAGCCGATCTGCTTCAGCAGCTTGTCCATGGCGCTCACCGGAGAGGTGGTGAACCATTCCGGCTCCTGCGAGAAGGTCGCATGGCCGACGATCTTCGCCAGCGGCTGCAGCCCGCGCTTCGCGGCTTCCTCGGCCGTCAGCAGAATGGTCGCCGCAGCGCCATCGGAGATGCTGGACGAACTGGCGGCGGTGACCGTGCCGTCCTTCTTGAAGGCCGGCTTCAGTGTCGGGATCTTGGCCAGGTCGGACTTGCCCGGCTGTTCGTCGGTGCCCACCTCGACCTCGCCCTTGCGGGTGGCGACCTTGACCGGAACGATTTCGGCGTCGAAGGCGCCCGATTGCTGGGCCGCCTGGGCGCGCTTGACCGATTCGGTCGAGTAGGCGTCCTGCTCCTCGCGAGTGAAGCCGTACTTGGCGGCGGTGGCCTCGGCGAACACGCCCATGGCCTGGCCGTCATACGGATTGGTCAGGCCGTCCCACGCCATGTGGTCGACTGCCTGGAAGTTGCCGAAGCGGTTGCCGGTGCGCGAGTTCGGAATCAGATGCGGGGCGTTGGTCATCGACTCCATGCCGCCGGCGACGACGATGCTGGCCGAACCGGCCTTGATCAGATCGTGGCCCAGCATGATCGCCTTCATGCCCGAACCGCAGACCTTGTTGATGGTGGTGCAGCCGACCGCGGTCGGCAGGCCGGCGGCCAGCGACGCCTGGCGGGCCGGGGCCTGGCCCAGGTTGGCGGGCAGGACGCAGCCCATGATGACTTCGGACACGTCGGCGGCGGGGACGCCAGCCTGCTCCAGCGCCGCGCGGATGGTGGCCGCGCCCAGGGTCGGGGTCGGCACGCCGGTGAACTGGCCCATGAAGGAGCCGATGGCGGTGCGCTTGGCGGCGGCGATGACGATATCGGACATGAAACGAAACCTCGTGTAGGGGTGGCCCGATTATCCCGCTCGCGATGCGGTGCAGCAATCGGTCCTTTGGACAGGGGGAAGCCGCCCGGGGCACCGGGCGGCGGTGGGGTGCCTGTTCAGGCGCGGCCGTCGAACAGCTCGCGGCCGATCAGCATGCGGCGGATTTCGTTGGTGCCGGCGCCGATGGCGTACAGCTTGGCGTCGCGGAGCAGGCGGCCGGTGTCGAACTCGTTGATGTAGCCGTTGCCGCCCAGCGCCTGGATGGCTTCCAGGGTGACCTGCACCGCGGCCTCGGAGGCGTGCAGCAGGCAACCGGCCGCGGCGGCGCGCGAGCCCTGGCCGGCGTCGTAGTCGCGGGCGACCTGGTAGGCGAACGCGCGGCTGGACTGCAGCGCGGTGTACATGTCGGCCAGCTTGCCCTGCATCAGGCCGAAGGTGCCGATCGGCGAATCGAACTGGCGGCGTTCGCGCACGTAGGGCAGGGTGATGTCCAGCGCCGCCTGCATCAGCCCGATCGGGCCGCCGGTCAGCACCAGCCGTTCGGTGTTCAGGCCGCTCATCAGCACCCTCACGCCCTGGTGGACTTCGCCCAGCACGTTCGCGGCGGGAATCTCGCAGTTCTCGAACACCAGTTCGCAGGTGTTGCTGCCGCGCATGCCCAGCTTGTCCAGCTTCTGCGCCGTGGAGAAGCCCTTCATGCCGCGTTCGACGATGAAGGCGGTCATGCACTTGCTGCCCGCTTCCTTGCCGGCGGTGCGCATGTAGACCAGCAGCACGTCGGCTTCCGGTCCGTTGGTGATCCACATCTTGTTGCCGTTGGCGATCCACACGCCGTCGCGCAGTTCGGCGCGGCAGCCCATCGAACCGACCACGTCCGAACCGGCACCCGGCTCGCTCATCGCCAGCGCGCCCTTCCATTCACCGGTGCACAGCTTCGGCAGGTACTTGCCGCGCTGGGCGTCATTGCCGTTGAGGAACAGGTTGGACACGCACAGGTTCGAGTGCGCGCCATAGCTCAGGCCGACCGATCCGGACGCGCGCGAGATTTCCTCCATCGCCACCAGGTGGGCCAGGTAGCTCATGCCGCTGCCGCCGAAGGCCTCGTCCACGGTCATGCCCAACAGGCCCATTTCGCCCAGCTTGGGCCACAGGTCCTGCGGGAACACGTTGTCGTGATCGATCTGCGCGGCGCGCGGGGCTATCTCGGCATCCGCGAACCGGCGCACCGCATCGCGCAGCGCGTCGATGTCCTCGCCAAGTGGAAAAGCAGCGATTGAAACGGGTCGCATTCGGTCCTCCCTCCTATTGCGGCCTGTGGGTACTGGCGATCAACGCTCTCCGCGCAGATGCCCCATGAAGCGTGGCGCGGTCCGGCCCAGTGGCAGCTTGAGCTTGCCGATGGCGGCGATGCGCGCCTCCGCGATGCGGTCGGCGGCGTACTGCGGCGCCAGGTTCTCGCGTTCGGCCAGATCGAAGATCTTGCCGACGGTGTGGTAGATGGTGCGCATCATGCGCATGGCGCGTTCGCGGTTGTAGCCGTCGATTTCCAGCGACACGTTGATGACGCCGCCGGCGTTCACCGCGTAGTCCGGCGCGTACAGGATGCCGCGCTTGGCGGCATCCACGCCGGTGACGTGCGACATCTGGTTGTTGGCGGTGCCGCAGATGACCTTGGCCTTCAGGCGCGGCAGGGTCTCGGCGTTGATCGCATATTCCAGCGCGCATGGAGAGAACACGTCCACCGGCAGGTCGTAGATCTCGTCCGGCTTGACCGCCTCGGCGCCGTATTCCTCCACCGCGTACTCCACCAGCCTGGGATTGAGATCGGTGACGAACAGTTTGGCGCCGCGTTCCTTCAGCAGTTTGACGAACTCCATGCCGATGTGGCCAAGGCCCTGCACGGCGAAGCTGTACTTGCCGATTTCCTCGTTGCCGAACTTGCGGTTGAGGGTGGCCATCAGGCCCTGCAGCGCGCCGTACGCGGTGAATGGGGCGGGGTCGCCCGAACCGCCGTGGACCTGGTGCACGCCGACCACGTATTCGGTCTCGCGGTAGACGTTCTCCATGTCGTTGACGTCGGTGCCCACGTCCTCGGCGGTGATGTAGCGACCACCCAGCGAGTCGACATAACGGCCGAACGAGCGGAACAGCACCTCGGTCTTGTCGGCGGTGCTGTCGCCGATGATCACCGCCTTGCCGCCGCCGACATTGAGGCCGGCCAGTGCATTCTTGTAGGTCATGGTGCGGCTGAGCCGGAGCGCGTCGGTCAGCGCGGCCTGGCTGTCGGCGTAGGGGCGCATGCGCACGCCCCCCAGGGCGGGACCCAGGACCGTGCTGTGAACCGCGATGATGGCCTTCAGGCCGGCGTCGGGGTTGTGGCAGAAGACGACCTGCTCATGGCCGGACGTGTCGAGGGTTTCGAAGATCATCTAAGGCTCCGGTGCGGCGTGGGGCCGCGGGCTACGCCGGGTGGCTTTGGCTAACCGCTTGTTCACAAAACAAAAAAGCGACGTTTCCGGCTCGCCGTGGTCGTCGCAGGCGGGCATTCTAATCCATACGGCCTGCCGGAGGCAGTTTGTGGACGGGATCCCGCTTTTGAGCCCCTCCTGGCCCGGCTGACTTAAGCGAACGATCGTGCTATTTTTCCGCCCATGAACCTCTGCGCCGCCACCAGCAAGGGCACCGCCACCCGCGAGATGATCGTCGAGCGGGCCTATGCCATCGCCTGCCGGCAAGGGCTGGAAGGCTTGTCGATAGGCGAATTGGCGCAGGCCGCGGGCATGTCGAAGAGTGGGGTGTTCGCCCATTTCGGATCCCGCGAGGACCTGCAACTGACCGTGCTGGACTGGACCGCACGCCGCTTCGGCGAAGCGGTGATGGCGCCGGCGCTACGGCAGCCGCGCGGATTGGCGCGATTGCGCGCGATCATGGAAGGCTGGTTCGCCTGGGTGCGGGCCAACCCCGACGGCTG
Organism: Pseudoxanthomonas sp. 134C1; assembly: GCF_057773065.1. Lineage (NCBI taxonomy): Bacteria > Pseudomonadati > Pseudomonadota > Gammaproteobacteria > Lysobacterales > Lysobacteraceae > Pseudoxanthomonas > Pseudoxanthomonas sp. 134C1. The sequence continues at coordinate 111,833 of NZ_JBYMTH010000011.1, forward strand.
CGTGATCCTGGGCGCGGCCAACGAATACGACGCGCGGCCCGGGATGATGCGCGAGCGCGTCATTGCCTGGCTGACCGAGTGGCGCGCCGTCGTCGACAAGGCCACGCAGATGTGCATCGACAGCGGCGAGTTCGCCGCCGACACCGATCCCGTGCTGGTGGCTTTCCAACTGTTCGCCATCACCGAAGGGCTGCACAACGCCCGCATGTACGATCCCGCCCAGGCCGAAACCCTGGCCCGGCGGGCGCTCGACCACCTGTTCGCCTCCTACGCCGCCTGATCCGGAGAGTCCCCCATGGCCGCCGTCGTTTCGCCGCTAAAAAGCACGACCGTTCGTAAAAATGTCCGCCTGCTGCCTCTGCGATCCGCCTTCGCCCTGGGCAGCTGGTTGATGCCGGAAGCCACGCTCCAGCGCGCCTTCCGCCTGTTCGGCACGCCGATGCCCGGTGGACGGGAGCGGGCACGCCGCAGCGACACCTGGGGCGCCAGCGTCCACACCTTCGTCCATGGCCGCGAACGGCTCACGTGGTACGCCTGGGGCGACCCGCAGCACCAGCCGGTCGCGTTGCTCGCGCACGGCTGGTCGGGCTACGCGCTGCAACTGCTGCCGTGGGTCGAACCGTTGCGCCGCGCGGGCTACGCGGTGGTCGCGCTGGATCAGATCGCGCACGGCCGCAGCAGCGGTTACCGGGCGACTCTGCCGATGTTCGCCGACGTCCTGCACCGTTTCGCCGAACGTTTCGGCACGGTGCAGGCACTGGTGGCGCATTCGCTCGGTGGCGCGGCCGCCATGATCGCGCTCGCCCGGGGCCTGAAGGCCGAGCGCGCGATCCTGATCGCGCCGGCGGCCGACCCGATTGCCGCGGCGCAGCGGTTCGGCGGTTTCGTCGGCCTGGCGGCGCATCTTTCTGCGCGCCTGTTCGACGAATTCGAGTCGCTGACCGGCATGGCCGTGGAGGGATTCCAGGCCCATCTCAATGCGCCGCGCATCGCCAGTCCCGCGCTGATCGTCCACGATCTGGAGGATCGCGAAGTGCCCTGGTCGGAAGGCGAACGCTATGCGCGCTACTGGCCGGAAGCGCGCCTGCTGAGCACCAGCGGGCTCGGACACAACCGGATTCTCACCGAGCCCGCCGTCATCACCGCGGCCTTGTCCTTCCTTGACGGACGCGCCGTGGGGCAGCGCGTCGTGTCGACGCCGAACCTGCCGTACGGATTCGCCTGAACAGGCGTACGTCACCGGCGGCGGCGGCGTCCCGGACGGCGGCGTAGGGTGCTTCAACCAAAGGCGTCATGGGGCGGGACTCCGCCGCGCGCTACAATTCCGCCTCTAATGCAGGCAATACGCGAGTGAGGGCGCGAATGAGCACACCGGCTTCCCAGCTTCCAGCAGCACGCGCGGATGTTTCCCCGCTGCGTTTCGTCACCGCGGCCAGTCTGTTCGATGGCCATGATGCAGCGATCAACATCATGCGCCGCCTGATCCAGGGGCAGGGCGCCGAAGTGATCCATCTGGGCCACAACCGCAGCGTCGAGGACGTCGTGCGCGCCGCGCTGCAGGAAGATGCCGACGGCATCGCCCTGTCCAGCTACCAGGGCGGCCATGTCGAGTACTTCAAGTACATGGTCGACATGCTCAGGGAGCGCGGCGCCAGCCACATCCGCGTGTTCGGCGGCGGCGGCGGCACCATCACCCCCGAGGAAATCGCCGAGCTGCAGGCCTACGGCGTCGAGCGCATCTACCACCCCAACGACGGCATGAAGATGGGGCTGGTGGAGATGATCGAGGATGTGGTCGCGGGGGGGGGCGGGGGGGGGGGGGGGGGGGGGGGGGGGCGGGGGGAGGGGGGAGCGGCACC
>NZ_JBYMTH010000011.1:113701-176199 GCF_057773065.1 Pseudoxanthomonas sp. 134C1
GGCAGTTAGGGGGGGGTGGTGTTTTTGATGGTGGTTGGGGGCGCGCGCCCCGAGGGCGCGCGGGAGTCGGGAATCGGGAATCGGGATTCGCAGAAAGCGCAAGCCGACGGCGCCGAGAACGAGGCCGCGATCGGCCAGATGCTCAGCGCCATCGAAGATGGAGAATTCCCGGAGGCCGAGCTGGACAAGCTGCGCAAGCAGTGGGCAGTGGGCCGCTCTTCCGATTCCCCATTCTCCAATCCCCAATCCCTCCGGCGCGCGGCGCCGGTCATCGGCATCACCGGCACCGGCGGCGCAGGCAAGTCGTCGGTGACCGACGAGCTGATGAACCGCTTCCTGTCCAGCTTCCCGCAGATGCGGATGGCGGTGATTTCGGTCGATCCGACCCGTCGCCGCACCGGTGGCGCGCTGCTGGGCGATCGCATCCGCATGAATTCGCTGCGCAGCGAACGCATCTACATGCGTTCGATGGCGACCCGCCGCCAGAACGTGGCGACCAACGCGGTGCTGAAGGACTGTATCGCCTACCTGAAGTCGCTGGGCTTCGATCTGATCATCGTCGAGACCGCCGGTATCGGCCAGAGCGATTCGGAAATCGTCGACCTGGTCGATTTCCCGATGTACGTGATGACCAGTGACTACGGCGCGGCCAGCCAGCTGGAGAAGATCGACATGCTCGACTTCGCCGAACTGGTGGTGCTGAACAAGTACGACAAGCGCGGCGCCGAAGACGCATTGCGTGATGTGCGCAAGCAGTGGAAGCGCAACCGGGTGGCGTTCCAGACGCCGGACGCGGAGGTGCCGGTATATCCGACCATCGCCAGCCAGTTCAATGATCCCGGCATCAGCTGGATGTTCGCCAACCTGTGCCGGTTGCTGCGCGAGAAGCTGCACCTGTCGGCGGAGAAGTGGACGCCGGACATCGACACGGCATTGAAGGAACCACGCGCGACCGTGCTGATCCCCGGCGCACGCGTGCGCTACCTGGCCGAGATCGCCGAGCAGGGCCGTGGCATCAACCGCCGCATCGAGAGCGAAGCCGAAACCGCCAGCCGCGCGCAGTCGTACTGGCAGTCGCTGCGTGATCTGGAAGATTCGAAGCTCCCCAAGGCGCTGGATCTCTACGACGCCGCTGATCTCCTTCCCCCGCTCGCGGGGGAAGGTGCCCGAAGGGCGGATGGGGGCAAGAGCGGTGACACCGGCCCCCACCCCAACCCCAACCCTCGCCCGCAGGCGGGGGAGGGGGCAGATCGCGTCGATCGCTCTCTATTGACCCTGCGCCAGCGCTACCAGGACGCGGTGCAGTCGCTGTCCAGCGAGGCGCTGAAGCTGCTGCGCGAATGGCCGGCGCGCCTGAAGGCGTCGACCGACGAGGTCAACGAGTACGAGGTGCGCGGCAAGACCATCCGCATCGAGAACTACCGCGAGTCGCTCAGTCACCAGAAGATTCCCAAGATCGCCGCACCCCAGTACCGCGGCTGGGGCGAACTGCTGACCTTCCTGCAGAAAGAGAACCTTCCCGGCAGCTATCCCTACACCGGCGGCGTGTATCCGTACCGCCGCACCGGAGAGGACCCGATCCGCATGTTCGCCGGCGAAGGCACGCCGGAGCGGACCAACCGCCGTTTCCACTACCTGAGCCTGGGCCAGCCGGCCGCGCGCCTGTCCACCGCCTTCGACAGTGTCACGCTGTATGGCGAGGATCCGGCGCCGCGCCCGGACATCTACGGCAAGATCGGCAATTCCGGCGTCAACATTCCCACGCTGGACGACATGAAGAAGCTGTATTCCGGCTTCGATCTGTGCGCGCCGACCACCTCGGTGTCGATGACCATCAATGGTCCGGCACCGATCATCCTGGCGATGTTCATGAACACCGCCGTCGACCAGCAGGTGGAGAAGTACCTGAAGGCCGACACCGGCCGCTGGGCCGAAGCGCAGAAGACGCTGGACGGGCTGTTCGCCGGCCGCGGGCGCCCGCGTTATTCCGGCGATCTCCCGGCCGGCAACGACGGACTCGGCCTGGGCCTGCTGGGCGTGACCGGTGATCAACTGGTGGATGCGGAAACCTACGCGCGGATCAAGGCCGAGACCCTGAAGACCGTGCGCGGCACCGTGCAGGCCGACATCCTCAAGGAGGATCAGGCGCAGAACACCTGCATCTTCAGCACCGAGTTCGCCCTGCGCATGATGGGCGACATCCAGCAGTACTTCGTCGACAACGGCGTGCGCAATTTCTACTCGGTGTCGATTTCCGGCTACCACATCGCCGAGGCGGGCGCGAACCCGATCTCGCAGCTGGCCTTCACCCTGTCCAATGGTTTCACCATCGTCGAGTACTACCTGGCGCGTGGGATGAAAATCGACGATTTCGCGCCCAACCTGTCGTTCTTCTTCAGCAACGGCATGGATCCGGAGTACACGGTGATTGGCCGGGTGGCGCGCCGGATCTGGGCGCGCGCGATGCGCGAGCGCTATGGCGCCAACGAGCGCAGCCAGATGATGAAGTACCACATCCAGACTTCGGGCCGTTCGCTGCACGCCCAGGAAATCCAGTTCAACGACATCCGCACCACGCTGCAGGCGCTGTATGCGTTGTTCGACAACTGCAATAGCCTGCACACCAACGCCTATGACGAGGCGATCACCACGCCGACCGAGGAGAGCGTGCGTCGCGCGGTGGCGATCCAGATGATCATCAACAAGGAACTGGGGCTCAATTTCAACGAAAACCCCTGGCAGGGCAGCTTCGCGGTCGAGTACCTGACCGACACCGTCGAAGAGGCCGTCTACAAGGAGTTCGAGGCGATCAGCGAGCGCGGCGGCGTGCTCGGCGCGATGGATACCATGTACCAGCGCGGCAAGATACAGGAAGAGTCGCTGTACTACGAACACAAGAAGCACGACGGCAGCCTGCCGCTGGTGGGCGTGAACACCTTCCTGCCCAAGGAGCACGGCGGTGAGATCGCGACCGAGATCGAACTGATCCGTTCCACCGAGGAAGAGAAGGGCCAGCAGATCGCCAACGTGCGGGCCTGGCAGGTCTCCCGCAACGGGCTGGCACCGGAGGGCGAAACCGACCACGCGCATTCCACCGCGCTGGAGGAGCATGCCGACGCCGGGACGCATGACGGCCATGGCCTGGCCTACCTGCAGAAGACGGCGCGGGATCGGCGCAATGTGTTCGTCGCGCTGGTCGAGGCGGTCAAGACCCACAGCCTGGGCCAGATCAGCCATGCCCTGTACGACGTGGGCGGGGAGTACCGCCGCAACATGTGACATGAACGGGAGGCCGCGGGCGATGCCGGAGGAATGAAATCCGGTGACGCCCGGCGGGCGTGTTTGCCGGTAGAGGAAATGCAGGCCAGTGATGGTCTGCATCACCCCTATCGAGGAGACATCCCTATGCGCAAGTTCATCGTCAGCTCCACCTCACTGGCCGGCCTGCTGCTGGCCGGCGCCGCCCTGGCCGGCGGCCCCGTCAATCCGCCGCCCGCGTCATGTGCCGTGGACGAAGTCTACAAATGCCAGAACATCGGTGGCCAGACCTATTGCAAGTGCGCCAAGCGCGATCTGTCCGCCACGCCCCCGCGCGGTGACGATCTCCGCCGGCTGAAGGGCAAGCCGCAACATCTGGTCAACCATGGCGCCGGTGCGACCGGGCAGACGCCGACGGCACCGCAGCCGGAACCGCGCAAGTCCGATCAGCGCTGATGGCGAATGGGAGAGGGCGCCTGGCGCCCTCGTTCCCGCGGAGCCCGGTTGAAGGATCCACCTTTGAACCCGGGAATGCCTACATCAAGACGCAATCCAGTCCGTCCAGCGCGATGTGGATGAGCAGGCCGATGCCGAACCATCGCGTTCCTCGCGGAACCGCGAGGGCGGCGTAGACCGCGATCGCGGGCCATGTGTGCAATGGGTGGAAGCCCAGGCTGCAGCGGCCCGGCGCATATACCGGATCGGCGAGCAGGTGATCGAGATCGATCACCCAGCCGGCCAGCATCCACAGGGCGGCGCGTTTCCACTGTTTTGGCCAGAACAGGCGAGCGGTGAGGACCGGCACCACCACATGCAACAGCAGGTGGATCGCCGGACGGAGTTCCAGTTCGGACAGGGGCGGCGCCATCCGTACCGGCGTCAGCCGCGTCCCGCCAGCCAGCGGTCCAACTGGTTGGCGAACGCCTGCCGATCGCGGGCATTGAAGGCGGCCGGTCCCCCCGTCTGCACGCCGGCGCCGCGCAGTTCATCCATGAAATTGCGCATCGACAACCGCTCGGCGATGTTGTCCGGCGTATAGCGATCCCCTCTCGGATTGATCGCCTCGGCGCCGTTGGCGAGGACGCGAGCCGCCAGCGGGATGTCCTGGGTGACCACCAGATCGCCGGCACGGGCCCGTTCGGCGATGGCGTCGTCCGCCACGTCGAAGCCGCCCTGCACCTGCAGGGCGCGGATATGGCGGGAGGAGGGCGTGCGCAGCCATTGGTTGGCGACCAGGGTCACCTGCACCTGCGCACGCTCGGCGGCACGGAACAGGATTTCCTTGATCGGCCCCGGACAGGCATCGGCATCCACCCAGATCCGGGCGGATGCAGGGTCGGCATCGTTCATTCCGATGCATTGCCGGAGGCGGGCGCCTCCGGTTTCGCCGCCTCTCGTTCGAGGCGCTTCTTCGCGTCCTTTTCGTCCTTTTTCTTCTTCTTGGCCAGTTCGCGCTGGCGTTTTTCGTAGGAGTAGTTCGGTGTGGCCATGGGAGGGGATCCTGTGAAGGGGATATTGGGCCGCGGCAAGGCGGCGTCCCGCACACGATAGCCGGCTTTTCGGCCGCTGGCGCACGGATGAGCCCGGAAACAGCGGTTTGACGCGGCCTATGGAAGAGTGTCGATTTCCGGCGACCTGGTTCGTCGCTTGGGTACAACGCCCGTTCCCGCAGGAGCCATCGCATGTCCCTCGTGAAACCCATCACCCCCCATCTCTGGTTCGATACCCAGGCCCGGGAGGCCGCGGAGTTCTACTGCTCGCTCTTCCCCGATTCGCGGGTCGACTCCATCGTCCGGTTGCGCGACACGCCCTCCGGCGATTGCGACCTGGTGTCGTTCACATTGGCCGGGCAGCCGTTCATGGCGATCAGCGCCGGGCCCGTGTTCACCTTCAACCCCTCGATTTCCTTCCTCGTCCATTTCGATCCCGCCCGCGACGCGCAGGCGCGCGAACAGCTGGACGTGGCCTGGGCGAAGCTGATCGACGGCGGGCAGGCGCTGATGCCGCTGGATGCGTATCCCTTCAGCGAGCACTACGGTTGGGTGCAGGACCGCTATGGCCTGTCCTGGCAGCTGATGCTCAGTCCGCCAGGCGCACCGCCGCGTCCGCGCATCGTGCCGGTATTGATGTTCACCGGCGAGGTGTACGGCAAGGCCGAAGAGGCGGCGACGTTCTATCGCTCGGTGTTCGAGGACTCGGAAGCAGGGCAACGGGTCCGTTACACCGAAGACACCGCCAACGACCGCGCCGGCACGGTCATGTTCTCGGACTTCCGTCTGGGCGATACCTGGATGGCCGCCATGGACAGCGGTTATTCGCATGGTTTCGCGTTCAACGAGGCCATCTCCTTCCTCGTGACCTGCCGCGACCAGGCCGAGATAGACCGCTACTGGGCACCGCTGTCGTCGGTGCCCGAGTCCGAGCAGTGCGGCTGGTGCAAGGATCGCTTCGGCTTGTCCTGGCAGATTTCGCCGCAGGTGCTGGACGAGCTGATGACCTCGGGCGACGAGGCATTGGTGGCGCGGGTGACCCAGTCCTTCCTGGACATGCGCAAGCTCGACGTCGCGAAGATCGAAGCGGCGGCGCGGGAGAAATAGCCTGCCGCAAACAAACGGGGCGGTTTTACACCGCCCCGTGTCCGTTGCGCAGCACGCCTAGGGCCGCTTCTTGTAGGTAATCTCCATCATCTTGGCTTCCTTGCCATCCGGACCGGGCGCATACATCTCGAGCACCTCGGTGTTCTTGTCCGACCAGCGACTGACCATGCGCGAGGTCACCGGCTTCTTGCTGACCGGATCATGGTAGGTGCCGGTGTAGGTGCAGGTCTGGCTGGCGTCGCAGGTGCCCTCGCTGACCATCAGGCCGGTGCTCATGCTGTCGTTCCAGGTGGCCCAGTACTTGCCGGTGACATTGTCGAAGCCGTGCAGGCCTTGCCCGTTGAACGGCTGGCCCATCATCTGCGAACTCACCTCTTCGACCTGCACGCGGCCGCCGAGGATCATCTTGCGGGTGGCGGTGCCGGTATCGGTGCTGGGCGGAGCGTCGGGGCTGTGCCAGCTTTTCACGGTCAGGTCGTAGGTGCCGTCCAGCGCGGCCAGCCTCCGGTGTTCGGCGCCGGGCGTGCCGGCTTTCTGGAAGGCATCCATCATCGCCTGCATTTCCGGCGTCATGGGGGGCGCCTTGTTGTCCTGCGCCACGGTCGGAGCCGCGGGCAGCAGACAGGCGAAGGCGAGGGAAAGAACGGAACTGCACTTCATGGCAGGACCTCCGGGAACATGGTCAGGTGGCGGTGGGCATGGGGGTGCGCCGTATTTGCACCAGCCCGCGCTCAATCCGCGTGAAGGCGGACGACCGTTCGTCCGGGAGTTGAAAAAAACGCATGGGATCCCGCGCGCGGCGGGCTGCCTGGCCGCGCGCCCGCGGTGCCCTGTTAAAGTGCTGCTCCTTTTCCATTTTCGCCCGCCGCATGCGCATGAATACGACCGACCGCTTCTATCCCATCGGCACGCCCGGCCAGCCCTGGACCGCCGCCGAGAAAGCCGCATGGCGCGCCCGCCAGACCGTCCAGCGCGGTTATGTCGCGGACGTGGTGACGGTGATCGATCGTCTGCGCGAGCGCTTCGATGTCCAACGGTACGGCGAACTGGACTACGGGGCCGATGGTCGCTACCCGCTGTTCGCCGTGCGCAGCCGCGACTGGAGCCCGGCGCTGCCGACCATGCTGGTGACCGGCGGCGTGCACGGCTACGAGACCAGCGGCGTGCATGGCGCGCTGCAATTCCTCGAACAGCGCGCGGCGGACTATGCCGGCCGGGCCAACCTGCTGATCGCGCCGTGCGTGAGCCCCTGGGGCTACGAGCGCATCCATCGCTGGAATGCCGATGCGCTGGATCCGAACCGTTCGTTCCGGGCCGACAGCCCCGCCCAGGAATCGGCCGCGCTGATCCGACTGGTCGCGCCGATCCGGGATGTCGCGCGGATGCATATCGATCTGCACGAAACCACCGACACCGACGAAAGCGAGTTCAGGCCCGCATTGGCGGCGCGCGACGGCAAGCCGTTCGAGCCGGGCGAGATTCCCGATGGTTTCTACCTGGTCGACGACAGCGAGAATCCGCAGCCCGACTTCCAGCGGGCGGTGATCGCGGCGGTGGAGAAGGTCACCCACATCGCGCCGGCCGATGCCAGCGGCGAGATCATCGGTTCACCGGTGGTCGCGCCGGGCGTCATCGAGTACGCGTTCAAGCCGCTGGGCCTGTGCGCGGGGGTGACCAACGCCCGCTACACCACCACCACCGAGGTCTATCCGGACAGTCCGAAGGCGACCCCCGCGCAATGCAACGATGCCCAGGTGGCGGCGATCTGCGCGGCCATCGACTACGCGCTGGCGCATGCTTGAAGCCTCCGGCGGGAGTCCCCATTTCGTTCCGTGAAAGGCATTCCGGGGCGGCGGGTGTAACCTCCGCCCGGTGACACGCGAGAGGGCAGGACCATGGCAACCGGTTGGGCCGGCGACGGCGCCGTACAGGATCAGATCGACGCGACCGTGAAGGACGCGATTGCGCGGGCGCGCCGCAATCTGCCGACCGGTCCCAGCCTCAGCCATTGCGAAGAATGCGACGCGCCGATTCCGCCGGCCCGCCAGAAGGCGGTGCCCGGCGTGCGCCTGTGTGTGGCCTGCCAGGAGGCGGCGGACCAGGCGCAGGACCAGGGACAGATGTACAACCGGCGCGGGAGCAAGGACAGCCAGCTGCGCTAGGTCCTAGCTTAATATGTGGCATGTCCACGCAGAACGATCTCTTTGAAGGCAGCAGTGCGCCCCTGCATCGTCTGTTCTTCGCGCTCCTGCCTTCGGCACCCGAGCGCGCGCGGATCGCGGGCGTGGCGGCCGGACTGCGCGCCAGCCATCCGCACACGCGCTGGGTGAGTCCGGAGCGCTACCACCTGACCCTTCACTATCTGGGCGAAAGCAGTGGACCCCGCCCTGACTGGATAAGCCGGGCGCGCGAAGCCGCGGATGGATTCGTTGGCGAGACCTTCCATCTGCAACTGGATCATCTGCAGCCGTTGGGCAATCCGCGGCGACCGGCGCTCACGCTGGCGGCTTCGTCTTCATCGGCGGAATTGATCCGTTTCTGGCGCGGCCTGCAGGAACGCCTGATCCGGGCAGGCTTCAAGGATCATGTCGGCAGGAGTTTCATCCCGCACCTCACCCTTGGTTACAGCGATCCACAGCCCGCCACGCCGACGGTGGCGTCGATTGGCCTGGAGCCCGACGGATTCGTGCTGATCCAGAGCATCGAGGGCCAGGCGGATTACACTTTCCTCGGCGAATGGCGCCTCGGCACAGGCTGAGGATCCGGCACTTCAGCGCGGTTGCGGCCCGAAGATGCTCGGCTCGCGCGGCCGCCGCAGGCGCTCCAGCTTGGCCTGGTACTGGGCGCGCGTCGCCCCTTCGCTCAGTTCCTGGGCGTGGGCCAGGGCGCGGCCCGCGCGCCGCGCCTTGCCCAGATGCAGGTACGCCCGCGCCAGTCCCAGATAGAACCGGTGTTCGCTGCCGAAGAGGCGGATGGCGCGCTGGTAGTAATTGACCGCACCCTCGTAGTCGCCCGAGCGCTCGTGTTCGAGCGCGAGCAGGAACTGATCGAACGGGTCGTGCGCGCGAACCTGTTCCAGCCGCCGCTGCAGCGGTTTGGCTTCGGCTGTGCGGCCATTGCGGTTGTAGAACGTCACCAGGTTGAACAGCGCGGACGAGTAGTTCTTGTTCAATGTCAGGGCATGCAGGTAGGCGCGTTCCGCACCCGCCGCGTCACCCCGCCGGAGCGCGGCCACGCCGGTGTTGTTCCAGAACGCGGGGTATCCGGGGCTGAGCGCGCGGGCGCGCGCGAGATACGCCTGCGCGCTGGCGGCGTCGCCATCGCCCAGCAGGTCCACCGCGCGGTTGTTGTAGAACATCGCGAACAGATGCGTGTCGGGAATCGCCTCGGGCTGCTGCCGCGCGATGACCTGATCCCACGCCACGTCCACGCTGAAACGCTGACGACCGATGCGGATGCCGGCGTTGACATGGTTGTTGCGATAGACGGTGTTGCCTTCCTGGTACCAGGTCAGCACGTCCTCGATTTCCTGCGCATAGGCCTGCAGTCCATCCGCGCGCGCCAGCGCCACCACCATCAGGGTGAAGCTCAGGCAGTTCGCGCGTCCGGTCTGATAGGTCTGGGCGACGGTGTAGTTGGCGCCGTCCTGGTACTGCAATCCCAAACCGCCCTCCCTGGAGAACAGGAAGGCGACCAGATGGTTGAGCCGCGTGGTGGGGTCGGCATCATCCGCGTGCGCCATCCATTGCCGGAACCGATCCTGCAGTTCCGACGGCACGGTGATGATTTCCTCGACCGTGGGGATATCGGCCGGCAGCGCCGCATCCGGCAGCGGCGGCTGCGGCGAAAACGCCAGGGCGGCGGCAAGCAACCACGTGGCCATACGCGTACCTCCACGTCTTCGGCCAAACTCCGGTCGCCGCCAGTCTATTCCTTTCCGGACGGGGTGGAGTGAAGGCAAAAGGGCGGAAACGAAGACGGAAGTACGGATTACAGATCGGCACCCGGCACCCGGCATCCGGCCCGGCATCCGGCGTGGCAAGCTGTCGGGATGAAAATCGAGACCGCCACCGCCGCCGATCTTCCGCATCTGCTCGAGGTGTGGGAGTCGGCCGTCCGCGCGACCCATCACTTCCTGGAAGAAGCCGACATCCAGTTGTTCCGGCCCCTGGTCCGTGACGGGTACCTCCCGTCCGCCGAGCGCCTGGCCGTGGTCCGGACATCGGACGGCCGCCCGCGCGGATTCGTCGGCGCGGAAGCAGGCAAGGTGGAGATGTTGTTCGTCGATCCCGCGCATCACGGATCGGGCACCGGCAAGGCGCTGCTGCGGCACGCCATCGAGCAATGGGGAGCGGACCGGGTGGACGTGAATGAACAGAACCCGGGCGCGGTGGGTTTCTACCTGCACATGGGCTTCGAGGTGGCTTCGCGCTCCGAACTGGACGGGCTGGGCAAGCCGTTTCCGCTGCTGCACCTGCGCCTGCCGGCCGGCGGGCAGGCGGCGGCATGAACGCGGCGAGCTGGCTGCTGGCCTGTCCCGGGTGCGGGGCGATGAACCGCTTGCCGCCCGAGCGGCTCGGCGAGTCACCCCGCTGCGGACGTTGTCATCAGGCCGTGTTCCAGGGGCGGCCCTTGGCGCTGACGACCGGTGACTTCGACCGGCATGCCCTGCGCAGCGATCTGCCCTTGCTGGTGGACTTCTGGGCATCGTGGTGCGGTCCCTGCCTGGCGATGGCGCCACAGTTCGAAGCCGCGGCGGCGGTGCTCGAACCGCGGCTGCGATTGGCCAAGGTGGACACGGAGGCGGAAACCGCGCTGGCGGCCCGCTACGGCATCCGCAGCATTCCCACGCTCGTGCTGATCCGCAGCGGTCGCGAACTGGACCGTCATTCCGGCGCGCTCTCACGCGACCAGATCGTGGCCTGGGCGGGCCGGGCGCTGGCCGGCGCCTGATCTGGCGCCGGTGCCGGGAGCGCGGATCCGGCGGCATGACTTCAGTCGGATACCGGCCGGGCCGCCCGCCATGCCAACATCGGCGGTTGCCGCGGTTCCCGCCTCGCACCGACCGGAGTCCAGATGCCGATGAAATCCTCCTGCCTGACGCTTGCCCTGTCCCTGAGCCTGTCCGCCGGGGCGCTGGCGGAACAGCCCGATATCACCGATCTGACCCGTGATTCCGGCGTGCCGCGCGCGCCTGAGCAGGAAGCGGTGGTGTTCGAGCACGCCGATCTGAGCTTCAAGGTCCTGCCGGCGGAAAAGGCCATCCAGGGCGATGCCCGCCTGACCTTCCGGGCCAGGACGCCGATCCGGCGGGTCGTCGTGGATCTCGACCGCAACCTGGCCATCAGCCGGGTCGAAGCCGACGGCGCCGTCCTGCCGAACAGCGCCTGGCGCAATCCGGAAGGACGCATGAGCATCGATCTGCCCGCGACGGTGGCGGCGGATCAGCAGGTGAAAGTCCGCATCGTCTACGGCGGCAAACCCCACGTGGCCAAGCGCGCTCCCTGGGACGGCGGCTTCGTCTGGGCGACGGCGCCGACCGGCGAACCGTGGATCGCGTCGGCGGTGCAGGGCGAGGGCTGCGATCTGTTCTGGCCCTGCATCGATCATCCACAGGGCGAGCCGCTGGCGGTGGACCAGCACATCACCGTGCCGGCCCCGCTGGTGGCGGCCGGCAACGGCATCGCCATGGGCATGCAGGAAAAGGACGGCTGGCGCACCTACCACTGGCGCGCGCGGGATCCGGACACCTACGCCATCGCCCTCAATGTCGGCCCCTACGAGGAGATGAAGGGCGAGTACCGCAGCCGCTTCGGCAACACCATCCCGTTGCACTTCTGGTACCTGAAGGGACGCGAGGCGAAGGCGCGTGGCCTGTTCGACGAATTCCCGCGGGTGCTGGATTTCTTCGAGCGCAACATCGGCCCTTATCCGTTCGGCGACGAGAAGATGGGCGTGGTCGAGACCCCGCACCTGGGCATGGAACACCAGACCATCAACGCCTACGGCAACGACTACAAGAAGGACAAGTACGGCTACGACTGGCTGTTGCAGCACGAATTCGCCCACGAGTGGTTCGGCAACCAGCTGACCAACGTGGACTGGGACGACATGTGGCTTCACGAGGGCTTCGGCAGCTACATGCAGCCGCTGTACCTGCAGTACCTGCGTGGCGAGATGGAGTACCACGCGGCGCTGCTGGACCAGCGAGCCGGACTGGTCAACAAGTATCCGATCGTGTCCGGCAGGAGCCAGACCGAGAAGACCGTCTACGACCGCGAGAACGGCCCCGGCCTGGACATCTACTACAAGGGTTCGCTGATGCTGCACATGCTGCGCGGACTGATTGGCGACGAGGCCTTCTTCGCCAGCATCCGCCAGGCCGTGTACGGCACCGACAAGCCGCGGCCGGGCAATTTCAAGCCACGCTACGTGTCCACCCGCGATTACATCGACATCGTCCGCAAGGTCACCGGCCGTGATTACGGCTGGTTCTTCGACGTCTACCTGTATCGGGCCGCGTTGCCGGAACTGGTGGCCGAGCGCGATGCCGGCGGCCTGGTCCTGCGCTGGAAGACGCCGGACGACCTGCCGTTCCCGGTACCGGTGCAGGTCCGGATCGGCGGCGTCGACGGCCAGGTCAAGACCGTGCCGATGGACAACGGTCGAGGCCGCCTGGAACTGCCGGCGGGCGAGACCTGGACTCTGGATCCGGAATCCAGACTGCTGCGCGCCTTGCCGCATATCGTCGAGTTCCAGCAGGATGCCGAAGCCCGTCGCAAGGCGGCTGCGGAGGCGGCCAAGGCCAAACCCTGAGCCGGAGCGGGGCGGGGGACTGATGTTTCCCCGCCCGCTGTCATCGGGTTTTTTTGCAATGCGGCGGCCGGACCGTTAGATTTCGCATTTTGGGGCCTTCGGCGACGCGATGGACGTGCGGGGAAGCTTGGTCTGCGTGGGGACGGGGATGTTGCTGGGGGCCCACATCGGCCCGCGTGCGCGTGCCCATATCGAACAGGCCGACGTGGTGTTCGTGGCGGTGTCCGATCCGCTGGTCGAACTGTGGATCCAGGGAATGAACGCAGACGTCCGCAGCCTGCAGCCGCTGTACGGGGAAGGCAAGTCGCGACGTGACACCTACAACGAAATGGTTGAGATGATGGTCACGGAAGTGAGGGCGGGTCGCCGGGTTTGCGGCGCCTTCTACGGCCATCCGGGTGTATTCGCCCTGGCGCCGCATCTGGCGGTCGAACGGGTGCGCGAAGCGGGATTCGAGGCGCACATGGAGCCCGGCATCTCCGCCGAGGACTGTCTCTACGCCGACCTTGGCATCGATCCCGGCACCTTCGGCTGCCAGCACTACGAGGCAAGCCAGTTCATGCTGTACCAGCGCCGGATCGATCCTTCCGCCTATCTCATCCTGTGGCAGGTGGGCCTGGCTGGCGATCGCAGCCTGCGCCGTTTCAGGACTTCTTCCGCCGAGCGGCAGCTTCTGGTCGACCTGTTGGCGGAGGATTATCCGTTGGATCACGGTGTCATCGCCTACGAAGCAGCGACCTTGCCCCTGGGGGCGCCGCGGCAGGAGCGGTTCCCTTTGTCCGACCTCGCCAGCAGGGAGTTGGAGCAACAGACCACGCTGGTAATACCTCCGGCGCGCCGGATGCGGATCAACGCTAGCATGCGCGAGCGCATGGCCGCGCTGCAGCCGGAAACCGGAATTCCCGCCGGTTTCCCTTGAAACAACCACTACAGACAACGAGGAAGCAACATGTCGAACACCATCCGGTTTCTTGAAGCGTTGGGCCAGGATCCCGCGCTGTCACGACTTTCGCCGGACCAACTGCGCGCGGCGATCGAATCGCTGGAGCTGGAACCCGCCCAGAAGAGCGCGCTGCTCGCCGGGGACTTCGCCGGCCTGAGCCAGCTGATGGGTGGGCGGGACAAGATGGCCAAGCTGGTGTGGGAGCCGGGTCCGGAATTGCCCGCGGACGGCGAGGAGCCGGACGGCGTGCAGGAAGATCCTTCCGAACCCGAGGACGCGCCGAGCGACCGCTGACGACGCCGGGCGAGGCCTGTTGAGCATGCTCCCGCGCGTTTTCCAGCGGCTGGCGCTCGCGGCGGTCCTTCTGGGGCCGCCGTTGGCGCACGCCGCGCAGGAGCATCCGCGCGAGCAGGCGCAGGTCCAGTCATTGCTGGAGAAGGCCGAGCAGATCAAGAGCTCCGAGCCGAAGGTGTTCCAGAACCTGCTGGTCGAACTGGAGCGCTCCCGGCAATTCGCGAGCATTCACCAGCGCGAACAGATCGAATACCTCGCGATCTACGATCTGACCTTCCAGGGTCAGTATGAGAAGGCCGCCGAGCGTGCCCGCGCGCTCATCGGAGCATCCGCGGATCCGGACATCAAGTTCCGCGCCGGCGTGCTGATCGCCAATACCTACACACTGGGGCGCCAGTTCACCGAATCGTTGCGGCAGCTGGAAACCACGCTGACGCTGGTGGAAGAGGTCAAGTCCAAGGACCTTCGCCACCAGGGACTGGGCGTGGCGGCATTCACCTACGGGCAGGTGGGCCAGCACCAACTGGCGTTGCGGTACGCCGAACGCATCCTCGAGGACCTGCCGCAGCCGCGCACGGAATGCTTCGCGAACCAGGTGAAGTTCGAGGCGCTCAACAATCTGGCCACGCTGCCCCGCCAGGACGATTCGATCCTGCAGGCCATCGAGCAATGCAAGACCCAACACGAGATCGCCGCGGTCAATACCATCCGCGTGACACTGGCCAAGAAATGGGCCGGCGAGGGCAAGCGTGACGCCGCCGTCGCACTGCTGCGGAACAATCTGCGCGAAGTCGAGGGCACCCGGTTCGCCTACCTGATCGCGCAGGTCAAGGCGCTTATCGCGGAGCTGTTGCTCGACAAGGGAGAACTGGGCGCGGCCGAGAGCTTTGCCTCGGAAACGATCGCGCAGGGAAACATGGACGGCAACCTGCCGTCGCTGGCCAGCGCCTATCGCACCATGTACCGCATCGCGGAGGCGCGCAACGATGCCGATCAGGCTCTGGTCTATTTCCGCCGCTACGCGGAAGTCGACAAGGCCTACCTCAACGAAGTGAAGGCGCGTGAACTGGCCTACCAGATCGTGCGCCAGGAAACGCTGGAGAAGTCGCAGCAGATCCAGCGCCTCGACAGCCAGAACCAGGTGCTCAAGCTGCAGCGGGAGGTCGAGCGGCAGGCCGCGCAGAACACCCACCTGGTCATCATCCTGCTGGTCCTGCTGCTCGCGACCATCGCGTACTGGGCCTACAAGACCAAGCGCGTCCAGGTTTCGCTCAAGCAGCTGGCCGAGACCGACGCGCTGACCGGCATCTGCAACCGCCACCATTTCACCCAGCTCGCGGAACGCAACCTGTCCCAGTGCGCCCGCAACGGCGAGGAAGCGGCGCTCATCATGTTCGACCTGGATCATTTCAAGTCGATCAACGACAGGTTCGGGCACCTCGACGGGGACTGGACCCTCAAGCAGGTGGCGAAGGTGTGCCAATCGCTGTGCAGGCGCATCGACGTGCTGGGCCGGTTGGGAGGAGAAGAGTTCGCGATGCTGATGTATGGCTGCGACCTGCGCTCGGCCATCCGCCTGGCGGAGGATTGCCGCGTACGCATCACCGCGATCGACACGACGGAAACCGGCCATCGTTTCCAGGTCGCCGCAAGCTTCGGAATCACCTCCACCGCGCTTTCCGGGTACACCCTGGAACGCCTGCTGTCCGATGCGGATCGGATGCTCTACCAATCCAAGGAGCATGGGCGCAACCAGGTGTCCGCATTCCCGGCGGATGACCCGGAAGCCGTGCCCGGCCCGCTTGAGCCGGTGCCCTGGCCGGAGGCCATCCGGGACCTGTCAAGCGTTCAGCCCAAACGTTCGCTGGGCCACGTGGGCTGAAGCGGGGCGGACTGCTGCCCGGGAGGCGATGCGCTAAGATCCTCCCGGGACGGTCCCATGCACGGGGCCGATTGGTTCCATGAGCGGGGAAATCCACGTCCAATGGGGTTCGGTCCATATGCATTTCTGCTGAGCGCGCGGCTCATGGCTCCGGACATGAAGGGCTCCTGATGGCGCGTGCGCCGCTCCGACGTCGGCTCGTCCTGTGGCTGGTGCTGGCATTGCCCCTGCAGGCATTCGCGGTAACACCGTCGCCGGGAAGCGTGACGGAGTTGCTGGCCCAGGCCGAATCCATCCGCAGCGCGGAGCCCGCGCGCTTCAGCGCCCTCATCGATGCGGTCCAGCGGCGCCAACGGGAACTCCAACCCCTCCAGCGCGAGCAACTGGCCTATCTGGAGGCCTATCGACTGGCCTTTTCGGGCAAGTACGACGCGGTGATTCCACGCCTGAAGAAGCTCGCCGAATCGTCGACGGATGAACACATCCGGTTCCGCGCGAGCGCGCTGCTGGTGAACATCTATACCAAGAGCCGCCGGTTTACCGAGAGCCTGCGCCAGCTCGGGCACATCCTGCCTCGGCTGGACCAGGTGGACGAGCCGCAGTTGCGTATCCACGCGTTGGTGGAAGCCGCCTATCTCCATAACGAGATAGGCCAGTATCGTCTCGGATTGCAGTACGCGGAACGCATCCTGGCCAACAAGCCGGATGCGCGTGCGCGCTGCTTCGCCGAGTATCTCAAGTACGAGGCCATGTTCTACCTGGCCGCGTTGCCGGCCGGGGGAGCGCCCCTGCGGGAGGTGATCGAACACTGCGAGGCGCGCAGCGAGGGCCTGATTGCCAACCACATGCGGGTCATCCTCGCCCGGTTGCTGGCAGCCGAGTACAAGCGGGGTGAAGCGATCGAACTGCTGCGGACGCATCTGGCGGAAGTGGAGTCGTACCGCTATCCGTACCTGGCCATGCTCGTCAAGGCCACGCTGGCCGAACTGCTGCTGGAGCGCGGCGACCTCAAGGCCGCGGAGACCTACGCGTCCGAAGCCATCACGCTCAGCAGCTCGATGGGGACCAGTACCCAATCGCTGGTCAGCGCGTACCGCACCATGTTCCGGGTTGCCGAGCGCAGGCGTGACAACGAGACCGCGCTGGTCTATTACCGTCGGTACGCGGAAGCGGACAAGGCCTATCTCAACGAGGTCAAGGCGCGGGAGCTGGCGTACCAGATCGTCCGTCAGGAAACGCTGGAGAAATCGGAACAGATCCAGCGTCTCGGCAGCCAGAACCAACTGCTGCAACTGCAGCGCAAGCTCGAAATGAAGGCGAGCCAGAATACGCGGCTGGTGGTGATCCTCCTGGTCATGCTGCTGGCCAGCATCGGTTACTGGGCCTACCGGACCAAGCGCACCCAGATGATGTTCAAGCGCCTGGCCCAGACCGACGCGCTGACCGGGATCAGCAACCGCAGCCACTTCACCACCCAATCCGAACGCCTGCTTGCGCAATGCGCCAGGAACAGCACGGAAGTGGCGCTGATCATGCTCGACCTGGATCACTTCAAGAGCATCAACGATCGCTATGGCCATGCCAGCGGCGACCACATTCTTGGACTGGTCGCAGGGCTCTGCCGTGAACTGACGCCGTCGAGCGGAGTGGTCGGGCGACTGGGCGGGGAAGAGTTCGCGCTCATCCTGCCGGGCCTGGATCTGGCTGCCGCCACGGCGACCGCGGAGGATTGCCGTCGGCGCATCGCGGCCATCGATACATCGCCGACTGGACATCGTTTCCAGGTCTCGGCCAGCTTCGGGGTCACCACCAGCGCACTGGCGGGCTATCAGCTGACGCGGCTTTTCTCGCTGGCCGATCGCATGCTCTACCGCTCCAAGCACGAAGGGCGCAATCGCGTCAGCGTCTATGAAGGTGGCTACTCGCTGCCCGAGCGCCGCGAGGGGCATCCGTCGCCTGTGGTGGCTGCTCCGGACATCCGGCCGCAGGAAGCCTGAAAGACGGCGGCGGAAGCCACGCGGAGGCGGTTTTCCTTTGGCCGGCCCCGGAGTGCTGCGCTAAGCTTTCGCCACGGCATGAGCGATGCCGGTAATTCGAGGAGCTTCACCATGATCCAGCGTTTCGATGTCGGCCCCCGCATGTCGGAAATGGCCATCCACAATGGCGTGGTCTACCTGGCCGGCCAGATCGCCGACGATGCCGGCCAGGACATCCGTGGCCAGACCCGGCAGGTACTCGCCGCCGTCGATGCGCTGCTCGCGCAGGCGGGCACCGACAAGAGCAAGCTGCTGCGGGTCGAAATCTTCCTCAAGGACATCCTGGATTTCGACGGCATGAACCAGGTCTGGGACGAGTGGGTGGTGCCGGGGCACACGCCGCCGCGCGCCACGGTCGAGGCTCGCCTGGCCAATGCCGAGTGGCGCATCGAAGTACTGGTGACTGCCGCGGTCTGAGGCCCGGAGACGCCTGCGTGGCGGGCGTTTCCGAGGACGCCGGCGAAAAAATTTGACCAATCCGGCGGGCCCGATTAACATACGCGCCCCGAGATTCGGGCGGTTAGCTCAGCGGTAGAGCACTGCTTTCACACGGCAGGGGTCACAAGTTCGAACCTTGTACCGCCCACCAGTTGCACACAAAGGCCCGGCGCAAGCCGGGCCTTTGTTTTGTCCACGCCCCGCGGGTCGCCCGAAGCCGGCGCCAATCTCAGTTCCTGCGACGGCGTTGGAATGTCATGTCGGCCCCTGTTGGAGGCCGCCCATGTCCGTTCCCGCCCGGCAACTCGCCCGTTCCCATCGCGACCTGCTGCCATCCGGTGCCGCCGATGGCATGCGGCTGTCCGAACGGCTGGCGGCCAAGTACCCGGATCGGGTGACCGGCCAGTTGACCGTGCCCGGCCGCGAGGGCCGCTACGCGCCATTGCCGGAAGACTTGCCGGAAGGGCTGGCGCGGGCCCTGCGCCACCGTGGCATCGAGCGCCTCTATGCCCACCAGGCCGAAGCGTGGGCACATGCGGCGGCCGGCGAGCATCTGGTCATCGCCACGCCCACCGCCTCGGGCAAGTCGCTGTGCTACACGCTGCCGGTGGCGTCGGCGGTGATGGGGGGCGGCGCCAAGGCGCTGTACCTGTTCCCGACCAAGGCATTGGCGCAGGACCAGGTCAGCGAACTGCTGGAACTCAACACGGCCGGCGATCTGGGCATCAAGGCGTTCACCTTCGATGGTGATACCCCGGGCGATGCGCGCCAGGCGATCCGCCTGCACGGCGATATCGTGGTCAGCAATCCGGACATGCTGCACCAGGCGATCCTGCCGCATCACACCAAGTGGGCGCAGTTCTTCGAAAACCTGCGTTATGTGGTGATTGACGAAGTCCACACCTATCGCGGCGTGTTCGGTTCGCACGTGGCCAATGTGCTGCGTCGTCTGCGCCGGGTGTGCGCGTTCTACGGCGCCTCGCCGCAATTCATCCTGTGCTCGGCCACCATCGGCAATCCCAAGGGACATGCCGAGGCGCTGCTGGAAGCGGACGTGCATGCCATCACCGAGTCCGGCGCGCCCAGCGGCGACAAGCATGTGCTGTTGTGGAATCCGCCGGTGGTCAATCCGGATCTGGGCCTGCGCGCGTCGGCACGCTCGCAAAGCAACCGCATCGCCCGGCTCGCGATCAAGGCCGGATTGAAGACGCTGGTCTTCGCGCAGTCGCGGACGATGGTGGAAGTGCTGACCAAGTACCTGAAGGACGTGTTCGACCACGATCCGCGAAAGCCGGCGCGGATACGCGCCTATCGCGGCGGCTACCTGCCTACCGAGCGCCGCCAGGCCGAGCGCGACATGCGGGATGGCCGCATCGACGGCATCGTCTCCACCTCGGCGCTGGAGCTGGGCGTGGACATCGGCAGCCTGGACGCGGTGGTGCTCAACGGCTATCCCGGCTCCATTTCCGCCACATGGCAGCGCTTCGGCCGTGCCGGCCGCCGCCAGCAACCTTCCCTGGGCGTGCTGGTCGCCAGTTCGCAGCCGCTGGACCAGTACGTGGTGCGGCATCCGGACTTCTTCGCCGACAGCCCGCCGGAACACGCGCGCATCGCGGCCGATCAGCCGATGATCCTGCTGGATCACATCCGCTGCGCGGCGTTCGAGCTGCCGTTCCTGGCGGGCGAACATTTCGGTCCGGTGGATCCGGCGCCGTTCCTGGAACTGTTGAGCGAAGACAGCGTGGTCCATCGCGAGGGCGAACGCTACGAATGGATCGCCGACAGCTATCCGGCCAATGCGGTCAGCCTGCGCGCGGTCGCGGATGGCAACTTCGTGGTGGTGGATCGCACCGACGGCCGCCAGACCATCATCGCCGAGGTGGATTTCAGCGCCGCGCCGCTGACCCTGTACGAAGGCGCCATCCACATGATCCAGTCGACGCCTTACCAGGTGGAGCGGCTCGACTGGGAAGGCCGCAAGGCGTATGTCACGCGCACCCATGTGGACTACTACACAGACGCCATCGACTACACCAAGTTGAAGGTGCTGGAGCGTTTCGACGGCTGCCGCGCGGGGCAGGGCACCAGTCATCATGGCGAAGTGCATGTGGTGCGACGGGTGGCCGGTTACAAAAAAATCCGTTACTACACCCACGAGAACATCGGCTATGGGCCGGTCACGCTGCCGGATCAGGAGATGCATACCACCGGCGTATGGTGGCAACTCCCTTCGGAGGTCCTGCATGCCGGCTTCGCCTCGCGGCAGCAAGCACTGGACGGCTTCCTCGGCGCCGCCAACGCGCTGCACATCGCCGCCACCGTGGCGGTGATGGCCGAGGGGCGGGATCTGCAGAAGGCGGTCGGCGATGGCGATGGCGCCTGGTTTGCGTTGCCCGATGCACACGGACGCGGACAACTGCGGGGCGGCGAAGGGCAACTGCTGTCGCCGCTGGAGGGTGACCGCTTCGTGCCCACGCTGTATCTGTACGACAATTACCCCGGCGGCATCGGCCTGAGCGAACCCCTGTGGCGGCGCCAGGCCGAACTGGTGCGACGCGCCGGCGAGCTGGTGGATGGTTGCGCCTGCCGCGCCGGTTGCCCGGCGTGCGTCGGGCCGATCCTGGCCGCCGACGAAACCGCCGAAGTCACGCCCAGGACGCTGGCGCGGCGCGTGCTGGAACTGCTGACAGCGGCATGAGCACGGCCCTGGAACAATTGCGCCGGTTGCGGCAGCAGGCGGGGCACGCCACGCCCGTCACATCGCCGCCCGCGATGCGCGACACCGCGATCGACATGACCGCGTCGCTGCGGCGGATGCTGGGTGTGCGTGCACGGTCCGTGCCGACCGTCCGGGCCGCCGCACATCAGCGCACCCTGCCGGGGGACGAGATCGCCGATGGCCTGTACCTGATCGAACGGGTGTTGCCGTGGCCGGCGATACCGGAGTCGTTCGACGGCGCATTCGCGCGCGAAGACCCGTTGTCCACCGCGCATCTTCTTTTCTTCGACACCGAAACCACCGGACTGGCGGGCGGCACCGGCACGCGCGCCTTCATGATCGGCGCGTCGGACTTCGTTCCCGAAGGATTGCGCGTGCGTCAGTTGCTGATCGCGCACCTCGCCGCCGAACACACCATGCTCGATACCTTCGCCGGCTGGCTGCGGGCCGATACGCGGCTGGTCAGCTACAACGGACGCTGCTACGACGCGCCATTGCTGGTCACGCGCTACCGGCTGGCACGGTGTCGCAATCCGCTGGAGGGACTGGCGCACCTGGATCTGTTGTATCCCACTCGTCGCCGTTACCGAGGTGTCTGGGAAAACTGCCGTCTCGCCACCATCGAGCGGCATGCGCTGGAGATCGTGCGCGAGGATGACCTGCCGGGTTCGGAAGCACCCGCGGCGTGGCTGGGTTTCCTGCGCGGCGGCTCTTCCGAATGGCTGCACCGGGTGGCCGCGCACAACTTCCAGGACGTGGTCACCCTGGCCCGCCTGCTCGCGCACCTGTCGGTCATGGGGCCGGTGGAAGGGCGTACTTTGCCCGGAATCGCGCCAAAAAATTGACGAATCCGATGTGCAAGCCGCTTTTACGAAGACGGTTGTGTGAAGGGCTGCGCAATATCGCGTGACCGCGCTTCAGGAATGTGATCGTGCGGCCGAAAACTAGGTAGATTCTCGCGCGGGCGTGCATCCGGATCAGGGACGCGCCCGTCGAGCGACACCATTGAACAACGTTCCAAGGGGAAGTGTCTTGCGGATCCTGTATGTGGGCGACACCGCCTGTTTGCCTGGTGATCTGACTGATTACATCGGCGACATGGGCGACGAATGGAAGGTCGAGTTCGTCGCCGACGGCAATGCCGCCATGTTCGCGGTCGCCAATTCCCCGATTGACGTGATGATCGTTGGCCCGAGTCTGCCCGATCTGCCGCCGGCCACGCTGCTGGGCCAGATCCGCACCCTGCGCCCGGAAACCATCCGCATCGCGCTGCTTGAAAACACCGACGCAGGCGTTTCCCCGCCGATCAAGCTGATCGGCGTCGCCCATCGCTTCCTGCCGTTGCCGCTGTCCTCCGAAACCGTACTGGAGGCCATCCACAGCCTGGAAGAACTGCGCGACCTGTTGGACAGCCCGCGCCTGCGCCGCGTCATCGGCCGGGTCGAACATCTGCCGTCGCCGCCGCACCTGTATTTCGCGCTGACCCGCGCGCTGGAAGACGAGCAGGGCGACAGCACCGACATCGCCCGTATCGTCTCCGGCGATCCGGCCATCGCCGCCAAGGTCCTGCAGCTGTGCAACTCGGCCTACTTCTCCAACGGACGCGCAATCACCGACATGCGCGCCGCCGTCACCCGACTGGGGCTGGCGACCCTGCGTGATCTGGTCCTGGCCAGCGAAGTGTTCTCGATCAAGACCGGCAGCAACGTCGACCGCCTGGCCCTGCAACAACGCGCCCTGATCGCCTCGCGCCTGGCCGCGCGGATTCTGCCGAACACCAGCGCCGAACTCGGCGCCACCGCCGCCCTGCTGGCCGACGTCGGCCTGCTGCTGCCAGGCGTGCGCGACGAGCGCGAGCCGCTCCCCGAAGGCGACGACCGTCCCGGCCACACCGAAGCCGGCGCCTATCTGCTCGGCCTGTGGGGCCTGCCCATGCCCATCGTCGAAGCCGTCGCCTTCCACCGCCAACCGCAGCGCTCCAGCCTGCGCAGCTTCTGGGTCCCCGGCGCCGTGCACGTCGCCGGCGCGCTGGCCAGCAACGAGCAAGTCGACGAGGACTACCTCAAATCGCTGGGCGTGCTGCATCAACTCGCCGGTTGGCGGGAGATGGCGGATAGCCTGATGGATCGGATGGCGAGTGCGGCCTGATTGCGTTCACACCGTTGCTTGTGAACGAGCGAGAGAATGCTGACTTTAGTAACTCTTTCGCGTCAATCGGCTGCTTGACAAGGCGAGCCTTGTAGCCTCTCATTTATGCCTGAACGACAGATCTCTGGACTCATGATCCGTCGGTAGCTGGAAAAGTTGGTTTTCTGGGCGCGTGTACGGGGAGCTCTCTCTCTACAGTTGTTGTCATCTGGGGACAGCGAGGTGCTGTTAGCCCCTTAGACACTTGTTGCATGGGAGCGCGGGTGAATCTTCGGCGCGATAAAGGAAATTGTTGGCTTATGGGTCGACAAGCGTGGTTAACGCATGAGGCGGACAGGGGCGCGAAATGAAATCGAAGATAGGAATTTGGACAGTTCTGGCGCTGCCGCTGACAGTACAGGCACAGACTTACACTAGGACTGACACAATCGAATACCACGACAATATGACGTTGTGGGTTCTGGGACAGGAAGCCAAGACAACCTGCGTGGCACCCGTCGAATGCACGCCGAGCGAATCGCCTGCGGGAACAGTTACTTCTGAGACCACCTATGACGCGCGGGCACGACCTAGCGCGGTGAAGTCATTCGGAAGACTGCAACAGACGCTTGCCTATGACAGTACATCCACCGTAGCAAGCGGGCAATTGGGCACGCTGAAGACCATCAAGGATGGCAACGGAAATACGACTACGTTCGGAAACTGGAAGCGCGGGCTACCTCAGAGCATTGCCTACGCCGATACGACCACGCAATCTGTAGAAGTGAGCGATGACGGTTGGATAAATTCGACTATTGATGAGAACGGCTTTAAGACATGCTACACGTACGATGCAATGGGAAGATTGACGCGAGTTGTTCACCCATCCGAATCGGTCGCGGGAGTCTGTGACACCAGTACTTGGAGTGCAACAGCTTTCAGTTTCGAGTATCGGGCGATTGATGAGCATGGAATTCCGGCCGGCCACTGGTTACGTCGAGAAGACACTGGGGCGCACCGTACGAACACGTTCTATGATGCGTTGTGGCGACC
This sequence comes from Pseudoxanthomonas sp. 134C1, assembly GCF_057773065.1. NCBI lineage: Bacteria > Pseudomonadati > Pseudomonadota > Gammaproteobacteria > Lysobacterales > Lysobacteraceae > Pseudoxanthomonas > Pseudoxanthomonas sp. 134C1. The sequence continues at coordinate 137,865 of NZ_JBYMTH010000011.1, forward strand.
TATTCTCGTGCATGACTATGACGGCTCTAACTTGGAAGGAACGTTGCGGACACAGGGATTCACGTATGATCATGATGGCCGGGCTACATTCGTGTCTTACCCGACTGGGACAACTGCAAGTGGTACCACTGGCACGTGGACCAATTACGATGCTTTGGGCCGTGTGAGTTCTGTAAGCGAAGATAGTGAATTGGGCTTGCTGACAACGGTGACGAGTTATCTGAAGGATACGTCCGGACCCTACATGCGAATCACTTCGCCTCTAGGGAAGCAGACACGAACGTGGTACCAGATGTTCGATCAGCCGGACTACTCCAGGCCTGTCCGAATCTGGAGGCCCGAAGCAGCGGTGACCCACATTACCCGCGATGTCTTTGGTAAGCCGACCCGTATCCGTCGAAGTAATAGTGGCGATGTCGACGGTGGCACGGTAATGCTTGACCGGAGCTACAGCTATAACACCGCCCAGGAGTTGTGCCGAACAACAGAGCCGGAAACTGGAGCCACGTTGTTTGGTTACGACGGTGCAGGCAATCTGAGCTGGAGTGCCGCAGGGTTGCCTGCGGGCACGACCTGTGATGCAACAGGTACCAGCACGACGGTCGTCGCGCGCAAAGTCGCGCGCACCCATGACACGCGCAACCGGCTGAAGTCGCTGAGTTTCCCGGATGGGCGAGGTAATACGACAAATACCTATACTCCGGACGGCCGGCTCGCGAGCACGATGGTGGACAATGACGGCACCAATGTTGTTACCACTGTCTACAACTACAATCGTAGGCGCCTGTTGACGCTAGAGAGGATGACTTGGGGCAGCATCAATTGGCCTCTTGCTTATACCTATAACGCCTTGGGGTATCTCAGTTCACGGAGCTATCCGAACGGACAAGCCGTGACCTATGCGCCCAATGCATTGGGCCAACCGACCCAAGTTGGTCCGTATGTGCTCGGCGTGCAGTACCACCCTAGCGGTGAAATCAAACAGTTCACCTATGGCAACGGCATTACTCATAGTATGACTCAGAATGCGCGCCAGTTACCGGCGCGGAGCACCGACAGTGGTGGCGTGCTGGATTTGGAGTATGTTTACGACAAGCATGCCAATGTCGGCAGCATCATTGATCATACAAGCGGTGCTCGCCAAAGTCGTTCTATGAGTTACGACGGCTTGGATAGGCTGATTCAAGCGACGGGGGGCAGCTTCGGAACAGCCAGCTATGGCTACAACGTGCTGGACAACCTGATTGCGCTGAAAGTCACAGCGGGCACCAATGTTCGCGACCATACGTATAATTACGATTCTAGCAACCGATTGACCAGCGTGACCAATACGACGGGTGGCGCTACGGTTGTGGGCCTGAGCTATGACGTACAAGGCAACTTGACTAACAAGAATGGCAGGGTATTCAACTTCGACTATGGCAACCGATTGCGTGGTGTAAACGGTATTTCCAGCTATGTCTATGATGCACACGGCCGCCGGGTTCGGGACTACACGACGGCTAGCAAGTACAGCTTATACAGCCGATCCGGGCAGCTGATGTATGACTCGGATATCCGGCAGGCCAAGACAACTCAGTACGTCTATCTTGGTGGAAGCCTGGTTGCGCGGACAGTAAATATCATCGCACCTGCCACTCCTGTATTGACGGTGCCGGGATTCAATACGAACGGCAGCTACACTGCGACCTGGACGGCTTCGGTAAATGCAACCGGATATGAGTTGCAGGAGTCGGTTTCCGGTGGTGCCTGGACTACGGCGTACAACGGTACGGGCACATCCCGGGCATTTAACGGGAAGGCTGCTGGGACTTATGGTTACCGCATTCGCGCATGCCTGAATTCAGTGTGCAGCACTTGGAGTGGGACCAGCGATGTCGCAGTGCAGTTCGCTCCGGGAATCGCGCCAACTTTGAGCGTGCCAACCACAGCGGCGAGTGGCACTTATACGGTCGGGTGGAGCGCGGTCAACTCGGCAAATAGCTACACGCTCGAAGAAAGCGTTAATGGCGGTGCGTGGACGACTGCCTACAGCGGTCCGAATCTGAGCCAGGGTTATACCGGTAAACCCGCCGGCAGCTACGGCTATCGAGTGAAGGCATGCAACCTCGCTGGTTGTGGGGTGTACTCGGCCACAGGAAATGTCCAAGCGATCTACGTGCCGGCAGGCATACCAACGGTAGCTTTGCCCCCTAGCAATACCACGGGCAGCTACACAGTGAGCTGGAGTGCAGTAAGCGCGGCCACAACCTACCAGATAGACGAGCGCACCAATAGTGGAGCCTGGGTCCAAATTCATAACGCAGCGGGAAACAACAAAACCATCAGTGGAAGAAGCACTGGGAGTTACGGGTATCGTGCGCGAGCGTGCAATGTGGCCGGGTGCGGAGGGTACTCAAATACAACTACGACTCAGGTGACCTTGCCGCCTGGTGGTACGCCTTCGATAACGATCCCGGCGACGAGTACCACGGGTAGTTACACCGTGGCTTGGAGTGCGGTGTCAAGTGCAACGAGCTATCTGGTTGAAGAACAGGCCAACGGCGGCAACTGGGTGCAGATATACAACGCGGCAGGTGGTAGCCTCACTGTTAGCGGTAAAGGCAACGGAAGCTATAACTACCGAGCGAAAGGCTGCAACTCGGCTGGTTGCGCCGGATGGAGTACGAGCGCAGGCATCACCGTGTCGTTACCTCCAGCGGCGCCGACGGGCGTTGTTGCAAAATACATAGTCATCAACTTCAGCCCACCGTGGCAGGTAAGAGTGATGGCTTCATGGACTGCGGTTGCAGGAACTACGCGCTATGAGGCCTATTTGGGCACGACCAAGTTCTTCGATGGAAATATCACGAGCGCTCAGTACATATACATGGGTTCGCCATCGACTCTGCCAACAGTGACGATCCGTGCGTGCAATGCAATTGGATGTTCTTCTTCGCCCCCAGTTTCTGCAACTCCTCAATAGCGCGTTCCTGGAGGGGGCTGTTGAATCACGAACGTTCAGGCTACACAGGAGGGGAGTCTCAAATGGCGTACGGACCAAAAACTATTCTCATGGCCATGTGTTTGATGGCAAGTTCATCCTTCGCGCTAGCGCAAACACCCAGGACAACAGCGGACCTGGGCATTGACTATCAAGGACTGCTAAGAAGCAGAACATCCATCTCATCGCTCGGAAATGATCTTTTTGGAGATAAAACCAGCCTGTACACGGGCGAAACCAAGTTCGTTCAGGTCGATATCGACATCCCGGGCAACAATCAACTTCCCGTGCGCTTAGTGCGGATCAACTCCAGGCACCCGGGACGTCATGATTTTCCATTGGCGGACTGGGAGTTCGATATTCCGCACCTAACGGCTAACTATGCAGTGCCGGATGGATGGGTGGTGCGCACTCCAACAGGTACCGGAAAATCAAATAACCGCTGCTCAGTCAGTACCTCTGTACCCACCAGTGCTAGCCCGCCCGATGTCTATGTGCTGGCGCAGAATGCTCCTGATCAGGTCGGAATCTCATTCGAATCGCGTCATTTTTGGAGAGGCATCACTTTGCATGATGCGGATTCAAATGATCAGGCAATGCTGGTGCTTGAACCGACGGCGCCAAAGCCAACTGAATCGACATCATTCTACTGGGGAACTCAATCCCGTTGGGTGTTTTCGTGTTTGCCTACGACCGCCAATGGTGTTCCCGGTGAAGGGTTTCTGGCTCATTCTCCCGATGGGAAGAAGTATTGGTTCGATTGGATCGTTCCGATCCAGCTAAGTACGAGAACACTTACTGGATATCTTGGCGTGGATATGTGGAGCTACAAGAGCGAATTGGCGGTCAGGAAGTACAAGGCGCTCCCGACAAAAATTGAAGACCGAGATGGGAACGTTGTTTCGTTTACATACGAAAATCCGGATTCGCAGAACGTGACCTCAATTGTCGCGAATGATGGTCGCTCTATAAGCATCTCCTATACTAATGGGATTGCTTCTTCTGCCACTTCGGCGGGAAAGACGTGGCGCTACATTTACTCAAGTCCGAATGGGTTGCCTATGCTGACGGAAGTGGAACTGCCTGACGGCTCTCAATGGAAATTCAGTGCCAGCAATCTTCTTTCCTATGGGAGTACTGGCTGGAAAAACTGCGCGGATTTCGTGGGTGTGGAAACAGCGGATGACTATGTTACGACCATGATTCATCCATCAGGTGCGACGGGTACATTCAGATTTGGGATTAGACTTCATGGAAGGACCGATGTGCCTAGGAATTGCTATCAGCTAGGCGTGAATAGCTTTCCGTTGGAATCCCATATAACCAGTGCCGTTGCGTTATTCAAAAAGCAAATATCAGGTGCGGGTATATCGGTGCCGTTGGTCTGGTCTTTCGATTATGGCGTCCGTAACGCTAGCTACGTCGACACGCCAACAATCGGATATTGTGAAACTACGCCGTGTCCTACGACACGGGCGTTAAAGGTGACTAGAGAAGACGGAGGCTGGGAAAGGTATATATACAGTCAAAAGTACGGGGATCTTGAAGGAAAGATGCTGCGCATTGAGAAGGGGATCGGACAGACCATCCTTTCTAGTAAAGATATTCTCTATAAGCAAGACGCTAGAAACATATTTGGAAAGATAGGCACGAATCCCTGTGCGCTATGCAGTAAAGGGGATGAGTTTCCATTACCGGTTGAGCTTCAGACGATAAATCAGGATGGCATGCTTTTTCGTTATCGGGCAGACGCATTTGATGCCTATGCGCGCCCCACTAGAGTCACCCGGTACAGCGAGCCGGAATAGAGTGCTGGACGTGGGGCCGCTGATTCCTCCATTGATAGGCCTCCTTTCCTGAGATTAGCCCAAGAGTCGGAGTGCTGATGGTATGGACAACCAAGTAATATTTAGGATTTGCCGATTCTTTTTCTTGGCAATGGTTAGCGCCTTCACCCTGAAGGTCAATGCTCAAACGGTCGAGTACATCCACACGGATGCGCTTGGAACGCCGGTTGCCGTTACGGATTCAGTCGGAAATATTGTGGAGATCAGCGAGTACGAGCCATTTGGTCAACTCGTAAATCATGCATTAACTGATGGCCCTGGCTTTGCTGGGCACGTGCAGGATGCAGCTACCGGGCTGACCTACATGCAGCAGCGGTACTACGATCCACTGATAGGTAGGTTCTTGTCGGCGGATCCGATAGCGGCATACTCAAACTCGGGGGCCAACTTCAACCGGTTTTGGTATGCGAACAATAATCCATATCGATTTGTGGATCCGGATGGGCGGCTTGCGCAAGAAAGTATCCCATCTCGCACTGAAGATGAGCCATTGCCACTGCCGCCTATCACTGTAACGCCATCGCCAGCACCCGCGACCACGACTGTTGCTACGGTTACCGTTATTGGAATACGGCCTGAGCCTATTCCACAATTCAGGCCAATTCCCTGGGCGGTGCTGGGCCAAGGAATATCGGCGACCGCGGGTGCCATAATTACAGCGCCATTTATTTTCTTCTTTTCTCCACACCCATGCGGGGGAGCACCATGTGGAGAGTTGAGGCAGGAGTCGAGGAAGTACACCCCAGGGTTCTGGGATGGTAGAAAAGGTGCTGAAGAGTGGGGGCGAAGAAACGAAGTCGGTTCCGATGAGGGGCGCCGAAGATTTCATGGAATTAAGGGGCGTGATAAGGGGCAGGGCGGCGGACGGGCGCGCGATGACTATGGTGTAAATCCGGAGACGGGTGACGTGGAAAATCCGCAGGGAGAAGTTGTGGGAAACTTACATGAGGGTTAGTGATATGAGTTGCGATGGAAATTCATTTCAAATTTCTCTCTACATAAAAGGGGATGAATTAAGCCCTGACGAATTAACTAAGGCAATTGGCGCCGCGCCAACAAGATCTCATTTTAAAGGACATGCATGGTCAACGAGTAGCGGCCGGCAAGTCACGGAAAAAACAGGTGTCTGGGTTCTGGAGATGAGAGGTGATGATTCAGAGTCTTTCCCTGAGCTTGTTTCCCGATTTGGAGAGCGTCTAGCCGGCGCATGTGCTGGGCTCGAGACCCTGCCTGGCGTGGAAGTTGCATACTTGGATGTTCTCGTTCTAAAAAAATCTGATTTAGATGGAGGGGGCACCTGTGAGTTCGACCTGGATAAAAAGTCGGTATCGATATTGAGGGAATTTGGGTTACATGTTCAGTTTACCGTCGCCATAGTCGTTCCTTGATAATGCGGAACTCTAGTTGTATGAGGGGGCTTTGGAGCTCGTCGACGAATACCTCGGCTGTTCAAGGGAGTAAGGAAAATCGAGGAGAGAAAGGATGCAATCAAAGTGAAGGTTGCGCGATTAAGGCTCGATCTTATTAAGAGCGCGGGCGCTAGCAACCCGCGTTTTTTGTTGCGTGTCGTTGGCCGGTTCGACGTTGAGTTTGCCGGAGTGCCAGCGGAGCTGGTCGAGGATGTGGCTGGCTTCGTGGGCGAAGCGGGCGAAGCAGTCGCTCAGGGGGGGGGGCAGCGGGATGGGCAGGCTGTGGTGCTCGTCCTGGCGGAAGCGGGGATTGATGAGCAGGGACGGCAGTTTGAAGTGAATGCGTGGTTGGATGGGGAACAGTGATGAGAATACCTTGTGCCAGAAAGGCATGCTCAAGCTTCTTGATATGTATTGGAAATACTGCTCTGACCCATGTCCTTGAAGGGGCGTTCTCCGTAGTGAGCTCGCGAGGAGCGATAGATGACAAGCAGGGCTGGCTTTCTGTTGATGTTTCTCGGGTTTAGCGCATTTGCGCAAGAGCCTATTAGGATTGATGCTGCTCTTGAGGAAATATCAAGCGAGGAAGATATGAATACGCGGGTGTCGTACGCTCAGGACCTCGCGAGGGCGATGGCAGTTCTCAGTAAGGACGAGATTGATAGCATCTCTTGCCAGTCAATTATGAGATTGGTTGATACGATGGCAGTAGAGATACCACCAGTCCGGGCTCAGTTGGCGCGCGTTGCTGGCGTTATAGGGCCGAGAGCACGTGCCGCACTACCCGTGCTAAAAAAAGCATTGGATGATGAGTTGTCGCCACCAGGGATAGGTCCTTTCGATCCGTTGCCATCTTGGGATGATTCCAAGGTTTATCGTTCGGCGATAGAGCAAATTGAGAGTAATGAAAAGTCACAGGGAAAGTGTGATTAGAACAATCGAATAGATAATTCTTTGGTCGCTCGTTGCTGTAGAGGAATTTGCTAGGTACGGGTGAATGAGTCAGAAGATGGAGCCCCCATCTTTCTGGGCGCATCTGGGTAAATGCCGTGCGCGACGCCTCGGGTTACGAAGTGTGAATTTTCTAGGCATGGCGCGTTCACCAACCATGGAACGCGGGCGCTAGCAGCCCGCGTTTTTTGTTACGCGTCGTTGACCGGTTCGACGTTGGGTCTGCCGGAGTGCCAGCGGAGTTGGTCGAGGATGTGGCTGGCTTCATGGGCGAGGCCGGCGAAGCAGTCGCTCAGCGGTTGCAGCGGGATGGGCAGGCAATGGTGCTCGTCCTGGCGGAAGCGGGGATTGATGAGCAAGGACAGCAGTTTGAGGTGATCACGCAGCTGGATGAGATTCAGCTGGGTTTCTTCTTCCAACACATAGACCATACGCAAGTTGATCATGGGACCTCCATTTCTTCGTTGAAGAATCCCGGCGCGCGAAAGTGCGGCCGGGTGCCGGGAGGTCAGAAACCGCTCACAGATCGGTGGGGTTATTTCCCTTTCGGGTGTTGTATTCACCACCCTCCCGGCGTTGGAAAAAGAACGCCGGTTTGTCATTCCAATGGCATGGAATAGCGCTGAAATGACGGGTACTACCGTTTTGTGAGTAGGAGTTCTGACTTCCTGATGCCGGAGTCTGCCGATGCGGTTGGGCGGTGTCGACTAACTTTGAGCGTTTTCGCTTCAGTGTTTCTGGGCTCACGCTTTATTGGGTGGGGGCGCGCTTGTATTGTGTGTGGATGAGCGGGGGGCGCCGAGAGCAAATCCCCCTCATTCCCCCTTTTTTCAAAGGGGGAGGTAAAGGCGGCGCTTTGTGTTGTGTATGGAGGAGGGGCGGTGGTGGTTGGCGCCGAGAGCAAATCCCCCTCATTCCCCCTTTTTCAAAGGGGAAGGTAAAGGCGGCGCGTTTGTGTTGCGTATGGAGGAGGGGCGGTGGTGGTTGGCGCCGAGAGCAAATCCCCCTCATTCCCCCTTTTTCAAAGGGGGAGGTAAAGGCGGCGCGTTTGTGTTGCGTATGGAGGAGGGGGGCGGTTGGCGCCGAGAGAAAATCCCCCTCGGTCCTCCTTTTTCGCTTTTAACAGCCGCACGGCTGGTCAAGGGAGAGGCTAAGAGCGTTGCCTTGCTGAAGTGCCGGTGCGCTTCTGGACGAATGGGCAGGGTGAGGTTGGTCGCCGTTGCCTTCCAGCATCGCTGCTATCGGTCGAGGTTCAGCGGAACCCTGGGTTTCGATTCCCAGCTTTGAATGCCGCATGACCGGTCATCCCGAATCCCCAATCCCCAATCCCGTCGCTCCTCACCCCATCATCTTGAACAGCGACAACTGCTGCATCTGCATGAACACGCTCTGGGCGGCCTGGAGGGCGGTGTTTTCCAGGTTGTAGCGGCCGATGGCCTCGGCCCAGTCGAGGTCGCGCAGACTGGAGAGGGTGCCTTTGAGGGTGACGCTGTTGGCGTCGCGCAGTTCGGCGGCGCTGTCGATGGCCATCAGTTGGGCGCCGCCGCTGGCGCGGGCGTCGATCATGTGGCCCTGGGCGCTGGCGACGTCGCGCATGGCGGCCTGCAGCTGGTTCTGCATGGAGGCGCGCTGGGCGTCGGTGGTGGGATTGGTTTCCAGCGCGCCGATCAGGTTCCGGAGGGTCGCGAACACATCGCGGGTGGCCGAAGACCCGACGTTGAATTCGTCGCCGGCGTTGGGCTGGCCGTCGATCTTCACCTGCACGCCTGCGAAGGCGATGCTCTGGCCCTTGGTGTAGGTGCCGGTGGAGATCGGGGCGGGGCCGGCGCCGTAGACCTCGTAGGTGGCCGGGCCGGTGAAGCGGATGCGGTATTGGCCGCCGTCGTAGGCGCTGGAGTCGGTGACGCTGAGATCCATCAGCAGGCCGGTGCCCGTGTTGGCGCCGGCGGCGGCGCCGTCGATGCGACCGGTGCCGGTGCGCAGGCGCAGGAAGATCTCGCTGCCGGGCAGGGTGTCGGAAACGAAGGTGTCCGGCGCGATTTCGACCTGGCGCTGGGTCTGGTCACCACTGTAGATCACGCCGCCGGCCGCGAGCGCGAACGGGGCGCTGCCGTCGGCGGTGCCGCCGAACAGGTAGCGGCCGGTGCCGTCGGTGCTGTTGGCGAGATCCAGCAGGCCGTCGTGGATGGATTTGAGCTCGGCGCTGATCGCCTTGCGACTGTCGTCGCCGAGCGCGGCGTTGTTGGCCTGCACGGTCAGTTCGTGCACGCGCGCCATCGCGTCGCCGACCAGCTTGAGCGCGTTCTCCTGCAGGCCCAGCCGGTTCTGCAGGGCGCTGGCGTTGGCGGCGAAGCGCTCCAGTTCGGCCAGGGTGCGATCCAGGCCAACGGCATTCCCGGCGGCGACCGGATCGTCCTTGGCGCTGATCAGCTTCTGCCCGGAGGCGAGCTGCTGCTGGGTGTGGGCCAGCTTGGCCTGCTTGGCCAGCATCGTGGTGATCGACTGCTGGTACATCAGGCCGGTGGAGATGCGGTTGTTCATCGGCGGGTCGCGCTCAGCAGGGACTGGAACAGGGTGTCGGCGGTGGAAATGATCTGCGCCGCGGCCTGGTAGGCCTGCTGCAGGCGCATCAGGTCCGCCGCCTCTTCATCCAGGTTGACGCCGGAGATGGAATCACGCGCGGCCTGCGCCTGATCCTGCAGCACCTGCTGGGCCTCGGCCGAGTAGTCGGCCTGGCGCGCGGCCGAACCGACCGTGGTGGTCAGCCCGGAGATGGCGCCGTTGAGGGTGAGGGTGCCGCCGTTGAGTTTGCGGGCGTCGTCCAGGTTGGACAGCAGCCTGGCGTTGCCGTTGTCGCTGGAGTTGGCGCCGGTGGGACCGAGGTCGAAGGCGTCGCCCGCGGCGGGCGCGCCGTCGATGGTGACGCTCCAGCCGTTGTGGGTGATGGCCTGGCCCGGCGTGTAGGTGAATGGACCGGCGCCGTCGATGGTGTACTGGTTGGCGTCGATGAACTCGATCACCGACGGCGCCAGCAGATTCGGATCGGCCGGGTTGGTGGCGGTGACCGCGCCGAGCTTGCCGGTGCCGGTGTTGGCCAGATCCGCCTTGGCCTTGACCGGGCTGGCGGCGGCGATCCGGCTGGGATCGCTGATGGCGAGCTTGATCGTGCCGGCAGCGCCCGCGGTGGGTTGCAGCAGGAAGCGATCGTTGGTGGCCGGCGTACCGCCGGCGAGCACCAGTTCCACGCCGTTGATCACGAGCGGATCGGCGGCGGTGCCGGTACCGGTCACCGGAATGGCGGTGCCGGTATCCGGATCGCTGGCGACCCAGTTGCCGCCGTCGAAGCGCAGCATCACGTTCTTGCCGTTGAGCGCGCCCAGATCGCCCAGCGACGGTTGCAGCACCGCGTTGCCGGTGTTGCCCGAATGCGACGAGATCTGCGGCTGCGGCGCGGTGAAGAAGTCCCCGCCCATCTGGCCGTATTGATCCATGCCGGCGCGATGGCCTTCGTTGAAGGTCTCGGCCAGCGACATGGCGACGCGGCCGAGTTCGGCGATGGCCGGATCCAGCACGGTGGTGCGGAATTCCATCAGCCCGCCGATCTGGCCGCCGAGCGCGCGTTTGTCCAGGGTGACCCGCTGGCCGTTGGTTTCCAGCGCCACCTGCAGGCGCTCGGGCCGGTAGGGATCGGCCACCGTCACCAGCGAGCTGGCGGTGGCGCCGACCACCATCGGCTGGCCGCCGGCGGTGAACACGTTGATCTGGCCACCGTCCTGCTGGACGGCGGTGCCACCGGTGTAGCCGATGAGCTGGCTGATCAGTTGATCGCGGCGATCCAGCAGATCGCCGGAGGCGTTGGCGGCGTTGTTGCCGATGCGGCCGTTGAGCTGGGCGATTTCCTTGGCCAGCCGGTTCACTTCGCCAACGCTGGATGTCAGGCCGCTGTTGACCTCGCCATCCACCTTGTCCAGTTGCTGATCGATCTGGTTGAAGCGGGTGACCAGCGCATTGGCCTGGGACAGCACGCTCTGGCGATCGGCTGCGCCGGCGGCGCTGGAGGAGAGCGCGCTGATCGAATCGAAGAAACCCGACCACGGCGCGGCGATGCCGGTGGCCTTTTCCGAGAACAGGCTGTCCAGCCGGTTGGACAGCACCGACATCTGCTGCAGGCGGTTCAATTCGCCGGTGCTGTCGAGCAGGCGCGCGGTGGCCAGCGAATCGGCCATGCGATGGACGTCGACGATCTGCACGCCGCCGCCCTGGTAGCCGTAGCCGTGGAAGGTGCCGTCGCGCGCGGCGAACTCGGTGCGCTGGCGCGAGTAGCCCGGCGTATTGAGGTTGGCGACGTTGTGGCTGACCGTGGACAGCGCCCGCTGGAAGGCGAGGAGGGCGCTGCTGCCGGTGGCGAGGAGGTTGGACATGGACTACTCCGTTCAGCGGCCCAGGAAGCGGCTGGCGAGCGCGTTGCCCACCGAGGCACCGATCGAACCGCCGACGGCGTGGCCGACGGCGGAGATGACCTTGCCGAGGGTGGGGCCGGTGGCGATGCTGGCGATCTTCTTCGCGTAGGACGGATCGGTGGCGTAGCCGGCCTGTTGCAGGCCGCGGGCGAAACCGTGGATGTCCTTGCCGGCGGCCAGCGCCTTCTGGTAACGCGGGTTGTTCTTCAGCAGGCGCACGTAGTCGGCGAAGCTTTCGGCCGGGGAGCTGTAGGCGCGGAAGTCGGCGGTCTCGTTCTGGCGCACGCCGTTGCGGTATTCGTGGGTGCCGGTGCGGGCGCGCTCACCCTTCCAGCCGGCGGCCTTGATGCCGAACAGGTTGTGCGCGCTGCCGCCGTCGTCGCGCTGGATGACGCGCTTGCCCCAACCGGTTTCCAGCGCGGCCTGGGCGACCAGGGCACGCGGGTCCACGCCCAGTTCCCTGGCGGCGCGCTGGGCGTGTTCCCAGATCTCGGCCACGAAGCGTTCGGGGGTGTTGCGGGCGTACTGCTGCGGATTGGCGCTGGCGACCTGTTCGACCTCGTCGCAGGCGCTTTGCGCTTCGGGTGCGGTCAGCGCGGCCCAGTCGATGCGGGGCAGGCCCAGCGCGGCACCGGGATCGGCGCCTTCGGCAGGCATGCCCGACAGGCCGGGTGCGCGTCCGGCGATCACGCCCAGCATCTGCTCGGCGCCGGACGGCATCATCTTGCGGTATTGCGACAACGCAGTGTTGACCGGCACCGGCGCGGCCGTCGCGTCGGTGGCGCCGAGCTGGCGCGCGATCATCGGCGCCAGGCCCATGCCCTTGCCCTGGGTCATCGCCTTGGCCAGCTGCTGGTCGTACATCTCGCGGAACATCTGGTTTTCGCCCGGGAACAGCGAGTCCCCGAAGCTGGCGTCGCGCATGCACTTGATCAGCATCTGCGCGAACTGGCCCTCGAACTTCTGCGCCACCTCGTGGATGCGCGCGTTGTCCGCCGCCGGGTTGGCGGTCGGATTCAGCGGCAGGGTGGGCTGCAGGATGTTCATCAGATGATTTCCAGCTCCGCGCGCAGCGCGCCGGCCTGCTTGAGCGCTTCCAGGATGGCGATCAGATCGCCCGGCGCCGCGCCGACCTCGTTGACCGCGCGGACGATCTCGTCCAGCGAGGTGCCGCCCTCGAACTTGAACATGCGGTTGCCCTCGGCGGTGATCTGCACGTCGGATTGCGGCGTGACCACGGTCTGCCCGCCACGGTTGAAACTGTTGGGCTGGCTGACGTTGGCCGATTCGGTGATGGTCACGGTCAGCGAACCGTGGGTGACCGCGGCCGGCATCACCTGCACCTGCGCGCCGATCACGACGGTGCCGGTGCGGGCGTTGACGATGACCTTGGCCGGCGCGCTGCCGGGGGTCAGTTCCAGGTTCTCGACCTGGGCGAGGAAGTTGACCCGGCTGCCGGCATCGGCCGGCGCGCGCACCGCGACGGTGACCGCGTCCATCGCGTAGGCGGCGCCGGCGCCGAAGCGCTGGTCCAGCGCGGCGACCATGCGCGAGACGGTGGTGAAGTCGGCCTGGTGCAGATTGAGGGTGACGCTGCCGCTGCCGTCGTTCATCGCGTTGGGCACCGCGCGCTCGACGATGGCGCCGTTGGGGATGCGGCCGACGCTGGGCACGTTGACCGAGACCTTCGAGCCGTCGCGGCCCTGCGCGCCGAAACCGCCGACCACCAGATTGCCCTGGGCGATGGCGTAGACCTCGCCGTCGGCGCCACGCAGCGGGGCCATCAGCAGGCTGCCGCCGCGCAGCGAAGTGGCGTTGCCGATGGACGAAACGGTGATGTCGATCGGCTGGCCCGGCTTGGCGAAGGCGGGCAGGTCGGCATGGATGGCGACCGCGGCGACGTTCTTGAGCTGCGGATTGACGTTGGGCGGCACATTGACGCCCAGTTCGCCCAGCAGGTTCTTCAGGCTCTGCACGGTGAAGGGCGCCTGGCTGGTGCGATCGCCGCTGCCGTCCAGGCCCACCACCAGGCCGTAGCCGACCAGCGGGTTGCTGCGCACACCGCCGACCTGGGCCAGATCCTTGATGCGTTCGGCGCGGGCCGAAGGCGCCAGGCAGGCCAGCACCATCAGCCACCACAACAGCGCGCCGAGCGCGGTCCAGGGATCGGTGCGGCGGCGATCGGGATCGCGCGGGGTGCGATGGAAGGGCAGGCGGATGGCCATCATGCGGCGCTCCCGGTTCGGGCCGTCAGGGAATCAGTTGGGGTAGATCGGCGAGTTGAAGAAACGTCCCAGCCAGCCCATCGAGTTGGACTGGGCGATGGCGCCGCGACCGCCATAGGCGATGCGTGCCTCCGCCACCTTGCTGGACGGAATGCTGTTGTCCGGCGCGATGTCGGCCGCGCGCACGATGCCCTGGATCTGGACCAGTTCGTCGCCCTGGTTCAGGCGCATGTTCTTCTGGCCCTGCACCACCAGGTTGCCGTTGGGCAGGCGCTGGATCACGGTGACGGTCACGCTGCCCTGCAGGCGGTTGCTCTGAGCGCTCTTGCCGTTGCCGTTGAAGCCGCGATCGCCCTTGACCGAGGCGCTGAGAAGGTCGCGGCCGTTGTAGGTCAGCGGCGCGCCGGCGATATTCGGCGCCGCCATCGTGACCTCGCTGGTCTTGTCGACCTGGGTGGTCGCGCTGGTCTGCGCATTGGTGTTCTCGACCAGATTGATGGTCAGCAGATCGCCGACGTCGCGGGCGCGGCGATCGGAGTACAGGTTCAGGCCCGGACCGGCGCGGTAGATCGCGCCGGAGCTGGGCTCGGCCTGCGGCGCCATCACCACCTGCACAGGCTGCATCGGCGCGAATGGACGCACGTCGCCGAACGAACGCGAACAGCCGGCCAGTGCGAGAAGGCAGCAGGCGAGGGTGGCGATGCGGGACAGGCGGGTCATGGCGGGCCTCAGACGTTGTTGTTCAGATAGCCGAGCATGGAGTCGGTGGTGGAGATCGCCTTGGCGTTCATTTCGTAGGCGCGCTGGGTTTCGATCATGCTGACCAGCTCTTCCACCACGTTGACGTTGGAACCTTCCAGCGAGCCCTGCACCAGGTTGCCCAGGCCGTTGAGGCCGGGCGTGCCGTTCTGCGCGGGGCCGGAGGCGGTGGTTTCCACATACAGGTTCTCGCCCTTGGCCTGCAGGCCGGACGGGTTGACGAAATCGGTGAGCGTCAGCGATCCGATTTCCACCGCCTGCGCCTCGCCGGCCATGGTCACGCTGACCGTGCCGTCGTTGCCGATGGTCATCGACTGCGCGCCTTCCGGCACCTGGATGCCGGGCTGCACGGCGTAGCCGCTGTTGGTGACCAGTTCGCCCTGGGCGTTGATCTGGAACGAGCCGTCGCGGGTGTAGGCGGGCGTGCCGTCGGGCAGCATCACCTCGAAGAAACCGCGGCCGTTGACCATCACGTCCAGCGAGCGGCCGGTCTGCTGCGGATTGCCCTGCTGGAAGTCCTTGGAGGTGGCGACCACGCGCACGCCGGTGCCCAGCTGCACGCCGGACGGCAACTGGGTCTGCTGCGAGGTCGAACCGCCGGGCTGGCGCAGCTGCTGGTACAGCAGATCCTCGAAGCTGGCGCGGTCGCGCTTGAAGCCGGTGGTGTTGGTGTTGGCCAGATTGTTGGAGACCACGGACATGCGCGTCTGCTGCGCATCGAGCCCGGTCTTGGCGACCCAGAGTGCCTGGTTCATGGCGTGGTCCTTGGTTGGGAATCGTGAATGGGGAATCGGGAATCGATGTGGGCACCGGATCCTTCTTCGCATGAAGGAACAGGCAAGTGCCGTGCCAATGAAACGGTCGAAATCCCGACGCGAATGGAAACTGGGATGGGAGCCACAAATGCGCTCCTGCGATTCCCGATTCCCCATTCCCGATTCACGGCCTTCAGCCCCCCAGCCGCAGCAACTGATTCGACGATTGCGCCATGTCGTCGCCAGTGCGGATGACCTTCACCTGCATTTCGAACTGGCGCTGGAGCTGGATCATCTGGACCAGGGCGCCGGCGGCGTCGACGTTGCTGCCTTCGAGCACGCCGGTGGTCAGGCTGTTGCCCTGCGCCATCGGCGGGGGCGGCCGGGTCGGGTCGGCCGGACGCATCAGGCCGTCCGTGCCGCGCGCCAGCTCCGAGGCGGGCATGTCGACGATGTGCATGCGCGCGACCATCGCCATGGTCTGCGGGCCTTCGCCCTGCGGCACGATGGAGATGGTGCCGTCGGCGCCGAGATCGAAGGACTGCGCGGGCGGAATGGCGATCGGATTGCCGTTCTCATCAAGCACGGCGCGGCCGCCGTTGGTGACCAACTGGCCATTGGGAGTGACGCTGAGTTCGCCGTTGCGGGTATAGGCGGTGCCGCCATCCGGCGCCTGCACCGCCAGCCAGCGGCCCGGTTGCAGCGACACGTCCAGCGAACGGCCGGTGACCATCTGGGTGCCGGTGCGCGAATCGAACCCCGGGTCCGTCAGCACCGCGTCCACGCGCGAGGGAAAACCCTGGCCGGGAATCTTGAACGCCTCGGTCGCGGCCAGCGCGGCCTTGAATCCCTTGGTATCGACGTTGGCGAGGTTGTGCGACACCGCGCCCTGGGCCTGCAGCGAAGCGCGGGCGCCGGTCATGGCGACGTAGAGGGCTTTGTCCATGGGCGGGGATTCGGGATTGGGGATTCGGGATTGGTAAGAGCGAAGGAGCGGGAGGAGATCGGAGCGCGCGCTTTACGCGAATCTCCAATCCCCAATCCCGAATCCCGCCGTCATCAACGGATGTTGATGACGGTCTGCGTGATCTGATCCTGCGTGGACAGCATCTGCGAGTTGGCCTGGAAGTTGCGCTGGGCGACGATCATGTTGACCAGCTGTTCGGTCAGATCCACGGTCGAGGCTTCCAGCGCGCCGGAGGCGACCTGGCCGAAGTCGGACGTGCCCGGCGCGCCGGTGCGCGGCTCGCCGGAGGCGTAGCTGTGGGTCCAGGTGTTGTTGCCCTGCGGGACCAGGCCCTGCGGGTTGGTGAAGTTGGTCAGCGCGACCTGGCCGATGGCGCGATCCACGCCGTTGGAGTAGCGCGCGTACACCACGCCTTCCGGCGACACGGTGAACTCGTTGAGCTTGCCGCTGGCGTAGCCGTCCTGGCGCTGGTCCTTCTTGGCGAAGGCTTCGCCGTACTGGTTGGTGCCGGTGATGTCCAGGGTCATGTTCAGCACGCCGGCACCGGTGGTCGGGGTGAATGGCGCCAGGGTGATGCGGCCGTTGGCTGGCAGGGTCAGCGCGCCGTTGTTGTCGAAACGCACCGTGGTGGCCGGGCCCATCGAGGTGCCGTCGACGTAGACGTGGGCCTGCCATTCGTTCGGGGCGGCGGTCTTCACGTAGTAGACCGACTGCTGGTGGGCCACGCCGAGCGAGTCGTACACGGTGACCGAGGTGGTCTCGTTGTAGCTGTTGCCGTCGTTCGGATTGAACGGCGTGATGGTCGGCTGCGCGGCGTTGCCGGGCAGGGTGACGCCCAGGTTGACGAGGGTGGTGGGCGCCGGCGGGCTGTCGCTGGTCAGCAGTTGCAGATCGACCAGGCGACCGGTGTCGAAACCGCTGCCGTCGGAGCGCGGCGGGAACACCTGCAGGCGGAAGCCGTCCGGGGTGGTGACGAAACCGTTGGGATCGCGCTGGAAATTGCCCGCGCGGGTATAGACGTTGGAGCCGTTGTTGCTGACGGTGAAGAAGCCTTCGCGGTCCACCGCCAGATCCAGGTAGCGTCCGGTCTGGTTGATGTCGCCCTGCGAGAACTGCTGGGCCACGTTGGTCAGGCGCACGCCGGCGCCGATGCCGTTGCGCAGCAGGCCATAGCCGGTGGTGGAGAACACTTCGGCGAATTCGGCGCGCGACTCCTTGAAGCCGGTGGTGCCGACGTTGGCGATGTTGTGCGAAGTGACGTTGAGGTCGGCGTTGGCCGCCTTCATGCCGGAGAGCGAACTGTTGAAAGCCATGGTGAACTCCTTAGCGGATGCCGGGTCGGAATGGCCCGTGGATGTCAGGGATCAGGAAGCCGACTTGCCGATACGCAGCACGTAGTCGAGCGGAGCGGTGCCCAGGCCGGGCAGGTTGAGGTACAGGCCGTCCGAACCGATGGTCACGCTTTCCACGGTGGAATCGACGTAGGTGTTGAGCTTGGTGGCCTTGCCGGTGTCGTCGGTATGGGTGGCCTTGATCGCGTACACGCCTTCCGGCGCGCGTTCGCCATTGGCCTTCAGGCCGTCCCAGGCGAACGCGGTCTCGCCCTTGGCGGCGTCGATATCGAGGGTGTCCACGACCACGCCGCTGGCGTCCGTGATTTCGATCTTGAGCGAGCCGGTGCCGGGCGACATGACCAGGCCGGTGGCGTTGCCCTGCGCGCCGAGGGCGAGTTTCTCCGACGGAACCAGCACGTCATGACCGACCAGCGAGGCGCCCTTGAGCACCTGATCGCCGGTCAACGCGGTGGTGAAACCGTTGACGGTGGTATTGAGTTCGCTGATGCCCTGCACGGTGGAGAACTGCGCGAGCTGGCCGATGAACTCGCTGTTGGACAGCGGCTTGAGCGGATCCTGGTGCTTGAGCTGCTCGGTCATCAGGCGCATGAACTCGGCCTGGCCCAGGCTTTCCTTCTTCTTGTTCGATCCGGTGCCGGTGGTGCTGTTGTTGATCGCGGCGAAGGGATCGCCGTTGACGGCGGTGGTCATGCGGTTGCTCCGGTGGACGGGGCGCGTCAGCGGCCCATGGTCAGCGTGGCCAGCGCCAGTTCCTTGGCGGTGTTGAGGACTTCGACGCCGGCCTGGTAGCCACGCGAAGCGGAAATGAGGTTGACCATCTGGGCGACCGGATCCACATCCGGCGCGTAGACGTAGCCTTCGGCGTCCGCCATCGGATGGCCGGGTTCGTAGCGCTTGATCGGCGGCGCTTCGCTCTGGGTGATCTCCTTGACCTGCACCGAGGTCAGCGAACCATCGGCGTTGAGCGGACGGGCCTGGAAGATCGGTTCGATCGGCTTGTACACCGCGTCCGGCGAGGAGGCGATGGAGTCGGCGTTGGAGAGGTTGCTGGCGATGGTGTTCAGTCGTACCGACTGCGCCTGCAGGGCAGAACCGGCGACATCGAAGATCGGCAGGTTGCTCATGGCTTATTGCCCCGTGATGGCGGTGAGCATGGTGCGCACCTTGGATTCGATGAAGCTCAGCGAGGCGCGGTACTCCAGCGCCGCGCGGCCATAGGCGGCGCGCTCGGTGTCGGCGTCGACGGTGTTGCCGTCCAGGCTGGGTTGCACGCCCTGGCGTTCGTAGATCTGCGGGCCGAACTCGAGTCCGTTCAGATGGCGCGCGTCACTGGTCTGCAGCGGCGCGGCCTGGCGGGCGGCGGCGTTCTCCAGCACGGCCTGGAAGTTGAGGTCCTTGGCCTTGTAGTGGGGGGTGTCCGCATTGCTGAGGTTGCTGGCGATCAGCTGCATGCGCTGCTCGCGCAGCGGCAGGGCGGCGGCGTGGACGCCGAGATAATCGCGGATGGCATTGGACATTGGCGGGCCCCGTTGGGAACGTTGCCCGGGTGGGTGCAAGGCTTGTGCCAGTCCGCCGGAGGAGCCCCGCCGGCCCGGTGCCGGTGCCATTCCTTCTGGCGGGGGAACGGTTGGCGCCTGGTGGTTTCGCCTCCCCCTTTGCGGCGCTTCTCAGCAGCCGAATGGCGGGTCAAAAGGGGGACCGAGGGGGATTTGCTTCTTGTCAGAACCCGGGCACCGCGCGCAAATCCCCCGTCGCCGCGCTGGCGCGGGCCGTCCGCCCCCCTTTTCCAAAGGGGCTACTCAATCCACGATTCGGAATCCCCAATCCCGGCGGCCAACGGGCCGCCCTCACGCCGCCCGTTTCGTCGCCACTACCTGCTTCAGCCGGTTCAGGACATAGTCCGCCAGTTCATGCGGGCTGTACTTGGCGACGAAGGCGTTGGCGCCGACGCGCTCGACCATGGCGTTGTTGAACACGCCCGAGAGCGAGGTGTGGAGCAGGACATACAGGCCGGCCAGGCCGGGGTGGCGACGGATTTCCGTCGTCAGGGTGTAGCCGTCCATGGCCGGCATCTCGATGTCGGAGATGACCATGGCGTAGCGCTCGGCCGGATCCTCGCCGGCGGCCTGGATCTGCAGGAGGTGATCCAGGGCCTGCTTGCCGTCGGAGAGCAGGGTGGCGCTGACTCCCAACTGGTCCAGCACGCTGCGGATCTGCGAACGGGCCACGCGCGAATCGTCCACCACCAGCACCTGCAGCGGCGGGGCGTCGGCCGGCAGCGCCATTTCCGGCGCCAGCGGCGCGTCCATGCGCGCCTGCGAGATGTCGGCGAGCACGCTTTCCACGTCGATCACCTGGATGAGCTCGCCCTGGAAGCGGGTGACCGCGGTGAGGTAGCTGGCTTCGGCGCCCAGTTCCGGCGGCGGGTGGATGTCCTCGACCGCGATGTTGACGATGCGCTCGACGTCGCTGACCAGGAAACCCTGCACCGAGCGGTTGAATTCGGTGACCACCAGATAATTGGGCGCGCGCGCCGGATCCGGATCGCGTTCCGGATGGCCGATGCTCAGGCCCAGGTCCAGCACCGGGATCGAGCGGCCGCGCACATCGGCCGCGCCGGCGAACTCGGTGGGCAGACCGGGCAGCTGGAACAGGGGCGGGCGGCGCAGGACCTCCTGCACCTTGAAGACGTTGACGCCAAAAAGCTGACGCCCGCCCAGGCGGAACAGCAACAGGGCGAGCCGGTTGTGGCCGGCCAGGCGGGTGCGCTGGTCGATGCGGTTGAGCAGATCCTGGGTCATGCAGGCATATCGGCCGGGTTGCGGACGGCTTGAGCGGTGCGGACATCCGGATGAGGAGAACGGCGTGGCCATCGCGCAACGGTGATCACGCGGCCATTTCGCCGCGTCGTCCCCGGCGCGCGCGATGCGGCCCGGCTACGGCACACGGCTTGCATCCACCGGCATGATGAATCGACGGAGCCCGCCCATGCGACGACTCGCGCTGCTGCCCGCGCTGCTGGCGGCGTTCGCCGTGCCGGCGGCGGACTTCCAGCCGGTGGACAGCATCCGCCAGGCCGCGGTCGGCGCGATGGCCTCGGCCGGCGAGGCGGAGGCCACACTGGATCCGAACCTGCGCCTGCCGCGTTGCGCCGCACCGCTGGAGGCCCGTGTGCAGAACGGCGGTTCGGTCGAGGTCGGCTGTCCGCAGGGCTGGCGCCTGTTCGTGCCGGTGCGGGTGCGCCGCAGCCAGACCGTGCTGGTGCTCAACCGCGGCATCGCGCCGGGGCAGGTGGTGACCGCGGATGCCTTCGCCGCCGAGACCCGCGATGGCGGGCGGATCGGCGCGGGTGCGTTGACCGATCCCGCGCAGGCCATTGGCCAGGTCGCCCGGCGCATGCTGACCGCCGGTTCCGTGCTGGGTGCGAATGATCTGGTCGCGCCCCGTTTGATCCGGCGCGGCGACAATGTGGCGCTGGTGTCGCGGCGTGGCGGTGTCGAGGTGCGGGTGGCCGGCAAGGCGCTGGCCGATGCCGGCGAAAACGAGCGGGTGACGGTGGAAAACCTGTCCTCACGCCGGGTGGTGCAGGGCGTGGTGGGCCCGGGCGGCGACGTCTGGGTGAGCCGATGATGGAAAAGATGCGCGCCGGCCCTAAAGTCCCCGCCAGGACGGCCGATACCGAGCATGCAGGGAAGTGCGCCCCGGGTGCGCTTCCGATAAAGAAATGTGGATTCCGTCACTAAAGCTTTGTCTTTGACGGCCGATATGCTGTTTGAACCCGCAACAGGTAGACCGACATGAGCCAGAAAATCGAAGGCAACGCGCCTTCTGCCATCCGCACCACCGGACCCGTCGGTGGCAAGGTGGCGGCCTCCGGCGCCGAACGTTCCCGTCCGGTGGAAGCCAGCGCGGGCGGTGACAGCCTGCGCCTGACCGGCGAGGCCACCAGCCTGCAGGCGCTGCAGCGCGAGCTGTCCTCGGCTTCGGCGGTGGACACCGGACGCGTGCAGCAGATCCGCGATGCGCTGCAGGCCGGGACCTATCAGATCAACGCCGAGGCGATCGCCGACGGCATGCTGAGCCTGGAACGCCAGCTCGGCCGATGAGCGCCGGACCGGAGACGCCGATGGAGCGCCTGGCCTCGGCGCTGGCCGAGGAGCGCCGCGCGATCCTGGAACACGACGTCGAGGCGCTGGTGCGCTCGACCCGGGAGAAGCTCGCCGCGCTGCGCGAACTGGAAAGCCGGATGCCCGCGCAGCCGGAAGCGCCGTTCGAAGCCCGCCTGCGCGAACTGTCCGAGGCCAACCAGGCCAATGGCGCGCTGCTGGCGCGTCGCCGCCGCGAAGTGAACTGGGCACTGCGTCACCTCGGGCGCAGCGAGAGCAGCGGCGCCTACGACGCCAACGGACAGACCGAAGTCCTGCGTGGCAGTCGTCCCCTCGCGGTGGTCTGAGCCACGCCGTGGGCGCGTGCTTGCCGCCATCGTGAGGCTTGCCGATACTGGCGGCCCCCGTCGCCGCCAGACCCTTCCGCAGGGCCATCCGTCGTGAGTGTTTCCTCCGCTTCCCGTTTCCCCGCGGACGTCCCGTCCTTCGTCGACATCCAGGCGCTCACCGAGCTGATGGACGACGGCGTGCTGCTGTGCCGCGGCGACGACCGCGCCCTGCATGCGAATGCGTCCGCGCTGGCGTTGCTGCCCGAGGGCGAGGAACCGGAATCGCTGCAGGCGGTGCTCGAACTGGTGCCGTCGGAGGCGCGCCGCGCCGCCCGCGCGACCGGACGCTGGAGCGGCGAACTGGGGCTGGAGGATGGCCGCATCCTGCAACTGCGCATCTACCACCACCACGCGCCCGGCGACGACGGCTACGCGCTGATCCTGTTCCACGACATCAGCGAAGGGCATGCGCGCCAGCAGGAACTGCAGCGCCGCCACGCCCAGCTGCGCCAGACGCTGATTCGCCTGGCCGGCACCCAGGAGCAACTGGTGCAGTCGGAGAAAATGGCCTCCATCGGCCAGCTCGCCGCCGGCGTGGCGCACGAAATCAACAACCCGATCGGCTACGTGCACTCCAACCTGGGCTCGCTGCAGGAGTACCTGCACAGCCTGTTCGCCCTCATCGAGGTGTACGAGCGGGCGCTGCGCGCGCCGGATCCGAAGACGCTGCTGCCGGAAATCGACGACATGCGGGCGCGCTGCGACATCGATTTCATCACCAGCGATCTGCCGCAGCTGATGTCGGAGTCGCGCGAGGGCATCGAACGGGTGACCCAGATCGTGCGCAGCCTCAAGGACTTCTCCTATTCCGGTCGCGACGACTCGTGGAAGCTGGCGGATCTGCATCACGGGCTGGATTCGACCATCAACATCATCTGGAACGAGCTCAAGTACAAGGTCACCCTGGACAAGCACTACGGCAAGCTGCCGCTGGTGCAGTGCCTGCCTTCCGAGCTCAACCAGGTGTTCATGAACATCCTGCTCAACGCCGGCCACGCGATCGAGGAAAAAGGCCGCATCAGCGTCACCACCGGCCTGTCCGGCGAAGAGGTCTGGATCGAAATCGCCGACACCGGCAGCGGCATCCCCGAGGGCATCCTGCAGAACATTTTCGATCCGTTCTTCACCACCAAGCCGGTCGGCAGCGGCACCGGCCTGGGCCTGTCGATTTCCTACGGCATCGTGAAGAAGCACAACGGACGCATCGAAGTGGACAGCAAGGCGGGCCTTGGCTCGCGCTTCCGGATCACCCTGCCGGTGCGGCAGCCGGGCAAGGACGCGGCTTGAGCCCGACGCGGGTTTCCGCGATCCGCAAAGGCAGGCGAGCAGGCCCGGCTCCGCACAACCCGTAGAGCGGCGCTCGCTGCGCGGCCTCGCCGTGGCAATCAACCCACCACGCGGTGATGCGGCTGGTTCTCGTAGGCGGTGAAGGCCTGGCGGATGTGTTCGCGCAGGTCGTCGTCGTTCCAGGGCTTGGTCAGGAAGCGGTAGATCTCGCCGCGGTTGATCGCCTCGGTGACGGTCGCCAGATCGGTGTAGCCGGACAGCACCAGGCGCACGGTGTCCGGATACAGCACGCGCACGCGACCGAGGAACTCGGTGCCGCTCATGTCGGACATGCGCTGGTCGGACAGGATCACCTGCACGTCGTTGGTGGCCAGCAGTTCGAAGGCGTCGTTGACGCTGGAGGCGGCCAGGATGCGGTAACCGTCGCGGCGGAACAGGCGCACCAGCGAACGCAGGATGTTCTCTTCGTCGTCCAGCAGCAGCAGGGTGCGGTCCGGCTTGGTCGCGGCGAACGCGTCGGCGCGCAGATAGCGGCGGCGCAGCACCGCGCCGGCATCCTCGGCGGACATCGGCTCGCCGAACAGGTGGCCCTGGAACATGTCGCAATGGTTGCGGCGCAGGAAGCCCAGCTGGATGTCGGTTTCCACTCCGTGCGCGATCACCTTCATGCCCAGCTGGTGGCCCATGGCGATGATCGCGCAGGTGATGGCGACCTCGCGGTTGCTGGCAGGCACGCCCTTCACGAAACTGCGGTCGATCTTGATCTTGTCCACCGCGAAACGCACCAGCGAATCCAGATTGGAATCGCCCATGCCGAAATCGTCCAGGGTCAGGCGCACGCCCTCGCGGTGCAGGCTGGCGAGGGTGCGGTGGACCAGCAGGGTGTCCTTGGCCAGCGCGTTCTGGCGTACCTCCAGCACCACCATCTGCGGCGGAATGCCGGCGCCCTGCATCGCCTCCAGCACCTCCATCACGAAATTCGGCCGCAGCAGCTGCAGGGTGGAGACGTTGACCGCGATCTCGAAATCGTCGAAGCCCCAGTCGCGCCACACGCGGGCCTGGCGGAACGCCTGGCGCAGCACCCAGTCGCCGATCTGGACGATCACGCCGAGTTTCTCGGCCACGTGCATGAAGCGTTCCGGCACCAGCACGCCCAGCGCCGGCGAATGCCAGCGCAGCAGCGCTTCCATGCCGACCACGCGGCCGTCGTGCGCGTTGATCTGCGGCTGGTAGTGCAGGCGGAATTCGTTGTTGTCGATCGCGTTGACGATCTGGCGGGCGATGATGCTGTCGCTGCGGATGCTGATGGCGGCGTCGCGGGCGTAGCGGCGGACCAGGTTCAGGCCCTCGTGCTTGGCCTGGCCGACCGCGGTCTCCGCGCACTGCAGCAGGCCGCTCGCGGTGGTGGCATCCTCCGGACACAGGGCGATGCCGATGGTGGCGGTGAGGAACAGGGTGTACGGCAGCACCGCCATCGGCAGTTCGACCTGATCGCGCACGAGCGCGCCGAACTCATCGGGTGATGCCAGATGCGGCAGGCGCGGCATGGCGACGATGAACTCGTCGCTGCCCTGGCGCCACACCCGCGCGTCCGGGCCAAGCTGGCTGGCCAGGTGCTGTCCCAGCAGCAGCAACGCCTGGTCGCCGACCTCGTCGCCCATGTTCTCGTTGATCGAGCGGAAGTGATCGATGTCGATATGCAGCAGCATCAGCGGCGCGCCGCCGCCCATGGCCTGATCGATCAGCCGCTGCAGTTCCGGATCCTGCGCGCCCAGGCGGGCGATCGGCGCGGCGGCGGCGGGGTAGACGGACATCCTCAATCCTCCGCCGTCGCCGGCAGCGCCAGTCGCAGGCGCGGTTGTCCCGGCGTTGCGGCCAGATCCAGGGACAGCCCGACGGCCTGCGCGCGTGATTGCAGCAGCGCGGTGGTCAGCGCATCGGCGGGCGCGCCGTCATGATGGACTTCCAGGACGGCGTGGCCCGCATGCGCGGGCGCCAGTCGCACCATCAGCGTCGACAGGTTGTCCAGCGGCAGCAGCAGATCCTGGACCAGGCGGAACGCGGCCAGTTCGATGTCCGCGCTCGCGCGCGGGGACGGATCGGTCAGCGCCAGTTGCGGGGTCACGCCCCAGCGCGCCTGCCAGCGGTCGGCTTCGCCGCGCAGCGAGGCGGCCAGACCGAGCGTGTCGATCTGCGGCGGGCGCAGATCCGCGTACAGGTCGCGCAGGCGGGCGACGGTGTCGTCGGCGATGCGCACGATGTCGGCCAGATCCTGGCCGCGCTGCGCGGCATCGTCCTCGTCACCGGCCAGGTGCGCGGACATCTTGATCGCCGACAACGCCTGGCCGATCTCGTTGTGCAGCGCCCGCGCGACATGCCGGCGCTCGGCTTCCTGGCGTGCGTACAGCTCGCGCAGGGCGTCGGCGGCGGTGCTCGGGGCGTTGGAGGCGGTGGGAGGCGTGCGGGCCGTCATCGGGCAACGGGCAGGGAAGCAACCGCGCCAGTATGCCAGTTGCCCGGCGGGGCGGCGCGGACACGACGACGCCGGCACCGTGGAGGCGGCGCCGGCGTCGCGGGAAGCGGATGCCGCCGGGTCAGAACAGTTCGACGGTGCCCGCGCCCATGTTCTGCTGCGCCACCGGCTTGTGCGGCGGGCGTTCCCATTCGCTGCGGCGGTCGCGCAGGCGGTTGCCGATGTGGCGCAGGGCCGAGAGCAGCTCCTGGTCCATCACGCCGCCACTGCGGTGCAGCAGTTCCTGCAGGGCCAGCGCTTCCTGGTTGATGGTGGTCAGGCGATCGAGGTGGGTGGCCGCGCTGCCCAGCGACTGGGTGGCGATGTCCTCGAACTGCAGGGCGCGCACCGCTTCGGCCACGCTGAGGTCGATGGCATGGCCGCACTGGGAGATTTCGCGCATGCCGTCGCCCAGCGAGGCATTGATGGCGGCGACCTGGGTCAGCATGCCGGCGGCTTCGCCGCGGGCTTCGCGGGAACGGTCCAGATCGCGCGAGGCCATGTGCGAGACGGTCTCGCGGACCTTGGCGATGGCGTCCTTGGAGCTGTGCGCCAGCTTGCGGATCTGTTCGTTGAACGCGGTCGAGCGCTCGGACAGGTTGCGCACCTCGTCGGCGACCACCGCGAAGCCGCGACCGGCCTCGCCGGCGCGGGCCGCTTCGATGGCGGCGTTGAGCGCCAGCAGATTGGTCTGGTCGGCAATCGACTTGACATCTTCCAGCAGCGAGAAGATGCCGTCCAGGTGCTGGGCCATCTCGTCGATGTGGTGCACGGTAGTGGTGCTCTG
This sequence comes from Pseudoxanthomonas sp. 134C1, assembly GCF_057773065.1. Lineage (NCBI taxonomy): Bacteria > Pseudomonadati > Pseudomonadota > Gammaproteobacteria > Lysobacterales > Lysobacteraceae > Pseudoxanthomonas > Pseudoxanthomonas sp. 134C1. The sequence goes on from NZ_JBYMTH010000011.1 coordinate 164,657, forward strand.
GCCGCTGACCTGTTCCAGCGCTTCCACCAGCTGCTCCATGCGCTGGCTGGCGTGCTGGGCGAAGCGGGCCACGTCCACCCCGGCGCGGTCGCCGTCGCCGGCGCGGTCGACGATGCGCGACACCGCCTGGCTCTGCTCGCGGGACTTGCGCATCATCGCGTCGAAGCTCTCGCCGAGGCCACCGACCGCATCGCGGATCAGGCCGCGCGCGCGGTCGATCTCGGCACGCGAGCCGTCGATTTCGTTGCCGACGAAGCGGCGCAGTTCGTTGAGCAGGGTGTCCTGCTCGCGCAGGATGCTGGTGTGCTCGGCGCTGGGCTTCTGCGCCCCCCACACCGACAGGAAGGCAAACAGCAGCCAGGCCAGCGTCATCGTGGTCAGGATGGCCCATTGGACCGCACCGGGCCAGTCGAAGGCGACCGACAGCGGGAACACCAGCGTCAGGAGCAGGGGAGCGGCAAGACGAACCAGAATGCGCGAATACATGGGTGCTCTCTACTGAATCACGGTATGGATATCGGCCATGGGGGATGGCTCTTTAGCGTTCGTCGCGGTGATGCGCGATGCGCGGACGAAACTGTGACCGCGGTGGAGATCCGCCGGAAATACGGCGGAAAGAGGGTGTCAGCGGGATTGCGCGGACAGCTGAACCAGGCGTTCGGCGACGTCATCCAGCGGGACGGTTTCGCTGGCCGCGCCCAGTCGCACGGCGGCGCCGGGCATGCCCCAGACGACGCTGGTGGCCTCGTCCTGGACGAAGGTGGGGGCGCCGGCCTGGGCGATTTCCAGCAGACCGCGCGCGCCGTCGTCGCCCATGCCGGTGAGGATCACGCCGATGGCGTTGTCGCCGGCGGCGTGCGCGACCGAACGGAACAGTACGTCGACCGCCGGCTTGTGCCGGTTGACCGGCGGGCCGTCGTCGATCCGGCAGCGCCAGCGCGCACCATCGCGGATCACCCGCAGGTGGCGGCCGCCCGGCGGCAGATAGGCGTGGCCGGGCAGGATCGCTTCGCCGTCGGCGGCTTCGCGCACGGCCATCGCCGAATGCCGGTCCAGGCGTTCGGCGAACGCGCGGCTGAAACCGGCGGGGATGTGCTGGGTCATGACGATCGCGGGGGCATCGGCGGGCATCTGCTCCAGCACCACCCGCAGCGCCTCGGTGCCGCCGGCAGAGGCGCCGATGGCGATCAGGCGATCGGTGGTCTGGAAGCGCAGCGCCCGCGCCGGCGACGCGGCGGGCAGCACCGCGTCGACGTTCTGGCGCACGCTGGCCGGACGCGCCAGCGGGCGCACCTTGGCGCGCGCCGCCGCCTTGACCTTGGCGACGATCTCGTCGGCGTACGACTCCAGCCCGCGGACCACGTCGAGCTTGGGCTTGGAGACGAAATCGACCGCGCCCAGCGCCAGCGCCTGCAGGGTGGTGTCGGCGCCACGCTCGGTCAGCGAGGAGATCATCACCACCGGCAACGGACGCAGCCGCATCAGGTTTTCCAGGAACGCCAGCCCGTCCATGCGCGGCATTTCCACGTCCAGGGTGAGCACGTCCGGATTCAGGCGCTTGATCTTCTCGCGCGCGATCAGCGGATCGGTGGCCGAGCCGACCACTTCGATGCCGGGATCGCTGGACAGGATCTCGGTGAGCATCTGCCGAACGACCGCGGAGTCGTCGACGATCAGGACCTTGCAGGGCGCGCCCATCAGAACAGCTCCACGCCACCGCTGACCGGCGTGCGCGACAGCCGCGCGCGGGCGGCGGATTCGGCGGCCACCACTTCGGCGTCGTGCGCGTGCGGCAGGCGCTGCACCACCACCCGGCCGGTGGCGGCGAAGAACCACACCTTGCGCGGATGGATGCCGCACAGATCCTCCGCGATCACCGGGATGCGTTCGGTCTCCAGGTAGCGGCGGACGAATTCGGCGTTGCGGGTGCCGACCGGATTGCTGGTGAAGCCCTTCAGCACGTTGGCGCCGCCGAATACCTTGGCCTCCAGGCGCGCACGGCTGGCGCCGCGCTTGAGCAGATCGTTGATCAGCAGTTCCATCGCGAAGCTGCCGTAGCGCGACGGCGCGCCGTCGCCGGCCTGGCCGTCGGGGAGCAGGAAATGGTTCATGCCGCCCAGCTTGAGCAGGGGATCGCGGATGCAGGCGGCCACGCAGGAACCCAGCACGGTGACCAGCGCGGTGTCGTCGTCGACCACCAGATACTGCGTGGGCAACAGTTTGGCGGCCGGGGTCTGGAAGCGGGCGTCGTGGTAGCGCAGCACGCTGCCGTCGGCGAAGGCGAGGGCGGCGGCGCTCATGCGCGGACTCCGGCGCGACGGTACAGCGTGCGTCCGCATGGCTGGATGATGTCGGCGGCGTGCAGGTAGTTTTCGGAATGGCCGGTGTAGAGCATGCCGTCGTCGGCCAGGTGCGGCACCAGTCGCGACAGGATCCCGCGCTGGGTCGGCTTGTCGAAGTAGATCATCACGTTGCGGCAGAAAATCGCCGTGTACGGGCCCTCGACGTCGTAGCGCGGCGCCAGCAGGTTGAGCGGACGGAACTCGATCAGCTGGCGAAGGGCGGGATGGACCCGGCAATGGCCCTCGTTCGGGCCGGTGCCGCGCTGGAAGTAGCGGCGACGAAGGCCGTCGTCCAGCCCTGCGATGCGCTCCAGCGGGTAGACGCCGCGCCCGCCGGTCGCCAGCACCTGGGTGTCGACATCGGTGGCGAGGATGCGCACCGGCGGATTGAGGCTGCCGAAGACCTCGCACGCGGTGATGGCGATGGAGTAGGGTTCCTCGCCGGTGGAGGCGGCGCACGACCACAACCGGATCAGACCATCGCCGGTGCGCCGCGACAGTTCGTCGCGCAGGCGATCGAAGTGATGCGGCTCGCGGAAGAACGCGGTCAGGTTGGTGGTCAATGCGTTGGTGAACGCCTGCCACTCGTCGCCGCCGTCGGTCTCCAGCTGATCCAGGTATTCGCGGAAGCTGCGCAGGCCGAGCGCGCGCAGGCGCCGGGACAGCCGGCCGTAGACCATGTCGCGCTTGCCATCGGCCAGGGCGATGCCCGCGCGCTGGCGGATCAGATCGCAGACGCGGCGGAAATCGCGATCGCCGAATTCGAATTCGCGCCCGTGGGTGCGGGGGAGATCGTCATCTTGCGCGGCGGTTTCGCGGGAACGGAGCGGGGCGGACATGAAAGTCTCGGATGGCGCCGAGCGTGCTCGGCATGCGGGGGGGCGGGGTGGAGCCGGGCGTGCCCGGCGGTCCGGGTGTTCAAACGTCCGGCCATGGAGTGGAGCAAGCGCCACTCCGCGGGGTTCGCGTTCTCCGTGGAGCCGAGCTTGCCCGGCTCACCCGGTCGACCTGGTTCACTCGGTTGGCGGGATTTAAAACATTCGCGCAGGAGCGGAGCGAGCTCCGCTCCACGGATCAGAATTCCTGCCAGTCCTCTCCTTCGGTGGCGAGCGCGGCTTCCACGATCGCGGCGGGGGTTTTCCGCTGCGGGGCGCGGGTCACGGCCGGCTCCGCCTGCTTCGCGCTGGCGATTGGCCTGGCCACCGGCGCTGGCGCCAGATCGTCCAGCTCGAACACCGACACGGCCTCGGCGAGGCTTTGCGCCTGCTGCTCCATGCTGCGCGCGGCGGCGGAGGCTTCCTCGACCAGGGCGGCGTTCTGCTGGGTGGTCTCGTCCATCTGGGTGATGGTCTGGTTGACCTGCTCGATGCCGGCGGACTGCTCCTGCGAGGCGGCGGCGATTTCGGCCATGATGTCGGTGACCCGCTGGACCGAAGCGACAATCTCGCCCATGGTCGCGCCGGCCTGGTTGACCAGCGCCGAGCCGGTGGACACCTGGTCCACCGAGGCCTCAATCAGCCCCTTGATTTCCTTGGCCGCGTTGGCGCTGCGCTGGGCGAGCGTGCGCACCTCGGAGGCCACCACCGCGAAGCCGCGGCCCTGTTCGCCGGCGCGGGCCGCTTCCACCGCCGCATTGAGGGCCAGGATGTTGGTCTGGAAGGCGATGCCGTCGATGACGGCGATGATTTCGGCAATCTTGCGCGAGGCCGCTTCGATGTCGCGCATGGTGGTGACGACCTGGCCGACAACGTTGCCGCCCTGGGAGGCCACCGAGGCCGCGCCGATGGCCAGCTGGTTGGCCTGGCGGGCCGAGTCGGCGTTCTGGCGGACGGTGGAGGTCAGTTCCTCCATGGAGGCGGCGGTTTCTTCCAGGTTGGCGGCCTGCTGTTCGGTGCGGCGGGACAGGTCGGCGTTGCCGGAGGCGATTTCGCCGGCGGCGGTGTTGATGGCGGTGGAGGCGTCCTGGATGCGCGAGACGATGTCGGTGAGCTGGGCGACGGTGGCGTTGGCGTCGTCGCGCATGCGGGCGAACACGCCGTGGAAGTCGCCGTCCATGCGGGTGGTGAGGTCGCCGCGGGCGATGGCCTGGAGCAGCTGGGAGACCTGGTCCAGGTTGCCGTCGGTGGTTTCCATGAGCTGGTTCAGGCCGGCGACCATGTCGCGGAAGTCGTACTGGTAGCGGTCCACCTCACCGCGCTGGCTGAAGTCGCCGGCGGCCGCCGCGCTGGCCAGGCGCTTGATTTCGGCATTGATGGCCGACAGGCTCGCCTTGGTGGCGTCCATGGTTTCGGTCAGGGTGGCCTTCTCGCCCGGCAGGCGTTCCATGTCCGGGCTCAGGTCGCCGATGGCGTAGCGCTGCATGATCCGCTGCGCGCTGCCGATGGCTTCCAGGTGCGAGGTAACCAGCGCGTTGGTGTCGCGGACCATGCGGCCGTACTCGCCCGGGAACGCGCTGTCGTCCATGCGGTAGCTGATCGCGCCTTCCTCGTGGCGCTGCGCCATCTCCGACTGCGCGGCGATGACCGACTGCACCTGATGCTGCATGCGCTGCATGGAGGCCAGCAGTTCGCCGACCTCGTCCTTGCGCGAGGTGTCGATGGTGCCGTCCAGCTTGCCGCGCGAAACGTCGTTGGCCACGCGCACCGCCTCGCCGACCGCGCGGGCGATGGCGCGGGCGAAGAACCAGGCCAGGGCCAGGCCGCCGACGATACCGGCCGCCAGCATGATCAGCACCATCGAGCTGGACGCGGTATAGGTGGTGGCCGAATCCCTGGCGGTCACCGCGGTCTGGCGGTTGACTTCCTTCAGCAGCGCGTCGAGCGACGCGGCCGCCTTGGCATGCGCGTCCCAGGTGCCGCCGATGAAGGTGTCGATGGCGTCGTCCTGCAGATCCAGTTCCAGCATCTCGTTGACGTCCTGGTAGGACTTGTAGGCCTTGCCCCAGTCGGCCACGAAGTTCTCGTACGCCTTGCGTTCGGCGGCGGTGGAGATGAGCGGCTTGTAGGTGGCCATCGCCTTGTCGATGTCGGCGTGGATGCGCTTGGCGCGGCTGCGCGCGTCGTTCTTCACCGTGTCGCTGGCGCGGACCAGGGTGGTGAAGGTGGTGGCGCGGTACTCGCCCAGCAGGCCGCGCAGGGCGCCGGCGGTGCTCACGCTGGGCAGCGTGTTGTCGGCCATCTCGCGGGTGACGCCGTTGAGGGACTTCAGGCCGATGAAGGAGGCGATGCCCTGAACCAGCATCAGCGCGAGCACGATGCCGAACGCCAGCATCATCTTCTGGGTCAGGCGGAGGTTCTGGATCCACTGCATGAAAGGTTTCCTCGGTCCGGGGTGGACGGCGTCGCGGGCGGAGTGGCTGGCGGGAAAGGGAAGCCGGCGGGTCGCATCGCGGGTCCGCCGGGTGGCTGCATCAGCGCATCGAGGCCAGCTTCAGGTTGCTCGGCGAGGTCACCACGATCTCGGCGCGCGAGCTGTCGCGCTGGATGTTGCCGATCACGCAGATGTCCTTGCCTTCCAGGGTTTCCGGCGCGGGCTTGAACTTGCCGCGATCGGAACCGGGGATGCGCGCGGTGAAGGTGTGGCGCGGGAAGTCGCCGCCCATGTACAGGAAGGTCGGAGTGCCTTCGGAGTTTTCGGCGAAGCGCGCCTTGCCGACCTTGCCGCAGACGATGCCGTCGCGACCGGCGAAACGCACGGCCTTGTCGGCGGGAATGGCGTCGGTGACCTGGGCCTGCCCGTTGGCGCGTTCGGCCGGCAGCAGCAGCGCGGCGCCCACGATGGCGGCCGACAGGGTGACGAGGGTGGCGATCTTCATGGGTGCTCTCCGGAGGTGGGATCAGGCAATGACGCGCAAGGCGTCTCGAAGGCACTCATCGGCCCTGCGCCGGCCAACTTGAGGAAAGCGCCAGGATGGAGCCGCGTGTTCGCGGAGGCCGTCACACTTTTGGCGTCAGGCCGGCGTCGCCGGTTCCGCCGCCACCAGGGTGGTCAGGACCCAGCCACCGTTGAAACAGACCTCGATGCCCTGGAACCGGCGGCCATCCAGGGTCGCCACGGGGAAAAGCCGCCGCGGCGCGCGGCGGCGTTGCTGCTGGATTTCCTGCAGCCAGGTTTCGGCGTCGCCATCCAGCGCCACGCCCTGCCGCAGCCGGTGGGCGTGGCGGATGATGTCCGGAAAACGCATCACGCCCGGCGGAATGCCATGCAGGCGGATGTAGGCGTCGTTCGCCATCACCAGTTGATCGTCCGGGTTGTACATCGCCACCGGGGTGTCGGCGATATCGATGCCCTGCAGCAGTTGCGACAGCACCGCGGGCTCGCGCGGCGACAGCGCCGGGCGCAGCGGCGCCTGCGGGGAAGGGCCTGCCGGCACGAAGCTGGCGGCGCTGCGTTCGGCGATGCGATCGCGGCCGTCGTACTTTGCGCGGTACAGGGCCAGATCGGCCTGGCGGATCCAGGCTTCCGGACTGTCGATGTCGGGACCCAGCTCGGCCACGCCGAAGCTGGCGGTGATGGTGCGGTGGCGCGACAGCGGCGCCTCGTGCAGGCGCCGGTGCAGGCGGCGCACGACTTCCATCGCCTCCGGCAGCGGCGTGAGCGGCAGCAGGATGCCGAATTCCTCGCCGCCGTAGCGTCCGGGCACGTCGATGTCGCGCACATGGGTCCGCAGCAGATCGGCGAAGCGGCGGATCACCGAATCGCCTTCGGCATGGCCGTACAGATCGTTGATCTGCTTGAAGTGATCCAGATCGGCCATGATCAGCGTCGCCGCCTGGCCGGTGCGCCGGCAGCGGGCGAACTCGGCGCGTACCGTGTCTTCCCAATGGGTGCGGTTGAACAGTCCCGACAGGCCGTCGTGCCAGCCGCGCAGTTCCAGTTCGTTGCGGCGGTGGTGCAGGCCCTGGGTGACGTCGTAGCCGATCCGGATCAGGCCCATGGGCGCGACCCAGGCCAGCGGCAGGCTGGCCACGAACGGCAGCCAGTCCAGGCCGGGATCCCAATGCAGGCCGTAAAACGGGATTCCCAGCAGCACGCCCGCCGCCAGCGCCAGCAGGTTGCCGACGAGCAGGCGCGGCCCGCCGCCGAACATCGCGGCGAAGCAGGTCACCGCGACCAGCGCCGTGCTGATCGGCAGGTTGAAGGCGATCAGCGGCAGGCCCATGCCGGCGAGCACGCCGTCGACCAGCACGTGCTGCATTTCGGCGCGGTTGGGATTGCGGCTGCGGCGATACCGCCAGCGCGCCAGGTGCGGCCAGCCCAGGCCGAACGCCAGGGTGGTCAGCCAGTGTTCGAGCGGCACCTGCAGCGCCCACATCGCCGGCGCCATCGCGACCACCGCCAGCGCGGTGGCGATCGCGTGCAGCAGGTACAGCCGGTGGGGATAGATGAGATGCGGTGTCAGGGAGTACGCCGCCGGCAACCGCTGCGCCGGCGGCAGACGCGGGTCGGCGCTCATGGCGCGGACGCGGCGCCGTCCCCGGACGCCGGCATCGACACGTAGTCGTTGTTGCCCAGCCAGTGTTCCAGCGCCGGCGCGGGCAGCGGGGCGGAGAACAGGTAGCCCTGCAGGACCGGGAAACCCTGTTCGGCCAGGAACGCGTGCTGGGCGCCGGTTTCCACGCCTTCGGCCACCACCTTCATGCTCAGGCTTTCGCCGATGCGCAGCACCGAGGTGGTCAGGGTACGGGCGATGGCGCTGCTGTCGATGTCGCGGACGAAACTCTGGTCCAGCTTGAGTTCGTAGATGGGCAGGCGATGAAGATGGCTGAGACTGGAGTAGCCGGTGCCGAAGTCGTCCAGCGACAGGCGCACGCCCATCACGTAGATCGCCTCGATGTTCTCCAGCACGTCCGGATTGGGATCCAGCATCACGCTCTCGGTGATTTCCAGGATCAGGTCGTCCGGATGCAGGCCGTGGGTGTCCAGGCAACTGGCGATCTGCAGGGACAGGTCCGGATCGCGGAAGTTGATCGCGGACACGTTCACCGCCACCCGCGGCACCCGCAGCCCGCGGCCGCGCCAGTCGGCCATCTGCGCGCAGGCGTGTTCCAGCACCCAGAGGCTCAGGTCCGCGATCAGGCCGCATTCCTCGGCCACCGGCACGAAGCGCGACGGCGGCACCACGCCCAGCTCCGGGTGTTCCCAGCGCAGCAGCGCTTCCACGCCGTAGAGCGCGCGCTCGCTGCCGCCGCTGATCTGCGGCTGGTAGTGCAGGCTGAACTGGTTGGCGACCAGCGCCTCGCGCATCGCGGTCTCCAGCGAGACGCGCTCCTGCGCGACCCGGTTCATGTCGCCGCTGAAGAAGCGCACGCTGCCGCCGCCATCGGACTTGGCGCGGTACATCGCCATGTCGGCGTGCCGCAGCAGCAGGTCGATGTCGCGACCGTCGTCCGGGTAGATCGCCACGCCGATGCTGGCGCTGGGATGCAGGGTCATCACGCCGGCGGTGGCCGGGCGCGCGATAGCGCCGAGCAGGCGCTCGGCGACGCTGGCGGCCTGCTCGGTCGAACACTGCGGCAGCACCGCGACGAATTCGTCGCCGGCCTGGCGGCCGATCAGGTTGGGGCCGGGCAGTTCCTCGGCCAGGCGCGCGGCGATGTCGCGCAGCAGGCCATCGCCGGCGGCGTGTCCCTGCGCCTCGTTGACGCGCTTGAAGCGATCCACGTCGATGAACAGCACCGCCGCCTGGCCATTCAACTGGGCGGAGTTGGCGAGCACCTGCTCGGCCTTGGCGCTGAACATGATCCGGTTGGGCAGACCGGTCAGGGTGTCGTAGAAGGCCAACTGGTGAACCCGCTCGTTGGTCTGTTCGCGTTCCATCGCCAATGCGCACAGGTGCAGGCAGGTATCGGCGATGCGGCGATGCAGGTCGTTGGGCTCGCCGCGTTCCCGGTAGTAGAAGCAGAGCGTGCCGAGCACGCGTCCGCTGCTGGACTTGATCGGGCTGGAGAAGCAGGCGTGCAGGTCGTTCGCCAGCAGCAGGTCGCGCAGGCCCGCCATCAGCGGGTCGGTGGCCACATCCGGCACATGCACGGGGCGGCCGCGCCAGGCCGCGGTGCCGCAGGCGCCCACGCGCGGGCCGATCGCCAGGCCATCGCTCGCGCTCACCAGCGCGGCCGGCAGGCTGGGCGCGGCCAGCGACCGCAGCCGGGCATCGCCGTCCACCGCCAGCACGGAAACCGCGACTTCCGGAACGATGCGCTCGACCTCCCGGCACATCAGGGTCATCACGTCGGTGACCGGCTGTTCGCGCACCATCGCGTCCAGGACCTTGTGATGCAGCACCTGGTGGGCCTTGGTCTGGGTGATGTCGGTGAGCACGCTGACCAGGCCGATGGTGCGGCCGTCGTCGTCCAGCACCGGATTGATCGCGGCCGAGACCCACAGCGGGCGCCCCGTCTTGGTGTACAGCAGCACTTCGGTCTGCATGCCTTCGGACAGGGCGAGCGATCGTTCGATGAGATCGCCCAGTTGCGGTTCGGTGTGCGGGCCGGACAGCACTTCGCTGGGCTTGCGGCTGCGCAGGTCCTCCAGCTCGTAGCCGAGCATGCGGGTGAAGCCGCTGTTGACGTACAGCACCTGCCGGTTGGGCGCGCTGACGAAGATCGCGTTGTCGCTCCGGTCCACGACCAGCGAGAGTTGGCGCATGCGCTCGCGCTGCAGGCGCACGTCGGTGAAGTCGCGCAGGAAAGCGGTGTGGAAGCGGCGCTGGCCGGTTTCGATCGGCGACATGGTCAGCGAGGCGGTGATCCGGCGGCCGTCGGCGCGTTCCAGCATCACTTCGCGATGACCGCCGACCCAATGCGTCGCGCAGGCATGCTCGGGCAGGTCCGCGCCACCTTCGACCGGGCAGGGCAGGAAACGATGCAGAGGACGACCCAGCGCGTGTTCGCGCGGAGTGCCCCACAGTTTCTCCGCGGCGGCGTTGAACAGCACGATGTGGCTGCGCTCATCGAGCATGAGCACCGCGTCGTTCGACTGCTCCAGGGTCTGGAGCAGAAGGTCGAACGCGGCGTCGGTCGGCACGGATGCGAGCACGGTGGCCTTCATGTCCGGTCACCGCATGGAAGTCCCCGCACCGGCGCGGCGGCATGGCGGGAACGGCAGCGGTGGGGAGGAAAGTCGGGGCTCATGCGCCGTCCGTTTGTTCCAGACGGGATCAGATATCGGCCGCGGACGCGTCCGCTTGAGGCCGCCGTGCCGGGGGCAGGGGGGAATGGCACGGCGGCGGCGCGCATGACTGGAGTCCGCCCCGGCTCAGAACGTCTGCCATTCCGCGTCCGCCAGGGCGGGGACGGGATCGCGGCGGGTCGGAGTGGCCTTGCGGACGGGCGCTGACTGGCGCATGCGCTTCGCCGCTGGCGTGCGTCCCGGGGACAGCGCCGCCCTCCGGGTGTCCTCGATGACGAACACCGAGACGGCCTCGGTCAATCCCTGGGCCTGCTGCTCCATGCTGCGCGCGGCGGCGGAAGCTTCCTCGACCAGGGCGGCGTTCTGCTGGGTGGTCTCGTCCATCTGGGTGATGGTCTGGTTGACCTGCTCGATGCCGGCGGACTGTTCCTGCGAGGCGGCGGCGATTTCGGCCATGATGTCGGTGACCCGCTGGACCGAGGCGACAATCTCGCCCATGGTCGCGCCGGCCTGGTTGACCAGCGCCGAGCCGGTGGACACCTGGTCCACCGAGGCCTCAATCAGGCCCTTGATTTCCTTGGCCGCGTTGGCGCTGCGCTGGGCCAGCGTGCGCACCTCCGAGGCCACCACGGCGAAGCCGCGGCCCTGTTCGCCGGCCCGGGCCGCTTCCACCGCCGCGTTCAAGGCCAGGATGTTGGTCTGGAAGGCGATGCCGTCGATGACGGCGATGATTTCGGCAATCTTGCGCGAGGCCGCTTCGATGTCGCGCATGGTGGTGACGACCTGGCCGAAGTCGTTGCCGCCCTGGGAGGCGACCGAGGCCGCGCCGATGGCGAGCTGGTTGGCCTGGCGGGCCGAGTCGGCGTTCTGGCGGACGGTGGAGGTCAGTTCCTCCATCGACGCCGCCGTTTCTTCCAGGTTGGCGGCCTGCTGCTCGGTGCGGCGGGACAGGTCGGCGTTGCCGGAGGCGATTTCACCGGCGGCGGTGTTGATGGCGGTGGAGGCGTCCTGGATGCGCGAGACGATGTCGGTGAGCTGGGCGACGGTGGCGTTGGCGTCGTCGCGCATGCG
>NZ_JBYMTH010000012.1:0-165089 GCF_057773065.1 Pseudoxanthomonas sp. 134C1
GACTTCCAGGATGATTTCCGGCGTTCCATCGGTCGCTGGTTCGCTGGCATCTTCGCGGGCCACGTGGTGGCGAATCAGCTGGTCCTTGAATATCTCGCCGATGTCGATGTCAGCCTCATGCGCCGTGCCATCCCGGGAGCGCCAGGTCACCTTCGCCGGGGGCGGGAAGTTGGGAAAGGGCCCCCAACTCGCACGGAGATTGTCCGGGTAGTTGTTTACGGAACTGGACGGTATCTGGAGGACATCGTCGGGATGATCGCCAGGGTAGTAACGACCATAGTGGACCCGGCACCCATAGGTGCTATAGCAGACAGCGCGAAAGTAGTGACCCTGGAACTTCAGCGGCCACTCGGCGCCGACGTTGGTGTGCCAGCCGTCCGGCAATCGAGAGGGAAAGCCATCCGTCGAGATGGAAGAAGACATGGTGCTCTGGCATCCGGTCAGGGTGAGGACAAGCAATGCGATGCGGGCGATGCGGAAAGAAAGGCGTCGTGCCATGGAAGGGGGGTCCTGAACTCCGTGCCGGACGACGCTAGTGCGTCGGCCGTTCGCATGCAACGCACATTGAAAGCTCGAAGTGACACGGGGAACGCCACCGGACCGACATGCGCATCTGCGTCAGGGCCGCCTCGGCCTGACGGTCGCTGTCCAGGTCGTGCGCATCGGCCGGGGAGTAGCTGACGCCCCCATCCCGGGGAGAACGGGGAATGGACCCCATGCGGTGCCTCCTGGCTTAGTAGGTTTGACTGAAGACCTGGATGAGGTCGTCCCGAGACTCGCTGTAGCGATTGCCGGGAATCTGTTCTTTTTTGGTCCAGATGGTCGCCCGCATATAGACATGGATGGTGCGGTCGTTGACTTCCAGGATGATTTCCGGCGTTCCATCGGTCGCTGGTTCGCTGGCATCTTCGCGGGCCACGTGGTGGCGAATCAGCTGGTCCTTGAATATCTCGCCGATGTCGATGTCAGCCTCATGCGCCGTGCCATCCCGGGAGCGCCAGGTCACCTTCGCCGGGGGCGGGAAGTTGGGAAAGGGCCCCCAACTCGCACGGAGATTGTCCGGGTAGTTGTTTACGGAACTGGACGGTATCTGGAGGACATCGTCGGGATGATCGCCAGGGTAGTAACGACCATAGTGGACCCGGCACCCATAGGTGCTATAGCAGACAGCGCGAAAGTAGTGACCCTGGAACTTCAGCGGCCACTCGGCGCCGACGTTGGTGTGCCAGCCGTCCGGCAATCGAGAGGGAAAGCCATCCGTCGAGATGGAAGAAGACATGGTGCTCTGGCATCCGGTCAGGGTGAGGACAAGCAATGCGATGCGGGCGATGCGGAAAGAAAGGCGTCGTGCCATGGAAGGGGGGTCCTGAACTCCGTGCCGGACGACGCTAGTGCGTCAGCCGTTGGCATGCAACGCACATTGAAAACCCGGAGTGACAAAACACGCCATTGGGACGGATGCGTAAATGCGTCAGCGACGATGTCCTCGCCCCCGGCAGCGCGGCTACTTCACCGGCGTCTGCCCACCGGGACCGTGCATCAACGCCTGTTCGATGGCGCGCTGCGCCAGTGGCGCCATCACTTCGTAGCCGGCCGGTGTGGGATGCACGCCATCGGCCGCCAGAACCGGATCCAGGCCGCCGCCGGCATTGCTCATCACGCCGTGATAGTCGAGATAGCTCGCACCACTGTCCCGCGCGTAGTCGCGCAGCCATGCGTTCAGGCGGCGGACCTGATCGGCCGGATGCAGCCCGGGCCGCCATGGATACTCATTGACCGGCAGCACCGAGGCCAGCACCACGCGGATGCCGTTGGCCCGCGCCAGCTCGTCCATCGAGCGCAGGTTGTCCTCGATCATCGGCAACGTGGCCGGGCCGGTGTTGCCGGCGATGTCGTTGGTGCCGGCGAGGATGACGACCGCGGCCGGTTTCAGGGCGATCACATCCTGGCGGAACCGCACCAGCATCTGCGCGGTGGTCTGCCCGGAGATGCCGCGATTGACGTAGGGCTTGCCGGGAAAGAACGCCGTGCCGTCCACACGTCCCCAGCCATCGGTGATCGAGTCGCCGTAGAACACCACCCTCGGTTCGGCGGGCGCCGGCGGCGGCAGCGCCGCGTTGTCCTCGCGGTAGCGCGCCAGCTGCGGCCAGTCGGTCAGCGCCTGTTTGAGCGGGACCGAGGCGACCTGTTCCGGGTTCAAGGGCGCGGTTGGCGCCACGACCGATGAAGCGGTCGCCCGCGCGGTCGTTTCCTTCCCATCCTGCGCATTCACCGGCACCTGCGCCAGCGAAGCAAGCGCGAGTGCCGTCCATCCCCCAGCCAGCCAACGTTTCATCGCACGTCCCGGAAACCGAACCTGCCGGCAGTGTACGTCGGCCCGGCCGGGACCGTCAGGCCGTCGTCAGGCGTCGCCGTCGGATCGCTTGTGCGCTTCCCGGATGATGCGCTTGTTGCGGATGCGCACCGCACCGACCATCAACAGGCGCAGGTCACGCACGATGTAGTCGGCCAGCGCGGCGTCCTCGATGTCGTCGCCGTGCAAGTCCAAACGGAAGTCCTGCCCCTGCAGGCCGCCGCCATTGCTGAAGTCGATCTCGAAATCGAACACCACCCGCTTCTGCGCGGCCGTCGCGATGTCGTTCATGGCTTGGGCGCCCGCTGGCTGAAGGCGACACTGCCCAGGATCAGCAGGCCGGCGGCCAGCATCGCCGGGGTCACCGGCTCGCCCAGGAACAGCCAGGCGAACGCCGCGCCGAACAGCGGTACCAGGTAGGTCACGGTCGCCGCGCGGGCGGCGCCGATGCGCTGGATCAGGCGGTAGTACAGCAGGAAGGCATAGCCGGTGCAGAGCACGCCGATCGCAATCGCGCTGCCCCAGGCCAGCGGCGAGATGGCGTTCGTCGGCCAATGAGTGGCGGCGAACGGCGCCAGCAGCAACGCCGAGCAGCCGAGCGTGGCGGCGGCCGCGGCGGCTGGCGGAATGCCGCCAAGGTGGCGACGGACCAGGTTGACGCCCACGCCGTACAGCAGCGCCGCGGTCGAACCGGCGATCACCGCCATGCCGACGCTGATGCCACCTGCCTTGCTCGTCGCCAGCAGCACCACGCCGCCGAATCCGACCAGTAGCGCGATGGCGCGGCGGGCACCAATCTTTTCGCCGAAGAACAGGAAGCCGATCAGCGCGGCGAACAGCACCGTCATCGCGTTGCAGATCGCGCCGATGGCGGCCGGCGAACGCTGCGCCGCCCACGCGAACAGCAGGAACGGAATGGCCGAATTGATCAGCCCGATGATCGCCAGCTTCGGCCACATCGCGCGGGTGAACACGGCGCGGTCTCGCCACAGGAACGGCAGCAGGATCAACGCGCCCAGGGTCAGCCGGATGTCCACCAGTGCGAACGCGCCGAAAGGCTCGGCCGCGATCCGCATGAACAGGAACGAGCTGCCCCAGATGGCGCCCAGCACCAGCAGTTCGATCGGGGTACGCCAGTCATGTGTCATGCCGTCTCCCAGGGAACCCGCCTTGCCCGCGTCCGCCGCCGCGCCGTTGCCCGCCATCGCCGTTCACCTGTTTTGTGTCTCGGCCATTCTGGGCCGTCCTGCTGGACCCGCAAGCGCATATTATGTGGGCGAGCCTCAAATCTGATTGATGTCTCCCCATGAACCTGCGCCCCGCCCTCCTGCCGGCCCTCGGCGTGTTCGCCGCCGCCGCCCGGCACCAGAATTTCGCCCATGCCGCGGAAGAGCTGCATCTGACCGCCAGCGCGGTCAGCCACCACATCCGCAAGCTCGAATCCCTGCTGGGCGTGGCCCTGTTCCAACGCCATGCGCGCGGGGTCAAGCTGACCCAGGAAGGCCGCCAACTGGCGGACGCGGCCACCGCCGCCCTCACCGACATCGAAGGGGTCGCCGCCAACCTGCGCCACGCCGATGGCGTCTCGGTGCTGCGGGTGACCACCCTGCACTCGCTGGCCTATTGCTGGCTGGTGCCGCGGCTGCCGCGCTTCACCGCCCTGCATCCGCACATCCGCCTGCAACTGGATACCGGCATCGCGCTCACCCGCTTCGACGAGGGTGGCCCCGACCTGGGCATCCGCCACGGTCCGGGCCAGTGGCAGGGTCTGACCGCGCATCACCTGATGGACGACGAACTGTTCCCGGTCGCCTCGCCGGGCCTGCCCGGCGTCGAGGCGGTGAAGACGCCGCGCGACATCGCGCGTCTTCCGCTGGTCACCGACCTGGCCCTGCAAGGCTGGCGCGACTGGTTCCGCGCGGCGGGCGTGCGCGGCCTGCGCCTGCCGGAGATGCACAGCTTCAGCGACAGCACCGACGTCATGCGCGCCAGCGTCTACGGCGTGGGCGCGGCGCTGGCGCGCAAGGTGATCGCGCTACCCTACCTGCAACGCTACGAACTCATCCGCCTGCCCGGCCCGGCGCTGAAGGCGCGCTTCGCCTATTACGTGGTGCATCCCTCGCACAAGGCGCCGCGGCCGGCGGCGCTGGCCTTCATCGACTGGCTGAAAGCCGAGGCGGAAGACGAACGCACCCCGCTGCCGCCGATTCCGGCCGGACTGCTGGGCCGTTGAGCGCCTCCCGCCGGCCCGGGATCAGAAGCGATACCAGAAGCGCGCGAAGTAGGACGCGCCGTTGAGGCCGAACTGCACGCTCTCGTAGATGTGGCCGTTGTCCGTCTCGTCGGGATCCTGCCGGGTCGGGAACACGTCGAGGAGATTGGCGCCGCCGATGGTCAGTTTGGCGTTGTCGGTGAAGCTGTAGGTGATGCTGAGATCCGCCGATGTCCTGGCCTTGTAGTGCTGGTCCGGCACCGGCGGGCCGGAGAACGTGCCCAGGACCTGCGAGCCAAAGTGGATGATCTTCATCCCGAAGTCCCAGCGATCCAGCGCGTAGTCGAATCCCAGCACCGCCTTGTTGCGCGGCGCGCCGTTCTCCACGAACAGGCGATCCCGTGGCGACAGCAGCACGTCCTCGCGACCGGCCAGCGAAGGCGGCGTGTGCACCTGGGTCACCTCGGTCTTGCTGTAGTTGGCGGCCAGGTAGGTGCTCAGTTTGCCCGCGCCCGCCTGCGCTTCCCACGACAGGGTCAGGTCCACGCCGGTAGTGCGGGTGTCCACCGAATTGAAGAAGAACCGCGCCAGGCCCACGTCCAGCGCTTCCAGCGCGGCGCCGATGACCGGGTCGCTGGTATCGAACTCGCCGCTCAGCACCACCCGGTCATCGATCTCGATGCGATAGGCATCCAGGGTCATCGACACCGCGGCGGTCGGCGACCAGGTGAAACCCAGGGTGCCGCCACGCGAGGTTTCCTCCTTGAGCGCGGGAATGCCGGCCAGGTTGGCGAGCGCGCCGCCGTTGGGCGCGATCACCACATCCACCGGCTCGCCGCTGATGAAATCGGTGATGGTGGATGAGAAATATTTCTGCTGCAGCGAGGGTGCGCGGAAACCGGTGCTCACCGACCCGCGCAGCAGGAATGCGTCGCTCACCCGGAACGCCGCCGCCAGCTTGCCGTTGAGCGCATTGCCGAAATCGCTGTAGTCCTCGTAGCGCGCCGCCAGGCCCAGCATGAAGCGATCGGTGAAGTCGATTTCCATGTCGGCGTACGCCGCCCAGCTGTCACGATGCTTGTCGGTCACGTCGCCGGGCTGGAACCCCGGGAATCCCTGGCTGCCCGGATTGCCGCCCTCGCCCGCGCCGTCCACGTCGAGGTAGGAACCCGGCTCACCGGCGCGGATGCGGTAGTCCTCGCGCCGGTGTTCGGCGCCGAAGGCCAGGTTCAGGCCATGCAGGACGGTGTCGAAGTAGCGCGACACGTCCGCGTTGATGGTCTTCTGCTTGAACGAGAAACCACCGGCGTCGAAACGGCTGGGACTGATGCCGGCGCCGCCGTTGAGCAGATCCTGGTTGGCGATGGACGCGTTGAGCGTGTGGTCGATGGTGTAGCGAAGTTCGTTGTAACCGTAGGTATGCGACACGTCCCAGTGCCATTGGCCGATGTCGCCACGCAGGCCGGCGATGCTGTAGCGGTCCTGCAGGTCGCCGTTGATGAAGGGCACGAAGCCATCCGGGTACATCGCCGCCGAATTGCGCGACGGGATGTCCTCCGAACCGATGCCCTCGCGCGCGAACGCGGCGGAGGAGGCATCGCGATCCTGCATGCCGGCGGTGAAATAGAACTCGGCCGATTCGGTCAGCGGCAGATCACCGTTGAGGTAGAGGGTTTTGTTCTTGACCTGGCTGTCGCCGATGATGCGCAGCGGATTTTCGGCGGTGGCGCGGTTGGAACGATCCCGGTCCTGCCATTCGCCGGTCACAGCGAAATGGCCGCCGTTGGACAGCGCCAGGCCGCAATAGGCCGAGGCGATCCAGTTCTCGCCATCGCCGCGCGAGTATTGGCCCCAACCGGCGATCGCCTCGCAGCCCGGACGTCGCTTCAGGGCGATGTTCATCACTCCGGCGATCGCGTCGGAACCATATTGCGCGGCCGCGCCATCGCGCAGTACTTCGACCCGGTCGATCGCCAGCATGGGCAGTGAATTCAGATCCGTGCCGGTGTTGCCGCGATCGCGGGCGCCATAGATGTTCACCAGCGACACCGTATGCCGGCGCTTGCCGTTGACCAGCACCAGCGTCTGATCCGAACCCAGTCCGCGCAACGCCGCGCCATCGATCAGGTCGGCGCCATCCGCGCCGGTCTGCCGTGTCGAAATCAGGGACGGCGCGGTGTACTGCAGGGTCTGGGCGAGATCGAACTGGGCGCCCTGCTCGGCCGCCTGCGCCATCGGGATCACGTCGACCGGCACCGGCGACTGGGCATCCGAACTGCGCACCACCCGGCGCGAGCCGAGCACGGTGACCTGATCCAGCGTGGTCGCCTCGGCCTGTCCGGAATCCGGCGGCGCCTGCTCCTGCGCGGTGGTTTCCTGCGCGGCGACGCCCTGCGCCGCCGCCATCAACACCAGGGAGAAACGCACGAAGAAGGACAGACGGTTGCATTGCACAGGCGATCCCCGGTTGGCGTATGGAAGCGCATTGCGCGCTTGCCCGAATCTACGCCCGGGTCCGCGTGAGCGACCAGAGACAAAACCGTTTACAGCGCGCGAACGTAACTCGCGCTACCGCGCCTGCATCGCCGCGCTCACAATCCGAACGCGACGGGCTTGGCGAACTCACATGGCCTTCACGGCACCGCCTTGATGCCGGCCACCACCGCCGGCTTGAGCGCTTGCACCTTCGGTTCGGCGGATTGATCCGCTTCCAGATAGAGACTGCCCAGGAAGGCGATCAGATCGTGGCGGCGAGCCAGCCACGCGACGTCGCGGTAGGCCTGCTCCTGGTTGCCCAGGCGCTGCGGCAGGCCGGTAAACCACGCCTGCCATTCCGCATCGCCGAGCAGGCCACGGCGGGCGATGAAAATCACCGGCCTTGCCAGCCGTCCGGGTTCGCCGAACACGTAGGCATGCGCCTGTTCGGGCACGATCTGGACCGTGAGCGCGGCCAGGATGTGCTCGATCTGATCGCGGTTCACCTGCTCGTTCGATGCCAGTTGCAGCAGCCAGTCGGCACCATGCGCCACCCCGTGGCGCCAGCCTTCCTTCGCGTCGTAGCCGCGATAGTCGTTCACCGAAGCCAGATAGCGGGTCGCGCGCTTGACCATGTCGGCCCGCTCCTCCGCGCTCAGCCAGGGCTGGAGGCGATCCGTGCGCGCGACCTCGGACAGCATCAGCGCCGCGAACGGATGGGTGAAGCCCTCGGGATCCTTGCCGTCCAGCCGCGCGTACAGCCGCTCCAGCAGCTGCCGGCGCACCGGTTCTGCCAACTGTTCGCCGCGCAGCCACGTGGTGATCGCCTCGTAGGCGATACCGTCGCGCACCTCGGGATCCGGATCGGAAAGGCAGTCGACCAGACCGATCGCGAGCGCGTCGCGCGCCGCCGCGTCCTCCACCACGAACTTCTGCTCTTTCAGCAGGCGCAACGATACCTGGTCGGTACCCTCCGGCGGACAGCCGGCCCAGGCCGGCGCGGACATGAGGAAAGCTGCCGTCAACGCGATGCGATGCCACATGTCCGGTTCTCCGTGAATGATTGGAAGGCGAAGCGAGGGATCCGTCAGGCTTTCCTGCGCCGCCAGCGCCGTACCAGGCTGATCAGCATCCACAGCACCAGTCCGACCGGAATCAGGAACGCCACCGCCCGGATCGTCCAGGCCGTGCCGGTGGCCAGGGTGGCGGTGAAATCGCGCAATGCCTGCCGGATCTCGCCACGCCCGCTCTGCCCGCCGGGCGGCATGAACTCCAGGGTGACGCGCTGGGTGTCGATGCGATGCCGGTGCTGGGCGCCTTCCTGCCGCGCGGCCTGCAACTGCGCCTCGACCTGGGCCAACTGCTGCGACAGCGCGATCATGTCGGCCACCGCCAGATCACGGCGCTGCTGGAACTCCAGCAGGCGATCGCGCTCGCGGGTGAGCCGATCCTGCAGCAGGTCGTTGTCGCCGACCGCTTGGGCGAGATCCTCGGCGCGAGTGTTGCGGCTGCCGATGTCAGCGCCCTGCGCCGCTTGCGCGATGAACGGCTCCACGCCATCCGGCACGATGCGCACGGTCAGACTGGCGCGCGGATGGTCGCCTCCCTGCTGGCTGACCCCCAGCACGCTGCACTGGCCGAACTTGCTGCTGCCGCAGGCCTGCTGGCTGGCCTTGAGGCGTTCGGGAATCGTCTTCGCCTCCAGCATGATCTCCACATCGTGTTCATAGGCCAGCAGGCCGCCGGCCGGGTTGCGGACCGAACCCGCCGTGGCCGCCGCGCCTCCCTCGTGCCGGGCACAGCCCGCCGCGAACAGCAGCGCCAGCGCGGCCGCGGCGCCCAGGCGCCACGCGCCATGAATCCCGCCCATGTCAGAAACTCGCGCCGTCGATGGGAACCACCTTCAGCGCCGCCAGATCCACATCGGGCAGGCAGCGCACATTGATCGCGATCATCGGCCCGCTCTTCGGGTTGTCGCCCTCGCCGTAGACGGCGATGCCGCAGTTGGCGCAGAAGTGATGCCGGATGGCGTGCTTGTTGAAGGTATAGGTGCCCACGTCGTCTTCGGCGCTGGTCAGCTGGAACGCGGACCGGGGACCGAACCAGAGCAGTCCTCCGCGCCGGCGGCACATCGAACAGTTGCAGTCGTAGACCTCGGCGATGTCGCCTTCCACCTCGAAGGCGATACGGCCGCAATG
Organism: Pseudoxanthomonas sp. 134C1; assembly: GCF_057773065.1. Lineage (NCBI taxonomy): Bacteria > Pseudomonadati > Pseudomonadota > Gammaproteobacteria > Lysobacterales > Lysobacteraceae > Pseudoxanthomonas > Pseudoxanthomonas sp. 134C1. The sequence goes on from NZ_JBYMTH010000012.1 coordinate 9,239, forward strand.
GCAGCTTCCCTGGTGCTTCATCTTTCGTTCGCTCCCGCTTCCGGCCGTAGAGGCGACAAGGGTAATCGAATGGCAGATGCGGCGGGGCGCCCCAACCGCTAATGTGTCGGGTCAATCCTTTGTGCACTGCCGCGAGAACATCGATGCGCCACAGCCTGCTTGCCCTTGCCCTGCTGACCAGCCTGGCCGCCTGCCAGAAGACCGATGCGCCCGCCCCCGGCGGCGCCCCACCCGCGGCCACCGCGGCCTCCGATGCGCAGGCCGACGCCCGTTTCGGCGATCTGTCCAAGCGTGCGCTCGAAGGCTGGCTGCAGCTGTCGCCGGTCAGCGCCACCCAGATCGGCGAGCACCGCTACGACGGCGAAGTCGACGATCTGAGCGCCGAGGGCCGACGGAAGAGCCTGGACTTCAGCCGCAAGATGCTGGCCGAACTGGGCGCGCTGGACGTCTCGAAACTGTCCCGGGAGAACCAGGTGGATGCAGCCATCCTGCGCAATCAGCTGGAGTACGACGCCTGGACCAACGAGACCCTGCAGGCCTGGGCCTGGGATCCGCAGGTCTACAGCGGCCTCGCCGGCGGCGCGCTCTACAACCTGATGGCGCGCGAATTCGCGCCGATACCGGATCGCCTGAAGTCGGCCACTGCGCGCATGGAGAAAATCCCCACCCTGCTGGCGCAGGCGCGCGCCAACCTGGATCCGGCGCGGGTGCCGAAGATCCATGCCGAGACGGTCGCCAGGCAGAACGCCGGCATCCTCAGCATCGTCGACAGCTTCATCGCCCCGCATGCGAAGGAACTGCCGGAAGCCGACCAGCAACGCCTGGCCGCGGCCACCGAGACCCTGAAGAAGGCGGTGGAGGAACACCAGCAGTGGCTGGACAAGACCCTGGTGCCCAACGCCAAGGGCGATTTCCGCGTCGGCGAGAAGATCTACGACCAGAAACTCAAGTTCGCCTTGCTCTCCTCGCTGTCGCGCGCGGACATCAAGCAGCGCGCCGAGGGTGAGCTCAAGCGCGTGCGCGGCGAGATGTACGCAATCGCGCAGCAGGTGCTGAAGGACAAGCCGGGCGCGCCCGCGCTCACCGACAACCCGGGCGACGAGCAGCAGCAGAAGGCGATCGAGGCGGCGCTGGAACTGGCCTACGCCGAACGTCCGGCCCGCGACAAGGTCGTGCCCGACGCCGAGGCGGCGCTGAAGTCGGCCACCGACTTCGTCCGCGCCAAGGATCTGGTGACCCTGCCCGACGCGCCGGTCGACATCATCCCGATGCCCGAGTTCCAGCGCGGCGTGGCGGTGGCGTATTGCGATTCGCCGGGGCCGCTGGACAAGAACCTCAAGACCTTCTACGCCATCTCGCCGATTCCGGAAGACTGGAACCAGGCGCAGGTCGATTCGTTCCTGCGCGAATACAACAGCCGGATGATCCATCTGCTGAGCATCCACGAAGGCACGCCGGGCCACTATCTGGAAGGCTGGCATTCGGCCAAGTTCCCCTCGACCCTGCGCGCGGTGCTGCGCTCGGGCCTGTTCGCCGAGGGCTGGGCGGTCTACACCGAGCGGATGATGGCCGACGCCGGCTACCTGGACAGCGATCCGCTGTTCCGCCTGGTGCAACTGAAGTTCTATCTGCGCACCATCGGCAACGCCATCCTCGATCAGGGCGTGCACGTGGACGGCTGGAGCCGCGAACAGGCGATGGACCTGATGGTCCGGCAGACCTTCCAGCAGGAGCGCGAGGCCGCCGGCAAGTGGACCCGCGCGCAGCTCAGCTCGGCGCAGCTGCCGACCTATTTCGTCGGTGCGCAGGAACATTTCGATCTGCGCAAGGCGATGGAAGCCAAGCTGGGCGACAAGTTCAACGCCAAGGCCTACCACGACCAGGTGTTGTCCTACGGCGCGCCGCCGGTGCGCTTCGTGCGCGAGCTGATGCTGGACGAACCGATCCAGTGATCGATGCCGGGCGGGAGGGATTTTTCCTCCCGCTTTTTTCTGCCGGGAGGCCGACGATCATGCCTGTGGGAGCGACGCAAGTCGCGAACCCTTCATTTCAAGGCATCGCGACTTGCGTCGCTCCCACAAAGGACGCCTGCGCGGATTTACACCAACTTCCGCGCGCCGGCGATCACGCCGTTGGCATCCGCATACAGCCAATGGCCGGGATGGAAATCGACGCCGGCGAACGTCACCGGCACATCCACTTCGCCCAGGCCGCGCTTCTCGGTCTTCATCGGATGCGCGGCCAGCGCCTGTACGCCCAGGTCCAGCTGCGCCAGCACTTCCACATCGCGCACCGCGCCGTGGATCAGGAAGCCCGCCCAGCCGTTGCGCGCCGCGTTCGCCGCGATCTGATCGCCCAGCAGCGCGCGACGCAGCGACCCGCCGCCATCGACCACCATCACCCGGCCCAGGCCGGGCGTGCCGGCCAGTTCGCGCACCCGCGAGTTGTCCTCGTGGCAGCGCACGGTGGCGATGGGGCCATGGAAAGCCACCCGGCCGCCGAATCCGCGGAACAGCGGTTCGACGACCTGCGCGTCGGGGTGGGCGTCGCAGAGATCCGGCGTGGTCCAGTCCATGGCTGTCTCCCGGGGGGCGCTCAGAAGGTGCGGCTGATGGTGAAGCTGCCGAACACCGGACGTTCCTTCTGGCCGTCGAACTCGCGGGTGCTGTGGTAACGCGCCAGCGCGAACTTCCAGCGCCCGTACATGAAAGCCAGGCCGTAGCCGTACTCGCCGACGAAGGCCCGCTTGTCCACGCTGTGGCTGTCCTTGAAGGTGTTTCCGTCCAGGGTGATGTCGCGCAGCACCCAGCGCGCATCGGTGGTCAGGAACATGTGGAAGCCCAGCACGTCCGGCGGAATCCGGTTTCCGGTCGGCGCGGTGTTCTCGCCGGCGGGCCGCAGCGGCGTGCTGCCGAAATCGTTGGGCAGGTAGCGACCGAACCGCACTTCGCCACCGGCGTTGGCGTAGGTCGTCAGCGTGCCGAGCGTGCCGCCGTAGTGACTGACCGCGTCCCAGCTCCAGATGCCTTCCTGTTCGGGCGCGAACCGGCGCATGCGTTCGTGCACGATCCGGAACACCGGCTCGTCGCGCAGCTGGTTGTCCCAGCCCTCGAACTTCTCGCCGCCGGTGATCTTGTGGACTTCGTTCTGCACCTGCTTGCCGAGCGCGGAGGGACCGACGATGCCGAACTGCAGTTGGGTCGTGCGCAGGTGATCGCCATTGCGGGCGTTGTAGCCCAGGCTGGCGAGGAGCACGCCGGCGTAAGGCCGGTCATCGGGAATCACGTCGCGACGGGCCGAGTCGGTGGGAGTGAAGATGCCGTGGGCGAAACTGACCACCATGTTCTGCTGCTCGAAACCTTCCGGCGTCACCGCCGCCAGATGGCGGTTGATCCAGCGCGCCAGCCGCGGAAGACAGGGGTCGTCGGTGTAGTCCTTGAGGTTGGGCGAGACCAGCGTGAGCATCACGCCGTTGCTGTAGCCCTGGTCCTGGTGGCCGAACAGGTCGTTGTCGACCCGGAAGTTGACCGTCGGCGGAAGGTCGGTGGATTCGTTGCAGTAGTCGCGGGCGGCGGCGGGGAAGCTGCACAGTGCCAGCACGGCCAGCAGGAGAGGTCCTGTCGAGCGCATGGGGAGTTCCGGTACGGGAGGGAGACCGGGCGATGGGTGGGGGCGTCCGGGACGGCGCCACGATAGCGCAAAGCGGGCGCGTTCACAGGATGGTCCACGGTACGGACTATTCTGCCGATTGCCCCTTGTTCCGGAGATTCCGCATGAGCCTGGCTGCCTCGACCACGTCGACCCTCATCCCCTGCCTGCGCTATCGCGACGCTCCCGCGGCCATCGACTGGTTGTGCGAGGCCTTCGGTTTCGAGCGGCAGGCGGTTCATGCCGACGGGAGCACCGTCCATCACGCCCAGCTGACCTTCGGCAACGGCATGATCATGCTCGGCTCCGCGTCAGGCGGCGGCGAGTGGGGCCGGCACATCGCCCAGCCCGGCGAGGTCGGCGGACGCGAGACCCAGAGCCCCTGCGTGATCGTCAGCAACGCCGACGCCCACTACGCCCGCGCCAAGGCCGCCGGCGCCGAAATCGTCATCGAACTGGCGGATCAGGACTACGGCGGACGCGGCTATGCATGCAAGGACCCGGAGGGTCATCTGTGGTGGTTCGGCAGCTATGATCCCTGGAAGACCTGACCGGACCCGCTGCCCGCATGACTGATCTGTTTTCCGGCGCCCGACAGGCGCATCCGGCCATCCGGGTCGGCATCGGCGGCTGGGTGTTCGCCCCCTGGCGCAACAATTTCTATCCCGCCGGGCTGGTCCAGCGGCGCGAGTTGGAGTTCGCCAGCCGGCATGTCACCGCCATCGAGATCAACGGCACCTACTACGGCGCGCAACAGCCGGCGACCTACGCCAAATGGCGCGACGAGACGCCCGACGGTTTCCTGTTCTCGGCCAAGGCGCCCAAGCGCATCGTGCAGTCGCGGGTGCTGGCGAAGGCGCGGGTGCAGGTCGAAGACTTCATCGGCGGCATCGTCGAGCTCAAGGACAAGCTCGGTCCGCTGGTGTGGCAGTTCGAGGCCGGGCGCAAGCTCGAGACCGATGATTTCGCCGCGTTCCTCGGCCTGTTGCCAGGCGAGGTGGCCGGACGTCGCCTGCGCCACGTGCTGGACGTGCGCGATCCCGCTTTCATCACGCCCGATTTTCTCGCCCTCGCCCGCCGCCACCGCATGGCGACGGTATTCACCGATTCGGAGGACTATCCACGCTTCGCCGACATCACCGCCGATTTCGTCTACGCGCGGCTGATGGGCACCCGCAGCGGGATCGCCAACGGCTACCCGGAGGCGGAACTGGATGCCTGGGCACAGCGCGCCCGGCAATGGGCCGAAGGCGGCGACCCCGCCGAGCTGCCGCATGTGGAAGCTCCAGCTGCGGGCAAGGCGGTCCGCGACGTGTTCGTCTACTTCATCAGCGCCGCCAAGGAACGCAATCCCGCCGCCGCGATGGCGTTGATCGAGCGGTTGCAGGAGCGACGTGAGTCGCGACCGGAAACCTGACCGGGTCGCGACTCACGTCGTTCCTGCAAGGACCATCAACCACGCCGCATCGACAGCAGCGCCACCAGTACGCCGACGCCACTGGCGAAGGCCACGTAGTGCGCCGGCGCGGTCTTGCCCAGATGGGTGGACAGGTAGGCCACCAGGGGCGGCGTGAGCGCGCCGAACAGCGCATAGGCGACGTTGTAGGAGAACGACACGCCGGAAAAACGCACCGCTGGCGGAAACGCCGCGATCATCAGCGCCGGCACCGCGCCGACCACGCCGATGCAGAAACCGACCAACGCATAGCGGGCGATGAAACCGGAAGCGTCGCCACCAGCCAGCGGCAGGTACAGCGCGTAGATCGCCGCCGCCAGCGCAAGCGATCCGACCAGCAGGGTGGCCGGCGCGCCGAACCGATCCACCGCCCAGCCCGCCACCAGGCAACCGAAGATCAGCGCCGCCGTCGCCACGCTGCCGCCCTGGAAGGCCAATGCCGGCGGCAGTCCGAACGAGGACTGCACCAGGTTGGGGGTGAGCAGCACGCCGACCACGATCGCGGCGGTCAACAGCCATGACGCCAGCATCGAACGCAGCACCGCGCCCGCATGCCCGGACAATGCCTGCCGCACCGGCAGGCCCTCCGCCAACTGCCGGCGCGCGCGCATCTCCACGAACACCGGCGTTTCCTGCAGCCAGCGGCGCAGGAACACCGCGAACAGCCCGAACGCGCCGCCGAGCAGGAATGGGAGCCGCCACCCGCCGCCTGTGACCTGCGCCGGCGTCAGCGCGGTGTTGATCCACGCCGCCAGCAGCGAACCGATGAGGATGCCGGCGGTGAGTCCGGCGGTCAGGCTGGCGCAGGCGAAACCCACATGTCGCGGCGGCACGTGTTCGGCCACGAACACCCAGGCGCCCGGCACTTCGCCGCCCACCGCGATGCCCTGCACGATGCGCAGCAGCAACAACAGCAGCGGCGCCAGCAAGCCGATCTGCGCGTAGGTCGGCAGCAGGCCGATCAGCAGGGTCGGCACCGCCATCAGCAGCACGCTCAGGGTGAACATGCGCTTGCGCCCGCCGCGATCGCCGAAATGCGCCATCACGATGCCGCCCAAAGGGCGCGCCAGATAGCCGGCGGCGAATATGCCGTAGACCTGCAACTGCGCCAGCCACGGCTCGGTGCCTGGTGGGAAGAACAGTTCTCCCAGGATGCGGGTGAAGAACACGAACACCACGAAATCGTAGAACTCCAGCGCGCCGCCCAGCGCCGCCAGACCCAGCGTCTTGCCATCCTGGCGGTTGAAAGGCCGGTGATGCTGTCCTTCGAGGGAGGTCATGCGCGGATCCGCGTTCGCCGGAGGCGGCGAACATGGCATGCCCGGCGGCCCGTCGTCCACCGCTCCCGGGCCCGGACACGCGACGCTTCTCCTGCAGACGCGACCTCAATCGCGGCCTTTCGGGCGATTCCCTCCAAAGCCAGGAGCATCGCGACTGACGTCGCTCCCACAACGACGAAAATGCGCGACGCCCTACCTTGTGGGAGCGACGTCAGTCGCGAGCTTTTTGCCGCCCGCCTGTTCCCCACCCTTCGCCACCCGGGAGCGACACGGTCGCGACTGACGTCGCTCCTGCAGGCGCATGGGCGGGGTACGGCTGGCGCTAGCGTCGCGCCAGCCTGCGATCCAGCGCCAGCAGGATGCCTCCCAGCAGCAGGAACACCAGCAACACGCCGATGGCGTTGATCGCGGTGCGGGCGTAGCCCAACTGACCGGCATCGATGAAGGGATACGGGTACTCGCCCAGCCAGGCGCCACGCAACAGCACCCAGGCCAGGTACAGCAGCGGGAACAGCAGCCAGGCCACCGCGTCGCGCAGGTTCAAGCGGCCATGCGGCACGGCCAGCAGCCACCAGGCGACGTACAGCAGCGGGGTGGCGTAGTGCAGTCCGGTGTCGGCCCACCATTGCAGTCCCTGCGGCTGCCACAGGTGGCGCAGGATCAACAGGTAGATCAGCCCGGTCACCCCGATGTACAGCGCGATCGCGCCACGCACGCGCGGCCGCGAGAAGAAACCGCCCGCGCCACGCAGCGCGGTCACGCACACCGCCACCACGCCCAGATTGCTGAGGATGGTGAAGTAGCTGAGGAACCGCAGCATGCCCAGCGCCACGCCGACGTTGTCACGGGTCAGTTCCAGCAGCAGCAGATACTGCAGCATCACGGACGCCGCCGAGACGGCCGCGACGATGGCGGCCAACACGCGTCCTTTCAGGGTCAGGCCAGATTCCATCGATGAAGCGGCATGGGAGACGGACGACAGCCTGCCATGGATCGCGGTGGAACTGCGCGATCTGTCGTCCGCTCGCGGGAAAAGGCGGGATGGGCACAGGCCTGTCCGTCTTGTGGGACAAGGCTGCGGACAGCTTTCGGCGGTGATGGGACCGCGCCGGCTTCGGTGTTGCCCCCACCCCAGCCCTCCCCCGCCGGCGGGGGAGGGAGCGGTGCAGTTGTTCGCACCTGATGTCGGCGGGGCCGGCTGGCCGGTGGGGCTGGCCAATGGGGCTGGCCGGTGGGATCAGCGCCGTCGGGCAGGTCGCCGCAGCGCGGCTTCAAGCGCCCGCTGCGCCCACGGCCGCATCGCGGCCGCCGACTCCAGCGCGTCGGCCGGCGGCGTCCAGTAACCGGGCACATGGCCCGCTCGCACCGGTCGGTACAGGAAGGGTTCGCCGCCGGCGTCGCGGAACGCGTCGACGCTCGCCGGATCGGTCTTGAGGTACAGGGTGTCGTCCATCACCAGGCCGAACATGCAGTCATCCCGATACACCCCCAACCCACCGAACATCGGGCGCAGGCGGATCGGGCCGACATCGGCCAGCAGTTCCCGCAGATGATCGGCGAATTCGGGATGGATCGGCATGGCGGGGTTCCGTGCCCGGCGGACATCGCCAGTGTGCAACGCTTCGGCCACAATACGCGCATGCCGATGACCCCACGCGCCAAAGCACAGCTGCAAATCCACTTCTGCGTGCTGCTGTGGGGCTTCACCGCCATCCTCGGCAAGCTGATCACGCTGCCGGCGCTGCCGCTGGTGTGGTGGCGGATGCTGCTGGTGGTGATCGCGCTGGCGCTGCTGCCACGCGTCTGGCGCGGACTGCGGGCGATGTCGCCCCGGTTGATGCTGGCCTATGCCGGCATCGGCGCGCTGGTGGCGCTGCACTGGCTGACCTTCTACGGCGCCATCAAGCTGGCCAACGCCTCGGTGGCGGCGACCTGCATCGCCCTGGCGCCGGCGTTCACCTCGGTGCTGGAACCGTGGCTGGCGCGGCGTCCGTTTTCGGCGCGCGAACTCGCCTTCGGCGTGGCCGTGCTGCCGGGGGTGGCGCTGGTGGTCGGCGGCGTGCCGGATGGCATGCGCATGGGCGTGGCGGTGGGCGCGGTGTCGGCGCTGTTCGTGGCGCTGTTCGGATCGCTCAACAAGCGCCTGGTCGAACATGCGGATCCACTCACCGTCACCGCGCTGGAACTCGGCGCGGGCACCCTGCTGCTGACCGCGCTGGCGCCGCTGATGCCGCTGCTGTTCCCCGCCTTCGCCGGCGATCTTCTGGTGGTGCCCGGCCTGCGCGACGGCGCCTACCTGGTCGCCCTGTCGCTGCTGTGCACGCTGCTGCCGTTCGCGCTGTCGCTGGTGGCGCTGCGCCACCTGACCGCCTACGGCGTGCAGCTGGTGACCAACCTGGAGCCGATCTACGCCATCGTCCTGGCCATCCTGCTGCTGGGCGAACAGCGCGAGCTGACCCCGCTGTTCTACCTGGGCGTGGCGATCATCCTCGCCGCCGTGTTCCTGCATCCGCTGCTGGAGCGGCGCAAGGCCACCGGCGCGGTGCATCACCCGGAAGTGCTGGGGACTTCCGAGGCCAAGAACCTGGTGGATTGAGTGGAGGATCGGCGACGCGAACGGCGCGGTTCAAAGTGAGTTGAACCCTCGCCGCGCCGGATGCAGATTGCTCGTCCCGTTTTTCATTTCCGGAGCCGCGCCATCGTGCTCCGGGATGCCATGCCCTCCAGGAAACCCCGAACATGCGCCGTCTTCTCCCCCTGATCCTGCTGTGCGCATCGGCCGACGCCTGCGCGGCCACGCCTGTCTACCGCCAGTTCAAGGACTGGGTGGTCGCCTGCGACAACACCGCCCGTTGCGAGGCGCGCGGGGCCAATGAAATCTCGCCGCTGATGCTCCGCCTGATCGCCGAAGCCGGCCCGGCGGGCGCGCTGTCGCTGACGCTGGAATCCGGCGTGCCGATCGACGTCGCCACACTGCGCGTCGATGGCAGGCCATTGGCGCTGGATGCGCGCCACTGGACGCTGTCGCCCGAGCAGGACGGCGTGCAGACGCTGGACAGCCAGAATCCCGAGCACGTGCGCACCTTGCTGAAGACCCTGCGCAACGGTCATGAACTGTCTTTCGGCGATGGCGAACGCCAGCGCGGCGTGCCGTTGGACGGGTTGAGCGCGAGCCTGCTGCTCATCGACGAAACCCAGGGCCGGCTCGACAACGTCACCGCGTTGCTGCGCGGTGGCGGCAAGCCAGCCTTGCAGGTACCCGCCGCGCCCGCGTTGCCGCCCACGGTGAAACCGGCGCCGGCCCTGCCGCCGCTGGACGACGACACGCGGGAGCGCCTGATCGGCGCGGTGCGGCAGGCGCAATCGGCGCTGCTGGAGAAAGAGGAATGCCATGTGGCGATGGAGGGCGACCACGCCGACAACGCCTTCGACATCGCCGTGTCGCTGACACCGCGGGAAGCGCTGGTCCTGATCGAATGCTGGCGCGGCGCCTACCAGTCGACCCACCTGGCGTTCCGCACCCCGATCGTTCGCCCCGCCGATGCACGCCGGCTGGTCCTGCCCATGCCGACGGCCCCGGCACCGGACGAAGGCCGCCGGACCACATGGGACGCCTTCACCAATGCCGGCTACAACAACGACGACTCGACCCTGTACCACATGGCCAAGGGCCGCGGCATGGCCGATTGCGGCGAGAGCGCCAGCTGGGTATTCGACGGCCGCGACTTCCAACTGGCTCACTGGAACCACCTGGGCGATTGCCGTGGCGGCGATCCCGGCGACTGGCCGGCGCTATGGCGCAGCGCAGGCTCGCCTTAGGCGCGAAACCCGTGGCGCCCCCACGACAGCCGCCTTCGCATTCGATAGCCCCCTTTTTCAAAAGGGGGCGGGCACCCGCGCGGCAGGTGGCCGGGGATTTGCTCTTCCGAGCCACCAATCGGAAAACCGCTGCAACGCGCTATCACACACACGAACAGAACGAACGCCCGATCGTCACGCACCGCTCCCGCGCAACCCTCAGCGCACCACCATCACCGGCACCGGGCTGATGGCGATGACCTTGGTGGCGACGGAACCCAGCAGCAGGTTCTTCAGAGTGCCGCGGCCATGGCTGCCCATCAGGATCAGATCGGCGCGATCGGCCTTGGCCAGCCGGATCAGGGTCTCGGCCACCGGTCCGACCGCGCGATGCTCGGTAAATGGCAGGCGCGCGCGCTTCATCGCCGCGCGCACCTTGCGCAGTACCGCCGCGGCGGTGTCGGCGTAATAGGCTTCCGAGCCATCCACGCCCAGTTCCTTGGCCACCGCCTTGGGCAGCGGCAGGTTGACGTAGACCAGGGCGATCGACGGCGGCGCCGACAGCTGCTTGGCCAACTGCGCGGCATGCTTGACCACCTGCAACGCGGTCTCGCTTTCATCGACGGCCAACAGAATCTTCATCGCACGGCTCCTTGGAAAGACACCGGTGGGATCCCGGCCCATCCAAGTTATCGGGTCCCCCCGCGCGCGACCTTGATCGCGATCAAGCGGTGGATGCCCTCAGCGTTCGGGCCAGTGCCAGGCGGGCCGGTCCAGCAGGCCCTGCCCGGCCACGCCGGTCTGGCCCAACGCCTTCTCAAGCTGGACCGTGTGGCAATCCCCGCTCTCCTCCAGCGCGGCGATCAGGCGGGAAGCGTGCGACACCACCCAGACCTGGCAGCGTTGCGCCGCCTGCGCGATCAAGCGCGCCAGCGCCGGCAGCAGATCCGGGTGCAGGCTGGTCTCCGGTTCGTTGAGCACCATCAGCGGCGGCGCCCGCGGGGTATGCAGGGCGGCGATCCACAGCAGGTAGCGCAAGGTGCCGTCGGACAGTTCCGCCGCCGACAGCGGCCGCAACAGGCCATGCTGGGCGAACACCAGCTGGAATCGTCCGTCGCGGACATCGACCTCCACCTTCGCGCCGGGAAAGGCGTCGTCGACCGCGGCATCCAGCGCCACGTGATCGCCGATCTCGCGGATGGTCTGCCAGGCCGCCGCCAGATCGTGGCCATCGTGACTCAGCACCGGCGTGCGGGTGCCCAGCTGCGGCAGCCGCGCCGGCGCTTCCGCGTCGGTGCGGAAATGATCGTAGAAGCGCCAGCCGCGAATCCGCTCGCGCAGGTCCAGCACCTCCGGCGCGTTGACCGGGTCGGCGATCTGGGTGAACAGGCTTTCGAACGGGGTCAGATGCTCGGCCACGACCCGCCATGCGCGGCCCTCGCGGATCCGCGCCATCGGTCCGCGCCGATCGACCAGCGCGTTGGCCTCGCGCAGGAACGGTCCGCTCCAGATCACCTCGCGCTTGATTTCCGGATCCAGCGCGAAGGCCGACATCGACGGAACCGGCAGGCCGAGATCGATGGCGTAGCCGAAATCCTCGCCGGCGAATCCCAGCCGCAGCGACACCGGCGCCTGCCGGGGGCCGCCCTGCACCGGCACCTCGCCCCGGCGCATGCCGGCGCTGAACTGTTCCGGTCCCGCCCACAGCACCGAAGGCAGGCCGCCTTCCCGCGCCAGCGCGCGCACCACCCCGCCCTGCGCGGTCTCGGCGAGCAACCGCAGCGCGCGGTAGAGGTTGGACTTGCCGCTGCCGTTGGCGCCGGTGATCAGGTTGAGCCGCGCCAGCGGCATCTCCAGTTCGCGCAGCGAACGGTAGTTGCCGATGGCCAGCGTGCGCAGCACGGCGTTACCAGTCCTGGTGCTGCGGCAGCAGCCCGCGCAGTTCGGCGTCGGTCAGGTTGCGCCACTGGCCGGGCTTGAGCGCGCCCAGCTTCAGGTTGTCGATGCGCACCCGGCGCAGCTGGGTGACCCGGTAGCCGAACTCCGCCGACATCAGGCGGATCTGCCGGTTCAGCCCCTGGGTGAGGATGATGCGGAAACCGAACTTGGCGATCCGGCTGGTCCGGCACGGCAGGGTCATCTGCCCGTGGATGCGCACGCCGCGCGCCATGCCGCGCAGGAACTCGTCGGTGACCGGCTTGTTGACCGCCACCAGGTATTCCTTCTCGTGGCGGTTCTCGGCGCGCAGGATCTGGTTGACGATGTCGCCGTTGCTGGTCATCAGGATCAGGCCCTCGGAATCCTTGTCCAGGCGGCCGATCGGAAAGATGCGCTGTTCGTGGCCGACGAAGTCGACGATATTCCCCTTCACCGAACCCTCCGTGGTGCAGGTGACGCCGACCGGCTTGTTCAGCGCGATGTAGACGTGCCTGCGCTTGCCCGCCTTCACGGCGCGCGCCTTCACCGGCTGGCCGTCCACGCGGACCTCGTCGCCCTCGCCGACGACCGCGCCCACGCCCGCTGGCTGGCCGTTGACGGTGACGCGGCGCTCGGCGATCAGCCGGTCGGCCTCGCGGCGGGAACAGAAGCCGGTTTCGGCGATGTGCTTGTTGAGGCGGGTGGTCATGCGGGAATTATCGACGATTCCCCGCCCCGGCCACAGCGTTCAGCCGGACATCGCCCCGATCGGATCGGGCCGGGTCGCCTTCCATTCGCGGATAAGGCCCGCCAACGGCGCCGGCGCGTGGATGGCGTAACCCTGGGCGTAGTCGATGCCCACTTCCGCCAGACGCGCCATCGCGGCCTCGTTCTCCACCCATTCGGCGATGGTGCGCTTGCCCAGCGCCCGACCGACCTGCCCCATCGAGCGGACCAGGGCGAGGTCGACATTGTCGCGACCCAGGTCGCGGATGAAGGCACCGTCGATCTTCAGGATGTCCACGTCCAGGCTCTTGAGATAGGCGAACGAGGACAGGCCACTGCCGAAGTCGTCCAGCGCGATGCGGCAACCGCGCGCGCGCATCGCCTCGATGAACAGGCAGGCGTCGGTCAGATTGCCGATGACCGCGGTCTCGGTGATTTCGAAGCAGAGTTTGTTGGCCACGCCCGGATGGCGATCGAGCTGCTCGGCGGCGAACTGGCGGAACAGCGGATCGGCGATGGACTGCGCGGACACGTTGACGTGGCACAGGTCCAGGCTGAGCAGGTGGCGGGTATCGCGGCTGATCAGATCCAGCGTCGCCGCCAGCACGTGGCGGTCGAGCATCATGGCCTGGCCGTAGCGTTCCAGCGGCGGCAGGAAGTAACCGGGGCCATGGATCTGGCCTCCGTGATCGACCATCCGCACCAGCACCTCGTATTGCAGGCGCTCCTCGCCACGCAACGGCTTGATCCGCTGGGCGTACAGCAACAGGCGATCCTCGGCGATCGCCAGCTGGACGTGTGCCACCCAGTCCAGTTCGGTCTGCCGCCGGGCGAACGCTTCGTCGGTTTCGCGGTAACACCGGATCCGGTTGCGGCCTTCCTCCTTGGCCAGGTAGCACGCGGTGTCGGCCGCGCGCAGCAGCCAGTCGGCGTCGCTGGTTTCGGAATTGATCTCGACCACGCCGATGCTGCAGCCGAGACCGAACTTGCGATCGTTCCAGTGGAAGGCCGATTGCGCCAATCGGGCATGGATCCGCTGCGCGACCCGCTCGGCGTCCTCCAGCGATGCATGCGCCAGGAAGATCGCGAATTCGTCGCCCCCCAGTCGCCCCACCCAGTCCTCGCCGCGCAGCTGCGAGGACAGCGCGTGCGCGAACTGGCGCAGGAAGCGGTCGCCGGCGGCGTGGCCGCAGGTGTCGTTGACCAGCTTGAGCTGATCCAGATCGACGAAGCACAGCGCGTGGTGCGCCGGCTGGCGTTGCACGGCCAGGGTGATCTGGCCCAGGCGCCGCTCGATTTCACGGCGGTTGATCAGGCCGGTGAGATCGTCATGGCTGGCCTGGTGGGCAATCTCGCTGGCCAGTTCGCGTGCTTCGGACACGTCCTCGACCACCGCGAAGATGCGTTCCCCCTCGCGGTCGCCGCCGGTGATGATCGAGGCGCTCCAGCGAACCCAGCGGCTGCTGCCGTCGCGGCGACGCAGCCGCCGTTCGCCCGGCTCGATCATCCGCGTCCAGTCGAGCCGCGCTTCGGCGTCGAGATGGAGATCCTCCGGATGCAGCAGATCCTTCAGGTGCCCGCGCCGCAGATCGTCCAGCGGATGCGACAGGATCTGGGCGAGCGCTTCGTTGGCCTGGGTGATGCGGCCTTCGCGATCCAGTTTGAGCATGCCCACCGCCGCCTGGTGGAAGGCGGCGCGGAACTCGGTCTCGGTTCGGTGGATGCGGCGCAGGGTGCGGCGCATGACCGCCAGTGCGTACGCCGCCAGCGCGAAGAACGCGAGCACGGCCAATGCGGTCAGCGCGCGGCGCAGGAAGCGCGCGCCCTCCACCAGCGACTGCGAGAACGCCAGCTCTGCCACCCGCAGGCGGGCATCCATCTCCAGCAGCGTGCGCTGGTGGCGGAGGATTTCGGCTTCGTCCATCCGCCCGCCGCTCCGGCGGTGCTCGATGTCGTCGGTCAGGGCCTGCAGGTGCAGGATGTCCACTTCCGCCTGTTTCCAGAGATGCACCGATTCCCGGAAGTACGGCGCGTGCGCGAACAGGCGGTACATCCGGATCAGACGATCGATGTCCGCCGGCGCATTGCCGCCTTCGAGAAACCCCCGGCGCGCGGCGGCGAGGTCGATCGGCCGGCGGTCCAGCGCCTGGCGGCCGGAACGATCCCCCAACGGCACCCGCAAGGCCTGGCGCACGCGCGCCATGTCCGCCGGATCGCCGTGCGAAACATAGCGGTACAGCGCCGACACGGCGGTCTGCTGGGCCTTGGACCAATGACTTTCGCCCACGATGTAGGCGGTGGCGCCGGCCTGGATTTCCAGTACCGTCGCGGTCAGCAACGCACCCAGCGCGGCGAACAGGATGATCGCGGCCACCCGTGCGGGCAGGCCCTTGCCGCTGCCATCCCTGGCCGTTTCGTGATTCGCGCGCGAACGCTCCATCCCCACATCGCTTCCCCTACGATGCCTGTCCCGACCTTACGTTCCCCCATTACGGCACGCAAGTTCGCCCCCGGCCATGCCCCGTCGCCCGTGCCGGGACGCGAAGCCCCGGCACCGTCCCCCGGCAACGGCGGCGTGGACGCCATGACATCGGCGGCCGCCGGCCGGACTTTAACCGCCCCCCGGCGGGCACGGCCCGTGGGCCCGCCGGCGCCATTCACCGGAACGCCGGCGGCGGCCGGGTGCAGCGGCGGTCGGCCTGTCCCTGCAGGCTCAGCAGGGCCTCGCCCTCGCTGACCACCCAGAACAGATTGCCGGCGGCGTCGGCGTAACGCGCGCCGGTGCCGCCCGCCTGCCGCGGCAGTTTCAGTACCCGGCCATTGAAGCTGATGCCGGCGTCGCCGTCGCCGTGGAAACTGGCGGTGACTTCCCAATCCCCGCACTGGTAGAGGTAGGTGGTGGTGGCCCCGGCATCGGCCGGTACCGGCGGCGGCGGATCCGGAACGGCGGGCGCCGGCGCGCTTCGGGTGGCCGGATCGTCCGTCGACGGGGGGCGCCGGTCCGGCCCACAGGCCGAGAGCAACAGCGCGAGGGTCAACGCGGACAACGGGAAGCGGAATCCTGTGCGCACCGGAACCTCCCTGGACCAAGCCCGACGTCGCAGGTTAGGCGGTGCGCGTATGCGCGGAGTGAAGGCCCCTCAGTCCAGCACCAGCAACGCGCCGATGCCCAGGTTGATGGCCCCGCCCGCCAGCAGTACCCAGACGGCCGACAGCAGGCAGCTCGACCACGGAACCCGCAGGGTTTCGTGCAGCCAGCGCGCCTGCACGCACAGGTACCAGACCATCGCCGTGGCCGCGATCGCCAGGCCAATCCAGGTGGATACCGCGCCCGGCTTGATGACCAGTTGCATCGCCGTCGACACGGTGATCGCGAACGGCGCCGCCAGGTAGCACTGCGCATAGAACGGGCGTCGCAGGCTCTCGCGATCGAGCCGATGCCCGCGCCGCCGGAGGCAGTGGATGGCCATCAGCAGGGGCCACAAGGCAAAGCTCAGCGTGCGATACAGCAACAGGGCCTGTTCGTTGCCCATGACCTGGCGGGACAGCTCGCTGGTGGCACGCACCTGCTGGTGCAGGATGATCTCGAGCACGTGCGCGGCCAGGATCGCCAGCATCAGGAACAGCGGCGGGCTCAGGGCGTCGTCGAACTGCTTTTCCAGCTTGTCCGCCAATTCGGTTTCCGCATAGCGCGCCATCCGCTGCGGGTGGCGGGCCACCCGCCACAGCGTGAGCGGGAAGAACACCAGCCAGGTGACGACCTCGTAGAGGAACTCTTCCAGCGACTTGAGCAGTTTGAGGAAATCCATTCGCGTCCTTCCCTCCGTCGGTCGCCCGTTGCCGGGACATGTCCGCCCCGGTGCGGCCCGGGATGGCCGCGCGATGCCGTCGACGATGCGGCGAGGGTAGCCGGTCGCAACGGCGCCGCCCAGCCGGGCGCGAACCGTGGCGGCCATCCGTCCCGGCCCGCCGCGCCCGGATACCGGCCCGCCGCAATCCCGCCCCGTCCCACTCCCCGGGAATTTCCGCCACGCGTGTAATGCGCGCTCCCCATCCACCGGAACCCGCCGATGACATCGCTCCGCTTCCCGCTGGCCTGCCTGCTGCCCTTGCTGTTCGCCGCTTCGCCCTTGTCCGCGTCCGCCCAGTCCACCGCCCCCGCATCGACGCTGGCCCCCCAGGCGCGGATGTCGCCCGCCGACGAAGCCGCCATCCGCGAGGTGGTGGAACGTTTCCGCATCGCCATCATCGCGCGCGACAAGGCCGGCTTCCTCGCCCTGTTCCTGCCCGGGACGGTCGCCTGGGAAAGCGCCATCGGCGATGACAGCCTGCGCCGCCTGCGCGAGAAGCGGCCGCAGGCGCAGAAGGTCAAGCCGGACCCGCGCCACAACCCGGTGTCCTTCATCGACGGCATCGTCGCCGATGCCGAATCGAGCGAGGAGAAGTTCCGCAACCTGCGCATCGACGGCGACGGCGATGTCGCCTCGGTCGTGTTCGACTATGCCTTCCATGCGGACGGGCGCGAAACCAACCATGGTGTCGAAGCCTGGCATCTGGTGCGCACCGAACAGGGCTGGCGGATCGTGTCGGTGATCTGGTCGATGAACCTGCCGCCGAAGCCCGCGACCGCCGGCTGACGCCAGGCCGGCGCGCGGCGGTGGCATCATGGCGCCGCCGCTCCCCGGTCCCTTCCGCATGACCGATGCCCCGTCCATGACCCGCCCCGTTTCCGCAGAACCGCCGTTCTGGCTGCCGTTGCTGGCCGGCCTGCCCATCGGCCTGTGTCTGGTGGTGATGGCGCTGCCGGCGCTCGGCCACGGCCATGCCACCGCCTACCGGACGCTCTACCTGCTGGCCTTCCTGGCCTGGCTGCCGCCGCTGGTGGCATTGCAGCGCGGCCTGTGGCGACGGCGCCTTCCGATCCCGCTGACCGGCGGCGCGCTGCTGCTGGCGACGTATGCGATGTCGGTGTTCAACAACCTGCTCGGCGATCTCATGGGCCAGATCGCCGGCTGGTCGCGGCCGGCGGACTTCCGCGTCGCGGATCTGTTCAACGGCCTGGAAAGCTGCTGGCTGGCGCTCATCGCGTTCTGCGCGATGCACGCGGTCATCGCCTACTACGTGGAACTCAAGCACGAGAAACAGCAGCGCGAACAGGCGCACCTGCTCGCGCGCGACGCTGAGTTGCGCGCACTGCGCTACCAGTTGCACCCGCACTTCCTGTTCAACACGCTCAACGCCATCTCCACCCTGGTGGCGGAGGATCGCGGTCGCGACGCACGCCGCATGATCAGCCAGCTGGCCGAATTCCTGCGCGCGACCCTCGCCGACGATCGTCATCACGAGGTCAGCGTGGCCGAGGAAATCGCGCTGACCGACGCCTACCTGGAAATCGAGAAGGCGCGGCTGGGCGAACGCCTGCAGGTGGTCTGGCGCATCGATGCCGAACTGCTGCATGCGGCCCTGCCCTACCTGCTGCTGCAACCGCTGGTGGAAAACGCGATCCGCCACGGCATCGCGCCGCGCGCGAATGCCGGTCAACTGGAAATACGCATCGCCCGCCGCGACGATCGCCTGCTGCTGCAACTGGACAACGACCTCGGGGCAATCGCGTCCGATGCCCCGGCGCGCGCGGAGGCGGTCGGCCAGCGCAACGTGGCCGAGCGGCTGGCGCGGCTGTATCCCGGCGATCATCATTTCCATGCCGGCCCTCGCGCCGACGGGGACGGCTATCGCGTCACGCTCGATCTGCCCTTCCGGGTGGCGGCGGCCCGCCACGCCATCGCCCGCGAGGCCGCGTGATGCGGGTGGCGGTGGTCGACGACGAACCGCTCGCCAGGCGCGGCGTGATCGCGCGCCTCGCGGCGTATCCGGACATCGTGCTGGCGGGCGAATACGCCGATGGCCAGGCCGCGCTGGAAGGCCTGCGCGGACAACCGGTGGATCTGGCGTTCGTCGACGTGCAGATGCCGACCCTGGACGGGCTGTCGATGCTGGCCGCGCTGCCCGCGGAACAGCGGCCGTTGAGCATCCTGCTGACCGCCCATGATCGCTTCGCCCTGCGCGCCTTCGAACTCAAGGCGATCGACTACCTGCTCAAGCCGATCGACGACGAACGTTTCGTCGATGCGCTGACCCGGGCCCGCCAGTTCCACCAGTGGCGCCGGCTGGGCGCGGCGACCACGCCGGAACCGGAGCGCGATCCGGCGAATGGTGATGATGCGGCCGGGCCGGTGCGCCGGTTCTCGGTGCGGATCGGTCGTCGCCTGGCCTTCGTCGAAGCCGACGAGGTCGAATGGATCCAGGCCGACGGCGACTATGCGGTGCTGCATGTCCGCGGCCAGGGCCACCTGTTGCGCGAATCGCTGCAGCGCCTGGCCGAACGGCTGGATCCGCAACGCTTCCTGCGCGTGCACCGCTCGGCGATCGTGCGCGTCGACTGCGTGGCCGAACTGCAATCGCTGCCGAACCGCGACGCACTGCTGCGGCTGCGCGACGGCACGCCGCTGCGCGCCAGCCGCACCTACATCGACGCGCTGCTGGCGCAACTCCAGCCCGCGCGCTGACCCGCGCTGACCCGCGCCGGCACGTCGCGGCGCGGCCAGCGCACGGCCGGGCGCAACGGCGCACCGCGGGCCGGCGTCAGCTTCTACAGTCGGACTTCCTCACCGGAATCCGAGCGCATGCACACCTCCCGCCTGTCCGCTTCCCGCCCACGGCCGCGCGTTGAACGCCGGCTCCTGCTTGTCGTGTCCGGGCTGGCGTTGCTGCTTTCCCTGGCGCTTCCCGTCCATGCGGACACCCCGGCCGACGTCGCCGGGCCGTCAGCGGATCCGCTGACGGCATTGGCCGATGGCCTGCGACCCAACCTGCTGGAGGGTGGTGAGCCGCTTCCCCGCTGGTCGCTGCGCGAACGCATGGCCCATCACCATGTCCCCGGCGTGGCGATCGCGCTCATCCGCGATGGCCGGGTCGTGGCCGCCGCGGGCTATGGCCGGTTGCGCGCGGATGGCGACGACGCCGTGGACGCCGACACGCTGTTCAATGTCGGTTCGATCAGCAAGGTCGTGACCGCATCGACCTCGCTGCGGCTGGTCGCGGAGGGTCGCCTGGATCTGGACAGCGACGTGAACCGGTATCTGCGTTCCTGGCGGCTGCCGGCGGGACAGGACGCCGCGCCGGTGAACCTGCGCATGCTGATGTCGCACACCGCCGGCCTCAACGTGCATGGCTTTCCCGACTACCTGCCGGGCGAGGCCACGCCCACCCTGCTGCAGACGCTGGAAGGGCAGGCGCCCGCGCGCACGCCGGCGATCCGGCTGCGGCACCGGCCCGGCCGGATCGTCGACTATTCCGGCGGCGGCACCGTGATCGAGCAGGTGATGATCGAGGACGTCACCGGCCAGCCGCTGGAAGCCACCGCGCGCGCGCAGGTGTTCGCGCCGCTGCGCATGGCGCGCAGCACCTTCCGGGATCCGGCGGAGGCCGCGCGCGCCAACGTCGCTTTCGCCCACGATGCGGAGGGAAAGACGGTCGCGCTGCCGCGCGGCTGGCAGATCTTCCCGCAGCAGGCTCCGGCGGGGCTGTGGACCAGCGCGAACGATCTGGGCGCATTCGTCGGCGCTCTCATCCGCAGCTACCAGGGCCGCGATGACTACCTGCCGCGCGCGCTGGCGATCCAGATGATGACCGAGGTCGCGCCGGGCAATTTCGGCCTGGGTCCCCGGCTGGAAGGCGGCGGCGATCAGCGGGTGTTCCACCATGGTGGTTCCAACGACAGCTACCACGCCTGGATCGAGGGCTATCTGGAAACCGGCGACGGCTTCGTCATCCTGACCAATGGCGAGAACGGCTGGGCGCTGCGCGGCGAAATCCGCAACGCGCTGTCCGACGCCCTCGGGCGCAACGTCAATCCGCTCGTGCGTACCGTTTCGCTGGACGCCGACAGCGCGCGATTGGCCGACCATGCGGGCCGTTACATCCGCGATACCCGCATGGCGGAGGACCTGCGCGGCGCGCTGGCGGATGCCTTCGACGACGGCGCGGACGAGTTGGACATCCGTTTCGACGGAAAAGGATTGTCGGTGATCCTGCCGGACGAGACCGGCGCGCTGCGCGCGCTGGCACCCAACCGCTTCATCGCCCCCACCGTGTTTTCCACCGGCTACACCTTCCATCGCGACGCCGCAGGCAAAGTCAGCGCACTGACCCTGTCACTGGGCGATGCACGGACCTACTACCGGCGCGTGCCGTCGGATTGATTCGCACCCCGGCTTTGCTTCCCCTTTGAAAAAGGGAAACGGGATTGACCGGCCATTCGACAGTCGGGAGGCGAATCCTCCACTCCAAAGGCAAATCCCCCGTCACCTACTTTCGCAGGCGCCCGCCCCCTTTTTTCAAAGAGGGCAGCTTTTCCGGTTCCCGCGATGCCGGAAACATCCGCCCCTCCCGCTTTTTTCCTCCCCCTTTGGAAAAGGGGACTGAGTGGGATTCGCTCCGGGCAAGCCAATCCTCCCGTCTCCGCTTCAAGGGCTTCTCCCACTCAAGGCCGAAAGAGCCTGCGACGTTCACGCCCACTCGCCGCATCTTCTCCGGAAGATTCCCGCGGAGTCTGACGATTCCCTTGCGACCGATGCTCGGCGGCATCGCGGTCGCGCCCGGCTTCGGTTCGCCGCCGATGTCGACCGGCGACAGCGGACGCTTCGGCGGCAACATGGATTTCAACCAGATCGTCGAGGGCACGACGATCTACCTGCCGGTGTCGCAACCCGGCGCCCTGCTCTATCTCGGCGATGCGCACGCCGCGCAGGGCGACGGCGAGACCTCGCAGTACGCACTGGAAACCTCGATGGACGTGGAATTCGGCGTGGCGTTGATCAAGGCGCGCGCGCTGGCGACGCCGCGGGTGGAGTCGGCGACCCGGCTGATGGCGATCGGCCAGGCCGGCTCGCTGGACGAAGCGGTGCGCGCCGCCACCCAGGGGCTGATCCAGTGGCTGCAACAGGACTACGGGCTCACCCTGTCCGGCGCCAGCCAGTTGCTGGGCGCGGCGGTGGAATACCGGATCATCACCCTGGCCGGCCGCAATGCGGGCGTGGCGGCGATGCTGGACAAATCCCGGCTCGCCACACTGCGTCCCTCGTCCCCGCGCACATGACGCGGAAGCAGGCGGCGCGGTCGGCGCGGTCGGCGTGTTTTCAATCCCCGTCGGGCACCCGCCGCGCCAGATTCTGCCGGATCCGTTCGATGCCGGCCCAGGGATGCTGCTTGAGCCGCCGCAGACGCGCGGGGGTCGATGCGATGTCGAACGCGTTTCCGGATTTCACCCGCCCCAGCTCGTCCCAGCGCAGCGGCATCGCCACCGGCGCACCCGGCCGCGCGCGCAGCGAGAACGAGGCCACGCTGGTCGCGCCGCGCCCGTTGCGCAGGTAGTCGATGAAGATGCGGCCCTTGCGCAGGCGCTTGCTGGAGGTGGCGAGGAACTTCAGCGGATCCATCCGCGCCATCGACTCGGCGAATGCGTGCGCGAAGGGTTTCACCAGTTCCCATTCGCACCCGGGATTCAGCGGTACCACCACGTGCAGGCCCTTGCCGCCGGACGTGCGCACGAACGATTGCAGGCCCGCGTCCTCCAGCAGTCCGCGCATCTGCCGCGCGGCGGCCACGATTTCCGCCCAGGGCAGGTCCACACCCGGATCCAGATCGAACACCACCCGATCGGCCCGTTCCGGATCATCCGCCTGCGCACCCCAGGGATGGAATTCCAGCGCGTTGAACTGCACGAGCTCGCGCACCGCGCGCGCGTCACGTACCACCAGATAGTCCCCGGTCTGGCCGCTCTCCTCCTTCAGCGGGACGCTGTCGACGCATTGCATGCCCGCGGCCAGGTGTTTCTGGAAGAAGCATGGCCGGGTCGAGCCCTGCGGGCAGCGGATGATCGACAGCGGTCGTCCACTGATTTCCGGCAACAGCCACTCCATCACCGTGTCGTAGTAATCGGCCACGTCCTGCTTGGTGGCGCCGATATCCGGATAGACCACCCGTCCGGGATGGGTCAGTTCGATCTCGTCCACCGAAGCGGCGGTTCGACCGCGCCGAACCGCTGCCGTCTTGTTGCTCTTGGCCCTGGTCATGCGCGTGCTCCGTTCCGTTGCGCCCCGATCCGGCGTACGCAGGTCGGCCGCGGTCTTGTCCGGCCGCAGTCCTTTCAGCGATGGCTGCCGCAGCAGTCCCTGGGTGCCGACACCACGATAGAACACTTCCACCACCACCTTCGGCGGGAACCAGCGCGCACCGCGCAGATCGGTATCCAGCCCTTCGGGAAGGTCCACGGTCGGTGTCGCCCGCGCGCGTCGCCCCAATGTTTCCCCCAGTTCCGTCAGCATCGCCTGGTTGAAGCCGGTGCCCACCCGCCCGGCGAACGACCAGCCGCCGCGTCCGTCCGGACGCGCCAGCAGCAGCGAGCCGAATCCGGTGCGACCGCCCCGGGGCATCGTCATGCCGACCACCGCGAACTCGTCGCTTTCCCGCCGCTTGGTCTTGCGCCAGTCGTCGCCGCGCCCCGGACGGTACGGCGCGCCGGCGCGCTTGGAAATGATGCCTTCCAGATGACGTTCGGCGGCGGCGGCGAAGGCGAGGTCGCCATGCCCCTCCACATGCGGACTGTAGGCCAGTGGCGGCTTCGCCTTCTTCAGCACGGCTTCGAGCAGATGCTTGCGATCGATCTGCGCGGCGCGGCTGATGTCCGCGCCTTCCAGATGCAGCAGATCGAACAGGAGGTAGGACAGCGGCGCGTTCTTCTCGCCGGAAAGCGTGGCCTGCAAAACGCTGAAGTCGGGCTGCGTACCCCCGCCGGCGATCAGCTCCCCGTCGAACGCAGCCTGCTCCAGTCCCAGCTGCGCCAACGCGTCCACGATCTCGGGCACCCTGGCAGTCCACTCCAGCGCGTTGCGCGACCAGATGCGCACTTCGCCGTCATGTACGACGGTCAGCAGTCGATAGCCATCCCATTTGGCCTCGTGCAGCCAGTCGTCACCCACCGGCGGCGCGCTGCCCAGGGTCGCCAGTTGCGGTTTGAACGGTGCATCGGCCAGGCGCGCGCGGCGCGCGCCGGACAGCGCCAGCGCCCGCGTCCGCCATGCTTCGCGGCGGGATGCCGCGGTCCGCGAGGGAGTCTGTTTTCGTGGTTTGCCCGCCCCCTTCTTCGCCGCCCGGCGGGCCGCCTTCACCTTGCCCGCCCCCGCAGCGCGGCGATGGCTCGCGCCGGCGGTGGGCCGTGGCACGTCGTCCAGCATGTCGTCTGCCTCGCGCGGCGCGGCGTAGGCGTCGTCATCCTTGAACAGCAACCATTGCGGCCGGGCCGACGCACGCTGCGTGCGCACCAGATGCCAACCGCCCTTGAGCTTCCCGCCGAACAGCTCGAAGCGCAGGTGGCCCTTCGCCAATTGAGTCTCCGGGTCCTCCGACGTCGCCCACAATCCACGATCGAACAGGGCCACATGGCCGGCGCCATACTCGCCTTCCGGAATCTCGCCCTGGAAATCCGCATACCCGATCGGATGATCCTCGACCTCCGCGGCCAATCGCTTGACGCCGGGATCCAGGCTCGGCCCTTTCGGCACCGCCCAGCTCTTGAGCGCATCGCCCACCTGCAGCCGGAAGTCGTAGTGGCGATGGCTGGCGTGATGCAGCTGGACCACGAAGATCGGACGCGCCCTGGCCCGCGCGGTCTTTCCCGGCGCCGGTTCGCGGGTGCGCCCGAAACGCCGTTTGCGCTCGTATTCCACCAGACTCATCGGTGAACCTGATCATCACACGGGGTCCACTATGGTCGGGATTCCGTCAACGGGATGTATGAAGATGACTCCTCTGGACAAGCCCCTGCGCCGCGAGTTGCTCCTCAACGACGTCACCTACACCCTGGTGATCGATCCGGTCGGACTGAAACTGACCGAAAAAGGACGCCGACGCGGCGTCGAACTGCGCTGGACCGAGCTGGTTTCCGGCGATGCCGGTCTCGCCGCCGCCCTGCAGGCGTCGGTGGAGGGTGAACGCGGCTGAGCGACGTGGCGCCCCGCGGCGGTGCCTGCCGCGGGTGATGCTCAACGCTTGCGCGTGGCGGATTTCCTGGTCGCGCGCTTGCCGGTTGCCTTGGCGGCCTTGCGCGCGGTCTTGCTCGCGGCTTTGCGGGGTGTCTTCTTCGCCGCGGATTTCTTCGCCGGCGTGCGCTTCTTTTCCTTCAGGCTCTTCTGCAGCAGGGCCATGAAGTCGACCACGTTGGTGGCCGCCTCCTCCTCGCGTTCCGGTTCCTCGACGCGCGCGGTCGCACCCTTCGACTTGATCCGCTTGCGGATGATCGCCTGCAGTCGCGCGCGGAATTCGTCGTGGTAGTCGTCGGGCGTCCACGTGCCCGACATCGATTCCACCAGTTGCTCGGCCATCTCCTGTTCCTTGCCGGAGATCCGGTAGGAAGCCGCGCTTCCCGACGGCAGCTTGTATTCGTCCGGCTCCACCAGTTCCTGCGGATAGCGCAGCAGGATCAGCACCAGGGCATCGCCCAGCGGCATCACCGCCGACAGGTATTCGCGGGTGCGGATCACCACCCGCGCGATGCCGATGCGATCGGTGGATTCCAGCGTGCGGCGCAGCAGCACGTAGCCCTTCTCGGCCTTCTTGCCCGGTACCAGCACATAGGGTTTCTCGAAGTAGCGCGGGTCGATCGCGTCGCGCTCGATGAAAGCCTCAACCTCCACCGTCTCGTGGCTCTCCGGCGCGGCGGCGCGGATGTCCTCCTCCTCCACCACCACGTAGTTGCCCTTGTCGTACTCATAGGCCTTGACGATGTCCTTCCAGGGCACTTCCTCGCCGGTTTCGGCATTGACCCGCTCGAACCGGATCGGCTTGCGGTCGCGTGAATCCAGCATGCGGAAATGCAGATCGACCTTGCGCTCGCCGGACATCAGCGAGACCGGGACGTTCAACAGGCCGAAGGAAAGCGTGCCTGTCCAGATGGGGCGTGCCATGGCGCGTCCTCGTGGCGGTGTCCGTTCCTTGTTAGTGCCTGCGCGATGATGGACAAGTGAACGGCAGCCCTCTCAGGAGCCCCGCAGAAACGCGACATGGGTCAAGGCTTAATGCTTTCTCCATGCAGCGTTTACATTCGTGACGAGCCTGACGGACATGATGGGCGCTCCCGTCAGAAAGGAGGTCATGCATGGGCAGCATCCATCGATATCCCCCGCGACAGGCCGTTGCCGGCAAGTGCGAGGTGGTGGACGTGAAGGCCGAACTGGAGGAGTGGCGCACGGATATTCCGGCGCATGCCTTCTATGAACCGGGTACCGCATTCACCCGCTACGAACCCAGCCTGTTGTTCGCCTACGACAGCTACCTGCAATACCACCAGGTGCCGCTGAACGGACTGCTGCACACGCTGGAACGCCGGTACGAGGAACGCTTCGACCATTTCGATCGGCTCGACTGGCGCCACATGGAAAACCTGCTGCGGCAGGTCTGGCGGCGCATGGGCGCCCCGCTCGGGGACGACCGCCAGGCGCACGCCTCGGAAGCGCGGCCCCAGGCCCCGCTGGGCCAGCCCTACACCTGAAAGCGTCCCGCCGCCGATGCCGCGACGCTCAGTCGCGGCGCGGCGCCGGTTTTCCCTTGCGGTGCGGCTTCGGAGCGTCTCCGTCGCGCGCCTTCTTCGCGAAACCACCGCCCAGCTTGCCCTTGCCCGGCGGGCGCCCTTCCGGACGCTGGCGACGCGGCGGCGCATGGCCGGTGTCGTCACCCATGCGCTGAATGCGCAGTTGCTGGCCGGACACCCATACCTTTTTCAGGTGCGACAGGATCTCCGAAGGCATGCCTTCGGGCAGGTCCAGCACCGAATGATCGTCGTGGATGTCGATGCGGCCGATGTAGCGGGCTTCCAGGCCCGCCTCGTTGGCGATCGCGCCGACGATGTTCGCCGGCTTGACGCCGTGCATGTGGCCCACCTCGATGCGGAAGGTCTCCATGCCGACCTCGGGTTCGGCGCGCGGCGGCTTGTCGAAGCGCGGACGCTCGATGCGCGGCGCGCCCTCCTGGGCATCGGCGGGCACGAAGGCATTGTCACGCGAACGCGAAGGACGCTCCTCGCGCACGGGACGTTCGCCGCGTGCGGGACGCTCGCGCGCGGGACGCTCCTCGCGCACCGGCCGTTCGCTGGACGGCCGGGCTTCGCGGCGTTGATCGGCCGGCAGCAGCAGCGGCGTGTCGCCCTGCAGCAGCCGCGCCAGCGCCGCGGCGATCTCGATCGCCGGCACGTTGTGTTCGCGCTCGTAGGCTTCGATCAGGCCGCGGAACTCGCCGGTGGTGTTGGCCGCCAGCGTATCGGTGATCCGGCCGAGGAACTTCTGCACACGGCGGTCGTTGACCGCGTCGACGCTCGGCAGCTGCATTTCCTGGATCGGCTGGCGGGTGGCGCGCTCGATGGCACGCAGCATGCCTTTCTCGCGCGGGGTGACGAACAGGATCGCCTCGCCGCTGCGACCGGCGCGGCCGGTGCGGCCAATCCGGTGCACGTAGCTTTCGGTGTCGTACGGGATGTCGTAATTCAGCACGTGGCTGATGCGCTCCACGTCCAGGCCACGCGCGGCCACGTCGGTGGCCACCAGCACGTCCAGCTTGCCGTCCTTCAACTGCTGGATGGTCTTCTCGCGCTGGGCCTGCTGCATGTCGCCGTTGATGGCGGCGGCGGCCAGGCCGCGCGCCTGCAGTTTGCCGGCCAGTTCCTCGGTCGCCGCCTTGGTGCGGGCGAAGATGATCATGCCGTCGAACGGCTCGGCTTCCAGGATGCGGGTGAGCGCGTCCAGCTTGTGCAGGCCGCTGACGAACCAGTAGCGCTGGCGGATATTGGCCGAGGTGGTGGTCTTGGCCGCGATGGTGACTTCGACCGGGTCCTTCAGGTAGGTCTGGGCGATGCGCCGGATCGCCGGCGGCATGGTCGCCGAGAACAGCGCCACCCGGCGCGACTCCGGGGTCTTCTTCAGGACCGTCTCGACATCGTCGATGAAGCCCATCCGCAGCATTTCATCGGCTTCGTCCAGCACCAGGGTGGTCAGGCCGGACAGATCCAGCGAACCGCGTTCCAGATGATCGATGACGCGGCCCGGCGTGCCCACCACCACATGCACGCCGCGCTTGAGCGCCTGCAGCTGCGGGTAGTAGCTCTGCCCGCCGTAGATCGGCAGCACGTGGAAGCCGGGCATCTTCGCGGCATAGCGCTGGAACGCCTCGGCCACCTGGATCGCCAGTTCGCGGGTCGGCGCCAGCACCAGCGCCTGCGGCTTGCCCGCCGACAGATCGATGGTGGACAGCAGCGGCAGCGCGAACGCGGCGGTCTTGCCGGTGCCGGTCTGGGCCTGGCCCAGCACGTCGCGGCCGGCCAGCATCGCCGGAATGGTGGCGGCCTGGATCGGCGACGGTGATTCGTAGCCCACCTCGGTGACGGCGGCCATGACCGGCGCGGACAGGCCGAGATCGGCGAAAAGCAGGGGGGACGGGGAAGATTCGGGGGACATGGAGGACTCCGGGCGTCGCGGAGTGCGCACGCAAGCGGCCTATTGTGCGCTTTTCGCCCCCCTCCTGTCCTGCCACCGTCACATCCGCCCCCTCCCGCCATTCAGGCAAACCCTTGATTTGGCGGGGGTTCTGGCCGTTTCCGCCCCCACGCGGCACGCCCTGTGATTTTTCCGCCGCCGCCGCGAACCACCCTTCCGACACGCACAATCGGCACGGACGGAAAATGGAACGCGTCGCAGACATGGCGGAACACGCGCGGCAAGGGTTCGCGGAACAACTGGAACGCCACCGGGGCATCGTCTTCAAGGTGGCCGGCACCTATTGCCGCAATCCCGACGATCGCGCCGAGCTTGCGCAGGAGATCGCCAGCCAGCTCTGGCAGGCCTATCCACGCTTCGACCCGGCGCGCACGTTCTCCACCTGGATGTACCGGATCGCATTGAACGTCGCGATCTCGTTCGTGCGCGGCAACAGCCAGCGCCATCGCCACGCGGTGCCGCTGGACGAGCAACTGCACGACATCGCCGACCCGCACTCCTCGGATCCGCACGTCGAGCAGCAGGTGCGTGCCCTGCACCGCTTCATCCACGCACAGGCGCCGCTCGATCGCGCGCTCCTGCTGCTCTACCTGGAAGACCGCGGCTGTCGCGAGATGAGCGAAATCCTCGGTATCAGCGAAACCAACGTCGCCACCAAGATCAGCCGGCTCAAGCAACGCATCCGCAACGAACTCTGACCCCACATGGACACGCTCATGGAAACCGACGAACTGAAGGCCGCATGGCAGGCGCTGGAACGCCGCATGACCCGGCAGGATCAACTCAGCCTGCACCTGTTCCGCGAAGGCCGCCTGGAGAAGGCGCGCCACAGCCTGCGCCCGCTGTTCTGGGGGCAGCTGATCCAGATCGCGTTCGGCGTGGCGATGATCGTGCTCGGAGTGAGCTGCTGGACCCCGCACCGCGAACTGCCGGTGCTGCTGGTCTCGGGGATCATCGTGCACGCCTATGGCGTGGCGACCACCGCGCTGGCCGGCATCACCCTCGGTCTGATCAGCCAGATCGACTACTCCGCGCCGGTACTCACCATCCAGCGCCACCTGGCCCGGCTGCGTCGCTTCTACATCTTCAACGGGATGATCGCCGGCCTGTCCTGGTGGTTGCTGTGGCTGCCCTTCGTCATCGCGCTGGGCGCGGTGGTCGGCGGCAACCTGACCCCGGCCGCGCCCGGCATGCTGGCGGTGTGCCTGGCCATCGGCATCCCCGGCCTGATCGCCACCGCCTGGATCCATCGTCGGCGCCGCCGGAACGCCGGCTCGGACGAGTGCTTCCAGGACGTCCTGGGCGGCACCAGCATCCAGCGCAGCCAGCGGGTGCTGGACGAACTGTCCCGCTTCGAACGCGAGTGAGGCGGGACGGCCGGGATTGCGACTAAACTGGCGCGATGCAGACCTTCGATTTCGAACTCGACCGCGACCACGTCGAACTCAACCAACTGCTCAAGCTGGTCGGCGTGGTCGACAGCGGCGGCGCCGGCAAGGCGCTGGTCGCCTCCGGCGCGGTGCGGGTGGACGGCACGGTCGAACTGCGCAAGACCTGCAAGATCCGGGATGGGCAGGTCGTCGCCCTCGACGACGTCGAAATCCACGTCCGCGCGATCTGACCGGACGGTGCCGACGCCGCATGGCGAGCGGAGCCACCGCGCCGCGCCGGCCCGGTCCCTCCGCCCAGCCTCTCCACCTCAGTCCGCTGGTGAATCCATCGCCGCGACCATCGCCCGGATCTTCACCGCTTTCTCGAAGTGATCCAGCCGATGGGTGCGTATCCACCACTCCGCGGCTTCCATGAGCCGCTCGGGATCGTCGTTGCGATTGGCGAAGAAGGCGTAGAACGACAGGCCCACGTCCGTGCCCTTCTGCGCGATCTTCCGATCGCACACTTCGATGAATTTCCGCCGGAGCTCCACCCTCACGCGATTCCTCCCCGTCCGGAACACCGCGACCTTAGAGCACGCCGGAGGCGTCGCGGTCGAACTCGGCCATCGGGCTTTCCATCGGGCAGGTGCCGTCGGGGAAACCGAAACTCTTGCGCAGTTCCAGGCCGCAGGTGTTGATGTCCTCCAGCGCGGTCTCCGTCTGTCCGCACTGGCGATCGAACGCCAGCATGAAGTCGTCCTTGCGGCGCACGAATTCCTCGCCGCACTTGCGGGTCAGCTGGATCCGATCCAGATCGTCCTGCGCCGCGTTGGTGCCCTGCAATCCGTACTCCTCCAGCTCGGTGGCGGTGAGCAGGCGCAGCTTGCGGTTGGGCACGGTCATCATCAGATCGGCCACCGTCACCGCGGCGCCGTTGCGCTCCAGATAGTCCTTGAGCTGGCCATAGACCTGGCGCAGTTCCTCGGCCAGCTCCGCGCGCGAGTTGGCGCCGGAATTGATCCGCATCATCCGGTGGATGCCGACCTTGCCGGCGATCACCCGGTTGTCGCCGGCGGCGAGGATCAGCAGGCAGGAACTGTGGCAGATCGCGCCATCGCGCACCCACAGCGTCCAGTGCGAAGCGCCGATGATGTCGCCGGCGCGGATGCCGTCCTCGACCCGGCCGCCGCTGGAATCGATGTCCAGCACGCGCTTCTCGATCGCCAGCCGGTTGGCGACGTTGGACATGCGCTCCATCAGCGCGGTGAACTCGGCGTTGATCTTGCCGGTGTAGCGCACCCGCATCACGCCCGCCGCCTGACACGGCTTCACCGCGTCGACCAGGGTCTGGAAGTCGAGCTTGTCCACCACCGTGCCGTCGCCGTGTTCGGCATAGTCGAGTTCGCAGCTGATCCAGGTGACGCCGGCGGTCAGGGGCGCCTCCGGCCAGTCGGTGGTGCGCGCCAGGTCGATCTTGCGCGGCGCCGGCTTGACCGGGCCGGCGCTTATCGCGCCGTTGTCCTCGCTGCTGGCGGTGGTCTCGGTGCGGGGCTTTTCCGGCGCCGGCGGGGCCGGCGGCTCGGCGCGGCAGCCGGCCAGCAGGACGGCGCCAGTGAACACACACCAGGACAACACGGAAGCGGGACGCATGGACACGGAGATGGCGGAATCGTCAGGGAACGGACCGCTAGTCTAGGGCCCGGTGCCCACCGGGGGCCGAATCACCGGTGAATGCGGCCTCGACCGGTTCAGGCCGGCCACGCGGTCCCGCGCGTCGCGCCACCGCCTGCGGGTGAAGCGCCATGCGGTTTCCCGCACGGAGTCAGGCGAAGGTC
Organism: Pseudoxanthomonas sp. 134C1; assembly: GCF_057773065.1. Classification (NCBI taxonomy): domain Bacteria; kingdom Pseudomonadati; phylum Pseudomonadota; class Gammaproteobacteria; order Lysobacterales; family Lysobacteraceae; genus Pseudoxanthomonas; species Pseudoxanthomonas sp. 134C1. Next base: position 40,871 of record NZ_JBYMTH010000012.1, read on the forward strand.
AGCGCGTGGATGGGGGGCAGCCTCGCGGCCAGCGGTTGCCAGCGATCGCCCTGGTCGTCACTGGTCCACAGGCCGCCGGTGGTCGAGCCGAACGCGAGCCGGTCGCCACTGTCATCCACGGCCAGGCCATGGCGATAGACCAGATCGTAGGCCTGCGTTTCCGGCAGGCCGCGGTGCAGCGTCTCGAAGCTGCGTCCGCCGTCGCGGGTCCGCGCGACCACCAGTTGCGCATCGACCGGATAGCGTTTTTCGTCCTTCATCGCCGGCACGAACCACGCGGTATCCGCATCGCGCGGATGGACCGCCACCGCGAAACCGAACACCGAAGGCGGCACGTCGGTGATCTCGTGCCAGTCGCCGCCGCCGGCGGCGCTGCGGAACACGCCATTGTGGTGCTGGGCCCAGAAGACATCCGGCGCACTCCGCGCCTGCACCATCCGGTGCACGTCCTGGATGTTGGGATCGCCCTGCTGTCCTTCGGGCATGTAGCGGGCGATCATGCCCTGCGCGGTCTGCGTCCAGTTCTCGCCGGCGTCATCGCTGCGCCAGACGCCTCCGCTGGAAATCGCCACCCGCAGGCAACGCGGATCGCGCGGATCGACGCAGACGGAGTGGATGCCCGGATGATCGTAGCCGCCGCCGAACCACTGGTGCCGCTCGGGGCGATCCCACAGGCCGCGCACGAGTTGCCAGGAGCTTCCGTGGTCATCGGATCGGAACAGACCGCCGGGGATGGTGCCCGCCCACAATCGACCCGGCTCGTCGGCGCCGCCGGCTTCCAGCGACCAGATCAGGCGCAGCGCAGCCGCTTGCGCGGGCTTGCCGTCGCCCGGGATCACCTGATCGCCTTCGGCATAGGCCGGCACGCCGGCTTCTTCCCAATGTCGCCCCTGATCGGTGGAGCGATGCAGCTTGGCGCCGAAATGGCCCAGATCCAGCGCGGCATACCAATTGCCGTCGCGTGGATCGGCCAGGGCCAGGGCGACGTTGTCGCCGAGAAAGGCCGTATCGGCGATCCGCCACTCGCCTTCGGCACGCTTGGCGCGCTCCAGCACGAACAGTCCCTTGCGCGAAGACACCAGCAATCGTTCCGACATGTCAGCCTCCCGACAGCGCCTGCATCACATAGAGTTCGGCATCCTCGCCCACCGCCTGGGCCAGGTCGCGTTTGTCGCGCAGGCTTTGGCCATCGACGAAGATCGCGACGTGGTGGCGCACCGCGCCATGCTCGTCGAGCACGTAGCCACGCAACACGGGATGCCGCGCGAACACCGCCTGCAGCAGTTCGCCCACGCTGCCACCGGCCAGCTGCATGCACAGCTCGCCGCCGGGATGTCCTTCGGTTGGTGGCAACCAGCGCGTCAGCGCCGGCGCCAGCACGACCCTGGCCATAGCAGGTTCCTGCACCCAGACAGCCGCGGAGGATAGCGCCCTGCCCGCGGCGCCGCATGGCGCAGCGCCGCGAGGAAGGCGGTCGAGCCCGCCGGTTACGGGGTGGCGGAAGCGGTCGGCTGCGCGGCCGGGGCGGCCATCGGGCCGGCGTAATCGACGACCAGGGCGACGCGGCGGTTGTCGCGGCCGGCTTCGCCGGTGGCGCCGGAACGGACCTGGCGGTTGCGGTCCTCGCCGTAGCTCACCGCGCGCACGTTGGCGCCGTTGAGACCGCCACTGGTCACCAGGTAATCGCGCACGGCATCGGCGCGGCGCTGGCCCAGGCGCTTGTTGAAGGCGGTGGAACCGGCCGGGTCGGCGAAGCCCTCGACCGTGATCACGGCCTCGCTGTGGCTTTCGCGGACCACGCGGGCGAAATCGTCCAGCAGCGGCTTGTCCTGATCGGGCAGCACCGCATCGCCGGTGGCGAAGTGCGCGCCGGTCTCCACACGGGTGCGACCTGCGAGCCGGGTGACCAGCGCATCGTGCTTCTGCGACAGCGCGTCGAGCTGCTGCTGGAGGCGCTGATCGGTCGCGCGCAGTTCGGCGATGGTGCTCTCGAACTCGTCGCGCTTGATGTAGTTGGAGCAGCCGGTGAGGGTCATGACCGCCATGCCGGCGGCGAGAAGGATGGTGCGGGAAGGTCCGCTTGCCATGGGTAAATCTCCTAGCTTGGTATCCCGCTGCGGCAGCGCTCGCGTGGGGCTCGTTCGTTGTGGAATTCGCTGCCGCGTGAATGTCCCTTCCCGTGCTTCATCCGCGAGGTGAAAATGCCGAACGCAGAATTCAGTTTCGCTGCATCGCAGCAGCCCGTGGCCGCTTTCACCCTGTCATCACACCGGTGAACCGGGCAAGCTGCATCAGCCCTCCCGCAATCCGCTCAAGAAGCGATCGCGCGAGCCGATACCCCACTCCAGACGTGTCCGTTGAGGGAGACCCCATGGGGCCCAGCCGAACGGCCTGCCATCGGGGAAACCGCCGGCCCGGGGTCGACAGCCGCATCCACCCGCTCCACACTGGCTTCGCGCGTGCGCGGATGGCCGGGTGTCCTGGCGCATGCGTCATTCCGATGGACAGGTGGATGCCGTGATCGCATCGTCGTCCCGCCCGTCGTCGGCGACGGTGCACGCGCCTGCGGAACATGCACGGCGCGGCGCCGGCCCCTGGCGCTGGGCATTGGCCGTACTGCTGGCGGGACTGGCCTTCACCGCCTGGTTGGCCATGGGCGAATGGCGCGATCTCAACCAACGCGCCGATACGCAGCGCAAGGCGCTCGCCCAGGCCGCCGTCCGCCAGTTGCGCGCGCCGCTGCAGACCGTGGCGTCGGAACTGCGGGCCATGCAGACCGTGTTCCTGGCCAACGATCGGATGGATCAGATCCGCTTCACCCAGGTCACCGAGAACCTCCAGCGCCAGCGCATCGGCCCGGCGCGCGTCGCGACGGCCTTCGCCCAGCGCATCGACGGTGGCGCAGATGGCCAGTCGGCCTATCGCTACCAGTTCATCACCCCGTTCCGCGGCAACGAGGTGCTGCTGGGGCTGAACATCGCCAGCCAGCACGAGAATCTGCTGGCGCTGGAACGCGCGCGCGACAGCAACAGCGTGGTGCTGTCCGCGCCATTCGTCCTGCGCCAATCCCTGCCCGGCAACCGTCAGCGGCTGGGCGTGACGGTGCGCCTGCCGGTGTACTCCGACGGCCCGGAACCAGTCGGCATGGCGGCGCGGCGCGCGCGCGCAATCGGCGCGCTGGCGGTGAGCCTGCGCCTGGAACCGCTGGTGCGGGACGCCTTGCGCGGCCCGGTGCTGGACACCTTCCAGGCCAGCATCCGCGATCTGGACGCAACCGGCACCGGGCCGTTCTTCGACTCCGCCGATCGCGCGGAAGCCGGTGCGCGCCTCTACCGCGAGCAGCTCGAATTCGGTGGCCGCCGCTGGGAACTTCGCCTGTGGCCGCGCCCGGTCGCGCCGGACAGCGAACGCCTGCAGGTGATCCTCACCGCCGGCCCGGTGATCAGTCTGTTGCTGGCCGCGCTGCTGTGGTCGCTGGCGACCACCCGCCAGCGCGCGATCGTGCTAGGCCACGAGATGAGCTCGCTGTACCGGCAAAGCGAGGCCCAGTTCCGCGCGCTCAACGAACTGCTGCCCGCGCTGGTGCTGTTGTCCGATGGCGACGGTCGCATCCTGTATGCCAACCAGGCCGCGCGGCAGCGGTTGGGCGACGTGGTCTCGGCGGGCGTGCCGCTGACCGCGCTGTTCGCCGATCCCGCCTTCCGCGAGCGGGTGCGCCAGCCGGCGCGGACCGGCGACTACTGGGGCAACGTGGAAGCACTGCTGATCGGTCTGGGTGGGGAATTCTGGGCGAACGCGTCGATCGCGCGGGTCGAGATGGAAGACGAACCCCGCCTGCTGATGGTCGCCACCGACATTTCCGAACAGCGCGAGCTGACCGAACGGCTCAGCTACCAGGCCACCCATGACGCCCTGACCGAACTATGCAACCGGCGCGAATTCGAGCGGCGGATCGAACAGGCGCTCGCCGAGCGTCGCCGCGGCGGACGCTCCTGCGCGTTGCTGTACATCGATCTCGACCAGTTCAAGCTGATCAACGATGTGTCCGGCCACACCGCCGGTGATCAGTTGCTGGCGCAACTGGCGCTGGCGATGCGGATGCAACTGCGCGGCGACGATCTGCTGGCACGGCTGGGCGGCGACGAATTCGGCCTGCTCGCCTTCGACGTCGATACCGCCAGCGCGCGCACCCTGGCCGAGCGCCTGCGCACCGGCATCGAATCGCAGATGTTCGTCTGGCAGGAACGCACCTACACCGTCAGCGCCAGCATCGGCGTGGTGGTGGTGGACCAGGACAATCCCACCCTGAAGGACCTGCTGTCCTGGGCCGACACCGCCTGTTACGTGGCCAAGGAAAACGGCCGCAACCGCATCCATGTCTACAGCGACGACGACGAGGCCACCCGCCGCTACGGCGAAATGGAATGGGCCAACCGGTTGCGCTGGGCGATGGAGGAACAGCGCCTGCTGCTGGACTACCAGGAGATCGTGCCGCTGGACGGGCGCCGCGAGGACGGCGCGCGGGTGGAACTGCTGTTGCGCCTGCGCGACGAGGACGGCCGCATCGTCATGCCGGGCGCATTCCTGCCGGCGGCCGAGCGCTACGGCCTGATGCCGATGGTGGACCGCTGGGTGATCCGCGCCGCGCTCACCCACTTCGGCCAGCTGCACGCGGATGGCCGCCCGCTGCAGCAATGCGCGATCAACCTGTCCGGCGCCAGCATCGAAGACGAGGACCTGGCCGACTTCATCCTGGGCCTGATCGCCGAATACCGCGTTCCGCCTTCCAAGCTTTGCTTCGAGATCACGGAGACGGTGGCGGTGCGCAACCTGCTCAAGGTGGTGCAGGTGATCGAACGCCTGCGCAAGGCCGGCTGCCGGATCGCGCTGGATGATTTCGGCGCGGGAATGTCCTCGTTCGGCTACCTCAAGAACCTGCCGGTGGACGTGATCAAGATCGACGGCAGTTTCATCCGCGATCTGGAAACCGATGCGATGAGCCGGACCATCGTCAGCGCCATCGCCCAGATCGGCCACCAGCGCGGCCTGAGCGTGGTCGCCGAATGGGTGGGCAACGCCGGCATGATCGCCACCCTGACCGGACTGGGGGTCGATTTCGGCCAGGGCATGGCGCTGCACCGGCCGGAGCGGGTGCTGTTCCAGCGCCAGCGTCAGGCGGCTTGATCGCGGCGGCGCTACAATTCCCCCGGTTTCCCGCGCTTCTTCCAGGTGTCCCCCGAGATGTCCGATTCCTGCTGTGGCTGTGGCAAGACGATCGACGTCGCCGCGCTGGAGGCGCGCCAGCGGCGGGTGCTGTCGATCGTGCTGGCGATCAACCTCGCCACCTTCCTGATGATGATCGCGGCCGCGTGGTACAGCCGCTCCACTTCGTTGCTCTCGGGCAGCCTGGACAACCTGGGCGACGCCGCCACCTACGCGTTGAGCCTGATGGTGGTCGGCGCCAGCGCCCGGGCCAAGGCCCAGGTCGCGTTGTTCAAGGGATTGTTGATCCTGGCCGCCGCCGTGGCGGTGGCGATCCAGATCGGCTGGCGGCTGGCCCATCCGGCGGTGCCGCTGTTCGAGACGATCGGCGTGGTCGGCCTGCTCAACCTGGGCGCCAACCTGATCTGCCTGCGACTGCTGACGCCCTACCGTTCCGGCGACGTGAATCTCGCCTCTGCCTGGGAATGCTCGCGCAACGACGTGTATGAAGGCCTGGCGGTGCTGGTCGCGGCTGCCGGCGTCTGGCTGTTCGGCGCCGGCTGGCCGGACCTGCTGGTGGGCGCGGCGCTGTTGCTGCTGTTCCTGCGCTCGGCGTGGCGGGTGCTGTCCGGCGCATGGTCGGCATGGCGCGACACCGCGCCGGGACACGCCTGAAAACTCGCTGGCGTCAGGGCGACGCCGGCAACCGGCTGGCGTGACTGGCCGCCAGCTTCCAGCCGTCGGGATACCGGATCCAGGTGTCGGTGAAGCGGAAGTCGGCGACGAATGCCTGCCCCTGCGCGTCCCCTTCGATGTGGGTCACACCGATGACGATCGCCGCGTCGCCATGCAACCGGATCTGCTGGTCCTGATTGCGGAATACCCGGTAGCGCGGCTCCCGGCTCGCCACTTCGGCCAGATTGGCCGCGCGGTCAGTGACCACGCCGCGCGAATCGACGAGGGTGAATCCCGGATCCAGATGGCGCTCCAGCACCTTGGTGTCGGCGTCCTCGAAGGCCCGGCACAATGCGGCTTCCACCGCCAGGATGTCGCGCCGGTCTTCGGCCTCGCCGGCCTGCGCGCACACCGCCATCGCCAGCAGCCCCCACAACACGCCAGCCCTGCCCCACGCCATCCGCCGCATCGCGCCATCCTCCGCCTGGATTGGCGTCGATGGTAACGCTACAGGCCGTGCCCTTCCTCCATGCGGATGACCGGCTCGGGCTTGACCCGCACCGCCCACAGCACGCCGCCGATCAGCAGGCCGATGCCCAGCAGGGTCAGCGGCTGCGGCATCTGCCCGCGCAGCATGAAGGCGTAGGCCAGCGCGGCCAGGGTTTCAAACACGATCAGCTGCCCGACCAGCGCGGTCGGTAGCCGCTGGCTGGCCTGGTTCCAGCACAGTGTGCCCAGCCATGACGCGAACAGGCCGATCGCCACCATCAGGGCGATGAAGAACTCCGGGCGCGGTCCCAGCGGCATCGGAAAGTCCGCGCCACGCAGCTTCATCACGCCCCACAGCAGCGCGTAGCCCAGCAGCGCCAGCGGCAGGATCGCCACGCCCTGCGCGGTCGCCCAGGCGCGCGGGCTGCGATCCGGATGCGCGCGCAGCCAGTCCGCGTTGCGCAGCGGATACCAGGTCCAGCAGGCCACCGCGATCAACGCCAGCAGCGCGCCGCTGGCATAGCGCCACGGGTCGGCCTGCGGATCATCGCGCAGCGCCTGCAGTTCCACCTGGTTGACGCAGGCGATGCCCAGCGCGATCAGCAGCAGAGACGGCGCCAGCTTGCGCCACGGCAGGTGCCCGTCGCGATGGCCGTTGCGCAGGTTGGCGCTGATCGCGATCACCACCGGCAGGGTGCCGATGATCATGGTCGGCACCGGCGCGCCGGCGCGCTGGATGGCGCTGGCCAGACAGAAGTAGTAGAGCAGGTTGCCGATCGCCGCCAGCTTCAGCGCCTCGCGCCAGTCGGCCGCGCGCAGCCGGCGCAGTTCGGCGCGATCGAAGGCGGCCAGCGGCAGGGCAATCAGGCCGAACGCCAGATAGCGTCCGACCGATTGCAGCGCGGGGGGATACTCCGGCAACAACAGCGGGCCCACGAACACCAGGCCCCACATCAATCCGGCCGCCAGCGCGTAAAGCGTTCCCACCCACATCGTCGTGTTCGTCCTTCCGGAAAACACCAGACTCTAGGTGGCGTTTCCGATCATGTCTTGCACCAGATTGCGGCGGCTCAGCCCCGCACCTGGCGCTGGTAGCGCGCCGGGGTGACGCCGTAGCGGCGGGCGAAGGCGCGGGTCAGGTGGGCCTGGTCGGCCATGCCGGTGGCGGCGGCCACATCGGCGGGCGCCTCTCCCGCGCCCAGTCGGCGCTTGGCATCATGCACGCGCAGCGCCATCAGCATCTGCTGCGGGGTGACGTGGTACTGGTCGCGGAAGCGGCGCAGGAAGTGGAACGGACTGAGGCCGGCGACGGCGGCAAGCGATTCCAGACTCACCCGCTCGCCCAGGTGCGCATGCAGGTAATCGATGACGCCGGAAAAGCGCACCGCCGGCTCCACCGCGGCAGGCCGCCCAATCCGCGCGTGATCGCGCAGCGTGTCCAGCAACTGCAACAACAGGCCATCGAAGGCCAGCGGTTCGGTGGTCCCCCAGAGCGCGTCCAGCAGCACGGTGACCCGCGCGGCGCGGGCGGCATCCTGGCGCACGGCGTCGTCGAACCACCAGCCGGTTTCGCCGGTCGCCTCCTCCAGCGCCGCGCGATCCAGATAGATCATCCGGTAGCGCCAGCCGTCCTCGGTTTCCGCGCGTCCGGTGTGCAGCGTCTCGGGATTCATCAGCACCAGCGAGCCAGCCGACGCAAGGTGGTCCGCGCCGGCATAACGGAAGCGCTCCGCCCCGGATTCGATGGCGCCCAACCCGAATGCCTCGTGGGTATGCGGATCGAACGCGTGCCGGACGATGTGCGCGCGGTACAGCTCCACGCCCGGCCGATGCGGCGGATGCCGGAACTGCGCCGCGTCGCGGGTGGATTCGAATTGTTCCGGCACGCCTTGCATCGGCCCATCATGCCACTGGTCGGCCATCCTCGCCGCCCTTGGCCGGCGCCGTCCCCGCGCGGCGTTGGTGCGCGTACAGGGGCCATGGAAAGGCCGGGACAGACCCACCGGGTCCGGCGCAGGGAGATTCGATGAAAACCTTCTACACCCGCTCGCTGCATTGGCTCGCGATGCTGGGTTTCCTGCTGCTCGGCGCGGCCGTGAGCGCCAGCCTGGGCGCCCTGCTGGGATGAGCGCGGCCGCGTCCGTTCAAGCCGGGTCGTTGCTTTCGGGCGTGACTTCCGCCGCCCACGCCAGCGCCTGATCGGCCTCGGCCGGTTCGAAGGCGCGCACTTCCGTGGCCGGCAGCAGGTGGCCCGCGAACTCGGAGATCCTGCCCAGCCACTGCTTGTCGGTCACCACGGCCGCGCGCGCGAAGCGCGAATACTCGCCCAGCTTCTGCACCGCGTAGCGCAGGTCCTTGGCCATCGCCTCGGCGCTGAGGCCGGTCATGCCGGCGAGATCGGTGAAGAGACCGATGCGCCGGTACTCGTGCAGCCGTACTTCTATCTCGGCGATGCAGTGGTCGTAGTCCTCGCCGCTGAGTTGGCCATTGAAACGGAATGCCGCCACGTGCGGCGGTGCGGGGATGCCTTCGATCATGCGCGGACTCCGGCGGTTGCTCGGGAGCCATCGTCCGCGCGTGGATGTCGGCGGCGCGTCAATGTCCGCGACGCGCGGGTTCAGTCGATGCGATAGACACGCGCCTTCGGCGTGTCCTCCTCGACCTGCAGGAACCAGCGTCCGGCCACGCCCGGCACCACCACGATCTCGGGAGACTCCAGCGGCCGCGACAGCTTCATCTTGCCCTTCAGCACCTTCCACTGCTGGCCATTGTCCAGTTCGAACACGGTGCCCGGCTCCCAACCGGCCACCGTGCCCTTCAGGCGCGCGTGGATGGGCTCGTCATTCAGGCCGATGAGGGAGCCCTCGTCGCGTGGACGCGCCGGCGGCTGGCTGCGGGCGATGACCTCGGCGCGCTCCTGCGCGCGGGCCTCGACCTGTTCGCCCAGCAGCCGGTTGAGCAGTTCCAGTTGCGCCGGCGTGAGCTGATCCAGGCCGGTGGCCCGCATCTGTTCGGGGGTGAGCCGCTGCTCGATGTTGACGTGCGGGGTCTGCGGCGCCTGTTGCGCGAACGCCGCCGGCATCCACGCCATCGCCAGTCCCGCCAGCACCCATGCCTTGATCTTCATGCGTCCGCCCATGCCCGGCGCGTCCGGCATGGGCGCGCTTTACGGTTTCGTGAAGATCCTGCTGCGATGAAGTGACAGGAACATGACAACGCCCGGCTCAGGCGTCGCGGGTGTCGCCGGACAGCGGCGTGGCCCGCATCGACGGCCTTTGGACGAAGGCGTCGAACCAGGCGGCCAGGCGCGGACGCCCCGGCCGGAACGGCGACAGTTCGCGGAACGCCAGCCAGTCCAGCGCGGTGGCGACCGCGATGTGGCCCACGTGCAACGGCGCGTCGACGTCCAGTTCCCGCTCCAGCCAGTCGTAGCTGGCGGTCAGTTTGTCGATGTAGCCGTCGCGCAGCGGCGGATACCGCAGCGGCTCGGGACGGCGCACCGTCTCCCAGCGCACCGCGATGCCGGCCTCGCACAGGCCCTGCGCCACCGCCTGCACTTTCAGCGCCTGCCAGCGGGCTTCGCCGTCGGCCGGGATCAGGCGCGGACCGTCATGCAACGTGTCCAGATAGGCGCAGATGACGTCCGAATCGAAAATCGCCGGCTGATCGGGCCGCAGCAGCACCGGCACCTTGCCGAGCGGATTCCGTCGGAACACATGCTCGTTGCGCAGCACCGGACTGGTCTCATGGTGGATCACCTCCAGCCGCGCCGCCACGCCGGCCTCGTGGGCGAACACCAGCGCCTTGCGCGCGAAGGGTGAATGGGTCTGGTAGAGCAGTTGCATGGACACCCCGCGTGCCGGAGAAAACGACGAATCCATGGAGTTGGGATGCCGCGGAGAAGTTTTCAATGGGTGGGTTCACGGGTGCGCGTCAGACCCGGCGCAGCGACCAGAACCCGATGTCGCGCCGGTGCCGGAATCCCAGTCGCTCGTACAAGTGCAGCGCACGCGGATTCTCATGGCTCACATGCAGGAACGGCAACGCGCCACGCGCCAGGGTGTCGTTGGTGAGCATGGCGGTGAGCCGACCGGCATGGCCGCGCCCATTGAAATCCGGGTGGGTGCAGATGGCGCTCATCTCGCGGCATTCGCCGGTGCCCAGGCGCTCGCCGATCATCGCGGCCAGGCGGCCTTCCTGGTAGATGCCGAAGTAGCGGCCCATGTCCATCGTGCGTTCGCGGAAGTAATGCGGATACACCAGCGCGGTCAACGCCAGCACGTCGGCGCGGTGCGCTTCGCCCAGCGGCAGGATCTCCGGACCCTCGGCCACGGGCAGCGGCGCCTCACGGGTCATCTGCGCCAACGGGCGGAATGCTTCCAGCCGCCACCCCGCGGGTGGTTCCGGCGCGACGCCGATCAGGTAGACCGACTCGCCGGGCGCGACCAGCGCGTCCAGTCCGGCGGCCACGTCGTCGTGCGCGGAAGCCACGCCCAGGAAGGGCGCATACGCCGCCGGATAGCGGCTCACGCCGCCCGCCCGCAGCGCGATGTCGCCATGCAGGCTCTGCAGCGAGGACCAGAACGGGTTGTCGAGGGCGTCGTGGACGCGTGCTTCGGATGTTTCGGCGTTCATCGTCATGCGGTTGTGGGTTCGCGGCGATACACACTGACGCAACGCCGACTTCGCCATGTTAGCCGCACGGAAACCGACGATGTCGCGCTGGACGCCGTACCCGTCGAGGACGACACCGGCTTCGGCGGCAGCGGCGGCCAATTGCCTGAACCTGCGCCGGCCGCCCGGAAGGATCTGCCTGAACAGGGCTTCGGGCCCGTGTCGATTTCCGTACCCCCCGTTCGTCAATCAGGGGAAGGCCGGTGTTCCGGACCTTTCAATCCATCCCGACCACAGGAGTTCCACCATGTCCTACATCGACGGTTTCCTCATCGCCGTGCCCAACGCCAACAAGGAGAAGTTCATTGCCCACGCCAGCGAGTTCGATCCGATTTTCATGGAGCTCGGCGCCATCCGTGTCGTCGAATGCTGGGGCGACGACGTACCCGATGGCCAGGTCACCGATTTCCGCCGCGCGGTGAAAACCACCGACGAGGAGACCGTGGTGTTCTCCTGGATCGAGTGGCCGGACAAGGCGACGCGCGACATCGGCATGAAGAAGATGATGGAGGATCCGCGCATGGAGGCCGCCAATCCCATGCCCTTCGACGGCAAGCGGATGATCTTCGGCGGCTTCGCGCCCGTGGTGGATCTGAAAAAGTAAGCCGCTCCCTCTAGAGAGACGTGGAGCGGCGCTTGCTCCAACGCTCCCGCACCCGCCAACCCCTCGGCGACAGCCGGCCGGCGCTTCCATCGGCGTGCCCGCTCAGGGCACGCCCAGCCGGGTGTGTCCGGGCGCAATGCGCCGCTCGATCACGACGGGAGCGCCCTCGCCCCGTGCTTGCGTCCAGATCAGGAGAAACGGCGACCCGCGGTTTTCGACCTCCAGTTCGGCGTGATTCGCGAGGTTGCGCCAGCGCAGATCGACGCGGCCATCGCCCACCCGGATGTTCTCCACCCTCAGGTGATCCCAGCCCATCGGCGGTTGCGGTGCGAACCGCAGCCGCTTCGCCCGCGCCTCCACATCCAGCCCGAGCATGCCGTGGATGGCCGCGGACAGGAACGCCGCCGAGGACCAGGTCTGTTCGGGCACGGATTCACGCTGCGGTTCCGGCCGATCACCGCGCATGACTTCGTGCATGTGGCCGGGTGAGTCCGTGCCCGCCCAGGACACCAGGCTGCGCCACAGGGTCGCGGCCTGTTCCGCACGGCCCGCCCGCCACAGGGTTTCCGCCGCCATCGCGGTGCCCAATCCCCATACGCTGCCCCGCGAATAGGCTTCCGGATCGTAGTCGGCGGCCGTGTCCGGGCGGCTGCGCAGCCCCCACCCGCTGAGATACGCCGGCCCGGAGAGTTGGCGCAGCGTGGCCTCGGCTTCCGCGTCGGTCGCCGCTCCGGAACGGATGGCCGCCAGATCCGCCGGCGAGGTGCTTTCCCCGGCCTTGCCGGCGTGGGTGAAGCCACTGATCCAGCGTTGCCCGGCCTCGTCGCGATATCGCGCGCGCAGGCTTTCACGCGCGCGTCCGGCCGCATCGGCCGCATCGCGCGCCAGCGCCGCGTCTCCCTGCGCTTCCGCCAACCGCGCCATCGCCGAGGCCGCTTCGACCCAGGCCGCCGACAGGGTCAGTTCGTCAGTGAGACGATCCTGCTCGTTCGCGCTCATCTTGTCGGCCGGTACGCGCGGCAGGCCGTCGCCGGGATCCAGCGTCGACACGCAATAGCGATACGCCTTGAGGATGGCGGGCCAATGCCGGCGCACGAACGCCTCGTCGCCGCTGGCCCGCAGGTATTCGGCCAGCACGGCGATGAAATCGAAGGCGATGTCGACATGCACATACATGTACGGATAGTCGCCAGCCCAGTCGAGGAAGCCGGCGCTCTGCGACATCTCGTGCCAGATCATCCCGTTGTCCGGATGCTGGTAGCGCAGGATGAAGGCGAGTTCCTCCGCGGCGCGCTCGAAACGTCCTTCGTGAATCAGCGCGCGCGTACCGACCAGACCGTCACCGGCGAAATACCACGCATATTGCGGCCTTCGCGCGCCATGCGAGGGTCCGTAGCCGGCCACCAGTCCGCATCCCAGCCGCACGTTGCAGGTCCAGGCCTGTTCCAGCGCGATCTGCGCCCATTGCAGCGCGCGGTTGGCATCGGCGTCCGGCGTGGTGATGCGCAGTTGCCCGGCGGGCTGGAAGCGCGCGGCGTCATCCGCCTTCGTCGCCTGCCGCAACGCGGCCACGGTGGCGTGCACCTCCTCGTCCTGCTCGCTCTGGCCCGCGAACACCAGTTCGGCGCAACGTTGCGCCCCGCAGGCCTGCGGCACCAGTTGCAGGAACAGCGGCAGACCGAATTCGCTGCCACGCCGATCATTGTTCGGTTCGGAATGCGCGGCCGCCTGCGGCGAGGACACCAGCGCGCGGAACCGCTTGCGGGGTTCGCTGATCAGGAAGCCCTTCGCCTGCGTGTCCCAGGACAGTTCCTGCCCGCCCACCGCAGCCGGCCACATCAGGTTGAGCGAAGGACGGAAACGCACGCGCAGATCGATCGGCTTTCCTTCCACCCGATAGCGGACGATCACGCCGGGTTGTCGGCCGCGCGTTTCGATGCGCTCGCGCACCGTGAATCCCGGACCGGCGTAGTGGCGGGTCACGCCCAGCGGATCCACATCCGCCGATGTCAGGTGCGCCAGGCCCTCTTGCGTCCGTCCATCGACCACGAAGGCGATCCGGTAGTCGGAGACAAGCTGCAATGGAAACGTCCAGATCTCCAGCCCGTCTTCCGAGTAGCCGCCCGCGAACGCGCGCAGGCCATGCGCGGAGAGGTAGCGGTTCTCCCTTGGCTGTCCGATCGACCAGACGGGCAGCGCATCTGCACCGGATTGCGGTTGCGCGGAAAATGCGGACAGGGCGGGCAATGACAGGAAACACCCGACCAGGAAACACCTCGCCGGGAACAGCCGATGGCGCATGGATGACCTCGTGGAAGAAACACGCGTCCGGTGCGGTAGAAACGCCTGGCCCCAGACTAGGTGATCACGATGCTCCGGCAAAACCGCGGTGCAGCATCGTTGCACCTGCAACGAACGCCCCTGTGGCAGACACGCCGCTCGCACCTTGGTGAACGATCATCCGATTGCCTGGTGTCATCGTGTCATCGTGTCATCGCGTCGGCGCTGGCCGCGCCTGGCCCGCCGGACCGCGGCTCGAGGCCGCGACGCACTCGGATCCGGTGTTGCTGCCTCGGGTTCCCAACTTGCACCACGTCACCGGCCAGGCCACCGATGACTGAATCAGGTCGCCGGGCAGGCGTCCCGGCGTCCCATTTCGAATGCCTTGACCCCGGCCTCGTCGATGGGTGTCGGACGGATGCCGTCGTCGAAGATCACCCGCCACTGGCCGTCGACATCCTGCTGCCACACCGATCCGAAACGCCCCAATCGATAGCTGCCGTCCTCCGGGTTCCGGTACAGCGCCGGCCCACTGGAATAGGCGGTGCGGCCATCGCCTCCCACCGAGACCCGTTCCGGATACCAGCGCAGTTCCAGCTTTTTTCCTTCGATCAACGGCACCCAGTCGGCCAGAATGGCGGTGCGGCCTCGCGTCGGCTGGTCGCCGACCCCGAACACCGCGTCGACATGGAGGAAACTACCGAAAGCATCGGCATCATGCCGGGCCAGCGCGTCGGCGAAGCCCAGTTCCCTTGCCCACACCGTGCACCGTGCGTCATCCGTCCCTGTCCGGGCGCCAGGATTTTCGGCCGCCTGGGTCACCATCGTCAGGCCCGCTGCCAGCAGCAGACACGAAAGTCGTAGGCCGCCTGTCATGCGAAGTTCTCCGAAACCTGCCAAGCTTTACGGTACTCCATTCCCTTTCCGTCCTTCCATGCGCCTGCCATTCGTCAGGGCCGCGTGGCTGGCCGCCGCACTGCTGCTGTCGGCCGGCTGCGCGACCCGCGCTCCGCAACATTCCGTCTCCGCCCCTCCCAACGAACCGGCCACCCTGCTGCTGATCTCGCTCGACGGCGTCCGCGCCGAGTACCTGCAGCGCGGCATCACACCCCACCTCGCGCGGCTGGCCCGGGAAGGCGTGCGCGCCGAGTGGATGAATCCATCCTACCCCTCGCTGACCTTCCCCAACCACTACACCCTGGTCACCGGCCTGCGCCCGGATCACCACGGCATCATCAGCAACACGATGATCGACGAACACCTCGGCAGTTTTTCGCTGAGCGATCGCGGCGCGGTCGGTGACGCGCGCTGGTGGAGCGGCGAACCGATCTGGGTGGGTGCGGAGAAAGCCGGCCTGCGTACCGCGACCATGTTCTGGCCCGGTTCGGAAGCCGCCGTGCAGAGCGTCCGCCCCACCCACTGGTTCCCGTTCGACAAAGCCTTTGCCATCGATGATCGCGTACGCCAGGTGCAGGCGTGGCTGGATCTTCCCGCCACCGAACGCCCGCGCCTGATCACCCTGTATTTCGAACACGTCGACACCGCCGGGCATGACAACGGCCCGGATTCGCGCAATGTCGAGGACACGCTGAAAGCGGTCGATGCCGCCGTCGGCCGGTTGGTCGATGACATCGACGCGCGTGGCGAGCGTGATCGGGTGAACATCATCGTGGTATCCGACCATGGCATGGCCGCGACCTCGCCCGAGCGCGTCATGGCCATCGAGGATCGGATATCCCCGGACGACGCCGAGGCCGTCACCGTCGGCCAGGTGGTCGGCTTCAATCCCCGCCCCGGCCATGAGGACGCCGCCGCGCGGCGACTGCTCGGCCGACACGATCACGCCGAGTGCTGGCGCAAGCAGGACATGCCCGCGCGCTGGCACTACGGCACGCATCCGCGCGTGCCGGCGATCGTCTGCCAGGCCGACGAAGGCTGGCTGCTGGTCAAGCGCGAGGCGATCGAGCGGTGGCGCCGCAATGGCTGGAAGGGCGGCGGTTCGCACGGCTACGACCCGGCGCGGCCGTCGATGCGGGCGATCTTCGTGGCACGCGGACCGGCATTCCGCCAGGGCGTCACCGTGCCCGGTTTCGACAACGTCGACGTCTATCCATTGCTGACACGACTGCTGGGCATCACGCCGGCGCCGAACGACGGCGATGCCCGGACCCTGCTGCCGGTCCTGAATGCCGCCGGGGCCGCTTCGCCGCATTCCCATTGATGTCCGAAAACGGTGAGTCGGTGCCCGGGGGCGGTGCTAGCCTGCACCCATGTCCACCGCCCACGCCCATGCCGGCCTGCCCGATCACCGCGTCTGCGAACAGGCGCGGCTGAGCCGGGACCCGCGCTTCGACGGCCTGTTCTTCACCGCCGTCACCAGTACCCGCATCTATTGCCGGCCGGTCTGTCCGGCGCCGGCGCCCAAGCCGGTCAACGTCACCTACTACCCGAACGCCGCGGCGGCGGAAGCCGATGGTTTCCGTCCCTGCCTGCGCTGCCGGCCCGAGCTGTCGCCCGGCGATGGAACATGGCGGCGGGGCGACGAAACCGTGGCCCGCGCGCTCAAGCTGATCGACCAGGGCGCGCTGGCCGATCGTCCGCTGGCGGATCTGGCCGGTTCGCTGGGCCTGGGCGAACGCCAGTTGCGGCGCCTGTTCAACGACCGGCTGGGTGCCAGCCCGATCGGCGTGCATGGCACCCGTCGACTGCTGTTCGCCAAGCAACTGCTCACCGAAACGCGCCTGCCGATCACCCAGGTCGCGCTGGCCGCCGGATTCGGCAGCCTGACCCGTTTCAACACCACGTTCCGCGAAGCCTACCGGATGGCACCGCGCGATCTGCGCAAGCGCGAATCGGGAGTGGATGACGAAGGCGTGGTCCTGCGGCTCGGCTATCGCCCACCCTACGATTTCGAGGCGATGCTGGACTTCCTGCGCGGCCGCGCGCTGCCCGGCGTGGAACACGTGGACGCGGATGGTTATGCGCGGGTCATCGGCGACGTCGATGCGCCGGGCTGGCTGCGGGTCAGCCGCTGGAGCGCGAAGCCCGACGATCACGCGCTCCGGCTGGAACTTCACGGCGCGGCTCCCGCGCAACTGCTCGCCATCGTCGGCCGGATCCGCCGCATGTTCGATCTGGACGCGGATCCGCAGGCGATCGCGCGGGCGCTGGGATCGGATCCACGTCTGCGTCCGCTGTTGCGCAAGCGACCCGGCCTGCGCCTGCCCAGCGGCTGGGACGGCTTCGAGATCGCGGTGCGCGCCATCATCGGCCAGCAGGTCAGCGTGGCCGCCGCACGCACCCTGACCGCGCGCCTGGCCCAGCAGCACGGTACGCCCTTGCCGATCCCGTTCGGTCCCGGCCTCGCGCACCTGTTCCCGTCCCCCGGGGCGCTGGTGGATGTGGATCTCACCGTGATCGGCCTGACCCGCGCGCGCGCCGCCACCATCAATGCGATGGCACGCGCACTGCTGGACGACCGTGTCGATTTCCGTGGCGAACGCACGCTGGAGGATTTCACCGCGCGCTGGGTCGCCCTGCCCGGCATCGGCCCGTGGACGGCCAATTACATGGCCATGCGCGCGCTTGGCCATCCCGATGCATTCCCCGCCGACGATCTCGTATTGCAGAAAGCCGTACCCGCCGACGGCAGCCGGATGAACGCCAAGGCGCTCACCGCCCGCGCCGAAGCCTGGCGTCCCTGGCGCGCCTACGCGGTGATCCAGCTGTGGCGCGACAGCATGCCCGCCCCAAAACCCTTGCCTGCTTCCACGCCATGAACACTCTCCTGCACTACCGCCATATCGACAGCCCGGTCGGTCCACTGCTGCTGGTCGCCGATGATGCCGCCCTGCGCGTGATCGAGTTCGACAATCCGCGCCATCCGTACAAGCGATCACCGGACTGGCAACCGGGCGACAACCCGGTGATGCGCGAAACGGCGCGCCAGTTGGACGAATACTTCCGCGGTGAGCGTCAGCAGTTCGATCTGCCGCTCGCGCCGCAGGGGACCGATTTCCAGCGCATCGTCTGGCACACCCTCGCCGACATTCCCTACGGACGGACCATCAGCTACGCGGAACTGGCGCGGCGCGTGGACAAACCGACCGCCACCCGCGCGGTTGGCGCGGCGAACGGGCGCAACCCGCTCCCCATCGTGCTGCCCTGCCACCGCGTGATCGGCGCGGATGGCAGTCTGACCGGATTCGGTGGCGGCCTGCCGACCAAGCAGTACCTGCTGACGCTGGAAGGCGCATTGCCGGCCGGTGATCTGTTCGGATGAACGGCGCGGCGTTCTAGAATGGCCGCATGAGCGCCTCTCCCCCGCATGCTTCCGACGGCGTCCTGCTGGACGCGAATCTGATCACACTGAACGGCGATGCCGGTTACGGCGTCATCGAACGCGGCGTACTGGCCTGGCGCGACGGCCTGCTGGATTTCGTCGGCAGCCGTGCGGAATGGGATCGCCAGGCGCCCCATGATGAACGCGCAACGCGGGTCCAGGCGGATGGCCAGTGGGTGACACCCGGCCTGGTCGACAGTCACACCCATACCGTGTTCGCCGGGGATCGCGCCGGTGAATTCGAACAGCGCCTGCAAGGCGTGAGTTACGAGGAAATCGCGCGCGCCGGCGGCGGCATCGTCTCCACCGTGCGCGCCACCCGCGACGCCAGCGAGGACGAACTGTTGGCGCAGTCGCTGCCGCGCGCGCGCGCGCTGCTCGCCGATGGCGTGACCACGCTGGAAATCAAGTCCGGCTACGGACTGGATCTGGTCAACGAGCGCAAGATGCTGCGGGTCGCGCGCCGGATCGGCGAGCAGCTCGGCATCACCGTGCGCACCACCTTCCTCGGTGCGCACGCACTGCCGCCGGAATACAGCGGACGCGCGGACGCCTACATCGATGCGGTCTGCGAATGGTTGCCGCAACTGCACGCCGAAGGCCTGGTCGATGCGGTGGACGCGTTCTGCGAACGCATCGCCTTCGACACCGCGCAGACCCGCCGGGTGTTCGAGGCCGCGCGCGCGCTCGGCCTGCCGGTCAAACTGCATGCGGATCAGTTGAGCGATGGGCATGGCGCCGCGCTGGTCGCGGAGTTCGATGGCCTGTCGGCGGATCACGTCGAATACACCTCCGAGGAGAGCGTGCGCGCGATGGCGCGGCACGGCACGGTCGCGGTGCTGCTGCCGGGCGCCTTCCACGTACTGCGCGAAACGAAATTGCCTCCCCTGGAAGCATTCCGCACCCATGGCGTGCCGATGGCGGTGGCGACCGACTGCAATCCCGGCACCGCGCCATTGCAGTCGCTGCGGCTGGCGATGTCGCTGGCGTGCACGCATTTCCGGCTCACCCCGGAAGAAGCCCTGCGCGGCGTCACCACGCAGGGCGCACGCGCACTGGGGCTGGCGGATCGCGGTGTCCTGGCGGCGGGCCGGCGCGCCGACTTCGTGATCTGGAACATCGCCCGGCCCGCGCAGTTGAGCTACTGGCTGGGCGGCGAACTGACGGCAGGCGTCTATGCCGGCGGCCGGCGCGTGCGCTGAAGATCCGCTTCCGCCCTTCACCCGCGCGAACGAAGAAACATCGCCCGCGATGCGGGTCCCACGCTTCTTTTCCCAGAGAACACCACCATGCCGGAACCCTCCACCCTGGCCACTTTCGCCCTCATCTGTCTGGGCATGGTGCTGACGCCGGGCCCGAACATGATCTACCTCGTATCCCGGTCGATCTCGCAGGGGCGGATGGCCGGCCTTGTTTCGCTGGGCGGCGTCGCCCTGGGTTTCGTGTTCTACGTGCTGTGCGCGGCCTTCGGCATCACCGCGTTGATGATGGCGGTTCCCTACGCCTACGACGCCTTGCGCCTCGGCGGCGCGCTGTACCTGCTCTACCTCGCGTGGCAGGCCATCCGACCGGGTGGACGCTCACCGTTCCAGGTGCGCGACCTGCCCCGGGACGGTCCCCGCAAATTGTTCGCGATGGGTTTCGCCACCACCCTGCTCAATCCCAAGGTCGCGGTGATGTACCTGTCACTGCTGCCGCAGTTCATCGATCCGGCCCATGGCAGCGTGCTGTCCCAATCGCTGCTGCTCGGGTTCACGCAGATCTCGGTGAGCGTCAGCGTCAATGCCCTGATTGTCGCCATGGCGGGCTCGATCGCCATGCTCATCGGCCAGCGCCCGCTGTGGCAGACCGTGCAGCGTTGGCTGATGGGCACCGTGCTGGCGGGCCTGGCCGCGCGCATGCTGGCCGAAGGCCGCCGCTGATCGGCCTCTCGGGGCCGACCCGCACCGGAATGAAGCGCAAAGAAAAACCCCGGCGCGAACCGGGGTTTTCTTTTCCCGCGGCCGGATCCGCGGATCCGGTGCGGAAGGCTCAAGCCTTGGCGACGGCCTTCTTGGCCACGGCCTTCTTGACCGGGGCCTTCACCACAGTCTTCTTGGCGGTCGCCGTCGCGGCGACACCGGCCTTGGCCACGGCGCTCTTGCGCGCGTTGCCGTAGCTGGACACGTAGCGCTTGCCCTTGGCGGTCTTGCGGTCACCCTTGCCCATCGTCGTTCTCCTGATTCATTGAATTGCCGCGCTGGCGAAACGACCCGGGCGGGGCCGTGCGCGAGGCCGCAAAGCCTATCACAGCGGGGCCTGAAAGCCTTGGCCCGCGCGTCTCAGTGCGCGCAGCTGGCGTCGTGGATGTGCCAGTGGTTCAGCCGCAGGTTCACCAGATGGGCCAGCCCGACCAGGGTTCCGCCCAGGGTCATGACGATGGCATGGATGAGCACCGGCTCGTGCAGCGGCGGGTACAGCACACCCGACCAGAGCGTGACCAGTCCGACGACGAGCAGGCCCAGCGCCCGGAACGCGCGATGTCGGCGATAGCCCCAGAGCAGGCTGAACAAGCCCAGCACGGTCACGAACACCACGAATGCCCGCTCGAACCCGTCGCCCAGCCACGCCGACAGGCCCAGCGATGGAATCGCCGCCAGCAGGAAGGGAGTGAGCGCGCAATGGATGGCGCAGATCATCGAACCGGTGGCGCCAAAGCGATCCAGCAGGCGGCGGAAACGTTCGTTCATGGCGGCAAGTATGACTTCCGGGAGGGGTGACTTCTCGATATTGGTATATTATAACATTCGTCAAGCCCTTTCCATCCCTACCGGACCACCTCCTCCATGAAGCCATCCCCTCTGCCCCGCCGCCACCTGCTGGTCAGCGCCCTGGCGCTCGCCGTCCTTGCCCCCGCTGGCGGGGCCATGGCCGCCGATGCCGATTCCGACACGCCACAGCGGAATACCCGCGATCTGGATGCCGTCGTGGTGACCGCATCGCCGCTGAAAGGCAGCACGGAATCACTGGCCAAACCGGTGGAGGTCCTGGTCGGCGAAGAACTGGATCGCAGCAAGGCGGCCACTCTCGGTGACACCGTCGCCAAGTTGCCGGGCGTGCAGACCACCTTCTTCGGCACCGGCGTCGGCCGCCCGATCATCCGCGGCCAGGAAGGACCGCGCGTGCAGGTGCTGTCCGGCGGCATCGGTTCGATGGACGCCTCCACCGTCAGCGCCGACCACGCGGTCACCATCGAGCCGTTCCTGGCCGATCAGATTGAAGTGCTGAAGGGACCCGCCACCCTGCTGTTCGGCAGCGGCGCGATCGGCGGCGCGGTCAACGTGGTCGATGGCCGGCTGCCCGACACCCTGCCCGAGGATCCCTTCAGCGGCCGGATGGAAGTGCGCGGTAACACCGTCAACGACGAACGCAGTGGCATGTTCCGGCTGGACGGTGTGAACGGCGACTGGGTGCTGCATGTGGATGGCCTGGTCCGCAATACCGACGACTACGACATCCCCGGCTACGCCATCCTCGAACATCACGAGGAAGGCGAAGAGGATCATGCGCACGAGGAAGCGCAACCCAAGGGCACGCTGCCCAACAGCTCGGTGCGCACCCGCGCCGGCGCGGTCGGCGCCACATGGCTGGGCGAGAAGGCCTACTTCGGCCTGGCCGCCAGCACCTATCGCAACAACTACGGCATTCCCGCCGGCGCGCACGTCCATGATGACGGCCACGGCCATGGGCACGAAGGCGAAGAAGAGGAGCCGCACGAGGAAGAAGGTCCTGTTCGCATCGACATGGTGCAGAACCGCATCGATCTGAAGGCCGGCGTCTACGATCCGTTTTCGTTCCTGCAGGCGATCAACCTGCGTGGCGCCTACAACGACTACGAGCACGTCGAACTGGAAGGCGGCCAGCCGGCCACCCGCTTCACCAACCGTGGACGCGAACTCCGCCTTGAAGCGGTGCAGAAGGAACTCGCCGGCTGGCGCGGCGCCTTTGGCCTGCAGTACGGGCGCAGCGATTTCGGCGCGATCGGCGAGGAAGCTTTCGTCCCCGCGACGGTCACCGACACGCTCGGCGTGTTCGTGGTGCAGGAAAAGGACTTCGGTCCCTGGAAGCTGGAGCTCGGCGGCCGCCATGATCAGGTGAAGCTGGATCCGGCGGGCCATGCGGAACGCGACTTCAACGTGACCAGCCTGTCCGGCGCGGCGATCTGGCGCATCAGCCCGATGTTCGATCTTCGCTTCGGTCTGGACAGCGCCGAACGCGCGCCCACCAACGAGGAGCTGTTCGCCGCCGGCACCCACGTCGCCACCCAGTCGGTGGAGATCGGCGACGCCAATCTCGACAAGGAGCGCAGCCGCCGCGCGGAAATCGGCCTGCACGCGCATACCGATCGCGTCGAATTCAAGCTGGCCGTCTACCAGACCAACTTCAAGGACTTCATCTATCTCGCCGACACCGGCATCGAGGAAGGCCTGCCGGTGCGGCTGTGGACGCAGCAGGACGCGAAGTTCAAGGGCGCCGAAGCGGAAGCGCGCATCAAGTTGATCGATTCCGATACGGCCGGTGCCTGGGACCTGCGGCTGTTCGGCGACACCGTGCGCGCGGAACTGGATGGCAGTGGCACGCGCAACGTGCAATTCGACGTTCCACATGGCGACCACTCGCATCACTACGCGGTCGATCTGGCCCAGGGCGGCAACCTGCCGCGCATCGCGCCCACCCGTTTCGGCGCGAATCTCGACTGGTCGCTGGGCGGCTGGCGCGCCTCGGTCGGCGCCGTCCGCTACGCCAAGCAGGATGAGGTGGCCCGGAACGAGGAGCCCAGCCCCGCCTACACCCTGGTCGACGCCCACCTGGCGTATCGCTGGGATCGGCCGGAAACCAGCTGGGAACTGTTCCTGGATGGCAGCAACCTGACCGACCAGGAAGCACGCCCGCATACCTCGCTGCTGCGCGATTTCTCGCCGCTGCCGGGCCGCGGCGTGGCGTTCGGCATCCGCGCCTACTTCTGACGGGCCTCTCTCCGCCTGTGCGAAGCACGGCCACCCGCAAGGGTGGCCGTTTTGTTTGGGAAGTGGCATCGGGCTGTCCTGTAGCGCCGAGCTCGTTCGGCGGCTTTGACCTCCCCACGCAAGCGATCGCGTCAGCGGAGCGAACTCCGCTCTACGGCGCAGGGGTTCCCACGCCCTTGTGGGTCATTGATTTATGTGCATATGCACATATAATCCGATTTCCGCCCCGGATCCGTGCCTCATGTCCTCCTTCCGCAGCCCCTGCACCTGCTTCCATCTGCGTCGGGCGACCCGCCGGGTTACCCAGATCTATGACCACGAACTGGCGGCGGTGGATCTGAGCCTCAACCAGTACAGCATCCTGCGCCGGGCCGGCGAATCATCGCGCACACTCGGCAGCCTTGCCGACGAACTCGGCATGGACCGCACCACCCTCACCCGCAACCTCAAGCCGCTGCTGGCCGCTGGCCTGCTGGTGGAGACGCGTGGCGAAGATGCGCGCCAGCGCCTGCTGCAACTGGGCGATGCGGGTCGCGCGCGACTGGACGCGGCGCGCCCTCACTGGCAGCGCGCGCAACGGATCATCGACGAGGCGTTCGGCGCCGACGCGGTCTCCCGCCTGCACGCCGATCTCGACACCCTGACCGAACGCCTGCATGCCCAGGAGACCGCAGAATGACCGCCACTCCCCGCATGCCCTGGGCCTTGCTGCTCGCGGCCGCCGCGACGCTCATGATCACGATGGGTGCGCGCCAGACCACCGGCCTGTTCGTCGCGCCGATCCATGAAAGCACCGGCGTCGGCATCGCCGCGATCAGTTTCGCCCTGGCGGTTGGCCAGTTCACCTGGGGCGCGGTGCAGCCGGTATTCGGTGCGATCGCCGACAAGCGCGGCTCGACCGGCGTGCTGGTGCTGGGCGCGGTGCTGCTGGCCATCGGCCTCGCCCTCACGCCGTGGATGACCTCGCAATGGGGCCTGATGTTTACCCTCGGCCTGCTGACCGCGGCGGGCGCGGGCGCGGGCAGTTTCTCGATCCTGATCGGCGCCACCGCACAGCAGTTGGCCCCGGAGAAGCGCTCCTTCGCGGCCGGCTTCATCAATGCGGGCGGCTCGATGGGACAGTTCGTGTTCGCACCGCTGGTGCAGATGATGATCAGCGTCGCCGGCTGGGCCACCGCGATGTACGGACTGGCGCTGGCCTCGCTGGCCGCGATTCCACTGGCCTGGCCGCTGCGTCGGCGAGCGGTGCCGGCGCCCGCCGCGAGTTCCGACGGCGCACCGCCCGCCGTGGAAATCACCCTGCGCGAACAGATCCGCATCGCCCTGCGCGATCGCAGTTACTGGATGCTGCATCTGGGCTTTTTCACCTGCGGCGTGCACATCGCCTTCCTGGTCACCCACCTGCCCGGCGAGATCGCGCTGTGTGGCCTGCCGGCCAGCGTTTCCGCCGCTTCCATCGCGCTGATCGGCCTGTTCAACGTCGCCGGCAGTCTCGCGGCGGGCGCGCTGGGCCAGCGCTTCCGGATGAAGTGGATCCTGGCGGTGATGTATGCCAGCCGCGCGGTGATGATCGCGATCTACCTGATGTCACCGCCGACGCCAATCACCTTCTACGTATTCGCCGCGGCGCTGGGTTTCACCTGGCTGGCGACCGTGCCACCCACCGCCGGCCTGGTCGGCAAGCTGTTCGGCCCGCGCTACCTGGGCACGCTGTTCGGCCTGACCCTGCTCTCGCATCAGCTCGGCGGCTTCTTCGGCGCCTGGCTGGGCGGCGTGGTGATGGAGCGCTTCGGCAACTATTCGCTGATGTGGTACGCCGACATGGGACTCGCCCTGCTGGCCGCCGCGGCCAACCTGCCGATCCGCGAGAACGCGCCGAGGCTCAAGCTGGCGACGGCCTGATCACCCGGATGACGCCCGCATGTCCCTTGTGGGAGCGACGCAAGTCGCGATGAGCGGATACGTGAAAAGCATCGCGACTTGCGTCGCTCCCACAAGGGACTCGGCGATGCATCAATCCGCGCTGGCGGCTTCCGCGCAGCGGGCGCACAGGCCGTGCACTTCCAGGGTCTGCGCCTGCGGCTGGAAGCCCAGCGCCTTGGCGCGCCGTTCGAGCTGATCGACCACTTCGCGGTCTTCCAGCTCCACCGCGCTGTGGCAGCGATCGCAGATCAGGAACGGCACCGAATGCTGGGCGCTGTTGGGATGATGGCAGGCGACGAAGGCGTTGACCGATTCCAGCTTGTGGACGAAACCATTCGCCATCAGGAAGTCCAGCGCGCGGTACACCGTCGGCGGCGCATCCGCGCCCACGCCTTTGGTCGCACGCACCCAGTCCAGCAGTTCATACGCCTTCACCGGCTTGCCGGCATCGGCGATCAGTTCCAGCACGCGCGCACGGATCGGCGTCAACCGCAGGCCGCGTTCCTGGCAGGCGTGCTCGACCGCGCGCACGAAACCGCGCGCGTCGCTGACATGGTGCTTCGGATCCGTACAACTGTGCGTCTTGGGCATGGGGTCCCTCGTTTCAGGCCGCTCCGCCTGTCTTGATAAGCGCTGCATCGATGCGTTTCAAGGCCTGCTCGCGGCCTGCCAGATAGACCGTCTGGGAGATATCGGGACTCACCTGGGTGCCGGTGATCGCCACCCGCATCGGCTGGGCGACCTTGCCCATGCCGGTTTCCAGCGCGGTGGCGGTGTCGTGCAGGGCGGCGGAAACCGATTCGACGGTCCATTCCGCCGCCTGCGCCAGCAGCTCCCGCGCCTTGGCCAGCGGTGCGTGCGCGGCGGCGGTGAGATGCTTGGCGACCGCGGCCTCGTCATAGGTCTCCAGCGGCAGGTACCACACGGCGGCACGCTCGGCCATTTCCTTCAGCGTCTGCACGCGATCGCGCATGGCCACCACCACATCGGCCGGACGCGGTCCCCGGTCGACATCCAGACCCAGCTTGCGCAACTGGTACTCCAGATGCGGCGCGACGCTGCCCGGCTCGTCCGACTTCAGGTAGTGCTGGTTGACCCAGCCCAGCTTGGCCATGTCCAGCCGCGCGGCCTTGGAATTGACGTCCTCCACCGAGAACAGATCGATCAGTTCCTGGCGGCTGAAGAGTTCCTGGTCGCCATGCGACCAGCCCAGCCGCGCCAGGTAGTTGATCAGCGCGTGCGGCAGGTAGCCGGCGTCCTTGTACTGCATCACGTCGGCCGCGCCGGTGCGCTTGGACAGCTTGGCGCCCTGCTCGTCCAGGATCATCGGCATGTGCGCGAACTTCGGCACCGGCACGCCCAACGCCTCGTAGATGTTGATCTGGCGCGGGGTGTTGTTGATATGGTCGTCGCCGCGGATCACATCGGTGATGCGCATGTCCCAGTCGTCCACCACCACCGCGAAGTTGTAGGTGGGGAAACCGTCCGGACGGAAGATCACCATGTCGTCGAGCTCGCTGTTGCTGATCTCGATGCGGCCTTTGATGCGATCGTCGAACACCACGCTGCCTTCGGTGGGATTCCTGAACCGGATCACCCGGTTGGGATCTTCGCGGTACGGCAGGTTCAGATCGCGGGCGCGGCCGTCGTAGCGCGGCTTCTGCTGGGCGGCCATCGCCGCCTCGCGCATGGCGTCGAGTTCTTCCTTGCTCTCGTAGGCGTAGTACGCCTTGCCATCGGCGACGAGCTGCTCGGCGACCTGGCGATAACGGTCGATGCGCCGGGTCTGGTAGATCGGGCCTTCGTCGTAGTCCAGGCCCAGCCAGTCCATCGCTTCCAGGATCGCGTCGATGGCGGCCTGGGTGCTGCGCTCGCGATCGGTGTCCTCGATGCGCAGGATGAAATCGCCGCCCCGATGCCGCGCTTCCAGCCAGCAGTACAGCGCGGTGCGCGCACCGCCGATATGCAGATAACCGGTGGGACTGGGGGCGAAACGGGTACGGCAGGTCATGGACGGACTCGGCAAACTGAATGGGGCGATTTTACCTTGACGGCGGGGATTGGGGATTCGGGATTCCGGATCCGGAGCGCAGCCAAAGGATCGCCGGAAGCCCGTTCCGTTTGAACTTCGGCTTCCAGCGGCGAAATGGCCCGTGCCCCCCAATCCCCAATCCCCGCCTTATCATCCTCCCCCATGACCACGCTTTTCATCTCCGACCTGCACCTGGACGCCGAACGCCCGGCGATCACCGAACTGTTCGGCGCCTTCATGCATCGCGAGGGCCGTCAGGCCGAGGCGGTGTACATCCTGGGCGATCTGTTCGAAGCCTGGGTCGGCGACGATGACCCCTCCGAAACCGGTGCCTACGTGGCCGACCGCATCCGCGAAGTGGTCGATCTGGGCGTGTCCGTGTATTTCATCCGCGGCAACCGCGATTTCCTGGTCGGCGACGCCTTCGCCCGCCGCGCCGGCATGCGCATCCTGCCGGATCCGGCGGTGGTCACCCTGTACGGCCGCCCGACCCTGCTGATGCACGGCGATCTGCTCTGCACCGACGATGTCGCCTACCAGCAGTTCCGTGCGCAGACCCGCGATCCGGCGTGGCAGCGGCAGTTTCTGGGTCAACCGCTGGCCGCGCGCCTGGCGTTCGCCGCGCAGGCCCGCGCCGCCAGCCAGGCGCGTCAGCAGGGCATGATCAAGGCCGATCGCGCGCAGTTCGAAACCGTCACCGACGTGACCCCGGCCACCGTGGAAGCGACCCTGCGCCGGTTCGGCGTGGACACGCTGATCCATGGCCACACCCACCGTCCCGCCCTCCACGATCTCGATATCGATGGACGCGCCTGCCGGCGCATCGTGCTGGGTGACTGGTACGAACAGGGTTCGGTGCTGCGGGTGGACGCGACCGACTGGGTTCTCGAATCCCTGCCCTTCGCCCCGTAGAGCGGAGCTTGTTCCGCCGACGCCCCGGCAACCGGAGCGACAACGTCTCGGACAAGCCCGCGTCAGCCTCAGCGCGGAGCTTCCGCCTGCAGGGCGAGAAGTTCGTCCTCGTCAAAACCAGCCAGCAACCGGGCCTGCAGATTGAACGGACCATGCAGGTAACCACCGGCATACTCCTTCAACAGTTCACGGAATCGCCGCCGCGGATCGATGCCGGCGCGCTCGCAGTACCAGCGGTACCAACGCGATCCAGCGGCGACGTGCGCGACTTCCTCGCGCAGGATGATGTCCAGGATGTCGGCGGTGGCGTTGTCGCCGAGCTCACGCAGTTTGACGATCATCCCGGGCGTGACATCGAGTCCGCGCGCCTCCAGCACGCGCGGCACCAGCGCCATCCGTGACAGGCCGTCATGCGCGGTCTTCTCGGTCATTTCCCACAGGCCGTTGTGGGCGTCGAAGTCGCCGTAGTCGTGGCCATACTCGCGCAGGCGATCGCGCAGCAATACGAAATGGCGCGATTCGTCATCCGCCACGGCCACCCAGTCGGCGTAGAACGCATCCGGCAATCCGCGAAAGCGGTAAACCGCGTCCCACGCCAGGTCGATGGCGTTGAGCTCGATATGCGCGATGGCGTGGATGAAGGCCGCCCTGCCCTGCGGATTGCCCAGGCCGCGGCGCGGCAGGTCGCGTGGATGCACCAGCGTCGGCCGCGGCGGCCGTCCGGGCATGCGAATGGGATCGGGAGCCGACGTCTCCGTTGGAATCGCGAGTTCGCCGCGCCGGAATGCGTCGGCGCATCGCCGGGTCAGCGCCACCTTGTCATCGACGACCGCCGCGTCCAGGCAGATCCGCGCGGCGTCAAACAGATTGGCCGGCAAGGCACTCAAGACAAGACTGGATGCTTCACGTGGTTCGGCCCCGGCCCTTGCCAATCCCGAATCCCCAATCCCGGTTCTCAACGGCCGCAGGCCGGTCATCCCGGCCTTCAGGACACCCGGCGCTTGCGCTTGGCCTCGTCCGAGCGCGCCTGCTGGATGCGCTCGAAATAGCCAGGCTCGATGCCGGTGACGTATTCGCCATCGAAGCAGGAGGAATCGAACTTGGTCAGCTGCGGATTGCCTTCGCGCACCGCCGCTTCCAGATCTTCGAGATCCTGGTAGACCAGCCAATCGCAGCCGAGCAGCTTCTCGATTTCCTCGACGCTGCGGTCGTGCGCGACGAGTTCATCCACCGCCGGCATGTCGATGCCGTAGATGTTGGGATGGCGCACCGGCGGCGCCGCCGAGGCCAGATAGACCTTGCGCGCGCCCGCGTCGCGCGCCATCTGCACGATCTGCTGCGAAGTGGTGCCACGCACGATCGAGTCGTCGACCAGCAGCACCACCCGGTTGCGGAATTCCAGGTGGATCGGATTGAGCTTGCGGCGCACCGATTTCACCCGTTCGCTCTGGCCCGGCATGATGAACGTGCGGCCGACATAGCGGTTCTTGATGAAACCCTCGCGGTACTTCACGCCCAGCACGTTGGAGATTTCCAGCGCGGCGTCGCGCGAAGTGTCCGGAATCGGGATGATGGTGTCGATGTCGTGATCCGGGCGCAGGCGCAGGATCTTCTCGCCCAGCTTCACGCCCATGCGCATGCGCGCCTTGTGCACCGAAACATTGTCGATCATCGAATCCGGACGGGCGAAGTAGACGTACTCGAAGATGCACGGCGCATGCTGCTTGGCATCCACGCAAATCTCGGAGAACAGCTCGCCGCGCGCGGTGATCACCAGCGCCTCGCCGGGCAGCACGTCGCGCACGCGCTGGAAACCCAGGATGTCCAGCGCGGCCGATTCCGAGGCCACGATGTACTCGATGCCCTCGTTGTGTTCCCGCTTGCCCAGCACCAGCGGGCGGATCCCGTTGGGATCGCGGAACGCCACCAGGCCCAGGCCCAGCACCACGCTGACCACGGCATAGCCACCGCGTACGCGGCGATGCACGCCGGCGACCGCGCGGATGGCCGTTTCCGGCGACAGCGTGCGCTGCAGATCCAGCTCGTGCGCGAACACGTTCAGCAGCACTTCGCTGTCGGATTCGGTATTGATGTTGCGGCGATCCTGGGCGAACACTTCCTGGCGCAGCGCCTCGGTGTTGATCAGGTTGCCGTTGTGCGCCAGGGCGATGCCGTAGGGCGAATTGACGTAGAACGGCTGCGCTTCGTCCATGCCCTCGGAGCCGGCGGTCGGATAGCGGCAATGGGCGATGCCCACCCGGCCTTCCAGCACGCTCATGGCCTTGGCGTTGAACACATCGCGGACCAGCCCGTTGTCCTTGTGCACGCGCAGGCGCGTGCCGTCGGCGGTGGCGATGCCGGCGGCGTCCTGCCCTCGGTGTTGAAGGACGGTCAGCCCGTCATAGAGCTGGCCGGCAACATTCTGGTGGCCGACGATGCCGACGATACCGCACATGGATGACGCTCTCCGGTTCGATCAGTTCGAAGCTGGCGGGGAATCTGGAGCTTGCTGCGCGCCGGTCTCGTCCAGCGGCGGGGGCAAGGCGGGAAGGACGCCATTATCGCCTGCCGGAGGTCCGAAGCCCAAATCCAGTTCCGATACGGTCCATTCCGGCAACCAGCGGCTCAGCCATTGCGCGCCCGGCAGCAGCACCGGCACCAGCCGTGACTGCGCCCAGGACGGCTCGCGCGGCAGATCGGTGAAGCCGGCCAGCAGGACCAGGATGCACGCGATCAGCGCGCCACGCGCCAGTCCCAGCGCCAGCCCCAGCATGCGATCCAGCGCCGACAGGCCGATCGCCTTCACCAGCAGCCGGACCACCCAGCCGACCAGACCGACCACGATCATCACCACGATGAAGCTGAGCGCATAGCCGCCGAACAGCTCCGTCGCGCCCGGCGTACCGCCTTCGGCCAGGATGCCGGCGACCTGCGCGCCATAGTGGAACGCCACCCAGCCGGCCAGCAGCCAGGCCAGCAGCGAGGCCAATGCGCCGATGAAACCGCGCAGCAGGCCGAACAGGGCCGACGCGCCGATGACGGCGGCCAGCACGAGGTCGATCATCGGCATCCGTCGGGCATCAGGGATGCGGACGGACCATGCCGTTGATGCCGAACTTGGCCGCCACCTGCGCCTTCAGCTGATCGGCGTCGGTGCGGCTGGCGACCGGTCCCACCCGTACGCGGCTGAGGGTGCCCTTGTCGGTACGGACCTGCTCGACGAAGGCGCTGAAGCCGCCGGCACGGACTTTGTCGCGCAACGCGTTGGCTTCCGCGGCCTTGGAGAACGCCCCCAGTTGCACGGCGAAACCGACACTGCTGGCCGCCGGCTTGGGCGGCTCGGGCCTGGCCGCCGGCTTCTCGGCCGGCGCGGTCGCGGGCTTGGCCGGGGACGTGGCGGCGGCGGTGGCCGGCACCGGGGAGGGCTTGGCCGGTGCGGGTTTGGCCGGCTCCGGCGGCAGGGCCTGCGTGGTGACCGCCGGCGTCGGCGCGGCCGCCTGGGCCACGGACGGCGTGGTCGTCGCGGCGGCCGGGGAGGCGGCGGTCTCGGCGCCGGCGTCGAGCACGACGACCTGTGCCTTCACGTCACCGCGGATTTTCACCGCCTCCAGCCGCTGGGATTCGGCGATGGCGCGATCCGGATAGGGTCCGATGCGCACGCGATAGGCGCTGCGGCCATTGACGGTGGCGGCTTCACGATAACCGGGCAGCCCGCCCTGCTTGAGCCGGGCGATGACCGCGTCGGCATCCGCGGAGGTCGCGTAGGCGCCGAAACTGACCGCGTAATT
Source organism: Pseudoxanthomonas sp. 134C1 (assembly GCF_057773065.1). Classification (NCBI taxonomy): domain Bacteria; kingdom Pseudomonadati; phylum Pseudomonadota; class Gammaproteobacteria; order Lysobacterales; family Lysobacteraceae; genus Pseudoxanthomonas; species Pseudoxanthomonas sp. 134C1. The sequence goes on from NZ_JBYMTH010000012.1 coordinate 72,798, forward strand.
GCCACCGGCGGTCGTCGCCGGCATCAACCCGCGGTCCGCCGGAGCGGCGGCATCCGGCGAAGTCGCCGGGGTCGCGGCGGGCAGGCCGACGACGCCATTGGCGGGCGCGCCGTCGGGCGTGACCAGCGGCAGCTCGCGCGTCTCGTACTGTCCCTCGGGTGCGTCCGGCACCTTCAACGGCACATCGGAAACCCCGCTGTCGGGGGCCGGCCCCTTGACCAGCATCGGCAGGAAGATGACCGCCAGCGCGACCAGGACGATCGCGCCGATCAGACGCTGTTTCAGAGCAGTATCCATCAGTACCCACGCTACGCCGCGGCGAGAATGCCGCGGCGATTATACGGTGCCCGTTCCGGGCTTCCCGTCATTCGGATGAACGCAGGGTGCGCAGTGCTTCGGCGGCGGTGTGGAAGGAACCGAAGACAAGGATGCGGGAGCCCGCGCTCGCCTGCCCCCGCGCCGACGCCAGTGCCGCCGCCACATCGGCGTGGCGCTGCCCGCCCGCGGCGTCGGAGTCCTGCAGGCGTCCGGCCAGCGCCGCCACGTCCTGCCCGCGTGGCGTATCCGGCTCCAGCCCCGCCAGATGCCAGTGCACGTCCAGGCCGTCGAATGCGGCGACCACGCCCGCCGCATCCTTGTCGGCCAGCGCGGCGTACACCAGTTGTGTCGGCGCGGCAGGTTGCGCGCGCAGCCACGCGGCCAGTTCGCGCGCGGCCTGCGGGTTGTGGCCGACGTCGACCACGATGTCCACACCGTCGCGCACCAGCGTCTGCAACCGCCCCGGCAGGCGCGCGGCGGCGATGCCTTCGGCGAACGCGGCTTCCGGCGGCGGGGTGTCGAGCGCGCGCAGCGCGGCGATCGCGGCGGCGGCATTGTTGCGCTGGACCGGCGCGGCCAGCGGTGGATTCGGCAATTCGAGTTCCGCGCCGACTTCGCGCCAGCGCCAACGGTGTTCGTCGATGGTCTCCTGGAAGAAATCGCTGCCCAGCCGCAACGCGTTGGCGCCGATCGCATAGGCATGCCGCAGCACGCTGGATGGCGAATCGATTTCACCCAGCACCAGCGGCTTCCAGGCGCGCGCGATGCCGGCCTTCTCCTGGCCGATGCTTTCGCGATCCGGTCCCAGCCAATCGACATGATCGATGTCCACCGTGGTGATCACCGCGACATCGGGATCCACCAGGTTCACCGCGTCCAGACGACCGCCCAGGCCGACTTCCAGCACCGCCAGATCCAGCTGCGCCTGCTGGAACAACCACAGCGCCGCCAGCGTGCCGAATTCGAAATAGGTCAGCGGCAACTCGCCACGCGCGGTTTCCACCGCGGCGAACGCGGCGATCAGTTGCGTGTCGCCGGCCTCGTCGCCGTCGATGCGCACGCGCTCGTTGTAGCGCAGCAGGTGCGGCGAGGTGTACGCACCCACCCGCCAGCCGGCGGCGCGGGCGATGGATTCGATGAAAGCGACCGTCGAGCCCTTCCCGTTGGTGCCGCCCACCGTGATCACCTGCGCGGCCGGGCGGACCAGCCCCAGCGCATCGGCCACCGCGCGCACGCGCTCCAGGCCCATCTCGATGGATTTCGGATGCTGGCGCTCGATGTAGGCGAGCCAGTCATCGAGGGTCTGCGGGAGAGAGGAAACCATGTTCAATCCTGGGAGTAGACGTGCTGGATGCTGAAACCCAGCACGGAGCGGCGGCCGGTCAGCACCACTCCGACCTGCTGATTCGGATGACGATCGTAGAACGCTTCGCGGATGCACAGATAGGAGGGAAACGCGCCTTCCATCGGGCCGCCGTACAGCCGGTAATCGCAGGAACGGCGGCTGTGGCTGTAGCGGGTTTCCATCGCGTGGGTTTCACGGACTTCGCTGCCGAACACGCGGGTGAACGTCCACGGCAGGGTCTTGATGGCGATCAGCCATGAAACAAAACCCAGCATCAGCGGAATGGCCAGCAACAGGAACAGGAACCTGGGCAGGCCCCGGTCCACCAACTGGCCCATGCGCCCCCTGCGGCTGGCATGGGCGAACAGCAGCGCCGTCTCGATCACGCCGACGATCAGGAAGATCACCGCCATGTGGATGCCCCGCAACGCCGGGGCCGGTGCGAAGTCGACGAACATGCCGGCGAGCACGAGGATCAGTACCGCCACTGCCGCCGACGTGCTGATCCACTGTTCGCGGGTCGGCTGTTCGCTGCCGAACACACCTTGCTTCCAGCCCATGCCGGACGTCGCCGCGATCGGGCTACAGTGCGCGGTGCTTGGCTTCGCCGAAGAACGGCGTGTGGTGGGCGCAGTCGTTCAGACGCACCACTTCCAGCCGCTCCACGTCCGGGCCTTCCAGCAGGTTGAGGGTGGTCGGCGCCTGGCGGAAGGTCCACAGCTTGGCGATCGGCAGGCCGAGCACGCGGCACAGGATGACCCGGTTCACCGCGTCATGCGCGACCACCAGCAGGGTATCGCCATCGCCCAGACCTTCGGCCGCGCGCGCGAGGCCGCGCCAGGAACGATCCAGCACCTGCCGCAGCGATTCACCGCCCGGCATCAGCACGGTGTCGGGTTCCTCGCGCCAGGCCTGCAGGCGCGCCGGATCCTTCTCGTGGATTTCGCTGGCCAGCAGGCCTTCCCACTCGCCATGGGCGATTTCCTGCAGATCCGCGTCGGTGGTCAGCATGTCGGCGCGCGACTGTCCGAGCGCATGGCGGGCCGTGGTGGCCGCGCGGGTCAGCGGCGAAGCCACCGCGCGGGTAATCGGAAGATCCTGCAACCGTTGCCCCAGTGCCTGCGCCTGCGATTCGCCAATCGGCGAGAGGGGAATGTCGATCTGGCCCTGGTAGCGGCCTTCGGCGTTCCACGGCGTTTCGCCGTGACGGGCAAGCAGGATGCGCATGCGTGGGGAATTCCGGCTGGGGGAAGCGCCATTTCCAACCGTGGAAACGGCGACGGGAGCGGATCATACCGCTCCCGTCGCCCGGTTCCGCCCTTTTTCCCAGGGTCAGACCATTTTCCGACCGCTTACTTCACCGCCGGAACGTTCATTTCCTTCAGCAACTGCGGCGCCGGGTAGACCTCCTGCATGATCCAGCGCAGGTAACGGCCGTCCACCGCGATCATGCGGGTCATCTTGGGATCGAACACCCAGTTGGAACTGACCGACTCCCAGTTGCCGTCGAACGCCAGGCCGATCAGCTTGCCGTTCGCGTCCAGCACCGGCGAACCGGAGTTGCCGCCGGTGATGTCCAGATCCGACAGATAGTTGACCGGCACCGAGCCCAGGCGCTTGTCTTCCAGACCGCCGTAACGCTTGGCCTTGACCGCGTCCAGCAGCGCCTTCGGCGAATCGAACGGATCCTGTCCGGTTTCCTTGGCGACCACGCCTTCCAGGGTGGTGAACGGGGTGTAGGCCACACCGTCCTTGGGCTCGTACCCCATCACGTTGCCGAAGGTGATGCGCAGCGACAGATTGGCGTCCGGATAGACGAATTCGCCCTGGCTCTTCTTGTAGTCGGCCAGCGCCTGCAGGAACACCGGACGCGCGACCAGCGATTCGCCCATGCGGGTCTTGCGTTCCTGCTCCAGCTTCAGCAGGGTCGGCATCACCGCCACCGCGTACTGGATGGCCGGGTCGCTGCTGGCCTCGAATGCCTTGCGATCGGCCTTCAGCCACTTCAGGCGTTCCTCGGTGTTGCCCAGCCGGGTGCCGGCCAGCTTGTCGAGCGCGCGGTTGACCGCGGCGGCATCGTTGCCGCCCAGCCACGCGTCGACCGCGGCCACGTGCTGGGCCGCCGGCAACTTCACGTACTCGTTGAGCCAGTACTGCTGGATCTGACGATCCATCGCCGGCACGTAACGGCGCTCCATCTGCTTCATCGCGCCTTCGATGCCCGGCAGATCGCGTTCCTGGTAGCCGGATTCACGCGCGGTGTTGGGTTTTTCGTTTTCGATCGCCAGACGGTACAGCGTGCTCGCCACGCCGATCACGCCGCTGTTGCCGAACTGGCCGACCACCAGATCGCGATCGCGGGTGGTCCTGGCCTGGTCGGCCAGCGCCACCAGCTTGGCATGCGCGTCCAGCGCCGCCTTGCCCTGGCCGCCCTGGCCCTTGAGCCAGTTCAGCACCGCGGATTCCTCGGTGTGCTTCTGGCCGGCGGCGTCGATGCGTTTGAAGCCTTCCAGCTGGCCTTCGAAATTCTTGCTGGTGTTGTTCCAGCCGGCCATGCTGCTGGCGTACTTCACCGCGATGTCCGGGTTGGTCTTGCCGGCGGCCTTCACCATCTCGATCAGCGCCTTGTAGTGGCGCGCGACGGTCGGATAGGTCCAGCTCGCGGTGTTGTCGAACTCGGTGGCCAGCGCGTAGCGGTTGGTGGAACCCGGATAGCCGGCCACCATCACGAAATCGCCGGCGCCCAGCGGTTGATCGGCGAACTTCAGCCAATGCTTCGGCTGGTAAGGCACGTTGTCCTTGGAGAACGCGGCCGGTTTGCCGTCCTTGCCGACATAGGCGCGATAGAACGAGAAGTCGCCGGTGTGGCGCGGCCACATCCAGTTGTCGATGTCCCCGCCGAACTTGCCGACGCTGCCCGGAGGCGCATACGCCAGACGCACGTCCTTGATTTCCAGGTTCTTGAACAGGCGATAGGTGTTGCCGCCGGAGAAGCTGTACAGGCGGCAGCGGAAACCGGCTTCGGCCTCGCAATCGGCGACCAGTTTCTTGTCGAACGCTTCCAGCGCCTGGGTGCGCGCCAGCGGATCGTTGCCGGCGGCGGCGATTGCGGCCCTGGCCTCGGCGGTCACGTCCTTGATGTCGTCGAGCACGTAGACGCGCGCGTTGGGGCCGGCGCTGACTTCATCGGCGAGGGTCGGGGCGTTGAAGCCGTCCTTGATCAGATTCTTCTCGGCGGTCGAATTGAGCTGGATGGCGCCGTACGCGCAATGGTGGTTGGTGACCACCAGGCCCTGCGGGGAGACGAAGCTGGCGGTGCAGCCACCCAGCGCGACCACCGCGCCCATCGGGTCGCCGGTCAGGTTGGACAACTGCTCGGGCGACAGTTTCAGGCCGGCTTTCTTCAGCGGACCGGCGATCTCCGGCAGCTGCTGCGGCACCCACATGCCCTCTCCGGCATGGGCGAGGCCGGCCGGCGCGAGGCAGGCGACGGCGAGTGAGGCAGCAAGCAGGTTAAGGCGCATGGGTACATCCCCTCGGAAAAATGAGCGTTAGATTGTAACGGTCGGGGCCGCCGGGCCGACCATGACTTTCGGCCTAGGCGCCTGGTGCCCTTCCCCGCACCCGCCGGAACGAAAGTCCGCGCGGACCGCGGCTTACCATACGGTTCCGGCCGCCCGCGTATAATCCGCGCCCTCACCGTCCCGGTCCCGGAACACACTCCATGACGCAAATGATGAAGGCGCTGGTCAAGCGCGAAGCGGCCAAGGGCATCTGGCTGGAAGAAGTGCCGGTGCCGCAGCCCGGCCCGAACGAAGTGCTGATCAAGCTCGAGAAGACCGCCATCTGCGGCACCGATCTGCACATCTTCCTGTGGGACGAATGGAGCCAGCGCACCATCCGTCCGGGCCTGGTGATCGGACACGAGTTCGTCGGCCGCATCGCCCAGATCGGCCCCGGGGTCACCGGCTACACCGTCGGCCAGCGTGTCTCGGCCGAAGGCCACATCGTCTGCGGCCATTGCCGCAACTGCCGCGGCGGCCGCCCGCACCTGTGCCCGAACACGGTCGGCATCGGCGTCAACCGCGATGGCGCGTTCGCCGAGTACATGGTGATGCCGGCCAGCAACCTGTGGCCGATTCCGGATCAGATCCCCAGCGAGCTGGCCGCGTTCTTCGATCCCTATGGCAACGCCGCGCACTGCGCGCTGGAGTTCGATGTCATCGGCGAGGACGTGCTGATCACCGGCGCCGGCCCGATCGGCATCATCGCCGCTGGCATCTGCAAGCATATCGGCGCGCGCAACGTGGTGGTCACCGACGTCAACGACTACCGCCTGAAGCTGGCCGCCGACATGGGCGCGACCCGCGTGGTCAATGTCGCCAACACCTCGCTCAAGGAAGTGATGGCCGATCTGCACATGGAAGGCTTCGACGTGGGCCTGGAAATGAGCGGCAATCCGCGCGCGTTCAACGACATGCTCGACTGCATGTACCACGGCGGCAAGATCGCCCTGCTCGGCATCCTGCCCAAGGGCGCCGGCGTGGACTGGGACCGGATCATCTTCAAGGGCCTGACCGTGCAGGGCATCTACGGCCGCAAGATGTACGAAACCTGGTACAAGATGACCCAGCTGGTGCTGTCCGGCTTCCCGCTGGGCAAGGTGCTGACCCACCAGTTGCCGATCGACGACTTCCAGAAGGGCTTCGACCTGATGGAAGCCGGCAAGGCCGGCAAGGTCGTACTGAGCTGGACCTGAGTCCCGATTCCTTCCCCCGCGAGCGGGGGAAGGTGCCGAAGGCGGATGGGGCAAGCACCGAAGGTGCTTTGCAACAGCCAACAACAAAAAAAGGGCGCCTCGCGGCGCCCTTCTTCTTTCCCGCATGCGGCAGACTCAATTGCCGACGCTGATCGTCAGCGCGACCCGGTTGTCGTAGATCTCGCCATCGGCCTTCAGCACATCGGCGTCGGAACCGAACGTGGTGTAGTAGCCGAGGGTCGCGGTGGCAGGACCGAAGGTCTTGTTGAGGGTCAACGAGCCATCGAAGTAATCGGTGACGCCATAGTTGAAGCGTTCGCCCTCGATCCACTCCTCGCCGTTGTCGATCGAGGTGTAACCGACCGACGCACCCACCGAGAAACCGCTGTCGCCGATGTCGTAGGCGGCGGCCAGGTTGGCATAGCTTTCCTTGGCCTTCGGAGCCAGATCGCCATAGTCCGGCGCATAGGCGAGCATGCCGGAGATTTCCACCGGACCGGCCCAGGTGACCTTGGCGATGTACTCGTTGTAGTCGCCGCTGGACACGCCGGAGCTGGCGCCGTGGTAGGTGTAGCGCACTGCGCTGACGTCCAGGTTCCAGCTGTCGTTGAAGTCATAGCTGTAGCCGACGAAGGCGTCGAGCTCGAAATTCGGGCCGCGCAGCCCGGCTTCCGGATCCGGATCGCCGAAATCGACGTTGGAGCCCCACACGCCCACGTACAGGCCGAACGGCGCGGTGTAGGTCAGGCCGGGCTGGAACGCCGGACCTTCATCGGTCTGGGAAACGCCACGGAAGACATAGTCGGTGGTGACCGCGACCGACCAGGTGACGGGGGATTCGGCTTCGGATTCGGCCTCGGCTTCCACCGCGGCTTCCTGCGCAAACGAAACAAACGGAACCGCCGCCAGCAGGGCGACGGCAAGGGTGGTGCACAACTTGACTGGCTTCATCCGGGCTCTCTCCAGGTTGGTAGCGGCGTGTTGATCGCGCAGGCCGGTCCCACTCCGACCTTGGACACGTGCGATGAGGCACGTGTTTACGGTTTTTTAACCGTCCGCCGGATATTGCGATGCAACAATCGCCGTCGTCAAGTGCCCGGAGCGCCCTCCCCCCAGCCCGCCGGCGCCGGGAACCAGCCGAACCGCGCCGGGACCAGATGCAGGTGCTGCCCGACCGCATGCGCCTGCGCGTGGGCCGGCAGTTCCACCTCGACTTCATGGCGGGACCCGGCCAATTGCGCACGCAGGCGCAGGCGCGGTCCGTTGCGCTGCCCCGACAGCACCGTGGCCGGCCAGCCATGGCCGGCGGGATCGATGCGCAGATCCTCCGGGCGCACGAACACCTCCGCCGCGCCTTCGCCGCGCGCATGCCCCGCCACCGGCAACGCCGCGCCTTCCGCAAGCAGCTCCCCGCCATGCCAGCGCGCCGGCAACCGGTTCACCGCGCCGACGAAGGAATAGATGAAGGGCGAGGCCGGTGCGTCGTAGACCTCGGCCGGCGTGCCGACCTGCTCCAGCCGGCCGGCATTGAGAATCGCCACCCGGTCGGCCAGTTCCAGCGCCTCCTCCTGATCGTGGGTGACGAACAGGGTGGTCAACCCGGTGCGATCATGCAGCTCGCGCAGCCAGCGACGCAGATCCCGGCGGACCTGCGCGTCGAGCGCGCCGAAGGGTTCGTCCAGCAGCAGCACGCGCGGCTCGATCGCGAGCGCGCGCGCCAGCGCCACGCGTTGCCGCTGGCCGCCGGACAGTTGCGCCGGATAGCGCGCGGCCAGTCCTTCCAGTTGCACCAGCGCCAGCAGTTCCTCGACCCGCGCGCGGATGCGCGCTTCCGGCCAGCGCTGCGCGCCGCGCCGTACCCGCAGGCCGAAAGCGATGTTGCCGGCAACGTCGAGGTGGCGGAACAGCGCATAGTGCTGGAACACGAAACCGGCGCGGCGCGCCTGCACGCTCAGACCCGCCGCGTCCTCGCCATCCAGCAGCACCCGGCCATGATCGGCGTGTTCCAGTCCGGCGATGATCCGCAGCAGCGTCGTCTTGCCGGATCCGGAAGGCCCGAGCAGCGCCAACAGTTCGCCCTGCCGCACGTCCAGTCGGATGTCCTGCAGTGCCGTGTAGTTGCCGAACTGCTTGCCCACGTGTTCGATGGTGATGCCCATGTCTCTGCCTCAATGCCGATGATTGGCGGCCAGCGCCTCGCCATGGCGCCATTCCAGGTACGACTTCAGCGCGAGCGTCAGCAGCGCGGACAGCGCCAGCAGCGAGGCGGCGGCGAACGCGGCGCTGTAGGCGTATTCGTTGTAGAGGATTTCCACGTGCAGCGGCAGCGTGTTGGTGCGCCCGCGGATGTGCCCGGACACCACCGACACCGCGCCGAACTCGCCCATCGCGCGCGCACTGCACAGCAGTACGCCATACAGCAGCGCCCAGCGGATGTTCGGCAGGGTCACGCGCCAGAAGGCCTGCCAGCCCGTGGCGCCCAGGCTGAGCGCGGCCAGTTCCTCGTCGGTGCCCTGCTGTTCCATCAGCGGCATCAACTCGCGGGCGATGAAGGGAAAGGTGACGAAGATCGTCGCCAGCACGATGCCGGGCAGCGCGAAGATGATCTTCGGCAACTGCAGCGTCACCTCGCCCAGCACCGGCAGCGAGAGGCGCCACCCCTCGTCGATGAGCGGCCAGGCCCAGCCCTGCGCGCCGAAGATCAGCACGAAGATCAGGCCGGCCACCACCGGCGACACCGCGAACGGGAGGTCAATCAGGGTCACCAGCCAGCGCTTGCCGGGGAACTCGTGCTTGCTGACCGCCCAGGCCGCCGCCACGCCGAAGATCAGGTTCAAAGGCACGACGATCGCGGTGACCAGCAAAGTCAGGCGGATCGCCGCCAGCGCATCGGGTTCCCGGATTGCGGTGAGGAATGCGGTCCAGCCTCCCCGCAACGCCTCGACGAACACCAGCAGCAGCGGCAACAGCAGGAACGCCAGCAGGAAGACCAGCGCGCCAATGATCAGCAGGGCCCGCGCCCAGCCCGGCTCGGCCGTGGCCGACCGCGCTCGGCGCGCCGGGCGGCCGGAGGAGACATCGACCAGGGAATCGTGCGGCAGCGGGATCACGGCGGATATGGCCTCGCTCATCCCTGGCTCCGTGCGGTCCGCGCCAGGCGGGACTGCAGGCTGTTGATGGCCAGCAACAGCACGAAGGAAAGCAGCAGCATCGCGGCGGCGATCGCGGTCGCCCCCGCGTAGTCGAATTCTTCCAGTTTGATGGTGATCAGCAACGGCGCGATCTCGGACACGCCGGGCAGGTTGCCGGCGATGAAAATCACCGACCCGTACTCGCCCACGCCGCGCGCGAACGCCAGCGCGAAGCCTGCCAGCACCGCCGGCCACAGGCCGGGCAGCACGACCCGGCGGATCGTCTGCCAGCGGTTCGCACCCAGGGTCGCCGCGGCCTCTTCCAGTTCGCGCTCGGTTTCGGCCAGCACCGGCTGCACCACCCGCACCACGAACGGCAGGCCGATGAACACCAGCGCCACGGTGATGCCCAGCGGGGTATAGGCCACCTTCACTCCCGCCGCTTCCAGCCAGCGCCCCAGCCAGCCGGTCGGGCCATACAGCGCGGTGAGCGCGATGCCCGCCACCGCGGTCGGCAATGCGAACGGCAGATCGATCATCGCGTCGAACAGGCGCTTGCCCGGAAACCGGTAGCGCACGAACACCCATGCCACCCACGTCCCCATCACGGCGTTGAACGCCGCCGCCGCCAGCGCGGTGCCGAAACTCACCCATAGCGCCGACAACACGCGCGGTTCGGTCCAGATCCGCCACAGCCCGTCCAATCCCAACCCGCTTGCCTTGACGAACACGCCCACCAGCGGAATCAGCACGATCAGCCCCAGCCAGGCCAGCGTGTAGCCCAGGCTGAGGCCGAAACCGGGCAGGATCCGACGGCGACGTCCCGCCGCGGGCCGCGCGTCAATCACCGCGGCCATTCATGCCTCCGCACATGGACGAAGCACCGCGACACCCGTGTTGGAACATGCACCGACATCGGCATTCACCCGCTTACCTCGCCTGGATCTGATCGAACACGCCGCCATCGGCGAAGTGGGTGGCCTGGGCCTTGGCCCACGAGCCGAACACCTTGTCGATGGTCACCAGTTCCAGCTTCGGAAACCGCGCCACGTCGGCCGGCGCCGCGTATTGCGGATAGCGTGGCCGGTAGTAGTGCTTGGCCGCCAGCCGCTGTCCGGTGGGCGAATACAGGAACTGCAGGTAGGCCTGCGCGGCCTCGCGCGTCCCATGCTTGTCGACGTTCTTGTCGACCAGCGCCACCGGCGGCTCCGCCAGGATAGACAGCGACGGCACCACGATGTCGAACTTGTCCGGACCCAGTTCCTCGATCGACAGGAACGCCTCGTTTTCCCACGCGAGCAGCACATCGCCGATGCCGCGCTGGACGAAAGTGGTGGTGGCGCCACGCGCGCCGGTATCCAGTACCGGCACGTTGCGGAACAGCGCGCGCACGAAGTTGCGGGTCTTGGCCTCGTCGCCCTTGAAGATCTTCAGGCCATAGGCCCAGGCGGCGAGGTAGTTCCAGCGCGCGCCGCCGGAGGTCTTCGGATTCGGCGTGATCACCGAAGTACCCGGCTTCACCAGATCCACCCAATCCTTGATCTTCTTCGGATTGCCCTTGCGCACCAGGAACACGATGGTGGAGGTGTAGGGTGCGCTGTTCTCCGGCAGGCGCGATTGCCAGTTCGCCGGGAACAGGCGCGCACGCTGGGCGATGGAATCCACATCATAGGCCAGCGCAAGCGTGACCACATCGGCTTCAAGTCCATCGATGACTGCACGCGCCTGTTTTCCGGAACCACCGTGCGAGGTTTCCACCTCGACTTTCTGGCCTTTCTTCTGTTGCCATTCCCTGGCGAAGGCGGCATTGAACTCGCGATAGAACTCGCGGGTGGGATCGTAGGAAACATTCAGCAGCTTCACATCTCGCGCACCTGCCGCGGCGGCCACGGTCAGGCCGAAAGCGATCAGCAGGGTGCGCAGGTGACGTCGCAGGGAAGAGTTGCTCATGGGGATCTCCGGAATCAGAAGGCGACCTGCAGGCGCGAGAAGATCGCCTTCTCGTCCTCGCGGTCGGCGGCGTTGATGGCGCCACCCTTGAAGGTCGTGTCCAGGTAGTTGAAGACGAGCTTGAGATTGCTGGTGAGGTACCAGTTCAGGCCCAGCGTCCAGTTGCGCGCCTGGCGGGCCGAGGTCGCGGCGTCGGCGAACAGCGGAAAGGCGTCGTCATCGATATCGAGTGCGCCGTAGCGGGCGATCAGTTCGAATGCGCCCCAGCCTTCCCCACCCGGACGGAACGGGCGCGACGGTTTCACCACGCCGCGATAGCTGGCGTCCTCGCCGGTCAGCACCCACTGCGCGGTCGCCTGCCAGGCCGTGTTCTCCAGCTTGTCGCGCCGGCCCGCATTCGCCCCGCTGACGACCACGACCTCCTGGCGCGACTGGATGTACTCGCCCAGCAAACCGAACCGGCCCAGGTAGTAGTAAGCCTGCGGCGACAACCGGAAATGTTCCCCATCCGCATTCACCGCCGAACGATAGGCAAAGAACTGCGCCTGTCCCGCCGTCCGGTAACGTGGCAGGAAATTGTTGCCGGCTCCGCGCTTGTCGCCGATGCTCGCGCCCAATCCGAAGCCCAGGCCGGACCATGCACTGGCATCGTTGCGGAAAGGCTCGAAGAACACCCGCCCCGCGTATTCGAACTCGTTGTCCGGATTGCTGGTGACCGCATCACGCCCGTCGACCGTGCCGTTGAACACACCCAGCGCATAGCTGAAGCGGCCATCGGCCACGTCTCCCTGGAGCTGCACGCCGATGTCGCGGTTGGGCGCCAGTTCGCTGGGCAGAGAACGTTCCACCGCCGACAGCGCCGACGACGATTGCAGCCGCTCCAGGCCCACTGGCGAGGTGAATTTGCCGACCCGCAACGTGTACGCCGGATTGAAACGGAGGTCCACATAGGCGTCGACGATGCTCGCATTGTCGCCCGCGAACTCCGGGGTCAGGCGGAAGCCGACCAGCTTGCCCAGCGAGCCTTCGATGATCGGGCGCGCAGTGCGGATCAGGAAGGTGTCGTTCTGCGCCGGCGCCTGATCGTCGAGGAAGAAGCGGCCGTCGCCCTGGATCAGTCCGCGCAGGCGAATCTCGTAGTCGCCGCCGGCCGACTTGAACGAAGCCCCCTTGTCGTTGACGGCGATGACGGGCGCATCCTTGGCTTTGGCCACCTGTTCTTCCTGCTGCAGCTCCAGACGCCGCTCCAGCACCCGCAGGCGCTGGTCCAGGTCCGCCAATCCGCCCTCGCCGACAACCTCGCCTGTCTCCGCGACGGTACCGCCGAGGCGGCGCTCCAGGGCTTCCAGCCGCTGCTGCAGTTCTTCCACCGTGGGTTTGTGCTGCTGCGCGGCCGCCGGCAGGGCCAGCGAACACAGCAGCGCGGCTGCCAACCGCTTAGGCCGCCTGTCCGCCCGCACCGCCTGCCCATGTCCACGCATCGCAAGGTTCCCCGCATGTGGTCTTTCGACCGGAACCGTTGATGCTGCGGATGCACATTGCACCCGGGAAATGACTTGAGGGCCGATCCTTATGCCGCATCGGCATGACACCGGCATGGGTGCGGCGGAGACCGTTAAAATGACGGCTTCCCGCCATCCCCGAGCCGTCCATGTCCGAATCGCTGACCGCCCGCTACGCCGCCGAGCTGGAGACCCTGCAGGCGCAGGGCCTGTTCAAGTCCGAGCGCATCATCACCAGCCCGCAGTCGGCCGAGATCACCCTGGCCGACGGACGCACGGTGCTGAACTTCTGCGCCAACAACTATCTTGGCCTGGCCGATCATCCCGACGTGATCGAAGCGGCCAAGCAGGCTCTGGACAGCCATGGCTTCGGCATGGCCTCGGTGCGCTTCATCTGCGGCACCCAGGATCTGCACAAGCAACTTGAAAAAACCATCGCCGATTTCTTCGGCACCGAGGACACCATCCTGTATGCGGCGTGCTTCGATGCCAATGGCGGCCTGTTCGAACCGCTGCTGGACGAGAACGACGCGATCATCTCCGACGCCCTCAACCACGCCTCGATCATCGACGGCGTGCGCCTGTGCAAGGCCAAGCGGTTCCGCTACGCCAACTGCGACATGGCCGACCTGGAAGCCCAATTGCAGGCCGCCGATGCCGCAGGCTGCCGGACCAAGCTGATCACCACCGACGGCGTGTTCTCGATGGACGGATTCATCGCCCCGCTCGACGAAATCACCGCACTGGCGAAGAAATACAACGCGCTGGTGCACATCGACGAATGCCATGCCACCGGTTTCCTCGGCGCCACCGGCCGAGGTTCGGCCGAGGTGAAGGGGGTGCTGGATCGCATCGACATCTTCACCGGCACGCTGGGCAAGGCGATGGGCGGTGCTCTGGGCGGTTTCACCACCGCGAAGAAGGAAGTGATCGAACTGCTGCGTCAGCGCTCGCGCCCCTACCTGTTCTCCAACTCGCTGCCGCCGCACGTCGTGTCCGCCGGCATCAAGGCCTTCGAGATGCTGTCCTCGGCCGGTGACCTGCGCGTGCAGTTGCAGGAAAACACCCGTTACTTCCGCGAGCGCATGGGCGCCGCCGGCTTCGACATCAAGCCCGGCGTGCATCCGATCTGCCCGGTGATGCTGTACGACGCACCGCTGGCGCAGCGCTTCGCCGCGCGTTTGCTGGAGGAAGGCATCTATGCCATCGGCTTCTTCTTCCCGGTGGTCGGCAAGGGCCAGGCCCGCATCCGCACCCAGATGAGCGCGGCGCATACCCGCGAACATCTGGATCGCGCGATCGATGCCTTCACCCGCATCGGCCATGAGCTCGGGGTATTGAAGAGCTGAGGCGGCTTCCCACCGATCGCAACGGGGCAGGCTCCGCTCTGACATTCCTGTAAGAGCCGGGCTTGCTCGGCGCGGAGATTCCCTCGAAACAGCGGAGCACGCTCCGCTCTACGCCAGGGCCGCGATTTCATCCCGGGTCAGAGGACGCCATGCGCCCTTTGCCAGATCACCCAGCGGCAGCGGGCCGATCGCGACCCGCACCAGCCGCAGCACCTGGATATCGAAGGCCTCCAGCAGGCGCCGTATGTGTCGGTTGCGGCCTTCATCGAGCTGGATTTCCAGCCATGCATTCTTCTCGCCGCCACGCAGCAGCGATGCCGACTTCGCCCGCAGCGTTTCGCCGTCCTTGTCCACGCCCTGCCGCAAGCGCAGGAGCAGCGCGTCGTCGGGAATGCGGTTTATCTGGACGTGATAGGTCTTGTCGGGGCCGCGTTCGGGAGACGTGATCGCGGCGGCCCATTCGGGGTCGTTGGTGAACAGCAGCAGGCCTTCGCTGGCTTTGTCCAGGCGCCCCACCGGACCGATCCATGGCAGGCCCGCACCTTCGAAACAGCGATAGACCGTGTCGCGCCCCTGCTCGTCGCTCGCCGTGGTCAGCAGGCCACGGGGCTTGTTGAGCATCAGGTACGTGCGCTCGCCGGCGCCTACCGGCTTGCCATCGACGCTGAGCCGGTGCCTGCCCTGGACCACAGGAAATTCGGGATCCCGGACAATCCGTCCCTCCACACCGACCCGGCCGGCCAGCACCCAACGTGTCGCTTCGCTTCGCGAACAGAGGCCCAGCTTGGAGAGGACGCGCGCTACCCCGTGGCGGGGCGGTAGACCCTGGTCGCCTGCGGGGACACCAGCCCCTGTACGCGGACGCGCGCGGGCGCCATGGACGGGACGAGCCATGGCCGTCGGCGCGGAACTGCGGGATTACTTCTTGGCTTCAGGTGCCGGTGCAGCCGGAACCGCCGGTGCGGGAGCCGCGGTGGCGCCGGCGCCCTTGGCCACGCGCACGCCGCGCGCCTTCATCCAGGCGTCAAACTCTTCGGCGGTCATGCGCTTGCCGTTCTGGTTCATGTCGAACCGCCACGGCGTGTTGTCGTACTGGGTCTTCGGCTTGTAGCCCGAAGGATCGTTGGCATTGGCCGCCGCGGGGAGGGCGGGCATCGCCTTGGCGACGTTCTGGCATCCTTCGATGCGCAACCGCATCAGCACGCGATCCACCGACAGCGCCTCATCCAGCGCCTGGGTCAACACACCGCTGGGCGCGCCCAGTTGGGACACCGTGGGCGTGAACTCGGAAGCCACCGGCTCCAGCACCGTCGCGCGTACCGGCAGCGGCGGCGGCACCAGACTGCCACTGCAATTCTGGGCGGCGTTCGCGGCGGGGATGGCGGCAAGACCGGCCAGACCGGCAAGAAGAAGGTGGCGCATGCGGATACCCCGGCAATCGAACGAGCCCGCAGTGTAAGAAGCGTGGTCCGCGATATCAAGGAAAGCCTTACCTGTTTCCGCCAAGTGGTTGACGCTTCTGTGGCTATGCGCACGAAAGCGATTGCGGAGGAATGGTGGTTGAGCTCGCCTGGCCATTTCCGGACATGAAAAAACAAAGCCCGGCACGAGGCCGGGCTTTGTGTGTTGCGGGAAGCGACGTCCGATCAGTTCTGGACGTTCAGTTCCGTACGACGGTTGCGTGCACGGCCTTCCTTGGTGTCGTTGGTGTCGATCGGACGGCTCTCGCCGTAACCGTTCGGTCCAATCAGACGCGAAGCGTCAACACCGTTGCTGGTCAGGTACTCGTACACGGCCTTGGCGCGACGCTCCGACAGCTTCTGGTTGTAGGCGTCGGTACCGACGGAGTCGGTGTGACCGGCGACTTCGACCTTCAGGTCGGGGTAACGCTTCAGGATTTCCACGGCCTCGCCCAGGATGGCGACCGCGTCAGGACGCAGCACCGACTTGTCGAAGTCGAAGTTCACGCCCTTCAGGTCGATCGAGACCGGGACCGGGCAGCCGTCCGGACCGATGGTCTGGCCAGCCTGCGAACCCGGGCACTTGTCGTCACAGTTGTTGACGCCGTCGCCGTCGTCATCCAGGTCGGCGCAGCTCGGAGCCGGTGCCGGCGCCGGGGGGGCCGGCGGAGCGGCTTCCGGACCCAGCGGGATGATGATGCCGACCGAAGCCAGCAGATCGGCGAAATCGTCGCCGTCATCGATCGAACCGTCATACGACGGACCGATGGCCTGGTCGTCGAAATCGATGCGGTAGGCGAGTTCGGTGCGGACGCCAACGCGGCCCAGCTTGGCCTGGATACCACCACCCAGCTTGGCGGCGAAGTTGTTGTCCTTGCGCTCACCCGGCGAGTTCGCGTTCGGGAATGCGTCGAACTCTTCTTCCGAACGCTGCAGGCCCAGACCGGCCAGCAGGTACGGATGCCAGTTGCGGTCCGACAGCCAGAAGTGGCGGCGCAGGTCCAGCGAAACGCCGTACTGGCTCCAGTTCAGGTTGACGTTCTTTTCGAACTGGGTGTTCTGGTAGTTGATTTCACCATCCAGCGACCAGTTCGGGCTGATGAACTTGCCCAGACCGATGGCACCGAACGGAGCATCGTCGGTGTTGCGGTCGTTGTCCTGGACGTTGATGCCGGCGGAACCGGTCAGGTACCAACGGTCGTCAAACTCCTGGGCGGAAGCAGCTTGCGCCAGGCTCAGACCGCTCAGCAGCGCGGCACAAAGCAGTTTCTTGTTCATTTGCAGCTCCTTGTCTAAATCAGCAGTTGTAGAAAAACCGAAGCGCTTAACTCGCGTTTTTTCCAGCTTTCTTATGGTTGTGCGGACGGCCGTCACGCTCGCCATCCTGAACAGATTATGCGGGAGGAAGTGAAGACAGCGTTAACGGTACCATAACAAGTCCGTTCCGCCAAGGAAATCGGCTCGCCGGTGCAGGCAATTCATGCCACCTCGCACAGCCCCATCAGCTCGTCCACCGCCAGCGCATCCAGGCGCTCGGGAACCGCCGCCAGGTCCAGCAGACGATCGACCCGGGCAGCGGGCAGGTGTCCCCGCAGCGCGGCTTCGCATTTTTCCATCAGCAGGGGAAAGCCTTCCTTCCGTCGCCGCCGATGGCCGACAGGGTAATCGATCGCGACCCGTTCGGACCGGCTTCCATCGGTGAAGAACACCTGCACCGCATTGCCGATGAAGCGCCGGCCAGGGTCCAGGTAGTCCCGGGTGAACTGCTCGTTTTCCTTGACAATCATCAAGTTACGAAGCCGATCGATGCGCGGATCGGCGGCTCGCGCGTCGCCGTAGTCCGCCGCCTCCAACTGCCCGAAAATCAGCGGGACCGCCACCATGTACTGGAGGCAATGGTCCCGATCGGCGTAGTTGGCCAGGGGGCCGGTCTTGTCGATGATGCGCCTTCCCGCCTCCTGGGTTTCGATGACCACCCGCTCCACCTGCTCCAACCGGGGAGCCACCCGGGGATGCAGGCGCAGGGCGCATTCGACCGCGGTCTGCGCGTGGAACTCCGCCGGATGGCTGATCTTGAACAGCACGTTCTCCATGACGTAGCTGCCGAATGGCCGCTCGAACCGGAACGGCTGGCCGCCGAAGACGACATCGTAGAAACCCCAGCTCCGCGCGCTCAGCGCGCTGGGGTAACCGGTTTCGCCACGCACGGCGTCCAGGGCATGGATGACCGCGCGGCGGCAGGCGTCGCCGGCCGCCCAGCTCTTGCGCGGTCCGGTGTTCGGCGCGTGCCGGTAAGTCCGCAGCACACCGTTGTCGATCCAGCTGTTGGAAATGGCATTGACGATCTGCGCGTGTGTGCCGCCGAGCATATGGGTCGCCAGGGCGGTGGACGCCAGCCGGACGAGGATGACGTGATCCAGGCCGACCCGGTTGAACGCATTGAGCAGGGCGTAGCCCCCCTGGATTTCATGCGCCTTGATGGCGAATCCCAGCAGATCGCGCACTGTCAGTGGCGCGCGTCCCTCGCGACGTGCCTGACGGCTCAGGTAGTCGCCGAGCGCCAGGAGCGTTCCCAGATTGTCGGAAGGGTGGCCCCATTCGGCCGCGAGCCAGGTGTCGTTGAAGTCCAGCCAGCGGATCTGGGTGCCGATCGCGAATGCCGCCTGGACGGGATCCAGTTCGTGCGCCGTGCCCGGTATCCGCACGCCGCCAGCCATCTCCGCCCCCGGCACCACCGGGCCCAGGTGACGGACGCATTCGGGAAACTTCATCGCCAGCATCGCGCAGGCCAGCGAATCCAGCAGCACCAGACGCGCGGTGTCATAGGCTTCACCGGAATCGATGCGGTATCCGGTCACGTAGTCGGCCACCTCGACCATCGGCGAATCGGGCGCCGGCCGTTGTGCCGAACGGAGATCGTCCTGGCCCATGTGGCCTCCTGCAATGGCGACGCCCCATCTTGCCAGAGCAACTGCGAAGGGAAAGGCGATGGCGTTCCGGCGCCGCAACACATCGGTGTGCCGGCACCTATTGGCGGAGGCACCGGGCGGGCCCATGCTGCACGCCATGGATACCCCTGCCGCCCTGCCCGCCGTTTTCCTGTCCCACGGTTCGCCGATGCTGGCGATCGAGGACTCACCCACCGGCCGTTTCCTGGACCGGCTGGGTGAACTGCTGCCACGCCCGCGTGCCATCGTGGTGGCATCGGCGCACTTCATGGCGCCGGTCACGACCGTCACCGCCACGGAGGCGCCGCGCACCATCCATGACTTCGGCGGCTTCCCTGCTCCGCTGTACGAGATCCGATATCCGGCGCAGGGTTCGCCCGCGCTGGCGTCGACCGTGGTCGAACTGCTGGGCGACGCCGGCATCGAGGCCACCCAGGACGATCGTCACGGCATCGACCACGGGGTCTGGGTACCGCTTCGGCGGATGTACCCGCAGGCCGACATTCCGGTGGTCGCGCTGTCGGTGAATCCCGACGGTGACGCGGAAGAGCACTACCGCGTCGGCCGTGCGCTGGCGCCCTTGCGCGCCGATGGCGTACTGGTGGTGGGCTCGGGCGGCTTTTCGCACAACCTGCGCGCGCTCGACTGGGGCCATCCGGACGCCGCCGAATTCCCCTGGGTCGCCGCCTTCACCGACGCGTTGCGCACGAAGCTGGAAGCCGGCGATACCGCCGGTGCGCTGGACTGGCGCGCGTTGCCGGACGCCCTGCGCAACCACCCGACCCAGGAACACCTGTATCCGCTGTACGTCGCGCTCGGCGCCGGCGGCGAAGCGGCGCATGGGCGACTGCTGCATCGCGACGTGGAAATGGCGGGTCTGGCGCTGGATGCGTTTGCGTTCGACACCTGGACCTGAGTACGCCCGGCCGGCCAACCCGATCAGGCCAACTCAGGAGCATCAATTCCCGGGGAACGACAGTCCCCGTTCCCAGGGCGGGTCCTCGCCGAACCGGGCCGCCAGCAGATCGATGAACGCGCGCACCCGCGGCGGCACCAGCCGCCGCTGCGGCATCACCGCGCTGATCGCGGTCGTCGCCGGCGGATACATCGGCAGCACGACTTCCAGCCGACCGGCACGCAGATCCTCGACGACGTGCCACAGGGAGTGCACCGCGATGCCTTCGCCCGCGACCGCCGCATCGCGCAGCAGTTCGCCGAAATTGCTTTCATAGCGCCCGTTCACCCGCACCGCCACTTCCTTGCCCTGCGGATCCTGCAGACGCCACACATCCTGCCGGCCCTGGCTGCCGACCAGCAGCAGGCATTCGTGCTGGGCGAGCTGTTCCGGGTGCAGCGGGCGACCGCGCCGCCGCAGGTAGTCGGGCGACGCGCATAGCAGCCGCCGGTTGGGCGCGATGCGGCGCGCGACCAATCCCGAGTCCTCGAGCGCGCCGATGCGGATCGCCAGGTCGAAGCCTTCGCTGACCAGGTCGACCACCTGATCGCTCAGATGCACCGCCATGCGCAGTTTGGGATGCGCGGCCAGGAACGCAGGCAGCAGCGGCGAGACGTACTGCCGACCGAAAGTCGCCGACAAAGTCACCCGCAGCGTGCCGGCCACCTCGGTGGCGGCTTCGCGCAGGCCGGCCCCCAGCGACTCCAGGTCCTCCACCAGCACCCGGCCCTGCTGGGCCAGCGCCGCGCCTTCCGGGGTGGGATGCAGGCGGCGGGTGGTCCTGTGCAGCAGGCGCACGCCCAGTTCGCGCTCCAGCCGCTTCAGGCGCTGGCTGGCGACCGCCACCGACAGGTCCAGGCTGTGCGCCGCCGCGGTGATGGAGCCCAGGTCGAGTACGCGCAGGAACAGGGTCAGGTCGCCGACACGATCCATGATTATCAAATATTCATTGATAGTGATTCGACATATTCGCGCTTTTTCGCGATTTGTGGAAGGTCCAGAGTTCGCACCTTCCCCACCCGGACCCCACCCCGTGACCGCTGCCGCTCCCCGCACCCGCATGCCGATCGCGCTGTACGCCCTGACCGCCGGTGCGTTCGGTATCGGCACCACCGAATTCGTCATCATGGGCCTGCTGATGCAGGTCGCCACCGATCTGCATGTCTCCATCGCCGCCGCCGGCCTGCTGATCTCCGGCTACGCGCTGGGCGTGTTCGCCGGGGCGCCGCTGCTGACCGCGGCCACCAGCCGGATGCCGCGCAAGGCGGTACTGGTCGCGCTGATGATCATCTTCACCCTCGGCAACCTGGCCTGCGCGATCGCGCCGGACTACACCACGCTGATGATCGCGAGGGTGATCACCTCGCTGGCGCACGGTACCTTCTTCGGCGTCGGCGCGGTGGTCGCCACCGGCCTGGTCGCCGAGGATCGCAAGGCATCAGCCATCTCGATCATGTTCACCGGCCTGACCGTGGCGACCCTGCTCGGCGTCCCCGCCGGCGCCTGGCTGGGTCTGCAGTTCGGCTGGCGCGCCACGTTCTGGGCGGTGACCGCGATTGGCGTGATCGCGACCCTGGTGATCGCCACCCTGGTGCCAGCCGATCGCGGCGACGCCGCGCCGATCGCGTTCCGCGAGGAAATGAAGTCGATCGCGCAACCGCAGGTCCTGCTGGGCCTGCTGATGACGGTACTGGGCTTCGGCGGCATGTTCACCGTCTACACCTATATCCAGCCGCTGCTCACCCAGGTCACCGGTTTCGCCGATGCGGCGGTCTCGCCCATCCTGCTGGTGTTCGGCGTTGGCATGATCATCGGCAACCTGCTGGGCGGCCGCTTCGCCGACCGCCGCCTGCAGCCCGCGCTGCTCGCCACCTTGATTGCGCTGGCGTTGGTGATGGGCCTGATGAGCTTCGCCCTGCACAGTCGGTGGGCGATGGTGCTGTTCACCGGCCTGCTCGGCGCCGCCGCGTTCGCCACGGTCTCGCCGCTGCAGTTGTGGGTGCTGCAGAAAGCCGGCGCCGCGCAGAGCCTGGCTTCCAGCCTGAACATCGGCGCCTTCAACCTGGGCAATGCGATGGGCGCCTGGCTGGGCGGCCTGGTCATCGCCCACGGCGCCGGCCTGTCCGCGCTGACCTGGATCGGCGCGCTGGTCCCGCTGTCGGCTTTCGCGGTGGCGCTGTGGAGCATCGCGCTGGAGCGCCGCCAGCAACGCAAGGCCGTCACGCCCGCCGCGCTCGGCGCCGGCGAATGCGCCTGAAGCGCGCTTCCTTCCTTTCATCTTTCCCCTTTCTGGAGAACCTCCCATGGAAACCCGTTTTCTCGGCCGCTCCGGCCTCAAAGTCTCCGCCCTCGGTTTCGGCGCCGGCACCTTCGGCGGCAAGGGCCCGCTGTTCAGCGCCTGGGGCAACACCGATGTCGCCGAAGCGCGCCGGATGATCGATCTGTGCATCGAGGCCGGCATCAACTTCTTCGACACCGCCGACGTCTATTCCGATGGCGCCTCCGAATCCATCCTTGGCGAAGCCCTGCGCGGCCGTCGCGATCAGGTGATCCTGTCCAGCAAGACCGGCCTGCGCCTGGGTGACGGCGCCAACGACGCCGGTACCTCGCGGCTGCGCCTGCTCAAGGCGGTGGACGCCTCGCTCAAGCGGCTGGATACCGACTACCTGGATCTGCTGCAGTTGCATGCCTTCGATGCGATGACGCCGATCGAGGAAACCCTGTCCACCCTCGACGACCTGGTCCGGGCCGGCAAGGTGCGTTATCTCGGTGTCTCCAACTTCTCCGGCTGGCAGCTGATGAAATCGCTGGGCATCGCCGAGCGCCACGGCTGGAGCCGCTACGTCGCCAACCAGACCTATTACTCGCTGATCGGCCGCGACTACGAATGGGAACTGATGCCGCTCGGCATCGACCAGGGCGTCGGCGCGGTGGTCTGGAGCCCGCTGGGCTGGGGGCGCCTGACCGGCAGGATCCGTCGCGACCAGCCGCTGCCGGAAACCAGCCGCCTACACGACACCGCCGCGATCGGTCCGGCCGTGGATCCCGAGCGCCTGTACCGGATCGTCGACGTGCTCGATGAAATCGCCGCCGAGACCGGCAGGGCGATTCCGCAGATCGCCATCAACTGGCTGTTGCAACGGCCCACCGTGTCGACCGTGCTGATTGGCGCGCGCAACGAGGAGCAACTGAAACAGAATCTTGGCGCGGTCGGTTGGCAGCTCACGTCGGATCAGATCGCCCGCCTGGACGCGGCGAGCGCGACCGAAACGCCGTATCCGTACTATCCCTACTGGCGCGGCCAGTTCGCCGAGCGCAGCCCCCTTCCCGTCTGAACCACCCGTCCGCGCCATCCGCCACAACCGGAGTCCCCCATGAAAGCCGTCGGCCTCACCCGCTATCTGCCCATCGACGATCCGCAGGCGCTGCTGGACATCGAACTGCCCAAGCCCGAACCCACCGGCCACGACATCCTGGTGCGGGTGGAGGCGATCTCGGTCAACCCGGTCGACACCAAGGTGCGCTCGCCCAAGCCGCAGCAGGAAGATCCGCCGCGCGTGCTCGGCTACGACGCCGCCGGCGTGGTCGAGGCGGTCGGCGATCAGGTCACCCTGTTCGCTCCTGGCGACGAGGTCTACTACGCCGGCGACATCACCCGCGCCGGCAGCAATGCGCAGTTCCAGTTGGTCGACGAGCGCATCGTCGGTCGCAAGCCGGCCACCCTGGATTTCGCCCAGGCCGCGGCGCTGCCGCTGACCACCATCACCGCCTGGGAATTGCTGTTCCACCGCATGCCCTATTCGATCGACAACGAATGCAACCGCCGCAGCCTGCTGATCATCGCCGGCGCCGGTGGCGTGGGTTCGATGGCGATCCAGCTGGCGCGCCGCGCCGGTTTCACCGTGATCGCCACCGCGTCGCGGCCGGAGACGATCGAATGGTGCCGTTCGCTCGGCGCCCATCACGTCATCGATCACCGTCAGGACCTGGCGCCGCAGCTGGTCGCGATCGGATTCGCGCAGGTCGATGCCGTGCTGAACCTGGCCGACACCGATCGCTACTGGGCCGCCATCGGCGAAATCATCGCTCCGCTCGGCCACGTCGGATTGATCGTCGAGCCCAGGGGCGAACTGCGCATCGGCGATCCCTACAAGGCCAAGTCGGTCGGCATCCACTGGGAAATGATGTTCGCGCGCCCGCGCTTCCAGACGCCCGACCTGATCGAACAGCATCGACTGCTCAGCCGCGCCGCCAGCCTGATCGATGCAGGCGAACTGCGCAGCAACCATCACGAGACACTGGGACCAATCAACGCCGCCAACCTGCGCGAAGCGCATCGCCGGCTGGAATCGGGCGCCACCATCGGCAAGCTCGTGCTGGCCGGCTGGGAATGACGGCGTGAGCGCCGGTGGCTGGTGGCTGTTCTGTACCCTGTCGTTGATCACCGCGTTCACGCCGGGACCGGCGGTGCTGCTGGCGGTCTCCAATGCCACCGTGCTGGGCGCGCGGCGGGCGCTGATCAGTTCCGTCGGCAATGCCACCGGCGTGTTCGTCGTCGCGGTCACCGCGCTGCTGGGACTGGGCGCCCTTTTGCAGGCATCGTCCGCCGCGTTCACCGCGCTCAAGATCGCCGGTGCGGCTTATCTGGTCTATCTGGGTATCCGCCAATGGCGCAGCCCGCCGCCGTTCGCGGCCGGCGCTTCGCCAGCGCCGGCAAACGGCGATGCGTGGCGGTTGTTCGGCCAGGGCGTGCTGGTGGCGGCAACCAATCCGAAGAGCATCCTGTTCTTCACCGCGCTGCTGCCTCAATTCATGCAACCACAGGCGTCACCGTGGCGGCAGGGTCTGCTGCTCACCCTCACTTTCGCCGTCTGCACGGTGCTGTCGCATCTCTGCTACGTCGCCGCCGCACGCCGTCTGCATCGTTGGCTCGGCGGTAGCCGCGGGCGCTGGTGGCAGCGCGTCAGCGGCACGCTGTTCATCGGCCTGGGACTGGGCCTGCTGCGATTGCGCAGGCAGGCCGTCTGATGCCCTGCGGGGTCAGGCCGCCGCCGCGTCCTGCCCGCGATCACGTTTGAGCACCGCCACCGGCTCGGCCCAACTGCTGCCGGCGCGCCGCTTGCTGGTCGCCAGCACCAGATCCGACGGTTCGAACACATTGACGTTGTGCGTGATCGGCGTGGTCAGGATGTACTGGGCATCGGTCGAGCGCAGGAAGCGGCCGACCTTCTCGATGTTCGCCACGTCCAGGTGAGCGAACGGTTCGTCGATGAAGACGAATCCACCCGGCTGTTCCTCGTCGCGCAGCAGCGCCACCAGCAGCAGCAACGACTTCATCACCTGCTGGCCACCGGACGCCTCGCCGTCGTCCAGGCCGATCCAGCCCTTGCGGTCGAAATCGAAGCGCACGGTAAGGCCCGCCTGCGCCAGCGCGGTGTCCTCGTTGACCAGTTCCGGCATTTCAACGTCGACGCCGATGCCGGACAGTTCGCCCAGCGCGACCAGGTTCTTGCGGTAGCGACGGACGGTGGCGCGCAGCACGTTGATGTAAGCGCCGCGCGCCTCCTCGGTGAGCTTGCGCGCTCGGTGCAGGTGCGTCTCGCGCTTGCCGATGGCCGCTTCCAGTCCCGCGTGATCGGCGGCGAACTTGTCTCGCAGGGCGACGCAGCCGTCGTCCTCCACATAGGCGCCGCGCGCCAGCCGCTCGTCGATGCGCTCGACCTCGCGACGCACCGCGTTGGCACTTTCGTATTCGTCGCGCGCGGCCCGCAATGCCGCCACGCCGCGCCATTCCACCGGCATCTGCGCGCGGCGGCGGCGGAAATCGACAATCCGCTGGACCAGCGCCATCCGCTCCTGCGCGATCTGCTGCTCGCGCTCGCGCAGCTCGTTCGCCAGCGCCTTGAGTTCCCCCGCCCGGCTGGCGGCGGCGATGCTCTCGGCCTTGTCCTCGGCGGCCAGGCGATCGAGCTCGGTGCGCACGTCCATCAATGCGGTGGCCGCCAGCTGCGCGGCCTCGGCCAGTTCCGGCAGGCGCTCGGCGGCATCGGCGAACT
Organism: Pseudoxanthomonas sp. 134C1; assembly: GCF_057773065.1. Classification (NCBI taxonomy): domain Bacteria; kingdom Pseudomonadati; phylum Pseudomonadota; class Gammaproteobacteria; order Lysobacterales; family Lysobacteraceae; genus Pseudoxanthomonas; species Pseudoxanthomonas sp. 134C1. The sequence continues at coordinate 98,571 of NZ_JBYMTH010000012.1, forward strand.
CGGCCGCGCGCGTCACCAGTTCGTTGCCCGCGCCCAGTCCGAGCAGGCGCGTCTGGCTGGCGTCGACCTGCTGGCCCAATCCGCTCAGTTCTTCCTCGCGCGCGTGCGCGCGCTGCTGGATGGCCGTCAGTTCCGCGCGTAGATCGGCCAGTTGCGCCTGGCGGGCGCCCGCGCCGAAGTGATGCGCGTTGCCGCCGATATGGCGGCCGCCGCGCTGTTCGCGCAGATAGCCCTTGGCGGTAATCCAGTCCTGGCCCTTGGGCAGGCGGTGGCCGGCCTGCACGTCTTCCACGCGCTGGATGCGATCCAGCTGGCGCGGCAGCCACGCCGGCGGATCATCGAGAAAGCGCACCACTTCCAGCAGCGAGCCGCGGGTCGGCTTGTCGGCCGGGGCGCGATCGGCGACCAGGAAATGGCGGTACTGCATCTGTTCGCCCAGCTGCCACGCCGCGGCGGCATCCTTCGGTGCATCCAGCACCAGCAGATGGCGATAGGGCGCCAGCACCGCTTCCACCGCGATCGCCCAGTCCGGATCCGCGATTTCGACCAGTTCGGTCAGCACCTTGTGGCCGATGCCCCTGGCGTCCAGCGCCGCGCGGAAGTCGCGTTCGAACGGCTCGGTGACCCGGCCACCACCGCTGAGCGCGGCGACCTGGGCGGTGATCTCGGCGGCGCGCTGGCGATCGCGCTGTCCTTCCAGTTTCAGTTCGGCCTGGCGCCGGCGGCCTTCCTCGACCTCGCGGCTCAGCGCCTTGACGTCGGCGCCCTTGCGTCCGCCCTGCAAACGATCCAGATCGTCTCGGCGCTTGACCAGCATTTCCGCGTCACGTGCATGGTCGCGGGCGTGGGTGAAGACCGATTCGGCCTCGGTCTGGCGCGCGCGCACCTCGGCCAGCGCCTGCTGCAAAGTGGTGCGCTGCGCCTGCGCGCCACCTTCCTGCGCCAGCAACGCGGCATGCGCATGCCCGCGTTCGCGCAGCGCGCGGCGCAGGCCGGTCAGGCGCGGTCGCGCGCCGTCGAGTGTGGCGCGCAGATCCGCCAGTTCCACCTTCGGCACGATCTCGGTATGCAGGCGGTTGCGCTGCGACCGCAGCGACAAGCCGTCCTCGAACGAGCGCACGTCGGCGCGCGAGGACTCCAGCCGCAGATGGAGTTCGGCCAGGCCCTGCTGGAGTTGGCCGATTTCCTTTTCCACATCGAACTGTTCGCTGCGCGCGCGCTGGTAGTCGTCCAGCACCGCCTTGTCCTCGAACACGTCGAACACCAGCTGCAGCAACTCGCGTGGCGAAAGCTGGCAGAGCTTGTCGGTGGCGCCCTGTTCCAGGGTCAGCACGCGACAGATGGCGCGGCTCAGGCCGGCGCCGGCCAGACGCACCCGGTAGTCACGCACGCCGAGCCATTCGCCGCCCTGTTCCAGCGTCTCGATCGGCACGTCGCCGGGCAGGATCTGGTAGTCACGCGACCAATCGCCGCCACGCTTGCGCACCCGGCAGGCAATCGTGACCTGCTCATCCATGTGCGGGAAGAACGCACGCTTGCCGCGCCGGTCGGCGGGATTGCTGACCACCGCGCGCAGCCATGCATAGGGCTTGCCGTTGTGGCGCAGGTAGGTCTTGTAGTCGCGCGCCATGTCGCGGTCGTCGATCGCCAGCAGCGTGCGCAGCGCGTCCAGCAGGGTGGTCTTGCCGGACCCGTTGGGGCCGACGACGGTGATGATGGAAGCGTCCAGCGGCAGCGTGTAGCGCTGCCAGTAATCCCAATGGACGACCTCCAGCTGACGGAACTCAAACATCGGCCTGCACCTCTTCGTCCTGCACGTTCTCGTCCTGCATGTCTTCGCCCAGTGCGTCTTCACCCAGCATGTTCTCGTGCGCGCCCATGTCCGCTTCCTCGCCACGTTCACGGGCGGCGGCCTGCGACTGGCGCGCTTCCTCGATGACCTGCGACAGCGCGCCGTCCATCACCCGGCTCGCGATGCGCTCGTAGTCGAAGGCCAGATCCAGCAACGGTCCTTCATGGATGCGTTCGCGGCGGCGGACGATGAAGCCCTGCCGCTGCAGCGCGCCCAGGTTCATCTGCAGGCGTCCCTTGCCGCCCAGCTTGTCGCTGAAGTCGGCCAGCAAAGTACGTTCGTTGAGCGGATCGAGCACGTCCGCGCCCACCGGCACCGGCTTGAGCTCGGCGAACATCTGTTCCTGTTCCTGCGCGCGTTCGCCTTCCTGGCGGGCGATCTGGCGCTGGCGCTTGGGCAGCACCAGCAGCGCCCACAACACCACCAGCAACGCCAGCGCATCGCGGCCCAGCGACAGGTTGCTGGCCGCCCACGCCTCGGCGTTGCCGAACACCTCGTTCTCCTGCGCGCGCGCCACGCCCACCGCGACATGCGCGGCGTAGGGATGTTCGAGCAGGCGCAGGCCGGCGGCGGCAAGACGGCGATCGAGATCGTCGCGCAATTCGGCGTCGACCAGGACCTGGCGCACGGCGCGGTCCTCGCGCGGCAGCCAGCGCTCGGCCAGCAGCCGTGCGATCAGGGAAGCGATGGGGTCACTCATGCGGTCTGGGTCTTCCGTTTCTTCGGTTTGTCTTGCTTGTCTTGCTTGCGAGTGGCGACGGGGGCGGCCGGCGTCGGCGCGGATTGCGGCAGCAACCGGCCGCGGCTCATGTAGGCCACGCCGGCGCGCTGCACGTCCTCGAACACCGGTTCGACCCGCCACTGCATCGGCAACTGCGCCAGCGAGGCGCTCACGCCCTGCCGGTTCTCCGCGCCGGCGTCGCCGATCAGGCCGAGCAGCGACAGCCGGTACGCACTGAGCGCGAAGCTCTCCTGCGGAACCCAGTCGGCCAGCGGCGCTTCCTGGTCGAGGCCGCTGAGCTGATCCAGCCATTGCTCGGCGTGGGCGTAGTCGTTCTGCGCGACCGGGGCCTGGGTGTCGCTGGGCGCCTGCTGCGCCGGCGGCAGCGCGGTGCTTTCCTGGCCTTCGCGTTCGCGCTCGACCAGTTCGTACTCGGCCACGTCCAGCGCGATCGGCCCGAGCACGAAGGCCGGCATCGGCGTGCGCACCAGCACGTCGTCGGCCAGTGCGGCCAGCGCATCGATGTCGCGGGCGCGCAGGAAGCGATTGACGTCCGAGGAGGACAGGCCGCTCGCGCCCAGGTGCACGCGATGGCGATCCAGCTGGTTCAGCGCGCGCTGGAACACCGACGCCTGGCGCAGCAGCGCGCTCTGCGCGCGGCCGATCTGCTGGGCCACCCGATGGGTCGCGGTATCCAGATCGCCATCGGCGGCGATGTCGCGGATCAATTCGGTGCCCTTCTCCACCCATTGCCATACCGACTGCAGGGTATCGGCGGCGCGCTGGATGCGGTGTTCCGAACCGCTGATCACGGCCTGATCGAAGTCCTCGCGCAATTCGTTCAACCGCGACAACAGATGCTGCAGATCGTCGGCGCCGACCCGCCCGACCGCCTGGCCCGCGGCCAGTTGCGCGGTGACATAGGCCAGTTCGTCGCCTTCGCGGTTGAACTGCAGCAGCATGCCGATCGCCGCCAGCGCCTGGCGCCCGACCGGACTGATGCGGTAGCGCTGGCTGTGTGCCTCCCACAGCAGCAGGCCGTTCTCGCGCAGGCGTCCCAGCACGGTGTCGAACTTGACCGGATCCAGGTACGCGAACTGATCGCGCAACTCCTGCGGGGTCCAGTCCGGCGCCTGCCCGCGTTCGCCGATCGTGCGCAGTACCAGCAGGCGCACCATGACGTTCTCCTCGCCCCCGTGGAACAGGGTCGAGAAGGCCCGCAGTTGATCGCGGGCGGCGAGCAGGGGGTGGAGGTCCGGCAGATCCGCGGCGGCGATGCCGTCGCGCAGGTAGTCGTGCAGGGGAGGTGTTGCGGCGTCCATGACGTCCCGAAAGCCTTGGTCCCCTATGGTCCCCGAGCCGGACGGACGGGACAACTCTTGCCAAGCGGGCGCGTTCTGTGCCGTGCTACCGTCCACGCCGCCGCGCCCCGCCAGCACTTGCGCCAACGTCCCGGCCGGGGCATCGTGTCGTCTCCATACGCTAGCGTATCCATCGCCCGCATGCCGTCCAGCGCCGCCGCCACTCCCGCCCCCGCCGGGCACTATCCGCATCTGTTCACCCCGCTGGACCTGGGATTCACCCGGGTCCGCAACCGCATCCTGATGGGTTCGATGCATACCGGCCTGGAGGATCGCGCCCGCGACTTCCCGCGGCTGGCGGCCTACTTCGCCGAGCGCGCCGCCGGCGGCGTGGGCCTGATGGTGACCGGCGGCTTCTCGCCCAACCTGGTGGGCTGGCTGAAGCCGTTCGGCGGCAAGTTGTCCTGGCCGTGGGAAGTGCGCCCGCACAAGTTCGTCACCCGGGCCGCGCACGAGCACGGCGCGCTGATCTGCCTGCAGCTGCTGCATGCCGGCCGTTACGCCTACCACCCGCTCTCGGTGGCGCCGTCGAAGCTGAAAGCGCCGATCAATCCGTTCACGCCGCGGGCGATGTCCGCGCGCGCCGTGCAGTCGCAGATCAACGCCTATGCTGCCGCCGCCCGGCGTGCCCGCGACGCGGGCTACGACGGTGTCGAGGTGATGGGTTCGGAAGGCTATCTGATCAACGAGTTCACCGCGCCGCGTACCAATCGCCGCAACGATGCCTGGGGTGGCACGCCGGAGAAGCGCATGCGCTTCGCGGTCGAGATCGTCCGCCGCGTCCGCGAGGCCTGCGGACCCGACTTCATCATCATTTACCGGCTGTCGCTGCTGGACCTGGTGGAGGACGGCAACCAGTGGGACGAGATCGTCGCCCAGGCGCGGGCGGTGGAGGCAGCCGGCGCGACGATCATCAATTCCGGCATCGGCTGGCACGAAGCGCGGGTGCCGACCATCGTCACCTCGGTACCGCGCGCGGCCTTCGTCGATGTCACCGCCAAGCTCAAGCCGCACGTGTCGGTGCCGCTGGTGGCGACCAATCGCATCAACATGCCGGAGGTGGCCGAAGGCATCCTCGCGGCCGGCAAGGCCGACATGGTGTCGCTGGCGCGGCCGCTGCTGGCCGATCCGCAATGGCCGGAAAAGGCGCGCGCCGGTCGCGCCCACGCCATCAACACCTGCATCGCCTGCAATCAGGCCTGCCTGGATCACGTGTTCGAGAACAAGACCGCCAGTTGCCTGGTCAATCCGCGCGCCTGCGCCGAAACCGAACTGACCTATCCAAAGACCTTCGCCGCCAAGCACGTCGCCGTGGTCGGGGCCGGGCCGGCCGGCCTGGCCTGCGCGACCGTGGCCGCCGAACGCGGGCACCGGGTCACCCTGTTCGACGCCGAAGCGGAGATCGGCGGGCAGTTCAATTTCGCCAAGCGGATTCCCGGCAAGGAAGAATTCCACGAGACCCTGCGCTACTTCCGCCACCGGCTGGGGGAAACCGGCGTCGATCTGAAGCTCTCCACGCATGCGGACGCGGCGCTGCTGGCCGGCTTCGATGAAGTGGTGCTGGCGACCGGCATCACCCCGCGCAGGGTCGATTTCCCCGGCGCCGACCATCCCAAGGTGGTCAGCTATGCCGATGTGCTGTCCGGCCGGGTCACCGTCGGCACCCGCGCGGCGCTGATCGGTGCCGGCGGCATCGGTTTCGACGTGGCCGAGTTCCTGGTCCAGGAAGGCCCCTCGCCCAGCCTGGATCCGGCGCGCTGGATGGCCGAGTGGGGCGTGGACGCGACCTTCGAGGGCCGCGGCAGCCTGGCCCGCCCGCAGCCCGAGCCGCCGGCCCGCGAGGTCTGGCTGCTCCAGCGCAGCGCCGGCAAGCCGGGCGCGCGGCTGGGCAAGACCAGCGGCTGGGTTCATCGGGCGACGCTCAAGGCCAGGCAGGTGAAGATGCTGGGCGGGGTCGAGTACCTGGGCGTGGATGACGCCGGACTGCGCATCCGCGTGGACGGTGCCGAACAGGTGCTGCCGGTGGATCACGTGGTCATCTGCGCCGGCCAGGAACCGCGTCGGGACCTGCAGGCGGCGTTGCTGGCCGCCGGCCGCACCCCGCATCTGATCGGCGGCGCCGACGTGGCCGCCGAACTCGACGCCAAGCGCGCCATCGCCCAGGGCAGCCGGCTGGCCGCGACACTCTGAAGTCGCTGCAAGCCGCCGAAACGACGGACGGCGAGGCCCGCGGCCCGCCGCGCATGATGACGGCCATCACAAAATCATGCGCGCGAGCCGCGCCCCACAGGCTCCAATGCGCGGGTTTCCCCGCGCTTTTCCGCGTGTTTTCGATCCGACCAGGCGGTCCGGCAACACCGCTGCGAAGCCGCCTCGACCTTGACGCGGTTTTCACCAACAAGCATTTCCAATCAAATACTTAGTAGAGCTGTCAACCCGGCGTGTTCAGGGCGGGTTCCGTTTTTCGCCCGTACCTTGCGCCAACTTTTTCGGCCCGCCCCCCAGTTCCGGCAGGCCGCCCCGGCGCCCTCATCCATTCAGCCGGGACCCCGGGCAGCCCGTGTGAAGGCTGCCTCCCCATGACGCCCTGCCGCGTCCCTCCCCCGCCACTTCCAATGGATCGGAATGGCCGGGACCCGGCAAAGACGGAGCAAGGAGTTCCCATGAAACTGGCCTGGATTCTCTGGCTGTCGCAGATGTTGCCGCAGCCGGCCGCCGATTCGTTGTGCCTGAGTACCACCGTATACCTGGAAGCCCGCGACCAGACCCTGCGCGGCCAGCAAGCCGTCGCCGAGGTCGCCCTGCGCCGCCGCGACAGCGGCCTGTGGGGTGATTCGGTCTGTGAAGTGGTGACCGCCCGCAAGCAGTTCGCCCCGACCATCGTCGCCCCCGGCACCCGCCTGCAGAACGCGGACGCCTGGGCCAAGTCGGTCAACGTGGCCCTGAACGCCGAGCGCAACTGGGCCCTGCCACCCGGCCAGCGCAAGGAAATCGTGCCCGGCGCCAGCCACTTCATGGCCCACCAGATCGCCAACCCGAGCTGGCGCAACGCCTACCGCGTGGCCACCATCGGCGATCACACGTTCCTGCGCGTGCAGTCGCTCAAGCCGCAGCCGCCGCGCTCGTAAATCCCCGAGCGCCGGCCGCCGGCGCGATTCCCCGCATTCCGGCAAGCGGGCCGTCCGTGACGGTCCGTTACACCGGCGACCTTGTGGACTCCGGGCGGGTCTGGGAGAGTTCCCGGATCGCTTTTTTGTACCAGGAGTCCACCCATGAAGCTGTACAGCAAGCCCGGCGCCTGTTCCACCGCCGACCATATCGCCCTGCAATGGACCGGCCAGCCCTTCGAAGTGAAGGTGATGACCGCCGCGGAGATGAAGGCGCCGGAGTACCTGGCGATCAATCCGACCGGCGCGGTACCGGCCATCGTCGACGGCGACTTCGTCCTGACCCAGAACGCCGCGATCATGGGTTACATCGCCGACAGCTTCCCGCAGGCCGGACTCGGCGGCGACGGTTCTCCGCAGCAGCGCGCTGAAGCGGCGCGCTGGCTGTCCTTCGTCAACTCGGATGTGCATCCGGCGTTCACGCCGCTGTTCGCGCCGGGCAAGTTCATCGCCGACGAATCCGAATTCGATGCCATCAAGGCCGCCGCGCGCAAGCGCCTGCGCGGCCTGTTCGAAAGCGCCAACCAGCGGCTGGAAGGTCGTCTGTGGCTGGCGGGTTTCCGCAGCTTCGCCGATCCCTACCTCTACATCACCCTGCGTTGGGCGGGCAATGTCGGCGTGGATCTCGCGGGTCTCGACAATCTGGCGGCGTTCCGCCAGCGGATGGAGGCCGATCCGGGCGTGCAGGCCGCGCTCAAGGCCGAAGGCCTGCACTGAAACAGACAAAAGGGCGGGCCAAGGCCCGCCCTTTTGTTTTCCGGATACCCGAGAGGCCTGTCCCCGATCAGAACGTGCCGCCGGGAACGCGCACCCAACCTTCCATCAGGATGCGGGCGCTGCGGCTCATGATGGCCTTGGCGACCTTCCATTCGCCATTTTCCCGCGTCGCCTCCGCGCCCACCCGCAAGGTGCCCGAGGGATGGCCGAAGCGCACCCCGCTGCGTTCGCCGCCGCCGGCGGCGAGATTGACCAGGGTGCCCGGCACCGCCGCGGCGGTGCCGATGGCGACCGCGGCCGTGCCCATCATCGCGTGGTGCAGCTTGCCCATCGACATCGCGCGCACCAGCAGATCGACATCGCCCGCGGCCACCCGCTTGCCGCTGGAAGTGACGTAGTCCTTCGCCGGCGCCACGAACGCCACCTTCGGCGTGTGCTGGCGGCGCGCGGCCTCCGACACATCGCCCATCAGCCCCATCCGCACCGCGCCGTGCGCGCGGATGGTCTCGAACATCGCGAGCGCCTCCGGATCGCCATTGATGGCGTCCTGCAGTTCCGCACCCGTGTAGCCGATGTCGGCGGCATTGACGAAGATGGTCGGGATGCCGGCATTGATCAGCGTGGCCGGAAAGGTACCGACACCCGGCACCTCCAGTTCATCGACCCGATTGCCGGTCGGAAACATCGCGCCACCGCCCTCGCCTTCACCCTCGTCGGCCGGATCGAGGAACTCCAGTTGCACCTCCGCCGCCGGGAAGGTCACGCCATCCAGTTCGAAATCACCGGTTTCCTGCACCTCGCCATCGGTGATAGGCACATGCGCCACGATGGTCTTGCCGATGTTCGACTGCCAGATGCGCACCGTGCAGATGCCGTCCTGCGGGATGCGCACGGCATCGATCAACCCGCCCGCGATCGCGAACGATCCCACCGCCGCCGACAGGTTGCCGCAATTGCCGCTCCAGTCGACGAAGGTGCTGTCGATGGACACCTGGCCGAACAGGTAATCGACATCGTGATCCGGCCGCTCGCTCTTCGCCAGGATCACCGTCTTGCTGGTGCTGGAAGTCGCTCCGCCCATGCCGTCGATCTGCTTGCCATAGGGATCCGGGCTGCCGATCACCCGCAGCATCAGCGCATCGCGCGCCGCGCCCGGTACGCGCGCGGGCTCGGGCAGATCCTGCAGGCGGAAGAACACGCCCTTGCTGGTGCCCCCGCGCATGTAGGTGGCTGGGATTCGGATCTGGAGCGCGTGCGGCATGGACGTCTCGATGTTCGGTCAGGGGTTGTCGGGAATCTGGGGTTCGACCACGTTGGCCAGCAGGGTCAACGACTCCTGCCAGCCGAGGTAGCAGAACTCCACGGGAATCATCGCGGGAATGCCTTCCTGGACGATGCTTATCTCGGTGCCGCAGGCCACCGCCTTGAGCGACATGCTGACCTGCATGGTGCCCGGCAGTGCCGGGTTTTCGAATTGATCGTCGTAGCGGATGCGCTCACCCGGCACCAGTTCGCGATAGGTGCCGCCGAAGGCATGGCTGGAGCCGGTGCCGAAGTTGGTGAACGACATCCGGTAGGTACCGCCGACCACCGGGTCGATGTGGTGGACCTTGCCGGTGAAGCCATGCGGCGGCAGCCACTTCACCATCGCCTCCGGATCCAGGAATGCGCGGTAGACGCGCTCGGGTGGCGCGCGCAGGACGCGGTGCAGGCGGACGGTTCCGGTCTCGTTCGACATGGTCATGGCCTCGGGGATGGTCCGCCCAATCTAGCGCGGTTGACGCAAGACGGCGTCACGCCGCCTGCGCCGACTCCAGGAAGTCCTGGGCGAAGCGCTGCAGCACGCCGCCGGCCTCGTAGATCGAGACTTCCTCGTCGCTGTCCAGGCGGCAGGTCACCGGTACCTCGATGCGCTCGCCATCGCGGCGATGGATCACCAGGGTCAGCGTCGCGCGCGGACGGCGCTCGCCGATCACGTCGAAGGTCTCGGTGCCGTCGATGCCCAGGGTCAGCCGGGTGGCGCCGGGCTGGAACTCCAGCGGCAACACGCCCATGCCGATCAGGTTGGTGCGATGGATACGCTCGAAACCCTCGGCGACAATCGCCTCGACGCCCGCCAGGCGCACGCCCTTGGCCGCCCAGTCGCGCGACGAGCCCTGTCCGTAGTCGGCGCCGGCGATGATGATCAACGGCTGCTTGCGCTCCATGTAGGTCTCGATGGCCTCCCACATGCGCATCACCTTGCCCTCCGGCTCGACCCGCGCCAGCGAGCCCTGCTTCACGCCCCCGTCAGGGCTGCGCACCATCTCGTTGAACAGCTTCGGATTGGCGAATGTCGCGCGCTGCGCGGTGAGGTGATCGCCGCGATGGGTGGCGTAGGAATTGAAGTCCTCTTCCGGCAGGCCCATCTTTGCCAGGTACTCGCCCGCCGCGCTGTTCAGCAGGATCGCATTGGAGGGCGACAGGTGATCGGTGGTGATGTTGTCCGGCAGCACCGCCAGCGGGCGCATGCCGCGCAGGGTGCGCTCGCCGGCCAGCGCGCCTTCCCAGTAGGGAGGACGGCGGATGTAGGTGCTCATCGGACGCCAGTCGTACAGCGGGCTCACCCGCTCGCCGTTTTCCACCCGCACGTTGAACATGGGGTTGTAGACCCGGCGGAACTGCTCCGGCTTTACCGCCGCGCGCACCACCGCGTCGATTTCCGCGTCGCTCGGCCAGATGTCTTTCAGGCGGATCTCGCGTCCCTGGTACACGCCCAGCACGTCCTTTTCGATATCGAAGCGGATGGTGCCGGCGATCGCGTAGGCCACCACCAGCGGCGGCGAGGCAAGGAAGGCCTGCTTGGCGTAGGGATGGATGCGTCCGTCGAAGTTGCGGTTGCCCGAGAGCACCGCCGTCGCATACAGATCGCGATCGATGATTTCCTGCTGGATCGCCGGATCCAGCGCGCCGGACATGCCGTTGCAGGTGGTGCAGGCGAAGGCGACGATGCCGAAGCCCAGCTTCTCCAGTTCGGGCGTCAACCCGGCTTCGTCCAGGTACAGCGCGACCGCCTTGGATCCGGGCGCCAGCGAGGACTTCACCCACGGCTTGCGCGCCAGGCCCGCGCGGTTGGCGTTGCGCGCCAGCAACGCGGCGGCGATGACATTGCGCGGATTGCTGGTGTTGGTGCAGCTGGTGATGGCCGCGATGATCACCGCGCCATCCGGCATCAGGCCCTGCACCTCCTGCGCCCGCGCCTGCTCCAGGCCCACCGCGATGCCGCGCTCGGCCAGATCGGCGGTCGCCACCCGCGCATGCGGATTGGACGGGCCGGCCATGTTGCGCACCACGCTGGACAGATCGAAACGCAGGACGCGCTCGTACTCGGCGTCCTTCAGGCTGTCGGCCCACAGGCCGGCGGCCTTCGCGTAGGTTTCGACCAGCCTGACCTGCGCTTCATCGCGGCCGGTCAGGGTGAGGTAGTCGATGGTCTGCGCATCGATGAAGAACATCGCCGCGGTGGCGCCGTACTCCGGCGCCATGTTGGAAATGGTCGCGCGATCACCCAGCGTCAGCGCCGCGGCGCCTTCGCCGCGGAATTCCAGATAGGCGCCCACGACCTTCTGTTTGCGCAGGAACTCGGTCAGCGCCAGCACCACGTCGGTGGCGGTGATGCCCGGCTGCGGCCGCCCGCTCAGCTCGACGCCCACGATATCGGGCAGGCGCATCCACGACGCGCGCCCCAGCATCACGTTCTCCGCTTCCAGTCCGCCGACGCCGATGGCGATCACGCCAAGCGCGTCGACGTGCGGCGTATGGCTGTCGGTGCCGACGCAGGTATCGGGGAAAGCCACGCCATCGCGCACCTGGATCACCGGCGACATCTTCTCCAGATTGATCTGGTGCATGATACCGTTGCCCGGCGGAATCACATCGACGTTGCGGAACGCCTGCTTGGTCCAGTCGATGAAGTGGAAGCGATCCTCGTTGCGGCGATCCTCGATGGCGCGGTTCCTGGCGAACGCATCCGGATCGTAGCCGCCGCATTCCACCGCCAGCGAGTGATCCACGATCAGCTGCACCGGCACCACCGGATTGACCTTGGCCGGATCCCCGCCCTTGTCGGCGATGGCGTCACGCAGGCCGGCCAGGTCGACCAGAGCGGTCTGGCCGAGGATGTCGTGGCAGACCACGCGCGCCGGGAACCACGGAAAATCCAGATCGCGGCGGCGTTCGATCAACTGCTTGAGCGAATCGACCAGGGTTGCGGGCTCGCAGCGGCGTACCAGGTTTTCCGCCAGTACACGCGAGGTGTACGGCAGCCGGTCGTAGGCGCCGGGCGAGATCGCATCGACCGCGGCGCGCGCGTCGAAGTAGTCCAGTGAGGTGCCCGGCAGGGCTTTGCGGTATTCGATGTTCATGGCTTCGCGTCGGCGTGGCTTTGCGGCGGTCGGAATTTCGGGCCATCGATGGGCGCCCTCGCCTGCCTCCTGCGGAAGCAAACGGGGCGCCCCGTGGCGTCAACGCTGGTCGATCGGTACGAACGCCAGGTTCTCGGGGCCGGTGTAGTTGGCGCTGGGACGGATGATCTTGCCGTCGATGCGCTGCTCGATCACGTGCGCGCTCCATCCGCTGGTGCGGGCGATCACGAACAGCGGGGTGAACATCGCGGTCGGCACGCCCATCATGTGGTAGCTCACCGCGCTGAACCAGTCCAGGTTGGGGAACATCTTCTTGATGTCCCACATGACCGCTTCCAGGCGCTCGGCGATGGCATACATCTTGGTGCTCTGCTGTTCCTCGGACAGATCCCTGGCCACCTGCTTGATCACGTCGTTGCGCGGATCGCCGACGGTATAGACCGGGTGGCCGAAGCCGATGACCACTTCCTTGCGCTCGACCCGTGCCTTGATGTCGGCCTCGGCCTCGTCCGGCGTCTCGTAGCGCTTCTGCACCTCGAACGCGACCTCGTTGGCGCCGCCATGCTTGGGCCCGCGCAGCGCGCCGATGGCGCCGGTGATGCACGAATGCATGTCGCTGCCGGTGCCGGCGATGACACGCGCGGTGAAGGTCGAGGCGTTGAACTCGTGCTCGGCGTACAGGATCAGCGAGGTGTGCATCGCGCGTACCCACGAGTCGCGCGGCTTCTCGCCGTGCAGCAGGTGCAGGAAGTGGCCGCCGATCGAGTCGTCGTCGGTCTCCACGTCGATGCGCTTGCCGTTGTGGCTGTAGTGGTACCAGTACAGCAGCATCGAACCCAGCGAGGCCATCAGCTTGTCGGCGATGTCGCGCGCGCCCGGATGGTTGTGGTCGTCCTTCTCCGGCGAGACGCAGCCGAGCACCGAGACACCGGTGCGCATCACGTCCATCGGATGCGCCGATGGCGGCAGTTGTTCCAGCGCGGTCTTGACCGAGGCGGGAATGCCTCGCAGCGACTTCAGCTTGGCCTTGTAGCCGGCCAGTTCGGCACGGTTGGGCAGCTTGCCGTGGACCAGCAGGCAGGCGACTTCCTCGAATTCGCTGGTGGTGGCGATGTCGAGGATGTCGTAACCGCGGTAATGCAGATCGTTGCCGCTGCGGCCGACCGTGCACAGCGCGGTGTTGCCGGCGGCGGTGCCGCTCAGGGCGACGGATTTCTTCGGCTTGAAGCCGGTGACTGGGGTGGGTTCACTCATTGCTGCCTCCCGATGGTTTGGCGGTGCGGGCGGAATCTGTCCGCCACGCTGGAATGACCGGGAACGGAATCGCCCGTCCTCCGGGTGATGTCAGGCGTCGCCCTTCTTCGCGAACAGGGCGTCGAGTTTGTCTTCGTAGGCGTGGTAGCCCAGGTAGTCGTACAGATCCGCGCGCGACTGCAGGGTATCGATGATGTTCTTCTGGGTGCCCTCGCGGCGCACGGTTTCGTAGAAGTTCAGCGCCGCCTTGTTCATGGCGCGATAGGCGCCGCAGCAATACAGGGCGATGTCCACGCCGGCGGTACGCAGTTCGTCGACGGTGAAGAACGGAGTGGAACCGAACTCGGTCAGGTTGGCCAGGATCGGTACTTTCACCGCATCCTTGAAGCGACGGTAATCGTCCAGCGTTTTCATCGCTTCCGGGAAGATCATGTCCGCGCCGGCCTCGACGTAGGCGACCGCGCGTTCGATCGCCGAATCGATACCCTCGACGGCGGCGGCGTCGGTGCGCGCCATGATCACGAAGCCGTCGTCGCCACGCGCGTCCACCGCGGCCTTGACCCGATCGACCATTTCCTCCTTCGGCACCACTTCCTTGCCGGGACGATGGCCGCAGCGCTTCTGGCCGACCTGGTCCTCCATGTGTACGGCGGCCACGCCGACGCGCTCGAACGAACGGATGGTGCGCGCGATGTTGAACGCGCCGCCCCACCCGGTGTCGATGTCGACCAGCAGCGGCAGGCCGGTGGCGTCGACGATGCGGCGCGCGTCGGTCAGGACGTCTTCCATCGTGCTGATGCCCAAATCGGGCATGCCCAGCGAGTTGGCGGCCACACCGCCACCGGACAGGTACAGCGCCTTGTAGCCGACGCGGCGGGCCATCAGGCCGGCGTAGGCGGTGATGGCGCCCATCACCTGCAGCGGGGATTCCTCGGCGATCGCGGCTCGGAAGCGCGCGCCGGCGGATGCGTTGCTCATGCATGTCTCCTGCGGAAGCGGATGGCACCCGTTCCTCGGCGGAGCGGGCCGGGGGTGCACGAAGGGTACGCGCACCGGCGGCGCACAATCTGGCACCATCACTCGGGTTGATCAATCTTGATCACATCAATCAATCTATTGGCCATGGACACCGATCTGCTCTCCGCCCAGGACACCTGCCGCCTGCTCGGCATCAGCCAGGCCACCTTGTACGCCTACGTCAGCCGCGGCCTGATCGAATCGCGGCCCGGCCCCGATCATCGCAGCCGGCTGTACCTGCGCCGGGACGTGGACCGGCTGGCCCAGCGCAAGCGCGCCGGCCGCGGCGCCGCCCGTGGCGCGGCGCAGAGCCTGGATCGCGGGCTGCCGGTGCTGGAGACCCGGATCTCGCTGATCCGGCCGGAAGGCCCTTACTACCGCGGGCGTTCGGCGGTCGCCGCGGTGCGCGACGGCGCCACCCTGGAGGACGCGGCGCGGCTGCTATGGGACTGCGGCGACCAGGATCCGTTTGCGGCGTCGCTGGAAACACGCTGGCCCCCGCACGTCGCCCCCATCGCCGGCGACGCCGGCCTGCCGCCGCTGGCGCGCGCGATGTCGGCGATTCCGCTGCTGGCGCTGGACGTGCGCCAGCCCGTGGGCGCCACCGCCCTGGTCCGCCACGAAATCGCGGCCACCCTGCTGCGTCACAACGCCGCGTTGCTGGTGGCGCGTCCGCCATCCGCGGGGCCGGTCCATCGGTTGCTGGCGGAAACGTGGAAACCCGGCGATGAAGGCTTCGCCGATATCGTGCGCGCGGCGCTGGTGTTGTGTGCCGAACACGAACTCAATGTCTCCGCATTCGCCGCGCGCGTGGTCGCCTCGACCGGCGCGCACCTGCACGCCACCGTCTGCAGCGGCCTGGCGGCGCTGTCCGGCCCGCGTCATGGCGGTGCCACCGCGCGCGCCTATTCGCTGATAGAAGCCGCCTGCTCGGCGGACTCGCCGCGCGATTTCATCGCCGCGCGCTGGCAGCAGGGCGAGGATCTGCCCGGCTTCGGCCATGCGCTGTATCCGCACGGCGATCCCCGCGCCACCGAACTGCTGGCATACCTGCGCCACCGGCATGCCGATACGCCGGTGATGCGGCGGATGGAAGCGGTGATCAGCGCCACCGAGGACATCAACGGGCTGCGCCCCAACGTCGATTTCACCCTCGCGGCCATCTGCCACGCCAATGCCCTGCCCGCCGCACCAGCGCTGGTGATGTTCGCGGCGGCACGGCTGGCCGGCTGGCTCGCGCATGCACTGGAACAGCAGGCGCAGGGGCGACTGATCCGCCCCCGCGCCAGTTACGCGGGCGTGCCGCCGCCACCGGCGGAGTGAAGTGAACCGGCATCAGCTGCCGGCTTCCGGCCCGCGCTGCAGCGCCTTCTTCACTTCCTCCAGCGCGTTCGGGTCATCCAGCGTGGACAGATCACCGGGATCCGCGCCCTGCGCCAGCGCCTGCAGCGAACGCCGCAACAGCTTGCCGGAACGCGTCTTGGGCAATGCATTGACGATGTAGACGCGCGCGGGTCGCGCCACCGCGCCCAGGCTCTGCTCCACGGTGCGGCGCATGCCTTCCGCGGCGTGCACGCGCGCATGCGGTTCCTCGGTCGCCTGCCGCAGCGTCGCGAACACCACCGGCACCTGCCCCTTCAATTCATCGCTGACACCGATCACCGCGGCTTCGGCCACGGCGGGGAAACCGGAGACCGATTCCTCGATCTCGCGTGTGCCCAGGCGATGGCCGGCGACGTTGATCACGTCGTCGGTGCGACCGAGGATGAAGGTGTAGCCCTGCTCGTCGCGGATGGCCCAGTCCAGCGAGCTGTACAGCAGTTCCTTGAAGTGGCTGAAGTAGCTGGACAGAAAGCGGGCATCATCGTTCCAGATGGTGGTCATGCAGCCCGGTGGCAGCGGCGGCTGCATGACCAGCACGCCCTTCTCGCCGGGTCCGACTTCCGCGCCCGTCCCTTCGTCGATCACCTTCATGCGATAGCCGAGATTGGGGAAACCTGGCGACCCGAACCTCACCGGCTTCATGTCCAGGCCCGGCAACAGCGTCAGCGCGGGCCAGCCGGTCTCGGTCTGCCAATAATTGTCGATGACCGGCTTGCCCAGCGCGTCGTTGATCCAGTGCGCCGTCGGCTCGTCCAGCGGTTCGCCGGCCAGGAACAGGTATTCCAGCTTCGACAGATCATGCCGGCGGATGAAATCGACGTCATGCTTCTTCAACACGCGGATCGCGGTCGGCGAAGAGAACATGGTGCGTACGCCGTACTTCTCGCACAGCGACCACCAGATGCCGGCGTCCGGATGGAATGGCAGGCCCTCGTACAGCAGTGACGTGGCGCCCACGATCAGCGGTCCATACACGTTGTACGAATGGCCGACCGCCCAGCCCACGTCGGAGGTGGAGAACATCACCTGCCCCGGCGCGACGTCGAACACGGTGCGCATCGACAGCGCCAGCGCGACCGCGTAACCGCCGACGTCACGCTGCACGCCCTTGGGCTTGCCGGTGGTGCCGGAGGTGTACAGCAGATAGCTGGGCTCGTTGGATTCCAGCCACGTCACGTCCACCCGCGCGTCGCCGACCGCCGCGCGCAGCGTCGCGTAGTCCTCGTCGCGTCCGGCCACTTTCGGCTCGGCCGGATCCAGCCCGCGCGACACGATCAGTAGTTTCGGTGGTGGCGTGTTGGATTTGGCGCAGGCCTCGTCGACCAGCGGCTTGTACGGAATGACCTTGCCGCCGCGCATGCCGGCGTCGGCGGTGATCAGCAATTTGGGTTGGGCATCATCGATGCGCAGCGCCAGGTTGTGCGCGGCGAAACCGCCGAACACCACCGAGTGGATCGCACCGATGCGCGCGCAGGCGAGCATCGCGAACACCGCCTCGGCCA
The DNA here is from genome assembly GCF_057773065.1 of Pseudoxanthomonas sp. 134C1. Taxonomy (NCBI): domain Bacteria; kingdom Pseudomonadati; phylum Pseudomonadota; class Gammaproteobacteria; order Lysobacterales; family Lysobacteraceae; genus Pseudoxanthomonas; species Pseudoxanthomonas sp. 134C1. Next base: position 115,948 of record NZ_JBYMTH010000012.1, read on the forward strand.
TGTTCGGCATGTAGATGACCACCCGGTCGCCATGGCCCACACCCAGGCGCAGGAGAATGGCGGCGAAGGCATTCACCTCGCGATGCAGCTCGCGATAGGTGATCTCGCGGGTCGTCCCGGTTTCGGTGGACACGGCCACCAGCGCCAACTGATCCGCGCGCGCTTCGATGTGGCGATCAACGGCGTTGTAGCAGAGATTGGTCCGGCCGCCGACGAACCAGCGCCGGAACGGCGGCCGCGAATAGTCGAGCACCTGCTGCGGCGGCACATGCCAATGGATGGCCCGCGCCTCCTCGCCCCAGAAGGCTTCCGGTTCGTCGATCGACCGGCGATAGACCTCTTCGTACCCCATGCGGCAGTCTCCTGTCCCGTTGCACGCAGCATAGTCCCGCGGACGCCGTCCCACCTTCCGACTTTGGTCAAACGCGCGGCAGGCGCGTTCCCTCGCCCGGAGCCCCGCAGTACTTTCCGGGAGCATTCAAGCCAGCCGGCTGCCTGTCGCCCGTCGATGGCGGTCCGCATGTGAAAACGGCAGAATGTGAAGATGAGCGTTCCATTGTCCACACACCTGTTCACGCACCTTCGCCACCACAGGGAATGGCTTGCGGCCATAGTCCTGGTACTACTGATCAAGGCTGGCTGGCTTCTTGCCGACCATACCTTGCGCCTCTACATGGGCGACTCGATGGTCTATCTGCAGACCGGCGCCTGGCTAAGCCCGAGTCCGGGTCGTTCATTCCTGTATGGCGTATTGCTGCATTTTTCAGCCATCCCCCTGCATTCGCCCATCGCGATCCTCATGCTGCACGCCGCCCTGTCCGCAACCACGGCGCTGCTCCTTTTCCATTTTCTGCGCCATGTACTCACGCTGCGCCTCTGGATATCCCTGTTTGCCACTGCGCTCTATGCAGCCGAGCCCGCGCAGATCTTCTTCGAGCGGATGGTCATGGCGGAAACGGCAGGACAATTCGCGCTGATCGCAACCGTCTTGGCACTCTCCCGTTTCCTTGCGTGCGGAAAGCTGCGCTGGTACGTGGCCAGCTGCCTGCTCGGACTTCTGGCCGCGAACTTCCGTACCAGTTTGCTGCCTGTGGTACTCGGCCTTGGCCTGACGGTCCCTTGGGTCAGGTATTGGTTGGTCGATATCGACAAGGCATGGCGCCAGCGATTGGGGGCCGTTGCCCTCGCAGTCGGCGCGCTCGCCGCGTCTCACGTGGCATACACCCAGGCCTATGGCGTAGCCTTCAAATGCCCGCCCGGATACCTGGCGCTCACCGGCATGATGCGGATCGGCCTGGTGGCCCCCCTCATTCAACCCGAGCATTTCAAGGGAACGGGAGTCTCGGGAGATATCCTCAAGCAGGTGGAGTTGCCGTTGTCGGATCACTGGCAGCGCGGCAACCACATCTGGTCCAGCAAAGGCCTTTGGCACCAACTGGAAACAAGTACTCCTCAGCCCGAGCTCGTCGCCCGCACGATCACGCGTCGGGCCATGCTTTCCAATCCACTCGGCCTGCTGAAGATCAATCTGGAAACTTTGGACGGCTATTTCGACAAGGACCGTGTCTACTGGCGGATGCAGGACGACATCGGCGTGATCGCTCCCGATGAACGCGCACTCGAACTCGTGAAAGAATGGCTTGGATGGGATGCTCGGGGAATCAGTTCTCTGGAGACCCCTGCACGCCGCTACTTCACGGCATCATATCCATGGCTGGTGTTCTGCCTGTTTGGGCTTTTCCCCGTTGCGCTGCTTGCGCTCATCGCCGGCTGGCGAAAGCCGCAACGCCCCCAAGTCGTCCTGCTCGCGCTGGCATCCATGGGCTTGGTAACTTCCCATCTGCTGTTCGCCCACATCGTGTCCTTCCGTTACATTCAACCATTGCCATGGTTCATGCTCGCGAACATGGCGATCCTGATTGATGCGGTGGTCAATCTCCGGCGTCGAGTTGCTCCATTGCTGGAGACGGCCAGCGCAGGTAGGCCAATGCCTTGAGTTCGCGACGACCGCGAGTCACTGCATCGAGCACGAGTCCCGCGACCATGGCCAGCATGGACACCACGGCCAATGCGGTCACGAGGATGGCGGTTGGAATGCGCGGCACCAGCCCCGTATCCAGGTAAGTCAGAAGCAATGGCACCCCCAGCAGGAACCCAAGCAACGCCGTGAACAGGCTGAGCATGCCGTAGAAGGCGATGGGTCGTTCCGTGCTGAACAGCTTCAACATCGTCCGCATGATGCGGAACCCGTCACGCCACGTACTCAGCTTGCTAACGGACCCTTCCGGCCGCTCCTTGTAGGGCGTAGCGACTTCACCGATCGACATGTGCAGTTCAAGTGCATGGACCGTCAATTCGGTTTCAATCTCGAATCCACCGGATTGCGCCGGGAAGCTTTTCACGAACCGACGCGAGAACGCGCGATATCCCGACAGGATGTCCCGGCATGGCCGCCCGAACAACCAGCCCAGGAATCCGGTCAGCAAGCGGTTCCCGAATACGTGCCCGGCCCGATAGGCCAGGGTACCCGTTGCTTCGCGCACGCCTACCACCATGTCGTGGCCATCCCGCAGGCGTTCAATCAAGCGGGGAGCGCAGGCAGCCGAATAGGTATCGTCGCCGTCCACCAACACGTAGATATCGGCATCGACGTCCGCGAAAAGACGGCGAACGACGTGCCCCTTGCCACGCAGCCTGACATGACCGACACGGGCGCCCGCCGCTCTTGCCCGTTCCGCGGTGTCATCCTCCGAATCGTTGTCGAAGACATGCACCACTGCCTCCGGAAGCGCTTTCCGGAAGTCGGCCACCACCCGCTCGATCGTGATGGCTTCGTTGTAACACGGCACGAGTACTGCGATGCGGGGGTGGCCCATGTTTCTTCCTTGGGTGGTGACTCAGCCCAGCAGGTGCGCCACGCCGGCGCGCTCTTCTTCCAGTTCGGCCAGCGTCTTGTCCATGGCGACGCGGCTGAACGCGTCGACTTCCAGACCTTCCACGCGGGTGTATTCGCCGTTCGCGGTGATCACCGGCACACCGTAGATCACGCCTTCCGGGATGCCGTAGCTGCCGTCGGACGGCACGCCCATGGTCACCCACTTGCCGTTGCTGCCCAGCACCCAGTCGCGGATGTGATCGATGGCGGCGTTGGCGGCGGATGCGGCCGAGGACAGGCCACGCGCTTCGATGATGGCGGCGCCACGCTTGCCGACCTGCGGAATGAACGCGTTGGCGTTCCAGTCGGCATCGTTGATCTTGTCCTTCAGCGACACGCCATTGGCGGTGGCGAAGCGGTAGTCGGGATACATGGTCGGGCTGTGGTTGCCCCACACCACCAGCTTCTCGATGTCGCCCACGGCCACACCGGCCTTGTTGGCGAGCTGGCTCAGCGCACGGTTGTGATCCAGGCGCAGCATCGCGGTGAAGTTCTTCGCCGGCAGGTCCGGCGCCGACTTCATGGCGATGTAGGCATTGGTGTTGGCCGGGTTGCCGACCACCAGCACCTTGACGTCGCGGCTGGCGACCTTGTTCAGCGCGGCGCCCTGGGCGGTGAAGATCTTGGCGTTCTCCAGCAGCAGGTCCTTGCGCTCCATGCCCGGGCCGCGCGGACGCGCGCCGACCAGCAGGGCCACGTCGGCATCCTTGAACGCCACTTCCGGATCATCGGTGCCGACCATGCCGGCCAGCAGCGGGAATGCGCAGTCTTCCAGTTCCATCATCACGCCCTTCAGCGCGGCCTGGGCCTTGTCGATCGGCAGCTCCAGCAGTTGCAGGATGACCGGCTGATCCTTGCCGAGCATTTCGCCGGAAGCGATGCGGAACAGGAGGGCGTAGCCGATCTGGCCGGCGGCGCCGGTGACTGCAACACGGACGGGGGTCTTCATGGGGTTGTCTCCGAGGGAAGGGAAGGCCGGACTCAGGCGAGTTCGGCGAAGAAAGCCTGGATGCGCGACAGGCCTTCATCCAGCTGATCGTCGGCACAGGTGTAGGAAATCCGCAGCGCGCGCGGTTCGCCGAATGCAGAACCCGGCACGCAGGCCACGCCCTTGGCTTCCAGCAGGACATTGCAGAAATCCACATCGTTGTGGATGACCACGCCGTCATGGGTTTTCCCGAATGCGACCGAGATGTCCGGGAACGCATAGAACGCGCCTTCCGGACGCGGGCACACCACGCCCGGAATCCGCGCCAGCGCCGCCAGCACGCGATCCCGCTTGGCGGCGAACTCTGCGCGCTTGCGCTGCGGAATGTCCTGCGGGCCGGTCAGCGCGGCGACCGCCGCGGCGGTGACCACTTCCGGCAGGTTGGTGATGTGGTTCGAGTTGAGCGCCACCAGCGCCTGGGCGACATTCTCCGGCGCGGCAATCAGGCCCACACGCCAGCCCGGCATGCCGTAGGTCTTGGACAGCGAATCGATGACGATGGTGCGTTCGCGCAGTTCCGGACGGAAATGCAGGAAGTTGTGATAGCCGACGCCATCGAACACCAGGCGGTTGTAGATGTCATCCAACAGGATCCAGGTGTCCGGATGGCGTGACACCACCTCGGCCAGCGCCGCGACCTCGTCCTTCGAATAGACCATGCCGGTCGGATTGGACGGGTTGTTGAACAGGAACACCTTGGGCTTGCGCGCCAGCGCATCGTCCAGCTGTTCCGGAGTGAGCTTGTAGTTCTGCTCGGGTGGGCACGGCAGCTTCAGCGACACCGCGCCGACGATGTCGGCGATGTCCTGGTAGGTGGTCCAGTACGGGGTTGGATAGGCGATGGTGTCGCCTTCGTCCAGCAGCGCCTCGGCCAGGTTGTACAGCACGTGCTTGGCGCCGACGCCGGCGACGATGTTGCGGCGGGTGTAACCGGTCAGCCCGCTGCCTTCCAGATGGTGCAGGAACGCATCCAGCAAGGCGTCGGTGCCGCGGTTGGAACCGTACTGGCCCGAGTCCTTGTCCAGCGATTTGCGGGCGGCCTCGTAGACGTGTTCGCCAGGCAGGAAATTCGGTACGCCGATCGAGAAGCTGATGATGTCGCGGCCTTCGGCCTTGAGCTTCTTCGCCTTTTCCGCGACCGCCATGATCGCGCTGGGCTTGGCGCGACCGGTGCGCCGGGCAAGCTGGGGCATTGCATTACCTCGCAAGGGAACGTTTCGCGGGAGGAACGTGCGTGCGCCGTTTTTTGCGGCGCGGAATTTTACCACGCCGCCCCGGTCCGGCCGGGGGTGGATCGGAGGGTCCGGCCTCCTCCCTTGGTCGTAGCCGCGGCTCCCCCGGACCGGGGAGCCGCGGGCGCGCCGGGTTCAGGCGCTCAGGTAGCGGTTCCACTCGGCCACGCGGTCGGCCTTGGCGGCCAGCACCGCGTCGGCGTCGCCCTCGAGGGTCAACCGGTTGATCAGGTCGCCCTGCTGGACCGCATCGACCACGTCCAGGCCTTCCAGGACCTTGCCGAACACGGTGTGCTTGCCGTCCAGCCAGGGGGTCGCCACATGGGTGATGAAGAACTGGCTGCCGTTGGTGTTGGGACCGGCGTTGGCCATCGACAGCACGCCACGCTCGTGGCGCACGCCATTGTTGGTCTCGTCCTCGAACCGGTAGCCCGGGCCACCGCGGCCGGAGCCCTCGGGGCAGCCGCCCTGGATCATGAAATCGGCGATCACCCGGTGGAAGTTCAGGCCGTCGTAGAAGCCGCGCTTGGCCAGGTTGACGAAGTTGGCGACCGTCAGCGGGGCATTGTCGGGGTACAGCTCGACCTTGATCGGGCCGCGGGAGGTGTCGAAGGTGGCGATGAGGGACATCGGGAGCTCCAGGTGCAGGACAGGGGTGGAAGGGGGTCCCGGGGGTTCGGAAACCGGGTCGGCCCCGGATCTGGGGGCCGTCGGCACCGTTTCCAGCCCCGACCGCGTTCAGCCAGGACGTCACGGGACGCTAATTGCGGGAACGTAACCCGTTATAATACGCGCCATTCCTCCACAGACCCCGCGCGCGCCCTGGCGCGCTTTTCCGCATGTCCATCCAGAATCTTCGCAATATCGCCATCGTCGCCCACGTCGACCACGGCAAGACCACCCTCGTCGACTGCCTGCTGAAGCAGTCCGGCACCCTGTCCGAGCGCACGGTGCTTGCCGAGCGGGTGATGGACAGCAACGACCAGGAAAAGGAACGCGGCATCACCATCCTGGCCAAGAACACCGCCATCACGTGGCAGGGCAACCGCATCAACATCGTCGACACGCCCGGACACGCCGACTTCGGCGGCGAAGTCGAGCGCGTGCTGTCGATGGTCGACTCGGTGCTGATCCTGGTCGACGCGATGGATGGTCCGATGCCGCAGACCCGCTTCGTCACCCAGAAGGCCTTCGCGATGGGTTTCAAGCCGATCGTGGTGGTCAACAAGATCGATCGCCCCGGCGCCCGTCCGGACTGGGTCATCGACCAGGTGTTCGACCTGTTCGACAAGCTCGGCGCCACCAACGAGCAGCTTGATTTCCCGATCGTCTACGCCTCGGCGCTGCACGGCTACGCCAGCCTGGACGACGCCGCGCGCGACGGCGACATGACCCCGCTGTACGAAGCGATCATGAAGCACGTGCCGGCCCCGGCGGTGGATCTGGACGGCGCGTTCCAGATGCGCATCAGCCAGCTGGACTACAACAACTTCGTCGGCCTGATCGGCGTCGGCCGCATCCAGCGCGGCAAGGTCAAGAAGAACCAGCCGGTCAGCGTCGTCGACCGCGAAGGCAAGAAGCGCCAGGGCAAGATCGTGCAGGTGCTGGGCTTCATGGGCCTGGAGCGCATCGAGGTCGAGGAAGCCGAGGCCGGCGACATCGTCGCCATCGCCGGCATCCAGGACCTGAGCATTTCCGACACCGTCTGCGCGCTGGACACCCCGGAAGCGCTGCCGGCGCTGACCGTGGACGAACCCACCATCAGCATGACCTTCCAGGTGAACAATTCGCCGTTCGCCGGCAGCAAGGAGCACAGCGGCGGCAAATTCATCACCAGCCGCCAGATCCGCGAGCGCCTGGAGCGCGAGACCCTGCACAATGTGGCGCTGAAGGTCGAAGAAACAGGTGATGCCGACAAGTTCCTGGTCTCCGGCCGCGGCGAACTGCACCTGTCGGTGCTGATCGAAACCATGCGCCGCGAGGGCTTCGAACTGGCCGTGTCGCGCCCGGAAGTCATCATCAAGGAAATCGACGGCCAGCTGATGGAGCCGGTCGAACAGCTGGTGGTGGACATCGAGGAAGTGCACCAGGGCGGCGTGATGGAAAAGCTGGGCACCCGCAAGGCGCAGCTGAAGAACATGGAATCCGACGGCAAGGGTCGCGTGCGCCTGGACTACATGATCCCGGCACGGGGCCTGATCGGCTTCCAGAACGAGTTCCGCACCCTGACCCAGGGCTCGGGCCTGCTGTTCCACGTGTTCGATCACTACGGCCCGAAGGAGACCGGTCCGATCGCCAAGCGCCAGAACGGCGTGATGATCGCCAATGCCCCCGGCGTCACCCCCGCCTATTCGCTGGGACCGCTGGAAGAGCGTGGCCGCCTGTTCGCCGCCGAAGGCGACAACGTGTACGAAGGCCAACTGGTCGGCATCCACTCGAAGGACAACGATCTGACCGTCAACGTGATCAAGCCCAAGCCGCTGACCAACATGCGCGCCTCGGGCAAGGATGACGCGATCAAGCTGACCCCGGCCATCAAGTACACGCTGGAGCAGGCGCTGGATTTCATCGAGGACGACGAACTGGTGGAAGTCACCCCGAAGGAAATCCGTCTGCGCAAGAAGATGCTGACCGAAAGCGATCGCAAGCGCGCCTCGCGCGCCGCCTGATCGGCGACGGATGACCGACGCTCCGTATAACCCGGATCCCAAGGCGCATCCGGGCCTGCACGTCATCGCCCTGTTCGAGGGATTGAAGGGTGTGCTGGCACTGGCCGCCGCGACCGGGTTGGCGCTGCTGGGACCCCAGCCGCTGCGTCACTGGGTGGAAGCGATGATCGCCCGCTTCCACCTCGATACCCGGCACGGCGCCCTGCCGTCCGTGCTGAAGGTGATCAATCCCGAAGCGGTCCATCTGGCGGTCCTGGTGGTCGTGCTGTACGCGATCATGCGGCTGGCCGAAGCCTGGGGTCTGTGGCGTGCCCGCGCCTGGGCCTCCTGGCTGGGCTGCGTCGGCTCGGCCCTGTACCTGCCGCTGGATCTGTACGCGCTCTACCACCATCCCGGCTGGCACACCTGGGCGGTGTTGCTGATCAACCTGGCCGTGGTCTACATCCTCGGCCGCGATCTGCGCAGGCGCCGCAGGGTTTGAAAGCACCTCCCGGCCTGCTAGCCTCACATTAGCTCACCGGGGGAATCCATCACATGCGTTCGCGAACGCTGCTGCTTTCAGCCGCCCTGATGCTGGCCGCCTGCCAGCGCCAGCCCGCCGCCGTCACCAATGCGCCCGCCGAAGCGCCGACGGATTTCGCCTACGCCGAACTGGACATCGACGATCTGCAGGGCCGCATGCAGCGTGGCGAGCTCGACAGCCGCACCCTGACCCGTGCCTACCTGGACCGCATCGCCTCGATCGACAAGGCCGGGCCACAGCTGAACTCGGTCATCGAGGTCAATCCCGATGCCATGAAGGAAGCCGCCCTGCGCGATGTGGAGCGCAAGAACAACGCCGTGCGCGGCCCGCTGCACGGCATCCCGATCCTGCTCAAGGACAATATCGACGCCACCCCGATGGTGAATTCGGCTGGCTCGCTGGCGCTGAAGGATTTCCGGCCCGCCACCGACGCCTTCCTGGTGCGCCGCCTGCGCGAGGCCGGCGCGGTCATTCTCGGCAAGACCAACCTGAGCGAATGGGCGAATTTCCGCTCCACCCATTCCTCCTCCGGCTGGAGCGCGCGCGGTGGCCAGACCCGCAATCCCTACGTGCTGGATCGCAACCCCTGCGGATCCAGCTCCGGCAGCGCGGTCGCGGTATCGGCCAACCTCGCCGCGGCCAGCATCGGCACCGAAACCGACGGCAGCATCATCTGCCCGGCCGCGGTCAGCGGCCTGGTGGGCCTGAAGCCCACGGTGGGGCTGGTCAGTCGCGACGGCATCATCCCGATCTCGTTCAGCCAGGATACCGCCGGACCGATGACCCGCAGCGTGGCCGATGCGGCCCTGCTGCTGACCGCGCTGGCCGGACGCGACACCGCCGATCCCGCCACCACCAACGCCGCCTGGAACGTCACCCTCGACTACCACGCGCGGTTGAAACCCGATGGCCTGAAGGGGGCGCGCATCGGCGTCCTGCGCAGCAAGCTCGCCATCCACCCGGATGCCGCCGCCGCGATGGAAGGCGCGATCAAGGTGATGCGCGAGGCCGGCGCCACGATTGTCGATGCCGAGATCCCCACCGACGGCCAATGGGACGAGCCCGAGCTGGAACTCATGCTGTATGAGTTCAAGGCCGGACTGGAACGCTACCTCGCCAGCCACGACGCGCCGGTCAAGACGCTGTCGCAATTGATCGGCTACAACCAGCAGTACCGCGTCTCGGAGATGCCCTACTTTGGCCAGGAACTGTTCGAGATGGCCAACGCCAAGGGCGGGCTCGGCGACGACGCCTATATCCGCGCCCGCAGCCTCGCGCGCCGGCTGGCGGGTCCCGAAGGCATCGACGCGACGCTGAAAGCGCAGCGGCTCGATGCGCTGATCGCGCCGGCGACCGGCCCGGCATGGCTGACCGATCACAAGGCCGGCGATCATTTCCCCGGCGCCGGTTATGGCGCCGCCGCGGTGGCGGGCTATCCCAGCCTGACCGTGCCCATGGGGCACAGCGACGGCCTGCCGCTGGGCATCGTGTTCATGGGCACCGCCTGGAGCGAGGGCCGGCTGATCGAACTGGGCTACGCCTACGAACAGCTGACCCGCGCCCGCAATCCCCCCGAATACTGGCCGACCCTGGACACCCGCAAGGCGGGGGCACGGCGCTGAGTGGACTGCGCGTGCCGCACGGGTTCTGGCGACCGCCCCGGGTGCGGCGTAGCATGACCGCCGGACCCGCACGCGCCGCCACCGGACCGACCGCTGATGGAGCTTGATCCGCAACGCGCCTCGGAACTGCGCGCACTGGGCAGTTCGCGATTCGCCGCCGCCGAGCGCAGGCGGCGCCTGGACTCGCTGGCGTGGGGCGTGCTGATCCTGTCGTTCCTGCTGTCGCTGTGGTTCGGCGTGATGGCCTGGCGGCAGGCGGAGGCCGGCGCACGCGCACGCTTCAACGCCCGCGCCGACGCCATGGCCACCGCCCTGGCCACCCACATGAACGCCTACGAGGACACCGTGCGCGCGGCCGCGGCGGTGCTGGAGGCACAGCCCGGCCTCGACCCCGCCGGTTTCCAGACCTTCGCCCGCCGTCTGCGTATTCCCAACCAGCCGGCCGGTGTCCACGGCCTGGGATTCGCGCGGCGGGTGGCGGACGTGGACCTCCCCGACTACCTGGCCCGCCAGCGCGGATTCCACGGCGCCGGTTTTCGCCTGCAACCCGATCGCCCGGGCGACGAGCATGTCGTGATCGACCTGATCTACCCGGATCAGGAAGGCATGCGGCGCCTGCTCGGCAAGGATGTGTTCGCCGAACCGGCACGGCGCGAGGCGATGCAGCGCGCCCGCGACAGCGGCCAGCTGAGCATCGCACCGTTGGTGTCCCTCACCGACACCTCGCGCGGCAACGCCGGTCGCCCCGGCTTCCTGCTGTATTCACCGGTCTACGACACCGCGATGCCACTGGACGTCGATGCGGGCAAGCGGCGAACGCACCTGCGCGGCTACGCGACGGCGGGATTCGGCTGGGCCCAGGTCATGCAGGAAGTCGCGGGCGAGGCCGGCGGCGATCCGCTCGACCTGCGCCTGCTGGCCCGCGGAGCGGCCGACACCCCGATCGTGGTGTTCGAACGCAGCGGCTTGCGGGAGCGCCATGGCGCCGACATGCGGCCGGCCTTCCGCTACGTGCGCAACCTGGATTTCCTCGGCGGCGGCTGGGAACTGACCCTGATCTCGCCGCCCACGCAGGTCGCCATTCCCGGACTGATTCCGATTGCCGCGCTGACGGCCTGCGGACTGGCCTTCGGCGTGCTGATGTTCCTCCTGCTGCGCAGCCTCGCACGCGCCGAGCATCGCAGCCGCGCGTTGCTCGATGCCGTCGCCGACCACCTGCCCGCCCTGATCGCCTACGTCGGCCGCGATCGCCGCTACGGCTTCACCAATCGCGCCACCCGCGACTGGTTCAGCGGCAACGCTGCGTGGACCGATCGCGCCATCGAGGACGTGCACGCCGGCAATCCCGCGTTCCTGGACGACCTCCGACGGGCGATGGAAGAAAGCACATCCGAACATGGCGCCGTATGGGAAACCCGCCTCGGCGATCCGGAGCGCCCGGTCCAGGCCTATCTGGTTCCCGACGTGGATCCGGACGGCGCCATTGCGGGCTGGTATCTGATGGCCACCGACACCAGCGAGCAGAAGCGCGCCCAGCGCGAGATCTCGCTGGCGCGCGATCACCTCAAGCGCATCACCGACAGGCTGCCGGCGATGATCGCCCAGTACGACCGCGAGGAACGCACGGTGTTCTTCAACCGCGCCTGCCAGGACCTTCCCATCTGGCATCAGCCCTATTCGCCGGGCGTGCCGATCCGCGAAATGCTGGGCGACGAGCACTACGCACGGCGTCGCCCCTATATCGATGCGGTGCTGTCCGGCCGCGACGTGGACTTCGAAACCTCGTTCACCCTGCCCGCCGGCCCTCGCCGGATGCACGTCTACTACAAGCCGGACATCGGCGACGACGGCGAAGTGAACGGCTTCCTGGTCATGGCGATCGACATCTCGGACAAGGCCCGGCTGGAAAACGCGCTGCACGACGCCACCGAACGCGCCGAAGTCACCCTCTCCTCGATCAGCGAGGCCGTCGTCACCACCGATACCGACGGACGCGTCACCTACATGAATCCGGCGGCGGAAGCGATCAGCGGCTGGACGCTTGCCGAGGCCATCGGTGTTCCGCTGGAGAAGGTGCTACCGCTGCGACAGGCCGTCGAATCCGACGACGCGGAAGAACCCGGCCCGCCGGCGTCGGTGCCCGGCGATCTGGAGCTGGCCCGCCGTGATGGTCGCCGGATGCTGGTGAAGCGTTCCCACTCGCCGCTGTACGGCCACGATGAAAGCCTCATGGGTTCGGTCATGGTCCTGCGCGATATCACCGAGGAACGCACCCTCAGCGCGCGCATGGCCTATCTGGCCCATCACGACTCGCTCACCACCCTGCCCAACCGTCTCCAATTGAACGAGGCGCTGGCGCAGTCGATCACCAACGCCACCCATCGCGGCACCAGCGTCGCGGTGCTGTTCATCGACCTGGACCTGTTCAAGCACGTCAACGACGCGCTGGGGCACCACATCGGCGATCAGTTGCTGCAGCAGGTCGCCAAGCGCATCCAGCGCAACATCGGCAACCTGGGCACGGTCTACCGGACCGGCGGCGACGAGTTCGTGGTGCTGATGGACAATGTGGTCACCCGCGACGACGTCATCCTGGTGGCAGAGCGCCTGCTGGCGATTGGCGGCACGCCCTACACCGTCGCTTCGCATGAGCTGCACCAGGCCTTCAGCATCGGCATCAGCCTGTTCCCCGAGGATGGCTACGACGCGCCCACCCTGATGATGCGTTCCGACGCGGCCATGTACCTGGCCAAGCGCAACGGGCGCAATGCCTTCCGTTTCTACACCCGCGAACTCGCGTCCAGCGTGGACGCGCGGATCGAACTGGAAAGCAGCCTGCGCCGCAGCCTGCGCAATGGCGATCTCATCCTCTATTACCAACCGCAGATCGATCGCCTGAGCGGACGTATCGTCGGCGTGGAGGGACTGGTGCGCTGGAAGCGCGGTGATCGCCTGATGCTGCCCGGCGAGTTCCTGCCCATCGCCGAAGAAACCAATCTCATCGTCGATCTCGACCAATGGGCGATCCGCGCCGCCTGTCGCCAGAGCCGGCAATGGCAGCAGGCCGGATTGCCGCCGATCCGGGTGTCGGTGAACGTGGCCGCCGCCAACTTCGACACCGACACACTGCTCGATACGGTGGTCTCCGCGCTGGAGGAAAGCGGGCTGGCCGCCGAGCATCTGGAACTGGAAGTCACCGAAACCACCCTGATGCGCGACGTCCAGCGCACGGATCGCATCCTGCGCGCGCTCAAGGCAATGGGCGTGCGGATCGCCATCGACGACTTCGGCACCGGTTTTTCCAGCCTGAGTTACCTCGGCAACTACGGCTTCAACGTGCTCAAGATCGACCAATCGTTCGTGCGCGACGTCACCGAGCCGAACCAGGGCGCGATCACCCGCGCCATCATCGGCCTCGCCGGCCAGTTGCAGTGCCGCACGGTGGCCGAGGGCGTGGAGACACAGGCGCAACTGGCCTGGCTGGTCGCCAACGGTTGCGACGAGCTGCAGGGCAACCTGTTCAGTCCCCCCGTGCCGGCCTCCGATTTCGCCCACATGTTCGCGGGACAACCGTCATGGTTCATCCCGCAGCCGGCGCGCGGGATGCATACCCACTGGTCCTGAGGGAGTGCGGCTCAGCGTCCCGCCGGCGACGCCAGCAGGTTCTGCTTGCGCACGATCGACATCGCGATTTCCAGCGACTGTTCGTAGTTCAGGCGCGGGTCCACGGTGGAGCGGTAGGCGCGCTCCAGGTCGGCGTCGGTCAATTCACGCGCGCCACCGGTGCATTCGGTGACATCCTCGCCGGTCAGCTCCAGATGCACACCGCCCAGGCGGGTGCCCGCCGCGGCATGCAGATCGAACGACTGTTCCACCTCGCTCCGGATGTTGTCGAAGCGGCGGGTCTTGTAGCCGTTGGAGGTGCTCTCGGTGTTGCCATGCATCGGATCGCAGACCCACAGCACGCGCCGGCCATCGCGGCGAACCGCCTCCAGCAAGGCCGGCAGCTTGTCGGCGATCTGGACGGCGCCCATGCGATGGATGAAAGTCAGACGGCCGGGTTCGTCTTCCGGGTTCAGCACGTCGATCAGCCGCAGCAGCTGATCCGGCGATACCGACGGCCCCACCTTGATGGCGATGGGATTGCGGACGCCACGCAGGTACTCCACGTGCGCGCCGTCGACGGCGGCGGTCCGCATCCCGATCCACGGGAAATGGGTGCTCAGGTTGAACCAGCCCCACTGGCGCGGCACCTCGCGCGTCAGCGCCTCCTCGTAGGGCAGCAGCAGCGCTTCATGCGAAGTGTAGAAATCGATTCGGTTGAGGTTGTGCACCTCGGAACCGGACAGGGTTTCCATGAACCGCACCGCGTCGCCGATCGAGCGCACCATGTCCTGGTACTCGGCCGACAGCGGCGAGTAGCCCACCCAGCTCAGGTTCCAGTATTCCGGGTGATGCAGGTCGGCGAACCCGCCGTCGATCAGCGCGCGCACGAAATTCATCGTCATGGCCGAGCGCGCATGCGCCTTGATCATCCGGCGCGGATCCGGCACCCGCGCTTCGGCGGTGAACTCGGGCTGGTTGACCAGATCGCCGCGATAGCTGGGCAGCGTCACACCATCCCGGGTCTCGGTGTCAGCCGAACGCGGCTTGGCGTACTGGCCGGCGAAGCGGCCTACCCGCACCACCGGCAGGCGCAATCCATGCACGAGCACCAGGCTCATCTGCAGCAGGACTTTGAGGCGATTGGAGATCAGCCCGGATTCGCAGTCGCTGAAACTCTCCGCGCAATCCCCGCCCTGCAGCAGGAAACGCTTGCCCTCCTGCGCTTCCGCCAGTTGCTTCTTGAGCGCGAAGATTTCCCACGAGGTCACCAGCGGCGGCAGCTGACGGAGTTCGGCCGAGGCCGAGGCCAGTCCGGCGGCGTCCGGATAGGTCGGCATCTGCACCGCCGGCTTGTCGCGCCAGCTGTCCGGCGCCCAGTTCGCGGGCAGGCTGACAGCTTGGAGGGTGCGATCGGGGGTACTCATGGGGGATTCCTCTTGCGGTCCACCATGGTGACAGAATGGTGCGCCGCGTCAAACCTCAGTAGTAGCGCGACTTGCGCCGCTTGAACGCGGCGAACAGCGCCCACAGCGCCAGCAGCACGAACCAGACCAGCGCCCAGCCCGGCATCGAGAGTCCCAGGAACGACCAGTCGACCTTGGCGCACTCGCCGGAACCTGTCAGCACCTGCCGGAGCACGTCGCCCATCGGAAAGGCTTCCATCATGTAGGCCAAATCAGGGCCGCAGGCGGGTACCTGGTCGGGAGGCAGGTGCTGCAGCCACACGTGCCGGCCGGCGATGCCTATGCCGAGGCCGGCGGCCGCCAGCCCCAGGATGCCGTAGAAGCCGCGGCCACCCGAGGCCTTCGGCGAGTGCAGGCCGCCCAGCAGAAACACCAATCCCAGCAAGGCGAAGGCGCCCCGCTGGAAGGTGCACAGCGGACACGGGATCAGGCCCTGCACGTGCTCCAGGTACAACGCATAGGCAAGCAGGGCCGCGCAGATGACGAAGCCGAGAAGGAACTGCGCACGGAACGACCAGCGGAACGGGTTCATGAAGGCTCGCGGCGAAGGGGCAGGCCGCATTATCACCGCGTGAAGGGTAAAAACAAATTCCGGATTCTCTCCGTCGGGCCCCGGCGGCGCATGTCCCTCCAGGCGTTCCCGTGTTCGCTGCGGGAAAGCCGGTTCGGGACAAACCCACCTCCGGAGTCCTGCCACCGTGCGTTGGCCGTGCTCCCGGGTGCGGCGGATCGGCGCGCACAAAAAACCCCGGCATGGCCGGGGTTTTCTGCGATTCGCCAAAAGCGCCTGATTACTGGGCTGCTTCCGGACGGTCCACGAGTTCGACGTAGGCCATCGGTGCATTGTCACCAGCGCGGAAACCGCACTTGAGGATGCGCAGGTAGCCACCCGGACGGGACTGGTAACGCGGGCCGAGGGTGGTGAACAGGGTACCCACGGCTTCCTTGTCGCGCAGGCGCGAGAAGGCGAGGCGGCGGTTGGCGACGCCGTCGACCTTGGCCAGGGTGATCAGCGGCTCGGCGACGCGGCGCAGTTCCTTGGCCTTCGGCAGGGTGGTACGGATGAGGCCGTGCTTGATCAGCGACGCGGCCATGTTGCTGAACATCGCTTCGCGATGGGCGCTGGTGCGGCTGAACTTGCGGCCGGCTTTCTGGTGGCGCATGGTCTTGATTCCTGATGAATGTTGAAACTGTTGGAGATCGTTGTCGCCATCCTGGCGTTGGAACCTGGACTGCGGATGGTCCGAACCGGCCTGTGCTCCCTGGCCGGAAACCGTCGCGGGCCTTCAGGCCCGTCGACGTTGTTGCTCTGGTGAAGCCACCCGCGCCCGGAGGCGCGGGGTATTGCGATGACTGCGTGTGGCTTAGCCGAGCATGCCGTGCTGGGCGACACCGGCCGGCGGCCAGTTCTCCAGCTTCATGCCCAGGGACAGGCCGCGCTGCGCCAGGACTTCCTTGATCTCGGTCAGCGACTTCTTGCCGAGGTTCGGGGTCTTGAGCAGTTCCACTTCGGTCTTCTGGATCAGGTCGCCGATGTAGTAGATGCTCTCGGCCTTGAGGCAGTTGGCCGAACGCACCGTCAGCTCCAAATCGTCGATCGGGCGCAGCAGCACCGGATCCACGCCACTGCTGGCCGGCTTGGCCGCACCGCGATCGCGGTGGGTGAAGTCACCGAACACCGACAGCTGATCGCTCAGGATGTCGGCCGCGGTGCGCACGGCTTCCTCGGCGTCGATCGTGCCGTTGGTTTCGATGTCCAGGACCAGCTTGTCCAGGTCGGTACGCTGCTCCACGCGCGCGGCTTCCACGGCGTAGGCGACACGGCGGACCGGCGAGAACGAGGCGTCCAGCACCAGGCGACCGATGCTGCGGGTCTCTTCATCCGGACGACGACGCGCGGCAGCCGGCTGATAGCCGAAGCCACGCTCGATCTTCAACCGCATGTTGAGCGCGGTGTCCTTGGTCAGCGTGCAGATGACCAGATCCGGATTGAGGATCTCGACGTTGTGATCGGTCTTGATGTCCGCGGCGGTCACCACGCCCGGGCCCTGCTTGCTCAGGGTCAGGGTCGAGGAATCACCGGTATGGATGCGGATGGCCACATCCTTGAGGTTCAGCAGGACTTCCAGCACGTCTTCCTGCAGGCCTTCGATGGTGCTGTATTCGTGCAGCACGCCGTCGATCTCGACTTCGGTGATTGCGAAGCCCGGGATGGACGAGAGCAGCACGCGGCGCAGCGCATTGCCGAGCGTATGGCCGTAACCACGCTCCAGCGGCTCGATGACCACTTTGGCACGGTTGTCGGTCAGACGCTCGATCTGCGGGCCGCGGGGGCGCAGCACTTGCTGAGTGATACCCGTCATGTTGCTTTGTCTCCTGCAAACCCCCGACGGGGGCATCGGGGGTGCGTGAATGAATTACTTCGAGTACAACTCGACGATCAGCGCTTCGTTGATGTCCGCAGGCAGGTCGGAACGTTCCGGCACGGCCTTGAACACGCCGCTGAACTTCTTCGCGTCGACTTCGATCCAGGACGGGCTCAGGTCGAGCTGTTCGGACAGGGTCAGCGACTCCTGCACGCGCAGCTGCTTCTGGGCACGCTCGGACAGCTCAATCGCGTCACCGGCCTTGACCTGGTAGGACGGCAGATTGACCGGCTTGCCATTGACCAGCACGCCACGGTGCGAGACCAGCTGGCGAGCAGCCGGACGGGTCACGGCGAAGCCCATGCGATAGATCACGTTGTCCAGGCGGGTTTCCAGCAACTGCAGCAGGTTCTCGCCGGTGTTGCCCTTCTTGGTCGAGGCCTTCTTGTAGTAGTTGCGGAACTGGCGCTCCAGCAGACCGTAGATACGCTTGACCTTCTGCTTTTCGCGCAGCTGGGTGGCGTAGTCGGACAGCTTGCCCTTGCGGGCGGCACCGTGCTGGCCGGGCTTCTGCTCCAGCTTGCACTTGGAGTCCAGCGCGCGCGCCGGGCTCTTCAGGGACAGGTCGGCGCCTTCGCGGCGCGCCAACTTACAGGTAGGACCGATATAACGAGCCATTTCTTATCGCCCCCTTAGACGCGACGCTTCTTCGGCGGACGGCACCCGTTGTGCGGGATTGGCGTCACGTCGATGATGTTGGTGATCTTGTAGCCGACGTTGTTCAGCGAACGAACGGCGGACTCGCGGCCCGGACCCGGGCCTTTGATGCGGACTTCCAGCGATTTCACGCCGTAGTCCAGCGCAGCACGACCGGCCTTTTCGGCGGCGACCTGCGCGGCGAACGGCGTCGACTTGCGCGAACCGCGGAAACCGGCACCACCGGAAGTCGCCCAGGAAAGCGCGTTGCCCTGGCGATCGGTGATGGTGATGATGGTGTTGTTGAAAGAAGCGTGGACGTGGGCGACGCCGTCGGTGATGACGCGCTTGATCTTCTTCTTGACTTTGGCAGCAGCTGGCTTGGCCATGATGGTCGCCCCTTACTTCTTGATGGCTTTGCGCGGACCCTTGCGGGTACGGGCGTTGGTGCGGGTGCGCTGGCCGCGCAGCGGCAGGCCGCGGCGATGGCGGAGGCCGCGATAGCAGCCCAGGTCCATCAGGCGCTTGATCGCGATGCCGACTTCACGGCGCAGGTCGCCCTCGACCACGTACTTGCCGACTTCGGCGCGCAGGCGCTCGACTTCCGGCTCCGACAGGTCGCGGATCTTGGTGGTCACGGCGACGCCAGCGGCTTCGCAGACCTTTTTGGAACGGGTACGGCCAATGCCGTAGATGCTTTGCAAACCGACCCAGACATGCTTCTGGGCAGGCAGGTTGACACCTGCAATACGCGCCATGACGCGGTCTCCAACTGTGTTTGATGGCCCGGCAGGCCCCCTTTCCAAGACGGAAAACAGGCAGACGGACGGAGTGAACTGGAAATTTTAGCAAGATCTCGGGTTACTGGGAAGCCCGCGCCGACCTAGGGTCGGCACGAAGCCCGGCATGGGGAGTGTGCCCATGCTCCGGCGCCGGAAGCGGCCTGGTGCCTGGCATCGGGGTTTCCCCCGGAGCCCTGCCCCGCCCACGCTACTCTGGCGTGGGACCGGCTGCTTCACACCCGTGCGCGAGATCGCCGCCCGGGCCGCCCTTTTGGTTGGTCCAGCCCCGGAGGGCCGGCCGCGCGGAAGGCTTCCGCGCCAGGGAGGCGATTATCCGCGCGAAAGACCGCCGCGGGAACCACCCTTCAAATTGGCCTTCTTCAACAGGCTCTCGTACTGGTGGGACATCAGGTGCGCCTGGACCTGCGCGATGAAGTCCATGACCACCACCACCACGATCAGCAGCGAGGTACCGCCGAAGTAGAACGAAGTACCCAGTTGGGTCCGCATCACTTCCGGCAACAGGCACACCGTCACCAGGTACAACGAACCGGCCGCGGTCAGGCGGGTCAGCACGCCGTCGACGTAGTCGGCCGTGGCCTTGCCCGGACGGATGCCCGGAATCAGTGCGCCCGACTTCTTCAGGTTCTCGGCGGTTTCCTGCGAGTTGAACACCAGCGCCGTGTAGAAGAACGCGAAGCCGATGATCATCGCTGCGAACACGATCATGTGCAGAGGCTCGCCCGGGGCCAGCGCCTGGGTGATGCGTTGCAGCCAGGTGGTCGCGCCATTCTGGCCCGACCACATCGCCAGCGTGGCCGGGAAGGCCAGGATGCTGGACGCGAAGATCGGCGGGATGACGCCCGACATGTTCAGCTTCAGCGGCAGGAACGAAGTCTGGTTCATGTACGCGCTGCGACCACCCTGGCGCCGTGCATAGTTCACGGTAATACGGCGCTGGCCGCGTTCCACGAACACCACGAAGAAGGTGAAGCCGAATACAACCAGCACGATGATGATCAGCGAAATGGCGTTGAGCGTACCCGTCTGGAAAGCTTCCAGGGTGGTCAGCACCGCACCCGGCAGACCCGCGACGATACCGGCGAAGATGATCAGCGATACACCATTGCCGACACCGCGCTCGGTCACCTGCTCGCCCAGCCACATCAGGAAGATGGTGCCGGCGGTCAGCGCGACCACCGCGGTCAGGACGAAGCCGAGACCGGGGGAATACACGACCGGCACGCCACCGGGAGCGACCTGATTCTGCAGCGCGACGGCGATGCTGCCGCCCTGCACGACCGCCAGCATCACCGCGCCGATGCGCGAGTACTGGGTGATCTTGCGGCGACCGGACTCGCCTTCCTTCTGCAGCGCCTTCAGGCTGGGGAAGATATGCACGCCCAGCTGCATCACGATCGACGCCGAGATGTACGGCATGACGTTCAGCGCGAAGATGCTGAAGCGATGCAGGGCGCCGCCCGAGAACATGTTGAACATGTCCACGATGCCGCCCTGGTTCTGCATCATCGCCAGCATGGCGTCGGGATTGACGCCAGGCACCGGCACGTAACAGCCGATGCGATAGACGATCAAGGCACCCAGCACGAACAGCAGGCGCTGGCGGAGTTCGGTGAACTTGCCTGCGCCTGCCAGCGCGCTGGCGGCATTACCCTGCGCCATGCGTCACTTACTCCTGCACGCTGCCGCCGACGGCTTCGATAGCCGCCTTGGCACCCGCGGTGGCCAGCACGCCCTTCAGCACGAACTTCTTGGTCAGCTCGCCCTTCTTGACGATCTTGGCGCGCTTGGCGGTGCTCGGCACCAGCTTGGCGGCACGCAGCGCGGCGAAGTCGATTTCGCCGGCTTCCAGCTTGTCCAGCTGGTAGGACAACACTTCAGCCGTGTCCTGCTTGAGCTTGGAACGGAAACCGACCTTCGGCAGACGCTTGATCAGCGGCATCTGGCCGCCTTCGAACTTCGCCTTGATCTTGCCCTTGCCCGCGCGGGCGAACGAACCCTTGTGACCGCGACCCGCGGTCTTGCCCAGGCCGGAACCGATACCGCGGCCGACGCGGGTGCGTTCGGTGCGGGCGCCCTCGGCGGGCTTCAACGTATTGAGACGCATGTTGATTACTCCTCGACCTTGACGAGGTAGTGGACTTTGGCGATCAGGCCGCGAACCTGCGGGCTGTCCTTGAGTTCACGCACATCGTTCAGCTTGTTCAGGCCCAGCGCCTTCACCGACAGGCGGTGACGCGACTGGGAACCACGCAGGCCACGCACCAGGCGGACCTTGACGGTCTTGTTGGACTCGTTAGCCATTGAGGAGTTCCTCCACCTTCTTGCCGCGCTTGGCCGCGATGCGGGTCGGCGACTGCATGTCGCTCAGGCCCTTCAGGGTGGCACGGACGAGATTGATCGGGTTGCGCGAACCTACCGCCTTGGCCAGCACGTTCTTCACGCCGACCGCTTCCAGCACGGCGCGCATCGCGCCACCGGCGATCACGCCGGTACCTTCCGAAGCCGGCTGCATGAACACGCGCGCCGCGCCGTGGCCGGCCTTGACCGGATGCCACAGGGTGCCGTTGTTCAGCTCGACATTGGACATGTTCTTGCGGGCGTACTCCATCGATTTCTGGATGGCGACCGGCACTTCGCGCGCCTTGCCGTAGCCGAAACCGATCTTGCCGGCGCCGTCGCCCACCACCGTCAGTGCGGTGAAGGTGAACTGGCGGCCGCCCTTGACGGTCTTGCTGACGCGGTTGACCGCGACCAGCTTCTCGATCATGCCGTCGTCGACTTTCTCTTCGCGGTTGCGGTCGCGATCACGACCCCGCGGTTCACGTTGTTCTGCCATGTTGAAATCCTTGGTTGATGTGGATTTGTGGCTTCGCCACTTATGGTTGTGGAGTACTTCGTTGCCACGCGGCCGGCCACATAAGGACCGGAGCGCCCGACGCAGCCCGCGCCGGCAGGTCAAGGCATGGGGTCGCCCCCATGCCTTTCAAGATTAGAACTGCAGGCCGCCTTCGCGGGCCGCGTCGGCCAGGGCCTTGATACGGCCATGGAAGCGGTAACCGGAACGGTCGAAAGCCACCTTCTCGATGCCCGCGGCCTTGGCGCGCTCGGCGATGATCTTGCCCACGCGGGCAGCGGCATCGCTGTTCTTGCCGTTCTTCAGGCCATCCTTCACGTCGGCCTGCAGGGTGTTCGCCGAAGCGATGACCTTGGCGCCGTCGGCGGTGAAAAGCTGGGCGTAGATGTGCTGGCCGGTACGCAGGACGGACAGGCGCGGCACACCCAGGTCGCGGATGTGCGAACGGGTCGACTTGGCGCGGCGCAGACGGGCGGTGTTCTTGATGCTCATGATCTGGTTCCTCGAAGCCGAAGGCGTGCTTACGCCTTCTTCGCTTCCTTACGGATGATGGTCTCGTCGGAGTACTTCACGCCCTTGCCCTTGTAGGGCTCCGGCGGACGGAAACCGCGGATCTTGGCGGCGACTTCGCCCACGCGCTGCTTGTCCGCACCCTGCACCAGGATTTCGGTCTGGGTCGGGGTGGCGAGGGTGATGCCTTCCGGCGCCGCGAACACGACCGGATGCGAGAAACCGAGCGACAGGCTCAGATCCTTGCCCTGCATCGCGGCGCGGTAACCCACGCCCACCAGCTCCAGCTTGCGCTCGAAACCTTCGGACACACCCTTCACCATGTTGGCGAGGATGGCGCGGATGGTGCCGGTGATCGCGTCATGCTCCAGCGACTCCGGAGACAGGCTGGCGACGCCGTTCTCGATCGAGATCTGGACGCCGGCCGGCTTGGTGATCGACAGGGTGCCCTTCGGACCCTTGACGCTCAGCGCATCGGCCTGGGAAGTGATTTCAACGCCCTTGGGCAGGGCAATCGGCTTTTTGGCTACACGGGACATTGGTTTACTCCGTTAGGCCACAAAGCACAGGACTTCACCGCCGACGCCCTGCTGGCGCGCCTGCGCATCGGTCATGATGCCCTTGGAGGTGGAAATGATGGCGACGCCCAGACCGCCGAGAACCTTCGGCAGCTCCGTCTTGCCACGGTACTGGCGCAGGCCCGAGCGGGACACGCGCGACAGCTTCTCGATGACCGGCTTGCCTTCGAAGTACTTCAGGACGATTTCCAGCTCGGCCTTGTTGTTCTCGGTCTTGGTCACGCGCGCGTCGGCGATGTAGCCTTCCGACTTCAGGACGTTGGCGATCGAGGCCTTGATCTTGGAGGACGGCATTTTCACCGTCTGCTTGCCGACGGCGGCCGCATTCTTGATGCGGACCAGCATGTCGGCGATGGGATCAGTCATGCTCATAAGTGGTTGCCTTTTGAGTAGCACCGATATCCGCTTTCGCGAAAATCTTGGGTTTTGCCTGGGAGCCCCAGGTGGCGGTCCCGACGGGACCGGGTTCCACGGCGAGCCGCGGGAACCGGTAATTGTACAGCAACAAGTCCGGCGTGTGCCGGACCTGGATTCTGACCTTCCCGGGACGGGCCCGGGAGGCCGTATTTCTTACCAGCTGGCCTTGCGCAGGCCAGGCACGTCGCCGCGCATGGTCGCTTCGCGCAGCTTGTTGCGGCCCAGGCCGAACTTGCGGTACACGCCGCGCGAACGACCCGAAAGTTCGCAACGGTTGCGCTCGCGGCACGGCGAGGAATCGCGCGGCAGCTTCTGCAGCTTGGTCACCGCTTCCATCTTCTCTTCGAAGGACGCGTTGACGCCCGAGATGATCTTCTTCAGTGCTTCGCGCTTGGCGGCGTACTTCTTCGCCAGCTTGGCCCGCTTGATATCGCGGTTCACCATTGAGGTCTTTGCCATGTGTGGTTTTCCTGCGACTCAGTTACGGAACGGGAACTTGAACGCTTCCAGCAGCGCCTTGGCTTCGGCGTCGCTCTTGGCGGTGGTGGTGATGGCGATATCCATGCCGCGGAGCGCGTCGACCTGGTCGAAGTCGATTTCCGGGAAGATGATCTGTTCCTTCACGCCCATGTTGTAGTTGCCGCGGCCATCGAACGAACGGCCCGACACGCCACGGAAGTCACGCACTCGCGGCAGCGAGATGTTGATCAGGCGATCCAGGAATTCGTACATCTTGGCGCGACGCAGGGTCACCTTGCAGCCGATCGGCCAGCCATCGCGGATCTTGAACGAAGCCACCGAGATGCGGGACTTGGTCGTGATCGGCTTCTGGCCGCTGATCTTGGCCAGGTCGGCCACGGCATTTTCCAGGATCTTCTTGTTGGTAGCCGCTTCACCCACACCCATATTGATGGTGATCTTGGTGATTTTCGGGACTTCCATCGGATTGGTGTAGCCGAACTTCTTCATCAGAGCCGGCGCCACTTCTTCCTTGTAGATTTTTTCGAGACGGGTGGTCATGACCTCATTCCTCAGGCGTCGAGCGCCTCACCACTGGAGCGGAACACACGCAGTTTGCGTCCATCCTCCAGGACCTTGAAACCGATACGCTCGCCCTTGCCGGTAGCCGGGTTGAACAGAGCAACGTTCGAAATGTGGATCGAGGATTCACGCTCGACCACGCCGCCGGCGATGCCCGCCTGCGGATTCGGCTTGGTGTGGCGCTTGACGACATTCACGTTGGAGACGACCACACGGTCACCGTCCACGCGCACCACGTCGCCCTTCTTGCCCTTGTCCTTGCCGGCGGTGACGACCACCTGGTCGCCCTTCTTGATACGGTTTGCCATTTCTATGTCCTCCGCTCAGAGCACTTCAGGCGCGAGCGAAACGATCTTCATGAACTTCTCGGAACGCAGCTCGCGGGTAACTGGCCCGAAGATGCGGGTGCCGATCGGCTCCTGCTTGTTGTTGAGCAGCACGGCGGCGTTGCCATCGAAGCGGATCAGCGAACCGTCGGGGCGACGGACGCCCTTGCGGGTACGCACGACCACGGCATCGTAGACTTCGCCCTTCTTCACCTTGCCACGCGGGATGGCGTCCTTGACGGTCACCTTGATGATGTCGCCGATGCCGGCGTAACGGCGCTTGGAGCCGCCCAGCACCTTGATGCACATCAGTTCCTTGGCGCCGGAGTTGTCGGCCGCGTCAAGGTAGCTCTGCATCTGGATCATGATTCAGATCTCCTCTTATTCAGCCGCGCGGGTGACGATTTCCACCACGCGCCAGTTCTTGGTCTTGGACATCGGGGCGATTTCGGTCACGCGCACCACGTCGCCTTCCTTGCAGCTGTTGTCCGCGTCATGCGCGTGCAGCTTGGTGGAACGACGAATGTACTTGCCGTACAGGGCATGCTTGACCTGACGCTCCACCAGCACGGTGACGGTCTTGTCCATCTTGTTGCTGACGACGCGGCCTTCGATGGTGCGTTGCGCTTTGTCTTTGTTATCGCTCATCTCGGGCGCTCCTTACTTCTTGCCGCCAAGCAGGGTCTTGACACGAGCAATCTCGCGGCGTACCCGGCGGGTTTCATGGGTCTTCGGCAGCTGGCCAGTGACCTTCTGCATGCGCAGGGAGAACTGCTCCTTGCGCAGGTCGGTCAGGTGGGCCTTCAGTTCGTCAGCCGACTTCTCGCGGAGTTGCTTGAGTTCCATTAGCGCACCGTCCGGGTCACGAATTGGGTGGTGACGGACAGCTTGGCCGCGGCCAGGCGGAACGCCTCGCGCGCGATATCCTCGCTGACGCCTTCGATTTCATAGATCATGCGGCCGGGCTGGATCTGGGCGACCCAGTACTCCACGTTGCCCTTGCCGGAGCCCATTCGGACTTCGATCGGCTTCTTGGTGATCGGCTTATCGGGGAACACGCGGATCCACATCTTGCCGCCACGCTTGACGTAACGGCTGATGGAACGGCGGGCGGCCTCGATCTGGCGCGCGGTCAGCTGGCCGTGCGCCGTGGCCTTCAGGCCGTACTCGCCAAAGCTGACGAGGTTACCGTTCCAACTCAGGCCTTCGTTACGGCCCTTGTGCATCTTGCGGTATTTGGTTCGCTTGGGTTGCAACATGATTATTCCCTCGCCTCGCGATCACGGCGCGGTCCACGCGGACGGTCGCTGCGCTCGTTGCGTTCGGTGCGCGGCGTGTCGTCCTGCTTCTCCTGGCCCACCTGGCTGAAATCGAAGATTTCGCCCTTGTAGACCCACACCTTGATGCCGATGATGCCGTAGGTGGTCTTGGCTTCAGCGAAGCCGTAGTCGATGTCCGCGCGCAGGGTGTGCAGCGGCACGCGGCCTTCGCGGTACCACTCCGAACGGGCGATTTCGGCGCCGTTCAAGCGGCCAGCGACGTTGACCTTGATGCCCAGGGCGCCCAGGCGCATCGCGTTGCCGACCGCGCGCTTCATGGCGCGGCGGAACATGATGCGGCGCTCCAGCTGCTGGGCGATCGACTCGGCCACCAGTTGCGCGTCCAGTTCCGGCTTGCGGACTTCGGTGACGTTGATGTGCGCCGGGACGCCCATCAGATCACTGACTTCCTTGCGCAGCTTCTCGATGTCCTCACCGCGCTTGCCGATCACCACGCCCGGGCGGGCGGTGTGGATGGTCACGCGGGCGGTCTTGGCCGGACGCTCGATCAGGATCTTGGAGATACCCGCCTGCGCCAGCTTCTTGCGCAGCATTTCGCGCACCTTGAGGTCGGCGGCCAGGTAGTCGGCGTAGTCGCGCTTGTTGGCGAACCACTTGGAATTCCAGTCCTTGGCGATGCCCAGGCGGATTCCGGTCGGATGAACTTTGTGACCCATACTTATTTGCCCTCGCCCACGACCACGGTGATGTGGCTGGTGCGCTTCAGAATGCGGGTACCACGGCCCTTGGCGCGGGCCATGAAACGCTTCAGCACCGGACCTTCGTCAACCATGATGGTCTTGACCTTCAGTTCGTCGACGTCGGCGCCCTGGTTGTTCTCGGCATTGGCAATCGCCGACTCGACCACTTTCTTGATCAGGTGGGCGGCCTTCTTGTCCGAGAACTTCAGCAGGTTGACGGCGCGTTCGGCCGACAGTCCACGCACCTGGTCAGCGACCAGGCGGGCCTTCTGGGGGGAGATGCGCGCGGTGCGCAGGATGGCTTTCGCTTCCATGGTCATCTCTCCTTACTTCTTACCGCCGGCTTTCTTGTCGCCACCGTGGCCCTTGAAGGTACGGGTGACGGCAAATTCGCCGAGCTTGTGGCCGACCATGTTCTCGTTGACGAGCACCGGAACGTGATTCTTGCCGTTGTGGATTGCGATCGTGAAGCCCACCATTTCCGGCAGGATCATCGAGCGGCGCGACCAGGTCTTGATCGGCTTCTTGCTGCCGCCGGCGGCCTCCACCTTCTTGACGAGGTGGTGATCGACGAACGGGCCCTTCTTGAGTGAACGTGCCATGGTCGATTAGCCCCTACGATCGCGGACGATGAATTGCTGAGTGCGCTTGTTCTTGCGCGTCTTGTAACCCTTGGTCGGCACGCCCCACGGGGTGACCGGGTGCGGGTTGCCCTGGCCGGCCTTGGCCTCACCACCACCGTGCGGGTGGTCAACCGGGTTCATGGCCGCACCGCGGACAGTCGGCTTGATGCCGCGCCAGCGCTTGGCACCGGCCTTGCCCAGCTTTTCCAGGCTGTGCTCGTCATTGCCGACTTCACCGACGGTGGCACGGCATTCGACCTGCACCTTGCGCATTTCGCCGGAGCGGAGACGCAGCGTGGCGAAGCCCTGCTCGCGGGCGACCAACTGCACGGCGGCGCCAGCGGCGCGGGCGATCTGGGCGCCCTTGCCCGGCTTCAGTTCGATGCCGTGCACGGTGGTGCCGACCGGGATGTTGCGCAGCGGCAGCGTGTTGCCGACCTTGATCGGCGCGTCGCTGCCGGCGATGACCTGGTCACCGGCCTTCAGGCCCTTCGGGGCGATGATGTAGCGGCGCTCGCCGTCGACATAGCACAGCAGCGCGATGTGCGCGGTGCGGTTCGGATCGTATTCGATCCGCTCAACGCGCGCCGGGATGCCTTCCTTGTCGCGCTTGAAGTCGATGATGCGGTAGTGCTGCTTGTGACCACCACCGATATGACGGGTGGTGATGCGACCGTGGTGGTTGCGGCCACCGGTCTTGCTCTGCTTTTCCAGCAGCGCGGCGTGCGGAGCACCCTTGTGCAGGTCCGGCGTCACCACGCGGACCGCGGAACGGCGGCCGGCAGAGGTTGGCTTAAATTTCATCAATGGCATGTGGGTCTACCTCAGGCCTTGGCCGTTACGTCGATAGCCTGGCCCTCGGCCAGACGCACGTACGCCTTTCGCCAGTCGCCGCGACGGCCGTTGCGGAAACGGAAGGACTTGTTCTTGCCCTTCACGTTGACCACATTGACCGCCTCGACCTTGACGTCGAACAACTTTTCCACGGCAGCCTTCACATCGGCCTTGGTGGCGTCATTCGAAACTTCAAAGACGTATTGATTGGAAACTTCCTGCAGGCGCGCAGTCTTCTCGGAGACACGCGGAGCACGCAGCACGCTGAAGATTTTCTCGTTGCTCATGCCAGCCACTCCTCGATCTTCTTGATGGCATCGGCGGTGACGACAACGCTGTCGGCGCCCACCAGGGCAACCGGATCCAGACCCTGCACGTCACGCACTTCCACATACGGCAGGTTGCGGGCGGACAGGTACAGATGCTCGGAAGCTTCTTCGGTGACGATCAGCGGGCGCTGACCGACTTCCAGACCCTTCAGCTTTTCGATCAGCGTCTTGGTCTTGGTGGCGTCGATGTCGAACGCGTCGACCACCTTCAGGCGGTTCTGGCGGTTCAACTCCGACAGGATCGCGCAGATGGCCGCGCGGTACATCTTGCGGTTGACCTTCTGGTCGAAGCTGCGGGGCTTCGCCGCGAAGGTCACGCCGCCGCCGACGAAGATCGGCGCGGTCAGGGCACCGTGACGGGCACCGCCGCCCTTCTGCTTCTTCGACTTCTTGGTGGTGCCGTTGACTTCGGCGCGGGTCTTCTGCGCCTTGGTACCGGCACGACCGGCATTGCGATAGGCAACGACCACCTGGTGGACCAGGTCTTCGCTGAATTCACGACCGAACACGGCGTCGGAAACCGACAGCTTGTTGGCGCTACCTGTAATGGCTAGTTCCATTGTCGTTCTCCTCAACCCTTGCTCGCCGGACGCACGATCACGTCACCGCCGGCAGCACCCGGCACGGCACCGCGAATGGCAATCAGGCCGCGCTCGGCATCCACGCGAACCACTTCCAGGTTCTGCGTGCTCTGCGTCACGGCACCCATGTGGCCGGACATCTTCTTGCCCGGGAACACACGACCCGGGGTCTGGCGCTGACCCAGCGAACCCGGCGCGCGATGCGACAGCGAGTTACCGTGGGTAGCGTCGCCCATGGTGAAGTTCCAACGCTTGATGGTGCCCTGGAAGCCCTTGCCCTTGGTCACGCCCTGGACATCGACCTTCTGGCCCACTTCGAAAATGTCGGCCTTGATTTCGCCGCCGACGGCGAAGTCGCCCAGCTTGTCGGCTTCGACACGCAGTTCCCACAGGCCACGGCCGGCTTCGACCTTGGCCTTGGCCAGGTGACCAGCGACCGGCTTGGTCACCAGCGAGGCACGGCGGGTGCCCACGGCCACCTGCACGGCGCTGTAGCCGTCGGTTTCCTGGGTCTTGATCTGGGTGATGCGATTCGGGGTGGCTTCAATCAGCGTCACCGGAATGGACTTGCCATCTTCGGTGAACACGCGGGTCATGCCAGCCTTGCGGCCGACGATTCCCAACGAATACTTCTTCGCGGTCATGGTCGTTGGCCTCAGGTCAGCTTGATCTGAACGTCGACGCCAGCCGCGAGTTCGAGCTTCATCAGCGCGTCCACGGTCTTGTCGTTGGGGTCGACGATGTCGAGCACGCGCTTGTGCGTGCGGGTCTCGTACTGGTCGCGGGCGTCCTTGTCGACGTGCGGGGATACCAGGACGGTGTAGCGTTCGATCTTGGTCGGCAGCGGGATCGGGCCGCGCACTTGCGCGCCGGTCCGCTTGGCCGTCTCAACGATCTCGCTGGCCGAGCGGTCGATCAAGCGATGATCGTACGCCTTGAGCCGGATTCGGATCTTTTGGTCCGCCATGACGGAATTTCCTTCGTTAAAGAGCGACGGGCGCGGCTTCTGGGATGCCTTGCCCCGGTAGGGTCCAGACGTTCAGCCCCTTGCCTCAACCGCCGGGAAAGCGCGGTATCGACGAGCCTGAGCGGCCTGGGGTTTCATCCTGAAAAACTGGGCAGGCCGGTAAACCGGCCTGCCCAGACAGAAAAGTATAGAACGCATGACTGGCCCCGTCAATAGCGGGGCGTCCGCCCCTGAAACCGGGCGGGCAGGCATGCGACTCTCCTTGTCTGGCGAACACGAAGCACTCCCTGTGCTTCTTTTCGCGGTAGCGCCGGCTTTCCTCCCAGGGGGAAGCGGCGTGGATATTGCGAGAACCCGGGATGGCAGTGCCGTCCGGGGGACGCGCATTATAACGGTCTTTTTGCTGGTTTGCAGCAAATCCGGCGAATTTTCACCGCCGGGATGAGGCCGGGGTCAATACTTCCGCCCCCTCCCCTGTATTCCCGACATTGTCGGTTCAATGGCCCCCGGCTTTCGCTGGCGCAACGAACCGACAAAACGGGGCGGGCTCATCGAGCCCGCCCCGTTCAGCTCATTACTTGATGATCTTGGCCACGACGCCGGCGCCGACGGTACGGCCGCCTTCGCGAATCGCGAAACGCAGGCCTTCGTCCATCGCCACCGGGTTGATGAGCTGCACGTTCATCTTGATGTTGTCGCCCGGCATCACCATCTCCGTGCCTTCCGGCAGCGTCACCGCACCGGTGATGTCCGTGGTACGGAAATAGAACTGCGGACGGTAACCCTTGAAGAACGGCGTGTGACGGCCACCCTCGTCCTTCGACAGCACGTACACCTCGGCCTCGAACTCTGTGTGCGGGGTGATGGAACCCGGCTTGGCCAGCACCTGCCCACGCTCCACGTCGTCACGCTTGGTGCCGCGCAGCAGCAGACCCGCGTTGTCGCCCGCCTGGCCCTGGTCCAGCAGCTTGCGGAACATTTCCACGCCCGTGACCGTGGTCTTCTGGGTCGGACGGATACCGACGATTTCGATTTCGTCGCCCACCTTGATGATGCCGCGCTCGATGCGACCGGTCACCACCGTGCCACGACCCGAAATCGAGAACACGTCTTCCACCGGCATCAGGAACGGCTTGTCCACGTCACGCTGCGGCTCCGGAATGAACGTGTCCAGCGCCTCCACCAGCTTCAGGATGGCCGGCACGCCAATCTCCGACTGGTCGCCTTCCAGCGCCAGACGCGCCGAACCGTGGATGATGGGGGTGTCGTCGCCCGGGAACTCGTACTTGGTCAGCAGCTCGCGGACTTCCATCTCCACCAGCTCCAGCAGTTCGGCGTCGTCCACCATGTCGGCCTTGTTCAGGAACACCACGATGTACGGCACGCCCACCTGGCGAGACAGCAGGATGTGCTCGCGCGTCTGCGGCATCGGGCCGTCAGCGGCCGAGCACACCAGAATCGCGCCGTCCATCTGCGCCGCACCGGTAATCATGTTCTTCACGTAGTCCGCGTGGCCCGGGCAGTCCACGTGCGCGTAGTGACGCGTCGGGCTTTCGTATTCCACGTGCGCCGTCGAAATCGTGATGCCGCGGGCCTTCTCTTCCGGCGCCGCGTCAATCGCGTCGTACGCCTTGAACTCGCCGCCAAAGCGCTCGGCACCCACCTTCGTCAGCGCCGCCGTCAGCGTCGTCTTGCCGTGGTCAACGTGACCAATGGTGCCCACGTTCACGTGCGGCTTGGTGCGTTCGAATTTACCCTTTGCCATGTTCTTCTACCTTTAATTGATTCGTGATTGGGGATTGGGATGGAAGCCGGGACGCGCCAGCGCGCCCCGGTTCCTATGCCTAGCCTCAGTTCTTCTTGACGACCGCGTCGGCGATGTTGGCCGGCGCTTCGGCGTAATGGTCGAACTCCATCGTGAAGGTGGCGCGACCTTGCGACATCGAGCGCAGCGTGGTGGCGTAGCCGAACATTTCGCCCAGCGGCACCATCGCGTTGATCACCTTGCCGGACGGACTGTCGTCCTGACCCTGCAGGATGCCGCGACGACGGCTCACGTCGCCCATCACGTCACCCAGGTATTCCTCCGGAGTGACGATTTCGACCTTCATCATCGGCTCGAGCAGGACCGGGCTGGCCTTGCTGAAGGCTTCCTTGAACGCCATCGAGCCGGCGACCTTGAACGCCATTTCGTTGGAGTCAACGTCGTGGAACGAACCATCGACCGCGACGATCTTGACGTCGACCACCGGGAAGCCGGCGAGCACTCCGTTCTTCATCGCTTCCTCGATGCCCTTGCCGGCGGCGGTCACGTATTCCTTGGGCACCACGCCGCCGACGATCGCGCTCTCGTAGGAGAAGCCGATGCCGCGTTCCTGCGGCTCCATCTCGATGACGATGTGGCCGTACTGGCCGCGACCGCCCGACTGGCGCACGAACTTGCCTTCCTGCTTGACCTTCTTGCGGATGGTTTCGCGGTAGGCCACCTGCGGCTTGCCGACGTTGGCTTCAACGTTGAACTCGCGCTTCATGCGGTCGACGATGATGTCCAGGTGCAGCTCGCCCATGCCGGAAATGATGGTCTGGCCGGATTCTTCGTCGGTACGCACGCGGAACGAAGGATCTTCCTGCGCCAGACGGCCCAGGGCGATACCCATCTTTTCCTGATCCGACTTGGTCTTCGGTTCGACGGCCATCGAGATGACCGGCTCCGGGAACACCATGCGCTCCAGGGTGATGATGTGATCCTGCGCGCACAGGGTATCGCCGGTGGTGACGTCCTTCAGGCCCACCGCCGCGGCGATGTCGCCCGCGCGCACTTCCTTGATCTCGTCGCGCTGGTTGGAGTGCATCTGCAGGATGCGGCCCACGCGCTCCTTCTTCGACTTGACCGGGTTGTACACCTGGTCACCCGAATTCAGCACGCCCGAGTAGACGCGGAAGAAGGTCAGCGAACCGACGAACGGGTCGGTCATGATCTTGAACGCCAGCGCCGAGAACGGCTCGGTGTCGGACGCCTTGCGGCTGTCTTCCTTCTCGTTCTCGTCGATGCCCTGCACCGGCGGACGATCCGCCGGCGACGGCAGCAGGTTGACCACGCCGTCCAGCATCGCCTGCACGCCCTTGTTCTTGAACGCCGAGCCGCAGAACACCGGCACGATTTCCACCTTCAGGGTGCGCTCGCGCAGACCTGCGATGATGTCGGCCTCGGACAGCTCACCGTCGTTGAGGTACTTGTCCATCAGCGCTTCCGAGGCTTCAGCCGCGGCTTCGATCATGAACGCACGCGCCGCCTCGGCCTTTTCCTGCAGCTCGGCCGGGATGTCGCGGTACTCGAACTTGGTGCCCTGCGAAGCGACATCCCAGTGGATGGCCTTCATCTTGAGCAGGTCGACCACGCCCTCGAAACCGTCTTCGGCACCGATCGGCACCTGCATCGGCACGGCGTAGGCGCCCAGGCGCGACTTCAGCTGGCCCACGACCTTGTCGAAGTTGGCACCGGTGCGGTCCATCTTGTTGACGAACGCCATGCGCGGCACGGCGTACTTGTTGGCCTGGCGCCACACGGTCTCGGACTGCGGCTGCACGCCACCGACCGAGCACAGCACGAACACCGCGCCGTCGAGCACGCGCAGCGAACGCTCGACTTCGATGGTGAAGTCGACGTGCCCGGGGGTGTCGATGATGTTGAAGCGGTGTTCCTGCAACGAACCATCCATGCCCTTCCAGAACGCCGTGGTGGCGGCGGAGGTGATGGTGATGCCGCGTTCCTGCTCCTGCTCCATCCAGTCCATCGTGGCGGCGCCTTCGTGCACTTCACCGATCTTGTGGCTCTTGCCGGTGTAGAACAGGATGCGCTCGGACGTGGTGGTCTTGCCGGCGTCGATGTGCGCCATGATGCCGAAGTTGCGGTAACGCTCGATGGGAGTGGTGCGAGCCACGACAGTCTCTCTTTTCTGATGGGAGAACCGACGGGAATCCGGTCCTCCGTGGAGGGCGATCTTCTATATGGCCGAATGCCGCCTTGCGGCGGCCTTCGGTATTCTGCGGACAGGCCGCTTGGGGCACCTAGATGGTGCCGATGGCCCCCGGTTGCAAGGGGGCCCGGCTTGTTACCAGCGGTAGTGGGCGAACGCCTTGTTCGCTTCCGCCATGCGGTGGGTTTCTTCGCGCTTCTTGATGGCGCCACCACGGTTTTCCGAGGCGTCCAGCAGCTCGGCGGCCAGCTTGCGCGGCATCGAGTTCTCGCCACGCTTGCGGGCGGATTCGATCAGCCAGCGCATCGCCAGCGCCAGGCGGCGGCTGGAACGCACTTCGACCGGCACCTGATAAGTGGCACCGCCGACGCGGCGGGACTTCACCTCGACGGTCGGGGACACGTTGTCCAGCGCCTTCTCGACGAGTTCCAGGGCATTCGGGTTCTTTTCGCCGATGACGTCCATGGCGCCATAGACGATCTTCTCGGCGACGGACTTCTTGCCGCTGAGCATGACCATGTTGATGAAGCGGGCGATCGTCTGGCTGCCATGCTTGGGATCCGGCAGGACTTCACGCTGGGGAGCTGAGCCTTTACGCGACATAATTCTTCTTCCTTAACCTTAAGCCTTCGGGCGCTTGGCGCCGTACTTGGAACGGCCCTGGCGACGCTTGGCGACGCCGGAGGCGTCGAGCGAACCGCGGACGGTGTGGTAACGCACGCCCGGCAGGTCCTTCACACGACCGCCACGCACAAGCACGACGGAGTGCTCCTGCAGGTTGTGACCTTCGCCACCGATGTAGCTGATGACTTCTTCCTGGTTGGTCAGGCGCACCTTGGCCACCTTGCGAAGCGCCGAGTTCGGCTTCTTCGGGGTGGTGGTGTAGACGCGCGTGCACACGCCGCGACGCTGCGGGCACTTGTCCAGCGCCGGCGAGGCGCTCTTGTAAGTGGTTGCCTGCCGCGGCTTGCGGACCAGCTGGTTGATGGTTGCCATGTTTGGATTCTTTGGGTGAAGGCCGGAGCCTTGTTGCGTGAAAACGACGGCAGGCCGCGAACCGGCCCACCGAGACGGAAAAGTATAGCTGGCACCCGGCGACACCGTCAATGCGGTGTATGCCAGGGGCCTCTACAGGTTTGCGATCCCGCCCTTCCTGGGCCGAAAACGAGGGGCTCCCTGCCCCTCATTTCGTGGTCTGGGGCGGCCCGAAGGCCGCCATCTTGCCGTTTTTAGCTGGCGCTGGACTCCTCGCCGGCTTCCTCGGCCGAGGCGGCCGGGGTGGAGACTTCGGCGGCCGGACTGCCCGCCAGCGCGTTCACTTCCGCCTCGGTCAGGCCGGAGGCGTTGCGGCGACGCTGGTTGTGGTAAGCCAGACCGGTACCGGCCGGGATCAGACGGCCGACGATCACGTTTTCCTTCAGGCCGCGCAGGCTGTCTCGGGTGCCGCGGACGGCCGCCTCGGTCAGCACGCGGGTGGTCTCCTGGAACGAGGCCGCCGAGATGAACGACTCGGTCGCCAGCGAGGCCTTGGTGATGCCCAGCAGGACCGGGTCGTACTTTGCCGGCAGCTCGTTGCGGGCGGCCAGCTTGACGTTCTCCTCGATCAGGCGCTGCTTCTCGACCTGCTCGCCGGACAGGAACTTGCTGTTGCCGGTGTCGGTGATCTCGACCTTGCGCAGCATCTGGCGGGTGATCACCTCGATGTGCTTGTCGTTGATCTTCACGCCCTGCAGTCGGTACACGTCCTGGATTTCCTTGACCAAATAGGCCGCCAGCGGTTCCACGCCCAGCAGGCGCAGGATGTCCTGCGGACTCGGCTCGCCGTCCACGACGGTTTCGCCCTTGGTCACGTGCTCGCCTTCGAACACGATGATCTGGCGGAACTTCGGAATCAGCTCCTCGTGCTCCGATCCATCGGTGTCCTTGATGATCAGGCGCTGCTTGCCCTTGGTGTCCTTGCCGAAGCTGACCACGCCCGAGCGCTCGGCCAGGATCGCGGGATCCTTCGGCTTGCGCGCTTCGAACAGGTCGGCCACGCGCGGCAGACCACCGGTGATGTCGCGGGTCTTCGAGGCTTCCTGCGGGATCTTGGCGACCACGTCGCCCACGCCCACCGGGGCGCCATCCTGCAGGTTGACGATCGAGCGCGGCGGCAGCAGGTACTGCGCCGGCAGATCGGTACCCGGGATGTTCAGATCCTTGCCGTCCTTGTCCACGATGCGGACGATCGGGCGCAGGTCCTTGCCCTGGGAACCGCGACGCTTCGGATCGGTGATCTCGCGCGAAGCCAGGCCGGTCAGTTCGTCGGTCTTCTCGATGACGGTGACGCCGTCGACGAAGTCCACGAAGCGCACGAAACCGGCGACTTCCGAGACGATCGGGTGGTTGTGCGGATCCCAGTTCGCCACGGCCTGGCCGGCGGTGATCTGGTCGGCATCCTTGACGTTGATGGTGGCGCCGTAGGGCAGCTTGTAACGCTCGCGCTCGCGGCCATGACCGTCCAGCACCGACAGTTCGCCGGAACGCGACACCGCGACCAGGCTGCCGTTGGCGTGCTCGACGTACTTCAGGTTGTTGAACTTGATCGAGCCGGTCGTCTTGACCGTGATGTTGTCCACCGCCGCCGCACGCGAGGCCGCACCACCGATGTGGAACGTACGCATGGTCAGCTGGGTGCCGGGCTCGCCGATCGACTGGGCGGCGATGACGCCGACCGCTTCGCCGATGTTGACGATGTGGCCGCGGGCCAGGTCACGTCCGTAGCAGTGCGCGCACACGCCGAACTGCGATTCGCAGGTGATGGTCGAACGCACCTTGATGGATTGCACGCTGGCGTCTTCCAGCTTCTGCACCCAGGCTTCGTCCAGCAGGGTGTTGCGGGTGACGATCGGATCCTCGTCGTTGCCCGGCAGGAACACGTCCTCGGCCACGACGCGACCCAGCACGCGATCGCGCAGCGGCTCGACCACGTCGCCGCCTTCCACGATCGGCGTCATGGTCAGGCCTTCGCTGGTGCCGCAGTCCACTTCGGTGATCACCACGTCCTGCGCCACGTCGACCAGACGGCGGGTCAGGTAACCCGAGTTCGCCGTCTTCAGCGCGGTATCGGCCAGACCCTTGCGGGCGCCGTGGGTGGAGTTGAAGTACTCCTGCACGTTCAGGCCTTCGCGGAAGTTCGCCTTGATGGGCGTCTCGATGATCGAGCCGTCCGGACGCGCCATCAGGCCACGCATGCCGGCCAGCTGGCGGATCTGCGCCTGGCTACCACGCGCGCCGGAGTCGGCCATGATGTACAGCGAGTTCATCGACTTCTCGTTGATGGTCTCGCCCTTGGCGTTCTGCACCTTGTCGGTACCGATGGTGTCCATCATCGCCTTGGCGATGCGCTCGTTGGTGCGCGACCAGATGTCGACCACCTTGTTGTAGCGCTCGCCCGCGGTGACCAGGCCCGACTGGTACTGCTCCTGGATTTCCAGCACTTCCTGCTCGGCTTCGCCCAGGATGCCCTTCTTCTCGGCCGGGATCAGCATGTCGTCGATGCCGATGGAGACGCCGGCGCGGGTCGCGTAGGCGAAACCGGTGTACATCAGCTTGTCGGCGAACACGACCGTGTCCTTCAGGCCCAGCATGCGGTAGCTGGAGTTGATCAGGCGGCTGATGGCCTTCTTGTTCAACTCGGTGTTGGCCAGCGCGAACGGCAGGCCTTCCGGCAGGATGTCGGCCAGCAGCGCGCGGCCGATCGTGGTGTCCACGATCGACGACTTGCGCTGCTTGCTGCCGTCCTCGTCGGTCACCACCTCGGTGATGCGGACCTTGACCTTGGCATGCAGCTCGACCACGCGGTTGTCGTAGGCGCGCTTGACCTCGGAGATGTTGGCGAACGCCATGCCCTCGCCCTTCTTGTTCTCCAGGGCGCGGGTCATGTAGTACAGGCCGAGCACGACGTCCTGCGACGGCACGATGATCGGCTCGCCGTTGGCGGGCGAGAGGATGTTGTTGGTCGACATCATCAGCGCGCGGGCTTCCAGCTGCGCTTCCAGCGACAGCGGGACGTGCACGGCCATCTGGTCACCGTCGAAGTCGGCGTTGAACGCGGTGCAGACCAGCGGATGCAGCTGGATCGCCTTGCCTTCGATCAGCACCGGCTCGAACGCCTGGATGCCCAGGCGGTGCAGGGTCGGCGCACGGTTCAGCAGCACCGGGTGTTCGCGGATGACCTCTTCCAGGATGTCCCAGACTTCGGCTTCTTCGCGCTCGACCAGCTTCTTGGCGGCCTTGATGGTGGTGGCCAGGCCACGGCGCTGCAGCTTGGCGAACACGAACGGCTTGAACAGTTCCAGCGCCATCTTCTTCGGCAGGCCGCACTGGTGCAGCTTGAGGTACGGGCCGACCACGATGACCGAACGGCCGGAATAGTCGACGCGCTTGCCGAGCAGGTTCTGGCGGAAGCGGCCCTGCTTGCCCTTGATCATGTCGGCCAGCGACTTGAGCGGGCGCTTGTTGGTGCCGGTGATGGCGCGGCCGCGGCGGCCGTTGTCCATCAGCGCGTCGACCGATTCCTGCAGCATGCGCTTTTCGTTGCGCACGATGATGTCCGGAGCGTTCAGCTCCAGCAGGCGGCGCAGGCGGTTGTTGCGGTTGATGACGCGGCGGTACAGATCGTTCAGATCGGAGGTCGCGAAGCGGCCGCCGTCCAGCGGCACCAGCGGACGCAGATCCGGCGGCAGCACCGGCAGCACGGTCATGACCATCCATTCCGGACGGTTGCCCGACTCCAGGAACGCCTCGATCAGCTTGATGCGCTTGGTCAGGCGCTTGAGCTTGGTCTCGGAGTTGGTGCTGGCGATTTCCTCGCGCAGGTTGACCATCTCGGCCTGCAGGTCGATGGTGCGCAGCAGGTCATAGACGGCCTCGGCGCCCATGGCTGCGTCGAAGTCGTCGCCGTGCTCCTGGCGCGCCTGCATGTACTGCTCTTCGGTGAGCAGCTGGCGGCGCTCCAGGGTTGTCAGGCCGGGTTCGGTGACCACGTAGGCTTCGAAGTACAGCACGCGTTCGATGTCGCGCAGGGTCATGTCCAGCATCAGGCCGATGCGCGAGGGCAGCGACTTGAGGAACCAGATGTGTGCGACCGGCGAGGCCAGGTCGATGTGGCCCATGCGCTCGCGGCGCACCTTGGCCAGGGTGACTTCGGTA
The DNA here is from genome assembly GCF_057773065.1 of Pseudoxanthomonas sp. 134C1. Taxonomy (NCBI): domain Bacteria; kingdom Pseudomonadati; phylum Pseudomonadota; class Gammaproteobacteria; order Lysobacterales; family Lysobacteraceae; genus Pseudoxanthomonas; species Pseudoxanthomonas sp. 134C1. The sequence goes on from NZ_JBYMTH010000012.1 coordinate 155,104, forward strand.
CCGCACTTCTCGCAGACCACGCCGCGGTGCTTCATGCGCTTGTACTTGCCGCACAGGCACTCGTAGTCCTTGATCGGGCCGAAGATGGCGGCGCAGAACAGGCCGTCGCGCTCCGGCTTGAAGGTACGGTAATTGATCGTTTCCGGCTTCTTCACTTCACCGTAGGACCAGGAACGGATCAGGTCCGGCGAAGCCAGCGCGATCTTGATCGCGTCGAAATCCAGCGTCTGGCGCTGCTGGTTGAAGAGGTTGAGCAAATCTTTCATGGTTTTCTCCGGGATTCGGAATTCGAGATTGGGGATTCGTCAGAGCGGGGATCCGGGAGATTCGGGAGGCAATCGCTTGCCGGTCCCGAATCCCGCATCACCTATCCCGAACCTCAGTTGTCTTCCAGTTCCATGTTGATGGCCAGGGAGCGGATTTCCTTCACCAGCACGTTGAAGGATTCCGGCATGCCCGCGACCATCTCGTGTTCGCCGTCGACAATGTTCTTGTACATCTGGTTGCGGCCCTGCACGTCATCCGACTTGACCGTCAGCATTTCCTGCAGGGTGTGCGCCGCGCCGTAGGCTTCCAGCGCCCAGACTTCCATTTCGCCGAAACGCTGGCCGCCGAACTGCGCCTTGCCGCCCAGCGGCTGCTGGGTGACCAGCGAGTACGGACCGGTCGAGCGAGCGTGCATCTTGTCGTCCACCAGGTGGTTCAGCTTCAGCATGTGCATGTAGCCGACCGTGGTGTGGCGATCGAACGCCTCGCCGGTGCGGCCGTCATACAGCTGGGTCTGGCCGCTGATCGGCAGATCAGCCAGCTCCAGCATGTGCTTGATTTCCGCTTCCGCCGCACCGTCGAACACCGGCGTCGCCATCGGCACGCCGTCGGTCAGGTTGCGGGCCAGGTTGATCAGTTCCTCGTCGCTGAACTGCGACAGGTCCACGCGGTCCTCGCCCAGCTTCTTCTCGTGGTTGTAGATCTGGTCCAGGAACTTGCGCAGATCCGCGACCTTGGCCTGGGCTTCCAGCATGGCCTGGATCTTCCGACCCAGTCCCTTGGCGGCCCAGCCCAGGTGGACTTCCAGCACCTGGCCGATGTTCATACGCGACGGCACGCCCAGCGGATTCAGCACGATGTCCACGGTCTCGCCGGTGGCCATGTACGGCATGTCCTCGACCGGCACGATGGTGGACACCACGCCCTTGTTGCCGTGGCGGCCGGCCATCTTGTCACCCGGCTGGATGCGGCGCTTCACGGCTAGGTAGACCTTGACCATCTTCAGCACGCCCGGGGCGAGATCGTCGCCGGCGGTGATCTTGCCGCGCTTGTCGGCGAAGCGGCGCTCGAACTCCTTCTCGTGCACCTGGATCTGCTTCTGGGCGCGTTCGATGGCGTCGGAGGCGTCGTCGTCCTTCATGCGGATGGCGAACCAGTCGGCCTTCTTCAGGCCATCCAGGTAGGCATCATTGATGGTGTCGCCCTTCTTCAGGCCCGGACCACCGTTGGCGACCTTGCCGACCAGCTGCGAGCGCAAGCGGGCGTAGATGGCACTTTCCAGGATGCGGAACTGATCGTCGAAGTCCTTCTTGACGCGCTTGATCTCGTTTTCCTCGATCTGGCGCGCACGCTTGTCCTTCTCGATGCCGTCGCGGGTGAAGACCTGCACGTCGATGACGGTGCCGTCCATGCCCGGCGGCACGCGCAGCGAGCTGTCCTTAACGTCGGAGGCCTTCTCGCCGAAGATGGCGCGCAGCAGCTTCTCTTCCGGAGTCAGCTGGCTCTCGCCCTTCGGCGTGACCTTGCCGACCATGATGTCGCCGGCGCGCACTTCGGCGCCGATGTACACCACGCCGCTCTCGTCCAGGCGGTTCAGCGCCTGCTCGGAAACGTTCGGGATGTCGGCGGAGATTTCCTCCGGACCCAGCTTGGTGTCACGCGCGACGCAGGTCAGCTCTTCGATGTGGATCGTGGTGTAGCGATCCTCTTCCACCACGCGCTCGGAGAGCAGGATGGAGTCTTCGAAGTTGTAGCCGTTCCACGGCATGAACGCGATCAGCATGTTCTGGCCCAGGGCCAGCTCGCCGATGTCGGTCGAGGGACCGTCGGCCAGCACGTCGCCGCGCGCCACCGTGTCGCCCACGTTCACCAGCGGACGCTGGTTGATGCAGGTGTTCTGGTTGGAGCGGGTGTACTTGATCAGCGTGTAGATGTCGACGCCGGCATCGTGCTCGCCGGAGATCTCGCTCTCGTTGACCTTGACCACGATGCGGGCGGCGTCGATCTGCTCGACCACGCCACCGCGACGCGCGTTCACGGTCACGCCCGAGTCACGCGCCACGGCACGTTCGATGCCCGTACCCACCAGCGGCTTCTGCGCGCGCAGCGTCGGCACGGCCTGGCGCTGCATGTTGGCGCCCATCAGCGCACGGTTGGCGTCATCGTGCTCCAGGAACGGCACCAGCGCCGCCGCGACCGACACGGTCTGCATCGGCGAGACGTCCATGTAGTCCACTTCGCTCGGCGGCTTCAGCAGCGATTCGCCCTGGTAGCGGCACGGCACGAACTGTTCGGTCAGGTGGCCCTTGGGGTCATGCAGCGCATTGGCCTGGGCGATGACGTACTCGTTCTCCTCGATCGCCGACAGGTATTCGATCTCGTCGGTGATGGTGCCGTCCACGACCTTGCGGTACGGGGTTTCCAGGAAGCCGTAGTTGTTGGTGCGGGCGTACACGGCCAGCGAGTTGATCAGGCCGATGTTCGGGCCTTCCGGCGTCTCGATGGTGCAGACGCGGCCGTAATGGGTCGGATGCACGTCGCGCACTTCGAAGCCGGCGCGCTCGCGGGTCAGGCCACCCGGACCCAGCGCCGAGACGCGGCGCTTGTGGGTGACTTCCGACAGCGGGTTGTTCTGATCCATGAACTGGGACAGCTGCGAGGAGCCGAAGAACTCCTTGATCGCGGCGGCCACCGGCTTGGCATTGATCAGCTCCTGCGGGGTCAGGCCTTCGGACTCGGCCATCGACAGGCGCTCCTTGACCGCGCGCTCGACGCGGACCAGGCCCACGCGGAACACGTTCTCGGCCATCTCGCCGACCGAACGCACGCGACGGTTGCCCAGGTGATCGATGTCGTCGACGGTACCGCGGCCGTTGCGGATCTCGGTCAGGACCTTGATGACATCCAGGATGTCCGAGGTCTCGCCCAGTTCGGCGACCAGGCGCTTGGCCTCTTCATCGGTACGCGAACCGAAGTACTTCTTGTCATACAGCACGGCTTCGCCGGTGACTTCCTTGCGGCCCACGCGGCGGTTGAACTTCATGCGGCCGACATTGGACAGGTCGTAGCGCTCGAAGGTGAAGAACAGGTTGTGGAACAGGTTCTGCGCGGCATCCTTGGTCGGCGGCTCGCCCGGACGCATCATGCGGTAGATCTCGACCAGCGCTTCCAGCTGGGTGCGGCTCGGATCGATGCGCAGGGTGTTGGACAGGTACGGACCACGGTCCAGATCGTTCACCCACAGGGTGCCGACCGCGTCGACGCCGGCCTTGCGGAACTTGACCAGCTGCTCTTCGGTGATTTCGTCGTTGGCGTTGGCCAGCAGTTCGCCGGTGTTGCCGTCGATCACGTCGTGCGACAGGATGCGGCCGACCAGGTACTCGTCGGGCACCGCCAGCGCGGAGATGCCGGACTGCTCCAGCTGCTTCACGTGGCGCGCGGTGATGCGCTTGCCGGCTTCGACGATGACCTTGTCGCCATCGGCCAGATCGAAGTTGAGGGTTTCACCGCGCAGGCGCTCGGACACCAGTTCCAGCTGCACGCCTTCGGGCAGGATGTGGAAGGTGTTGATGTCGAAGAACTCGTTGAGCATCTCCTCGTTGGAGTAGCCCAGCGCGCGCAGCAGGATGGTCACCGGCAGCTTGCGGCGACGATCGATACGGGTGAAGAGCGCGTCCTTCGGGTCGAACTCGAAGTCCAGCCAGGAGCCGCGGTAAGGAATGATGCGGGCGCTGTACAACAGCTTGCCCGAGCTGTGGGTCTTGCCGCGATCGTGATCGAAGAACACGCCCGGCGAACGGTGCAGCTGGGAGACGATGACGCGCTCGGTGCCGTTGACGATGAAGGTGCCGTTCTCGGTCATCAGCGGGATTTCGCCCAGATAGACCTCCTGCTCCTTCACGTACTTGATCGCCTTGGTCGACGATTCGCGGTCATAGATGACCAGGCGGACGGTGACGCGCAGCGGGGCGCCGTAGCTCAGGCCACGGTTGCGGCACTCGCGCTCGTCGAACACGGGTTCGCCAAGCTTGTAGCCAACGTATTCCAGCGCGGCGTTGCCGCTGTAGCTGGAAATCGGGAACACCGACTTGAGGGCGGCGTGCAGGCCGCGGTCCTCGCGCTTGGACGGCTCGGTGAATTCCTGCAGGAATTCGCGGTAGGAGTCGACCTGGATGGCAAGCAGGAAGGGGACTTCGAGGATCGAACGCTGTTTGCCGAAGTCCTTGCGGATGCGCTTCTTCTCGGTGAACGAGTATGTCGTCATGGGAGTGCCTTTGGCATCGGGGGCCGCGCGTCCGCGACCCCGGGGGAACATTCTTTCGAACGGGAGAATTTTCAGTTGGAAGCCGCTGGTATTGCCGGCACCAGCACGCCTTCTGCTGCTGCTTCCAACTACAAACTCGCTTTTGGGCGGGAATCGGGAATAGGGGATGGAGAATCGTCAGAAAAGCGACCTTCCGGCGCCGCTCTCTGGCGATTCCCTATTCCCTATTCCCTATTCCCGTTGAAACGACCGAAGGCCAGGGGCTTTCGCCCCCGGCCTCGGTTTGCCGCCGATGTTGCGTGGCGACGGATGTTGCTTACTTCACTTCGACGGTGGCGCCGACGGCCTCGAGATCCTTCTTCATCTTCTCGGCGTCTTCCTTCGAAGCGGCTTCCTTCAGGACGCCACCGGCCTCGGCGAGGTCCTTGGCTTCCTTCAGGCCCAGGCCGGTGATGGCGCGGACGGCCTTGATGACTTCGACCTTCTTTTCGCCGGCGGACTTCAGGGTGACGGTGAACTCGGTCTGCTCTTCGACCGGGGCGGCAGCGGCGGCCGGACCGGCAGCGGCGACGACCGGGGCGGCGGCGGAGACGCCGAACTTCTCTTCGATGGCCTTGACCAGCTCCATCACTTCCATCAGGGTCTTGCCGGCAATGGCGTCGACGATCTGCTCGTTGGAAAGGGACATTGTGTTTACCTTTGGAAATTTATCTTGGGAAAGGGTTCAGTGAACCGTTGAGACGTCGAACTCAGGCTTCGGCCGCAGCTTCGGCGACGGCTTCGCCGCCCCCCTGCTTGTCGCCCACGGCCTTGACGGCACGGGCGAACATCGAGGCCGGTTCGGCCAGGACGCGGGCCAGCATGGCCAGGGCCTGATCGCGGGTCGGCAGCGAAGCCAGAACCTCGACGTGGCTGGCCGGATACAGCTGACCACCCAACGCGACCACCTTGGCCTGCAGCTTGTCGTTGCCCTTGGCGAATTCCTTGATCAGACGCCCGGCAGCGCCGGGTTCTTCCGTCGAAAACGCATACAGCAGCGGACCGACGAGCTTGTCCTTGACGCACTCGTATTCGGTACCTTCGACGGCACGGGAAGCCAGGGTGTTCTTGACAACTTTCAGGAACACGCCGGTCTCACGCGCCTTCTTGCGCATCGCGGTCATCTGGGTGACCGTGATGCCTGCGTATTCGGCGGCGACCAGGGAGTGCGCCTTGGCGGCGACGTCTGCCAGTTCGGCGACTACTTCTTGCTTCTGGGACAGATTGAGAGCCATACACTCCTCACTTGTTGATTCCGCTCGCGACTCCTGCCGCTTGCGGTCCTGGACGGCATCCTTCCTGGACGCCGGGGGCGCGAACCCCGGTGGTGGCCTTTCTGACTGGCATGAATCTGTACCAGGAAATTTCCAGAAGGCGGCACCATCTGCGCAGGCGCGTTCCCTTGCGGGTCCGGATTAAGTGACCTCGCTTGCATCGACGGCGATTCCCTGCCAACACGAGCTTCCGTGCCCGTCGTCGATGCGCGCTGATCACGCCTGCGGTCTTTGACGGCTATCGCGCGGGAACGGGTTCCTTCGCGATTGCCCTCAAATGTTCGGCAACACCCTCGCGGGTGCTGCCTTGTTGCTTTTCCTTGTGGAGATCTGGATCCGGGGATCTTCAAGATCCCGATGGATCCCTACCTTCGCAGGGATGATGAACCGGCAAGGCCGCGCGCTTGGCGCGCGGACCGGTTCATTACTTCAGGTTGAGCGACGACTGGTCGACGGTGACGCCGGGCCCCATGGTCGAGCTGACCGAGATCTTCTGCAGGTACTGACCCTTGGCGGTGGCCGGCTTGGCCTTCACCAGATCGGCCAGCAGGGCCTGCAGATTGTTCTTCAGCGCTTCGTCGTCGAAGCTGGCCTTGCCGATGGTGCAGTGGATGATGCCGGCCTTGTCGGTGCGGTAGCGCACCTGACCCGACTTGGCGTTCTTCACCGCCTCGGCCGGATTCGGCGACACGGTGCCGACCTTCGGGTTCGGCATCAGGCCACGCGGACCGAGCACGGTGCCCAGCTTGCCGACCACGCGCATCGCGTCCGGCGTGGCGATGACCACGTCGTAGTTGATGTCGCCAGCCAGCATCTTCTCGGCCAGGTCGTCCATGCCGACGGCTTCGGCGCCGGCGGCGGCGGCCTCATCGGCCTTGGCGCCGGCCGGGGCAAACACCGCCACGCGCACCGACTTGCCGGTACCGGCCGGCAGCACGGTCGAACCGCGGACCTGCTGGTCGGACTTCTTGGCGTCCACGCCCAGGCGCACGGCAACGTCGACGGACTCGACGAACTTGGCCTTGGTGGCGGACTTGACGATCTTCAGCGCCTCGTCGATGACGTAGGTCTTGCCCGGGGTTACTGCGGCCAGGATGGCCTTCTGTCGCTTGGTCTGTGCCATCTTCTTAACCCTCCACCGTCAGGCCCATGGAGCGGGCCGAACCCGCGATCGTGCGAACTGCTGCGTCCAGATCGGCCGCGGTCAGGTCGGGTTCCTTCGCCTTGGCGATCTCTTCCAGCTGCTTGCGGGTCACCTTGCCCACCTTTTCGGTGTTCGGGCGCTTGGAGCCGGACTGGATGCCCACGGCCTTCTTCAGCAGGATGGTCGCCGGCGGCGTCTTGGTGATGAAGGTGAACGTGCGGTCGGAATAGGCGGTAATGACCACGGGAATCGGCAGACCCGGTTCCAGCTTCTGCGTGGCGGCGTTGAACGCCTTGCAGAATTCCATGATGTTCAGGCCGCGCTGGCCCAGGGCCGGGCCGACCGGCGGCGAGGGGTTGGCCTGGCCGGCCTTCACCTGCAGCTTGATGTAACCAACAACTTTCTTAGCCATCTGAGTTCTCTCCGGGTGCTAGCGCCTGGTGTCAGGCTCCCCATCGGACCGGGAAAATCACGCGTCCCGGCTTCGCGTTGTAGACGCACGGAAGCCGCCTTGCGGCGGCTGGTGCCCTGCCCGGCTCTGGACAGGGAGCCGCGCAGTATAACAGGGTTTTTCTGGCCGTGCCGGCGGCAGGCCCGAAGGGGTCAGGCCTTCTCGACCTGGCCGAACTCCAGCTCCACCGGGGTGGAACGGCCGAAGATCAGTACCGCCACGCGCAGGCGGCTCTTTTCGTAGTTGACTTCCTCGACCACGCCGTTGAAGTCGTTGAACGGGCCGTCGGTGACCCGGACCATTTCGCCCGGCTCGAACAACACCTTCGGACGCGGCTTTTCCACACCTTCCTGAACACGGTCCAGGATGGCGGCGGCCTCTTCGTCGCGGATCGGCAGCGGGCGATCGGCGGTGCCGCCGATGAAGCCCAGCACCTTGCTGGTTTCCTTCACCAGGTGCCAGCTTTCGTTGTCCATGCGCGGGATGCCCGCTTCGTCATGGGTCTCGATCTGCACCAGCACATAACCCGGGAAGAACTTGCGCTCGGAACGGCGCTTCTGGCCGGAGCGCATTTCGACCACTTCCTCGGTCGGAACCAGGACATCGCCGAACCTGTCCTGCATGTCATTGCGGACGATGCGATCACGCAATGCCTGCGCGACCGACTTCTCGAAGCCCGAATAGGCGTGAACCACGTACCAACGCTTCACTGCGACATTCTCCTCAGCGGCCGTAGTCCAGGAACAACTCGATCGCCCACTTGATGGCGAAATCGAAACCCGCCAGCAGCAGGCTCAGGATGATCACCACGATCACCACCACCCAAGTCATGCGGGTCGCTTCCTGGCGGGTCGGCCAGACCACCTTGCGCAATTCGAAACGCGACTCCGACAGGAACTCGCGGGTATCGCGCCCCTTGCCGGTGGTCAGGAACACCACCGAACCCAGGACCAGACCGGCCGCGACCGCCAGCGAACGCACCGGCGTGGCCCATTGGCCGTTGAACCACCACCATGCCACCAGGCCCGCGACCACCAGGGCAGCAGCCAGCACGTATTTGGCGATGTCGCCGGCGGATGCGCCGCCCTTGGATTGTTCGACCTTGCTGTTCAAGTCAGTGTCGCTCTTTTAGCTCTATGCCGGCCGTCACGCGCCCGGCCTGCGGAAGACTCCGCTGGTATGGCACGCCAGGAGGGACTCGAACCCCCAACCTGCGGTTTTGGAGACCGCTGCTCTGCCAATTGAGCTACTGGCGTATCGATTTGCTTAAGGTTTCCCTTAGACGGCGAAGGCGGACCGAGGTTCCGGCCCGCCGTTCGCGAAGTCCGGCGATGGTGAATCGCCGGAACAGCAGCTTACTTGATGATCTTGGCCACGACGCCGGCGCCGACGGTACGGCCGCCTTCGCGAATCGCGAAACGCAGGCCTTCGTCCATCGCCACCGGGTTGATGAGCTGCACGTTCATCTTGATGTTGTCGCCCGGCATCACCATCTCCGTGCCTTCCGGCAGCGTCACCGCACCGGTGATGTCCGTGGTACGGAAATAGAACTGCGGACGGTAACCCTTGAAGAACGGCGTGTGACGGCCACCCTCGTCCTTCGACAGCACGTACACCTCGGCCTCGAACTCTGTGTGCGGGGTGATGGAACCCGGCTTGGCCAGCACCTGCCCACGCTCCACGTCGTCACGCTTGGTGCCGCGCAGCAGCAGACCCGCGTTGTCGCCCGCCTGGCCCTGGTCCAGCAGCTTGCGGAACATTTCCACGCCCGTGACCGTGGTCTTCTGGGTCGGACGGATACCGACGATTTCGATTTCGTCGCCCACCTTGATGATGCCGCGCTCGATGCGACCGGTCACCACCGTGCCACGACCCGAAATCGAGAACACGTCTTCCACCGGCATCAGGAACGGCTTGTCCACGTCACGCTGCGGCTCCGGAATGAACGTGTCCAGCGCCTCCACCAGCTTCAGGATGGCCGGCACGCCAATCTCCGACTGGTCGCCTTCCAGCGCCAGACGCGCCGAACCGTGGATGATGGGGGTGTCGTCGCCCGGGAACTCGTACTTGGTCAGCAGCTCGCGGACTTCCATCTCCACCAGCTCCAGCAGTTCGGCGTCGTCCACCATGTCGGCCTTGTTCAGGAACACCACGATGTACGGCACGCCCACCTGGCGAGACAGCAGGATGTGCTCGCGCGTCTGCGGCATCGGGCCGTCAGCGGCCGAGCACACCAGAATCGCGCCGTCCATCTGCGCCGCACCGGTAATCATGTTCTTCACGTAGTCCGCGTGGCCCGGGCAGTCCACGTGCGCGTAGTGACGCGTCGGGCTTTCGTATTCCACGTGCGCCGTCGAAATCGTGATGCCGCGGGCCTTCTCTTCCGGCGCCGCGTCAATCGCGTCGTACGCCTTGAACTCGCCGCCAAAGCGCTCGGCACCCACCTTCGTCAGCGCCGCCGTCAGCGTCGTCTTGCCGTGGTCAACGTGACCAATGGTGCCCACGTTCACGTGCGGCTTGGTGCGTTCGAATTTACCCTTTGCCATG
>NZ_JBYMTH010000013.1:0-162142 GCF_057773065.1 Pseudoxanthomonas sp. 134C1
GCGCAGGCGCAGGCCGGCGAGCCGGGAGCGGGGGCGAGCGCGCCGGTGGCGCGGGTGAACATCCAGGAGTACCGGGTGCGGGGCAACACGGTGCTGGAGGCGCGGGCCATCGAGCAGGCGGTGAGCCCGTACCTGGGCCCGGGGCGGACCCTGGCCGACGTGGAAGCCGCGCGCGCGGCGCTGCAGGCGGCCTACCAGCAGCGCGGCTACCAGTCCGTGTACGTGGACCTGCCCGGGCAGCAGGTCAGCGGCGGGGTGGTGCTGCTGCAGGTGACCCAGACCCGGGTGGGGACGGTGCAGGTGGTGGGGGCGCGTTACCACGACCCGGCGCGGCTGCGCGCGGCGGTGCCGGCGCTGGCGGCCGGCCAGGTGCCGGACTTCACCCGCGCCCAGGCCGAACTGGCCGCGCTCAACCGCACCGCGCGCCGGCAGGTGGTGCCGCTGGTCAAGCCCGGGGCGGGCGAGGGGACGATGGACGTGGACCTGAAGGTGGAGGACGCCTCGCCGTGGCGGGTCAGCGCCACGGTCAACAACGACCACAGCGTGGACACCACCCCGACCCGCAGCATTCTGACGGTGGGCCACGAGAACCTGTGGCAGCGCGAGCACAGCGCCTCGCTGACCTGGTTCGCCGCCCCGCAGGACCGGGACGAGGCCAGCGTGTGGTCCGGGTCCTACCGGCTGCCGCTGGGCGGCCCGGACGGGGCGCTGGAGGTGTCCGGCTACCGTTCCGACAGCAACGTGGTGTCCAGCGGGCAGACCCAGGTCACCGGCAAGGGCCACGCGCTGGGGGTCAAGTTCAGCCGCACCCTGCCGGTGAGCGGGCCCTGGTGGCACCAGGTCGCGGTGGGGGTGGACTTCAAGGACATGGACGAGGCGGTGGCCCTGACCGGGATGGCGGCCGACTTCGCGCCGCTGAAGTACGCGCCGGTGAGCCTGGCCTACAGCGGGTTCCGGCAGGGCGAGCGGCACCAGTTCGCGCTGGGGCTGCAGGCGGTGTTCGGGGCGCGCAGCCTGCTGGGCTACGGCAGCGGCGCGGACGCGTTCGACTGGAAGCGGGCCTATGCCGATGCCAGCTTTTTCGTGCTCAAGGCCGATGTCAGCGACACCCTCACCCTGGCCAGCGGGGCGCAGTGGTTCGCCAAGGTCTCGGCGCAGCTGACCGACCAGCCGCTGGTGTCCGGCGAGCAGTTCGCCGCCGGCGGCATGTACACCACCCGCGGCTACCGCTCGGCCGAGGCCATCGGCGACTACGGGGCGATGTTCACCCTGGAGTGGCGCAGCGCGCCGGTGGCGCGCTGGGGCCTGCGCGACTGGCGCTTCCACGGCTACCTGGACGGGGCCTGGCTGGGGCTGCGCAAGCCGCTGCCCGAGCAGGCCGCCGAGGCCTCGCTGGCCGCGCTGGGGTTCGGGACCAGTTTCCAGGTGACCGAGCATTTCAACGTGCGCCTGGACTACGGCCACAGCCTGCTGGACGGCCCCACCACCACCCGCGGCGCCGACCGCCTGCACATCAGCGTGGGCGCCAGCTACTGAGCGCCTTCCCCCGTCTTTCTTTTCTGGAGATTCACATGCAACGCGTGCTCATTCTGTTGTTGACGTGCCTGGGCCTGTTCCTGCCCGGGCTGGCCTGGGCCCAGGCCCCGGCCCCGTGGTGGCAGGCCGACTGGAAGTACCGCAAGCCCATCACCGTGGACGCCGGTCCGCAGGGCGCCGGGCTGGGCGCCAGCGTCGGGCGCATGCCGGTGCTGGTGCGCCTGCACACCGGCAATTTCGCTTTCGACGGGGTGGGCCAGGGCGGCAAGGACCTGCGCTTCCTGGCCGCCGACGGCCGCACGGTGCTCAACCACCAGGTCGAGCTGTACGACGCGGACCTGGGCATGGCCCTCATCTGGGTGGACGTGCCGGCGGTGACGGCCAGCGCGCAGACCCTGTGGATGTATTACGGCAACCCGAAGGCCCCGGCCGCCGGCAACGGGCAACTGGTGTTCGACCCGGACTACACCGCGGTGTACCACTTCGCCGGTCCGGACACCCAGGCCCGCGACGTCACCGCCTACGCCAACCACGCCACCGGCGCGTTCACCCCGCTGGCCGCGGCGGTCATCGGCCGCGGCGCGCAGCGCGGGGAGGCGTTGCAGTTGCCGGCCTCGGCCTCGCTGGCGGTGCCGGCCGGCGGCTCCCTGACGTTCTCGGCCTGGGTCAAGCCCGAGCAGCTGGGCCCGACCCAGGCGGTGTACGCGCGCCGCGACGGCGAGCACGTGCTGCTGCTGGGCGTGGACAACGGCGTGCCGTTCGTGCAGGTGGACCAGGCGCGCAGCGCGCCGGTGCCGGCGCTGACGGCCGGGCAGTGGAGCCACCTGGCCTTCACCGCCGATGCCGGCGGGGTGGTGCTGTATGTGGGCGGGCGCGAAGCGGCGCGGCTGGCCAGTCCGCTGCCGGCGCTGGCCGGCCCGGCGCGGCTGGGCGCCGACCCGCTGGCCGCCGAAGCCAGCGCCCCGGTGCCGGCCGCCCAGCCCTTCGCCGGGGCCCTGGACGAGGTGCGCCTGTCCAAGGTCGCGCGCCCGGCCGGCCTGCTGCGGGCCGAGGCGCTCTCGCAGGGGGCGGCCTCGCGCCTGACCGCCTTCGGGGAAGACGAACAGAACGCCGGGGTGAGCCATTTCGGGTTCATCCTGAAGGCCATGCCGGTCGATGCCTGGGTGGTGGTGGCCATCCTGACCGCCATGCTGCTGCTGTCCTGGGCCCTCATGCTGACCAAGGGCCGCTATTTCGGGGCCGTGACCCGGGCCAACGCGGCCTTCTCGGCCCAGTACCAGCAGGTCGCCGGCCAGCCGGCCGCCGCCCTGCAGGAACGCGCCGGCACCGGCGCCCTGGGCCAGGACGTGTGCCAGGCCTCCTCCCTGTGGCGGCTGTACGCCATCGCCATGGCCGAACTCAAGGGCCGCCAGGCCCACGCCCACGGCCTGAGCGCGGCCGCGCTGGCGGCCATCCGCGCGGCCATGGACGCCGAACTCATCCGCGAGACCGAACGCATGGGCCGGCGCATGAACTGGCTCTCCACCACCATTGAAGGGGCGCCCTACGTGGGCCTGTTCGGCACCGTCATCGGCATCATGCTGGTGTTCGCCGTGGCGGCCATGGCCGGGGCGGTGGACATCAACTCGGTGGCCCCGGGCATGGCCGCGGCGCTGCTGTGCACGGCCGCCGGCCTGGGCGTGGCCATCCCGGCGCTGTTTGGCTACAACTGGCTGGCCGCCCGCGCCGAGGCCATCGCCGCGGACATGGCGGTGTTCGTGGACGAGTTCAGCGCCCGCCTGGCCGAAGAGTTCGACGCCGCCGGCGCCGCGCCGCCGGTGCTGCACTCGGTGCGGGCCTGAGGAGCGCGCCATGGCCGCCAAGAGATTCGGCGTCAAGAAGCGCGAGAAGGGCATCAACGTCACCCCGTTCGTGGACGTGCTGCTGGTGGTGCTGGTCATTTTCATTCTGACCAGCAACGCCACCATCCCCGGCATTGAAGTGAACCTGCCCAAGGCCAGCGCCTCGGTGGCGCTGGAGAAGCCGCAGACCAAGGCCATCACGGTGGACAACGCCGGGCAGGTTTTCCTGGACGCCTACCCGGTGAGCCTGGCCGAACTGGAAGAGCGCCTGCGCACCGAGCAGGCGGTCAACCCGGACCTGCCGGTCATCGTGCGCGGAGACGCGCAGGTGCAGTACGCGCGGGTGGTGGAGGTGCTGGACCTGCTGCGCAAGCTGGAACTGACCCAGGTCGGCCTGGTCACCGGCAAGGTGCCGGGGTGAGCGCATGAGCCTGCCCCCGTCCCCCCCGCCGGCCCGCGCGCGGCGCTGGCCGGTGGCCGCCGGCGTGCTGGGCCTGCTGGCGCTGCTGGCCCTGACGGTCGGGTGGCTGCTGTTCCAGGGCCCGGCCAGCAGCAAGCGGCCGGTCGCCCCGGTGCCGCTGCTGGCCCTGCCGCCACCCCCGCCGCCGCCGCCGGAACCGGAACCCACGCCCGAACCGGACGTGGAACCCGAAGAGGTCATGCCCGAGCCCGAACCGCTGGAGGACGTGCCCAAGCCCACCGAGGAAGCCCCCACCCCGGACACCGCCGACCCGGTGACCATGAACGCCGACGCCCAGGCCGGCAGCGACAACTTCGGCATCCAGTCCGGCAGCGGCGGCGGCATGAGCGGCGCGGGCGCGGGCGGCGCGGGCAACGCCGCCTATGGCCGCTACCTGGGCTACGTGCTGCAGCAGGCCGTGGCCCGCGAGGAGCGCCTGCGCCCGCTGGCCTTCCAGCTGACCCTCAACATCTGGCTCGACCCCGGCGGCGAACTGAGCCGGGTCGAACTGGTGCGCGGCAGCGGCAACCCCGAGGCCGACCAGGCGGTGCTGGCGGCCATCCGCGCCGTGGGCCGCCTGGACGAACGCCCGCCGGCCTCGCTGGCCTTCCCGGCCCGGGTGCTGGTGCAGGGCCGCCGGCCGGCCGGCTGAGCCGGCCCGTCCGCCTTTCTTCCTCTTTTCCTGATGACTTTCTGCGAGCCCCCCATGACCCGTTCCCCCCTCCGTAGCGCCCGCCCGCTGGCCGCCCTGGCCGCCGGCCTGGGCCTGGCCCTGGCCCTGTCCACCGCCGCCCGGGCCCAGGACGCCCCGGCCCCCGACAGCACCCTGGTCAAGCTCATCCGCGGCCTCATCGACAGCGGCGCCCTCACCCCGGAGGTGGGCCAGGCACTGCTGGACGAGGCCCGCCGCGAAGCCGCCGCCCGCCCGGCCACCGCCGCCGGCCCGGCGCTGGAACCGGGCGACGTGCGCGTGCCCTACCTGTCCGAGTCCGTGCGCCAGGGCCTGCGCGAGGAGGTCAAGGCCGACGTGCTGGCCCAGGCCCAGGCCGAACGCTGGGCCGCCCCGGACGCGGTGCCCGAGTGGACCCAGCGGGTGCAGGTGACCGGGGACGTGCGCGTGCGCAACGAGTCGCGCCTGTTCTCCGAACGCAACAGCCCCATCGAGACCGACTGGGCCCGCATCAACGCCGGGGCCGGCTACGACATCAACCCCAACACCCACCTGGACCTGCCGCCGCTGCGCAACACCCGCCAGGACCGCAACAACTCCTGGCGCATCCGCGCCCGCCTGGGCGTGCTGGCGCAACTGGGCCAACACACCCGCGCCGGCGTGCGCCTGGCCACCGGCAACGACACCAGCCCGGTCTCCACCACCCAGACCCTGGGCGGCGGACTGGCCAAGAAGGACGCCTGGCTGGACCAGGCCTGGCTGGCCTGGACACCGCTGCCGGGCCTGGAACTGACCGGCGGACGCTTCGCCAACCCGTACCGCTCCACCGACATCCTGTTCTCCAATGACCTGAACTTCGACGGCGTGGCGGTCAAGTACGAACGGGCCGCGGGCGAAGGGCTGGACCTGTTCGCCACCCTGGGCCTGAGCCCGCTGGAGTACTCGGCCGACAACTTCCCGGCCACCAGTCAGGACAAGCAGGCCAGCCGCGACAAGTGGCTCAACGGCCTGCAGGTGGGGGCCAACTGGCGCTTCGGGGACGACCAGCGCCTGCGCGCGGCCCTGGCCTACTACCAGTTCCGCAACATCTCCGGCGAGTACTCGGCCCCCTGCGCGCTGTATGCCGGCGCCCAGGTCTGCAGCACCGACGGCACCCGCCCGGCCTTCATGCAGAAGGGCAACACCCTCATGCTCCTGCGCAACCTGGCCCTGGACCCGCTGGACCCGGCCAACACCCCGCTGCCGCAGTACGTGGGCCTGGCCGCCAGCTTCAAGCTGGTGGACGTGAACCTGAGCTGGGAAACCCCGGCCCTGGCCGACACCCGCCTGCGCCTGGAAGGCCACTGGCTGAAGAACACCGCCTACGACCCGCAGGCCCTGTGGACCCGCGCCCACGGCGGCATCGTCACCAACCTGGCCACCCCGGCCGGCGCGGCCCCCACCGCCGCGGACATCCGCAGCGGCGACACCGCCTGGCTGTTCCAGGCCACCTTCGGGGACCTGGCCTTGCGCCAGGCCGGGGACTGGAACCTGTGGCTGGGCTACAAGCACATCGACCCGGACGCGCTGCCCGACGGGTTCAACGACTCCAACTTCCACCTGGGCGGCACCAATGCGCGCGGCTACACCCTGGGCGCCTCGTATGCCTTCGACCGCAACGTCTGGCTCACCGGCCGCTGGATGGCGGCCAAGGAGGTGTTCGGCCCGCCGCTGTCCATCGACGTGTTCCAGCTGGAGGTCAACGCCGGGTTTTGAGGCCGTACGCCGCGGCCCCCCTGCGGTGGCCGCGTATCCACGGGAAAACCGGCGGTGGGCTGCTACGCTGCGGTCCTCTCGATGAGCGCGGGAAGGGATGATGCAATCGCTTCGATGGATGACGCGCGTGCGGATCGCCAGTTGCCTGCTGCTGTCGTTGCCGGCATCGGCGTGCATGCATTCGCCCGCGGAGGCCGCGGCGGATCCCGTCGTGAATCCCGCCGTGGATCCCGCCACGGATTCCGCGCCGCTGCCCGGTTGGCTGCGGACGAGAATCGCCGACTACGAACGCCAGCCGGCGCGGCAGGCGCCCAGCGCGATCTGGCGCATCACTCACCAGGGCGCGTCCGCGTTCTACCTCGTCTCGCCCTGCTGCGATCAGTTCAATCCGCTGCTGGACGCCAAGGGAAAGGAAATCTGCAGTCCGTCCGGCGGCTTCACCGGCGCCGGCGACGGCAAGTGCCCGCGACCGATGGATGCGGGTACGCAAGCCATCCGGATATGGGTGCACCCCGGACAGGCCGAGCAGGATCCCGCGCCACCGGGCCTGGAATCGCGGTAAGCCCCGGCTCCGGGCGACAGACATGAAAAAACAACGGGACCCTCGGGTCCCGTCGCCATTCCACCCGCGAGAGAGAGGACTTCACGAACACTCGAACAAATCTTCGTGATAGTTGTTGGTTACCACGCCCCATGTCGTGGGCGGTCCCTGGCACGGAATGACTTCCCAGCCGACCACCGAGCCGTTTGCGTCGAAATAGGTGACATGGCTGGCGTACTGGCGGCCGCTGATGGCCGGGAAACTGGCTGCGAGAAGCAGCAGCGAAGACAAGGCAAGCAGGTTGCGGGTTTTCATGTGCAAGCTCCATTTGCGCCACCCGTGTGGCCTGCGCACCATAGGAGCTGCCGTATCCGGAAAACGGGATGTCCTTCACATCCCGGGATCGGTGGCGGCAAACCGACGCGGCGAGGGGATGGGCGCTAAGATAGGCGCCAGCTTGTTCCGTCCGCGGGTCCGGTCATGGTCTATGCGTTCCTGGCTTCCGTCCTGATCTTCGCCGTCGTGGTGATGCTGCATGTCCAGCACAGCCGCGTCGGTGATCGGCTGCTGCAGCGATCCTTCGACGGCCTGACCTTTCCGGCCGAGACCGGGACGCTGCGGGTGGCCGACATCACCGTGGTCAAGCGGGTGACCCACGATGTCTCGCGCCACAGCGATCACGCGCCATTGGCGGCCTTCTGGTATTGCGTCGGTCCGGGTCCGAACTATTACGTCGCGGTCGCGCAGTACGTGCGCAACGGCTGGCGGAATGGGCGCTACGACTGGGTCGTGCGCCCGCTCGACGCGGAGCGGATGCGAGGCGAGCTGAGCAGCGACCGGGACGCCCTGCACGCGGCGTTCGGGGATCACGTGGAAGGCGTGCTGCGCGCCTGAGCGCGGAGGCGTCGCCTCAGGCCGCCTGCGCGTCGCGGTGCTTGAGCACGCGATCAATCAATCCCCACTCCCTGGCCTCGTCGGCACTCATGTAGTGGTCGCGATCCAGCGTGCGTTCCACTTCCGCGTGGCTGCGTCCGCAATGCTCGGCGTACAGGCGGATGACGCGCTCCTTGGTTTTCCGCATTTCCTCGGCATGGATGAAGATGTCCGACGCCTGTCCCTGGAAACCGCCCAGCGGCTGGTGCACGTGCAGGCTGGCGTTGGCCAGCGCCTTGCGCTCGCCGGGTTCGCCGGCCATCAGCAGGAATGAACCCATCGAACGGGCAGTGCCCATGCACAGCGTGTGCACCGGCGCCTTGATGTACTGCATGGTGTCGTACATCGCCAGTCCGGCGGTGATCAATCCGCCCGGCGAATTGATGTAGAGATGGATGGGCTTGTCCGGGTTTTCCGCCTCCAGGAACAGCAGCTGCGCGCACACCAGCGCGGAGACGGTGTCGTTGACTTCACCATTGAGGAAGATGATCCGTTCGCGCAGCAATCGCGAATAGATGTCGAAGGAGCGCTCTCCGCGGCTCGATTGTTCGAGCACCATGGGGACGAGTTGCATCGTTTCGCGCATGCGCGAACTCCTGTTTCCGGACGGGGAGGGGGACCGACGCGGCGTCAGGCCGCGCGCATCAGGCAGGGCATGTCGTCGTTGGCGGCCGGCACGGCAAGCGCCAGCCGCGGCGCCGGTGGCGCATGGATGATCCGCAGCGTGCTTCCGCCGTCCGCGTTGGGACGCACCTGGAAGGTCACCACGCTTTCGAGGAAAGGCGGTTCGTCATCGCGCAGGCGGTAACGGATTTCCCCGTCGCCACGGGAAGGCAGCGGCGTCGCGTCGGCCAGCGCGACGTCCGGTAACCATTGCTCGCGGAACGCGGGAATGCTGATCGCGCGCCAGACCTTGGCCGGTGGCGCATCGAGTTCGTATTCGAGCACCAGTTCGTTCGTTTCCGTTTCCTCGACCGGCTCTTTCATTGGTCCATGTCCTTCAGCAGCGCCTTCAGGGCATCGATCCGCGCCGGCCAGCAGGCACGGTACTTCGCCAGCCAGCGCGCGATGAGCGCGAGGCCGTCGGGATCGACTTCGTAGTTCATGAACCGGCCCTCGCGCTCCTCGCGCACCAGTCCCGCGTTGCGCAGCACCGCCAGGTGCTGGGACATCGCCGGCTGGCTGATGTCCAGGCCGCCGCGCAGGGCGCTGGCATTCATCGGACCCGCCGCCAGCTTCTCGAAGATCGCGCGGCGGGTCGGGTCGGCCAGGGCCTTGAAAATGTCGTTCTCGACCATGCGCAACACATTAGTGAATACTTATGTGTTGCGCAAGTGCCTCCCGGAAAGACGGTGCCCCGTGGTCAGAAGGTGACCTTCACCGAGGGCGCGCTGCGCCTGGCCTCGCCGTGGTACACGGCTTCGATGTTGTTGCCGTCCGGATCCAGCGCGAACGCGCCGTAATAGCCGGGATGATAGGGACGATCGCCGGGCGCGCCGTTGTCGCGGCCGCCATGCGCGAGCGCCGCCTTGTGGAAGGCGTCGACCATCGCGCGATCGCGTGCCTGGAAGGCCAGATGATGGCGACCGGTGAGTTCATCCTGCGCGGCCGCGCTGCCGGGCGTGGAGACGAACAGTTCGTCGGCCCAGAAGTAATCGTCGCCGGTACCGCTCATCGGAATCTGCAGTACGTCGAAGACGGCCTGGTAGAAACGGCGGCTCGCCTCCAGGTCGCGCACGACCAGCTGCACGTGATCGATCAGGCGGCCACGGTGGAGTTCGTTGGTTTCCATGGGCGTTGCCCTGTGGTGGAGTGGAGCCGTCTTATAGCACCGGCAGGCGGCGCGCCGCTTCACGATGTTTTCAAGCCGATGCCGCATCCGTTCAAGGCGGCGGGGAGATTGCGATGAGTCGTGGGCAGATACCGGAGGACGGGCTCACCCGGCTGCGCATGCTTTGCCTGGCATTGCCTGCGGCGTACGAGGAAGCCGCCTGGGCCGGCACGCGCTGGATGATCGGCAAGCGCGACTTCGCCCACGCACTGATGATCGAGAACGGCTGGCCGCCGGCCCATGCGCGCGCGGCCGGCTCGCCAGGTCCGCAGGCGGTGGCGACGTTCCGGGTGCCGGTGTCCGGGGGAGATTCGATGCGCTTCCGCCGGCCTCCGTACTTCAAGCCGGTGTGGTGGCCGGACATCGCCGGCATCGGCCTGGATGCGGACACCGACCGGGATGCCGTATCCACGCACCTGACGTTGAGTCATCGCCTGCTGGCGCCGAAGGGCCTGTTGCGCCGAGAGCGTGCAGGCGATGGGCGGATTCAACGCGCGCGCAACAGCGCCTCGATGCGCGCGCGCAGATCCGACTGCATGTCCGCGCTGAAGTCGTGGGCGACGCCGGCGTAGGGCGCGAGGGTGGCGTCGTATCCGCGGGCACGCAGGGTTTCCACCGCCGCGCGGGTGGGGCCGATCGGCACGGTCGTGTCATCGCTGCCGTGCATTGCATGCAGCAACGGGCAAGCTGCCGTGCAGGTCGCGCGTGCCGGCAACCATTCCGGCAGCAGGCGCGCCGCCACCGGAAAGGCGGCTCGGAAATGATCGGGATGATCCAGCGCCAGCAGGAAGCTCAGATCGCCGCCGTAGGAAACACCGGAAATGATGGCCTTGCCGCGTCCCGGGTAGCGGGCTTCCACCGCCTGGATGAAGTCGAACAACCGGCTCTCGCCCTCCCGGGTGAGCGCGGCCTGATCGGTGGCGGAGCGCTGGCCGATGCCCTGCGGGAACCAGGAGTGTCCGTGCGGACGCGGATGCGGCCCTTCCGGCAGGACAACCCGCGCCGGGACCCGCAGATCATCGAAGGCATCGACCAGCACCTCCGGTTCCGCGCCCGAATAGTGCAGGGCGATGATCAACGGCAGCGGCTGTTCCGGGGTTCCGCCGCCCGTCTCGAACACCAACTGGCGCAGGCCACCGGCATGTTCCTCGCGCGGCGGTGATGTCTGCGCGGCCGCTGCCAGCGCGAAGGCGAGCGGGAGCGGCAGCAGCAACGTGAACAGGCGCATGGCGGACAGCCCTGGAGAACGAGCCGTCACGCTAGCGCCCGCCCGGGTCCGCGCGCAACGCGGGATTCCGATTTGACCTGTTCGTCACTCCGCGAGGCGCACCGTGGCACCCCTGCCGACCCTTGCGCGCCGGTTCGGAGATGCCCGATGAAGAGCGCGACCCGTCATATGCTGTTGCTGGCAGGCATGTTGTGCCTGTGGGCCAGCGCCTACACCCTGGGGCGGAGCGATGCGCATGAGCGCGCGACCACATCGCACCGCCCCGCGTCGGCACCCGGGGCGAACCTCCGCGCGGAGCTGCACGATACCGCATCGGATGCGCTGGGTTCCGGCATCGCCGCCAGTGGCGCGGGCGTCGATTTCGCCAGCCGAACCGCGACATCGCCCGCCTTCAGGCCCGAAGCCGGAGGCCGCGCTCGCGGTCAGGGCGCGCAGGGCTCGGCCAGACCGCGCGCCGGACCCGGCTAGCGCGACACTCAGGCCGCCCGCAATCGGCTCACCTGGTTCATTGCCTCGCGCATGGCGATATCGGCGCGTTCCGGACCCATGCGCACGCCTTCCGCGCCGACGACCTCCAGCCGGGTGACCCCCAGGAAACCGAAGAACGCACGCAGATAGCTCTCCTGGTGTTCCAATGCGGCCATCGGACTTTCCGATCCGTAGAAGCCGCCACGCGAGGAGGCGATGATGACGCGCTTCTCGCCCAGCAGGCCCTCGACGCCGTCGGCGCCATAGCGGAACGTCCTGCCGGGCACGGCGAGCGCGTCGAGCCATGATTTGAGCTGGCTGGGAACGCCGAAGTTGTACATCGGCGCACCGATGACGATGACGTCCGCCGCCAGCACTTCCTCCAGCGCCATCGTCAGTTCGCGCGCCGATGGGGTCGGCGCGGCCGCGGGATCGGCCAGCACCGCTTCCGCCGAAAACTGCGGCAGCGGCGCGGCGGCGACGTCGCGATGGATCACCTGCGTGTCGGGAAGCTGATCGCGCAGGTGGGCTACGATGGCCGAGGACAGTGAACGGGTGACGGACTGCTCGCCCTGGATGCTGGAATCGATGTGCAGGATGTTCATGCGTGTTCGCTCGAGTGGGGCGCATGAAACTATTGGGGTACCGCCATTCCTTCAAGAAGGATGTTTTTCAATACCGAGTATGGAAAACCAGACCGCCCCCTGCACGGAATCCTACGACGAGGTCGTGATCCTCCACGGCGAAATCCGATCCGCCATCCAGTCGATCGGCGGAAAGTGGAAACTGGAGATCCTCTGGCTGCTCGGCCAGCGCATGCATCGTTTCAACGAGCTCCGGAGAGCGATTCCCGGCATCACCCAGCACATGCTGACGCAGCAGCTGCGTGAACTGGAAGCGGACGGATTGATACACCGGACGGTGTATCCGGAAGTGCCGCCGCGCGTGGAGTACACGCTTGCCGATCACGCGCGCCGGCTGCGCCCGGTGTTCGACGCGCTGTTCACCTGGGTGGCCAGCGGGAAACCGGCGGAGCAGGCCGCCGCCGAGTGAGGGTTGCCGGTCAGTGGCCCGCGGTCCGGATGCCCATCATCAGGTCGCGGGAGCGACGCGAGCCGTGGCCGACGGCCCGCCGTCCATGAGACGGCGAACGCCGCAACCCGCCGGAACACCGTTGTGATTGCTGCCTAGGCCTTTCCGGCCGCCAACGCACCCAATCGAAAGCCAAGTTGAAAAGCCGCCTCCGGATCCCGGTGGCGAACGCTGCCCGCCTGGCTGTCCGGAAGTGTGTCCAGATCCAGCCGGAAACGGGAATCGCCACGCTCGCCCGCCGCGTATCCCAGCTCGTAGGCGCACCCGGCGCAACGATGGCGGCCCGGATAGCTCTGGTCCTCGGGCAGCGACTCGAAGCGGGCGTCATAGCGATGTGCCTGCTTGCAGATGTTCATCGGATCGTCCTTGTGTCGTGATGACTTCCGGAGGGAAGCCATGCCATGCCATCCGCTTGCGTGTCCCCGCGCAAGCGGTGTCGAAGACGGAACCCGCGCGGCGGGAACCATGGATTCACTGCCAGGCCGAAATCCGCAGGCGCACCTTGCCGCGGATGCCCGGCACGCTGGGGCGCCGGCTGCCGTCGGCGGCGACCGTGTGGCTGTCGAAGGGAATGGCGATTTCCACTTCCTCGCCGCTGATCTTCTTCGCATCGACCTCGGTGTGCGCCATCGCCACGCCGGCATCCTGCCAGGCGTAGCTGATCTTCCACTTGCCGCCGGCCTGCGCGGGTGGCGTCAGATCGAGAATGAGTGAATTGCGGAACAGGTAGCCGCCCTCGTAGTGCTCGTTGATCCAGAGCTTGCGCTCGATCTCGTAGTCCGGCACGCGCACGCCCAGGGTCATGCTGTAGGACAGCGAGCGCCGATCGGGATTGACCCGCGCGCGGTTGGCGAGGAACACGCTGGAAAGGTAGTGGGATTTCTGCTGTTTCCATTCGGTGTGCGAGAAGCAGGACACCGAATCCTCCTCGGACATGCGCCGGGTCAGGTACCACAGCTTGCCGCGCGGCGAGGCCAGCGCCTCGACCTGGTACAGCGCGTCGATCTGGCGGCCCTGGTCGGCGGCCTTCTGCACCGGCTCGGGCAGGCGGATGTCGTCCACATCCAGCCACACGTCCACGCGCACATCGCCGAACAGGAAGCGGGCCAGGTTCTGGAAGGCCTCCTCGCTGTTGACGATGCCGAAGAAACCCGAGTGCGCGCGATAGGCGAACGCCTTGGCGCAGTAGGCGCCGATCGAGCCGTCCGCGTTCAGTCCGCGCAGGGTCGCGTTCTTGATCAGCACCAGGCCGTCGCTGCCATGGCCGACGAAGGTGCGCGAGAGGCCGGCGGCGGTCGCGTAATCCATCCGGTTGGTACCGACCATGCA
Organism: Pseudoxanthomonas sp. 134C1; assembly: GCF_057773065.1. Lineage (NCBI taxonomy): Bacteria > Pseudomonadati > Pseudomonadota > Gammaproteobacteria > Lysobacterales > Lysobacteraceae > Pseudoxanthomonas > Pseudoxanthomonas sp. 134C1. The sequence goes on from NZ_JBYMTH010000013.1 coordinate 13,685, forward strand.
GAACACGCGCCGTGACGGAAAGCGATCCTCGGGCAGCAGGTCCACGCGCTTGTGCTGCTTGAACGCCGCCTTGAGATCCAGGTATTCCGGCATCCGCTTGTCGCGATCGAAATTGTTCATGTCGAAGGCCGACAGCCATTGCGGCACGTTCACCCCGGCCACGTCGATGCCGTTGTGCGGGGTCGCATAGGTGAACAGCTTGTCCACGTACTTGCGCGACTGCTTCGGATCCAGCGCCGGATTCTGCAGGAACGCGCGGCAGACCAGCCCGCCCATCGAATGGGCGACCAGATAGCAGCGGAAGTCGGCCGGTTTCACCGCGTTGTCGGGATTGCCGCAGATGAGGTCGCGGGTCTTGACGATCAGATCGCCCAGTTCGCGTGCGAAGGTCTCGATCTTCGGCGTGTTACCGGTGCCGAACAGGCCCGAGGCATTGTCGTAGTACCGATGGATGATGATGGAGCGGCTGCCGAGCCGGTTGCGGGTCGGCTGGCCTTCGGCATCGGTTTCCCATTCCGGATCCAGAATGTCGCGTCCGTCCTCGTATACGTCCGAGTAGCCGAACTCGGACATCAATCGCACGATCGGCGATTCGAACACGTACTTGCGGGGCTTGCGCGAGGGATCCGAGACCGCGCGGTACACGGTCGAACCCAGGTTGAATCCGCAGAACGGATCCGCGGTGGTTTCGTCGATTTCGCCGCGGGTCATCGCGTAGCCGCGGACGTAGATGATCGGGTAGTAAGGCGCTTCCATCTTGGCCATCGTGAACTCCTGTCGGCGGGGGATCCGCATGCGCGGGACAGCTTAGTCCCAGAGATGGCTACGGATTTGGACGCCGGTCACGGCCAAGTCGCGTTCAGGCGCCCGTCGCGCCGTCGGCAGAACGCGGCGGTGGCGTCGTCCATCGGAAAGCAGCACTCGATGCGCAGTTCGTCCAGGGTGACGTCGCGCGGCGCGGCGAACACGGTGATGCTGGAGAAGAACTGCAGGCGCTGGCCTTCGCGTTCGAAGATCGTGGTCAGCAGCGGCGATGGCCGCTGGCCGGGATCGCGCTGGCGCCATGCCTGCGGTACGCCGGGCTGCGCCAGGACTTCGGCCAGCAACTGGCGCGGCACCGGATCGGAAGGATGCGCGGCGATTTCGTTGTGCAGGTGATGGATGAGATCGCCGGCCACTTCCTCCCAATTGACCAGCGCGGCCCGCAGATCGGCGGGATCGAAGACATGCCGCAGCATGTTGGCGTGCGGACTGGCGCGTCCGGCCATCAGGAACTGGTTGACCCGCGCGGCGGCGGCGTTGGCCTGCACGATGTCCCAATGCCGGTTGATCACGAACGCCGGATACGGCTCCTGCTGGGCGACGATGAAATCGATCGCCCGCTGGATGCGCGCCAGCTCGGGCGCGGCCAATGGGGTCTCCGGATACTGCGCCGCGTATCCGGCCGCGTGCAGCAGGACATTGCGCTCGCGCAGCGGCAGGGCCAGCGCGTCCGCCAGCCGCACCACCATTTCGCGGCTGGGCCGGGATTTTCCGGTTTCCACATAGCTGAGATGGCGCGCGGAAATGTCCGCCGCCAGGGCGAGATCCAACTGGCTGAAACGGCGCGCGCCACGCCATTCGCGGAGCAGGGAACCCAGGCCGGGCGCGGTATCGGGAAGGGCGGCGTTCATGCCCGCAGCATAGCGGCGCGGCGGTCATCGTCGCCATGACCTCCGGGGTAATTGAGTGCGGATGCGGCGGCGCCCATCCTGCCGCCACCGAATGACGGAACCGGAGAACGGACATGCAACGCAGAGACATGCTGAAGCTGGGATTGGGATCGATGGCGGCCCTGGCCGCCGGCTGGACCGGGCGCGCCTGGAGCGACGGCCTCGCGCAGGCGGGCGCTCTCTTGTCGACCGGGGCACTGGACGCCGCCGCGTGGACGGCGGCCCGGCGCTGGACGCAAACGCCGTTCGGGCGGATTGCCCACGTGGAGCGCGGGGCTGGCCCGGCGGCGCTGTTCCTGCACGGTTTCCCGCTCAACGGCTTTCAATGGCGGGGCGCGCTGGAACGGTTGTCGGCGCATCGCCGCTGCATCGCGCCCGACATGCTGGGATTGGGCTACACCGAAGTGGCCGAGGGCCAGGGCGTGACACCGGCGGATCAGGTGCGGATGCTGGCGGATCTGCTGGATCGCCTGGGCGTGGACAGCGTGGATCTGGTGGCCAACGACAGTGGCGGCGCGGTCGCGCAGTTGTTCGCCGTCGCGCATCCGCGCCGCGTGCGCAGTCTGCTGCTGACCAACTGCGACGCCGAGACCGACTGCCCGCCACCGGCGCTCAAGCCGGTCATCGACCTGGCGCGCGAAGGGCGCTTCGCGACCGAATGGCTGGCGCCGTGGCTGGCGGATCACGCGCTGGCGCGCTCGCCGCGGGGACTGGGTGGCATGACCTTCACCCATCCGCACAATCCGACCGACGAGGCGATCGAGATGTACCTGCGGCCGCTGGTCGACAACGCGGCGCGCACCCATGCCTACGCGCTTGGCCTGGACAGCAACGTGCTGGCGGGCGTGGAAGCCGCGCTGAAGCAGGGCGGTTATCCGACCCGCATCCTGTGGGGCACCGGGGACGACATCTTCTCGAAGGACAGCCCGGGCTATCTCGCCGGCGTGTTCGGCGAGTCGCGGGGTGTACGCCGGATCGACGGCGCCAAACTGTTCTGGCCGGAAGAGTTCCCGGATCTGGTCGCCGAGGAAGCGCGCCGCCTGTGGGGTGTGTGATGACTTCATCCCTGCAGGAGCGACATGAGTCGCGACCGGAAATCCGAACCGCCATCACCGCCCGCATCGCCCCCACAATCCCCACCCTGTGGGAGCGATGTGGGTCGCGATACCGGAAATCCGAATCGCCATCACCGCCCGCATCGCCCCCACGATCCCCACCCTGTGGGAGCGATGTGGGTCGCGATACCGGAAATCCGAACCGCCATCACCGCTCGCATCGCCCCCACGATCCCCACCCTGTGGGAGCGACGTGAGTCGCGATACCGGAAATCCGGAACCAACAGTCGTGGATCCTGCCGCTCCTACAGTCAGCCATCCCATGCGTTGTAGGATCCTGAGCACCGCAACAGGGTCATGACGCATGTACGGCAAGGTATTGGTGACGGGCAGCTCGGGGCACCTGGGCGAAGCGCTGGTGAGCACATTGCAGGCGCGCGGACACGACGTGGTCGGCGTGGACCTGCTGCCCGGCGCGCATACGCACCGGGTCGGCACGATCGCCGACCGCGCCTTCGTCCGCGAGGCGATGGCGGGGGTGGAGGTGGTGCTGCATCCGGCCACCCTGCACAAGCCGCACGTGGCCACCCACTCGCGCCAGAAATTCATCGACACCAACCTGACCGGTACGCTCAACCTGCTGGAGGAAGCGGTGGCCAACGGCGTGCGCGCCTTCGTCCACACCAGCACCACCAGCGTGTTCGGCGACGCACTGGTGCCGCCGCCGGGCGAGCCGGCGGCGTGGATCACCGAGGATGTGCGGCCTGAACCGAAGAACATCTACGGCGTCACCAAGGCCGCCGCCGAGGATCTGTGCCAGTTGTTCCAGCGCAACCAGAAGCTGCCCTGCATCGTCCTGCGCACCTCGCGTTTCTTCGCCGAGGAAGACGACGACCGGCGGACGCGGGCGAGCTTCGATGACGCGAACCTGAAAGCCAACGAGTTCCTGTACCGGCGGGTGGATATCGAGGACGTGGTGGATGCGCACCTGCTCGCCATCGAGCGGGCGCCCGCGCTGGGCTTCGGCCGCTACATCATCAGCGCCACCACGCCGTTCACGCGCGCGGACCTGCCACGGCTGCGCACGGACATGGCGGGCGCGCTGCGAGATCGCGTTGCGGAATTCGAACCGGAATACGCGCGGCGCGGCTGGCAACTGCCGGCCGGCATCGATCGCGTCTATGTCAACGCGCGGGCGCGCGAGGAACTGGGCTGGCGGCCGCGGCATGATTTCGCCGCGGTGCTGGCGCGCCTCCAGGCCGGAGGCACGGTGTTGAGCGCATTGGCGAAGCACATCGGCGCCAAGGGCTACCACGCGGAGTCTTTCGCGGATGGTCCGTATCCGGTCGAGAGCCATTGAGACGCGGGGAGCGCGGGCGACGTCCGCGTCGGCAGTGATGCTCAGCGGCAGACGATGGACGGCGGACGCGCCCACTCCTCGTCGGAGTTTCACCCCTCTCCCGCTGGCGGAAGAGGGGCGCTGGCGCCATCAGCCGAACAGCTTGTTCGCGACTTCGGCGATATGGCGGCCCTGGAAGCGCGCGCCTTCCAACTCGTTCTCGCTGGGCTGGCGCGAGCCGTCGCCGCCGGTGATGGTGGAGGCGCCGTAGGGGCTGGCGCCGGTGACTTCGTCCAGACGCATCTGGCCCTGGAAGCTGTAGGGCAGGCCGACCGTGACCAGGCCGAAATGCAGCAGGTTGGTCAGGATCGAGAACAGGGTCGTTTCCTGGCCGCCGTGCTGGGTGGCGGTGGAGGTGAAGGCGCCGCCGACCTTGCCGTTGAGCGCGCCCTTGGCCCACAGGCCGCCGGCCTGATCGAGGAAGTTCGCCATCTGCGAGGCCATGCGGCCGAAGCGGGTGCCGGTGCCGACGATGATCGCGTCGTAGTTGGCGAGGTCGTCGACCTTCGCGATCGGCGCGACTTGATCCAGCTTGTAGTACGAGGCCTTGGCGACATCTTCCGGCACCAGTTCGGGCACGCGCTTGATGTCGACGGTGGCGCCGGTGGAACGCGCGCCTTCGGCGACGGCTTCGGCCATCTTCTCGATGTGGCCGTAGGCGGAATAATAGAGAACGAGGACTTTGGACATGGAAATCTCCACGGGTGGCAGGAGGGGGAGCCGGTCGCGATGCGGCAAGCGCGGTGACTATAGGCCAGCCTCCCGCGCGGGATTGAGGCCCGTGGCGGAATTGGATTGTTCCATCCGTGCGGATAGTGGAGGTTCCGGCACCCTGTCGTGCGCGCCAGGAACCGTTCGTATGCCGGCGGCCACCCGATGACGCCGACGCGCAGCGCCGGCGTACCGGAATGCCGCTTCATTGCGCGTGCGACGCGCTCAAGAGGGACGACGCTCGACGATGCGGTTGATCTTGTAGTTCACGTACAGGGACGGAAAGAAGAATGACCAGAAGCCATGGAACCAGTCGGGCGAACCTGGCTGGAAACCGTAGTACGCATTGAGGTGGGTCCGGAACATCACCGACCAGACGGAATGCATGAGCAACCAGGCCAACAGCCACACGTTGCCGAGCATGCCGATGACAGCCGCCGTGCCGGCGCTCAACGGCAGCAGCCACAGCGCCGCGACCGGCACCAGCGACGCGTAGCCCATGATCAGCACACGGTACGAGGCGGCCAGCAGTTGTCGGCCCTTGTCCTCGGGTAGACAGGGACTCAGCGCGCGCGTCTGGCGCAGGGTGTAGTGGCCGTAGTAGACACCGAACGTGATGAAGGCCAGGAACAGCAACAGCCAGGTGCTCTGTGGGCGGAAACGGATGATGGGGTGGCCCTCCCGGGATGGGGTGGGGAGGGATTCGGACGAGGTCGATTGCAAATGCAGGCTCCGGAAGAAACCGTGCACTCTAGGAAAGGCGCGGCCGCCCAGGTATCGGAAACATCCGAAACATCCTTGTCCGCCCTGCCCGCACGCCTCGGGTGCCTGGCCGACCCAGGGGCCGGCACCGGCTCCCCGGCCTCGCCGGAAGGCAGGCGCGCGGCGCTACGTACTTTGCTACATTCGGCCATCCTCGATGGCGGCGGGATCGGGCGCCGGGCGACGTTCCGGACACGGAGACCGCCTTCACCATCGCGGCATTTGTCCACGGAAGAACGATTGCCCATGCCAGCAGCCGATGCACCGGTCAGTCCCGAAGATCGCCATCACCTCATCGACGCGCTGCGCGGATTCGCGCTTGCCGGCGTGCTGCTCGCCAACCTGGGCTACCTCAGCCTCTACAACCTGCTGACCGAACCGGCGCGCGCCGCCCTGCCGAGCGCCGGCTTCGACGCGGTGGCGATCGGCGTGATCGAATGGCTGGTCAGCGCCAAGGCCATCACCGTGTTCTCGCTGCTGTTCGGACTGGGTTTCGCCATCCAGATCGAGCGTGCGCAGGCGCGTGGCGCCGGAATGTCGCGGTTCGTGCGCCGGCTGTGGTGGCTGCTGGTCATCGGCCTGGCGCACAGCTATTTCATCTGGTGGGGCGACATCCTGATGACGTACGCGCTGGTCGGCCTGTTGCTGGTGCTGTTCCGACGGGTCCCCGACGGCGCGCTGCTGTGGGGCGGCCTGTTCATCGCGCTGGTCCTGCCCACCCTGCTGGTGCCGTGGCTGGGCGGCGGATTTCCCGGCCTGCCGCCGCGCGCCGAGATCGACGCGCTGACCTTGCAGGCCTTCCGCACCGACGACTGGCGACGGGTATTCACCGCGAACGCGGCGATGGTGAACTGGACACGGTTGTCCGGCGGCATGCTGATCTGTTTCGTACTGGGCCGTTTCCTGCTGGGTTACTGGGCGGGCCGGCGGCGGTTGCTGCAACAGCCGTGGAGCCATCGCGACCTGTTCCGGAAGCTGTTCTGGGGGAGCCTGGCGATCGCGATCGCGGGCACGCTGCTCCAATTGGCGAAAGCGCATCTGGGCTGGGGCGTGGACAGCCTTCCGCGCTGGGTGAACGGATTCCTGTTCCGCCTCGACTCCCTGGCCCTGGGCGTCACCTGGGCGGCGGGTTTCACCCTGCTGTTCCTGCGCCCACGCGGCGAGCGCGTGCTGGGGGTGCTGGCGCCGGTTGGACGGATGGCGTTGACCCATTACCTGGCGCAGAGCGTGTTCGGCATCTTCCTGTTCTACGGCATCGGACTGGGACTGGGGCCGGGTACCGGCGCGGCCGGCTGGTTGCTGGCGTGGGTCGGCATATTCGGTGCGCAGATCCTGTTCAGCCATTGGTGGCTCGCGCGCTTCCGCTACGGACCCTGCGAATGGCTGTGGCGCAGCCTGACGTATGGCGCCATGCAGCCGATGCGCCTGCCGCGCGGCGCTGTTCCCGCTTCGTGATCGCCGCCACGGAATGCCACGCAACACTCACGAATCGCTACGGTCTTCTTAACGCGCCGGGGACTAGGCTCGCTTGCCGTCGTCGAGAGGAGGCAAGCATGAACACCGATTACTTCTTCGCCCAGGACGACGCAGGCAACCGCTGCCGCGTCGATGTGCTGCGTGCCTGCGACATGCGCGATCGCGAGGCGACGCTGCATGACAACGCACCGGTCTACCTGCTGGAGGACGGATCGCGTCTGCATCGGATCGATCGCGATACCTTCCGCGTGCTGGGCACCGGCGCCTACGTCACGGTGATGCGCGATTGAGCGGCAGGGCGGAGCTTGCTCCGTTGACAGTGGGCGGCCCTCGAAAAAGAACCTCAAGGATTCCGCAGCCGGGCAGGCTCGGCTCCACGTGGGAACGTGTGGAGCCGAACTTGCTCCGCTGATCGCGGACGGCCATCGGCAAAGATATCTTCAGGACTCCGCGGCCGGGCAGGCCCGGCGCTGCGGGAGGCTGGCCTGTCGCCACCGGCCTGCGCCGGGAAGACCGCCTTCAGGCGGCGTTGGTGGCCATGACCTTGCGCCGCGCGTGCAGGCGCAATGCCTGGTAGCTGGCGCCGATCACGAACAGCACGAACACGATCGACACCAATCCCAGCACCAGCGGCGACTGCGGTCCGTCGGCCAGCGGTTGCGAGGGCGGCACGCGTCGCAGGGTCTCGTTGATGGCGGGGATGAACAGCAGCATGTAGCTGAAGGACAGGCTGAGGTTCTGCAGATACTCGGCGCCGCCGCCCAGCCAGGCGTAGTGGCGCGCGGTGAAGCCCACGGCCAGCGCGAGCAGGGCGACGATGCCCAGTGCGTGCGCCTCGTTGAAACCGCCGGTGCTCGACAACCCGAAGGAGGTGAAGATGGAAACCAGCATGCCGGCCAGATAAGCCTTGCCGGTGCGCGAGACGGGTTCGATGCGGCCATCGCGGATCAGCGCGATGGCGCCGAACACGACGGGCAGCAGACTGAGAACGGTATGGACGATGCCGAGCGGCGAGAACGAGGGCGCCATGGTGCGTGTCCTTTCGAAGGGAGGAAAAGGAACTTCGACCTGCCGCACGGGATGCCCCCGGTCGTCGTGCCTTCCCCCTCCGGGACGGTCACCGCGCGTCGGCGCAGACTATGCCGGACGCGACCATGACGCCAGCCCCTCGATCAGGGCGTGGCCGACCAGCGCAGTTCGGCCATCACCGGGAAATGATCCGAAGGGTAACGGCCGTTTTTCTGATCGGTCACCGTGGCGACCGGACCGACATCGAAACCACGCACCAGGATCCAGTCGATGCGCCGATCCGCGTTGCCCGAAAAGGCGTGGAAGGTCGCTTCCGGACCGCTGCGTTGCGTGCCGCGTTCCCAGGCGTCGACCAGGTCGCCCGCGAGCAATGCATGCACGCGGCTTTCCGGGCCGGTGTTGAAATCGCCGGTGACCACGACCGGCACTTCCGCCGGCAGCTCCGACAGCCGTTTCAGCAGCAGCGTGGCGCCGCGCTCGCGGATGGGTTCGTCCTCGTCGCGATAAGGCAGGTGGGTATTGAAGAAGTAGAAGCGGCGGCCATCGGCGATGCGCTCGAACAGCGCCCAGGTGACCATGCGCGGATACAGGTTGCCCCAGGTGATGCTGCCGGCCACGTCGGGTGTATCGGACAGCCAGAAATCGCCCGACTCGATCACCTTCAATTCGTCGCGCAGGTAGAACACGCCCATGTGTTCGTCGCCGGCGCCCTCGGCGTCGCCGCGCCGGCCGACGCCGAACCAGGCGTACTCAGGCAGGTGCCGCACGATGTAGTCGCCCTGCTCGGCGAACAGTTCCTGGGTGCCGAACACGGCCGGATGCCGCGCGCGGACGGTATCCACCAGGATGTCCTTGCGCGCCTGCCAGCGGTTCTCGCCGTCGGCGTCGGTGGGGAGGCGGACATTGAAGGTCATCACCGTCAAGGGAGCGATGGTGGCGTCGGCCGCCGAAGCGGCGAAACCCGTCAGGGTGGTGGACAGGACGAGCAGCAGGGCGGCGAGTCGGCGCATGGCTTCCGGGGTTCGTGCGGGGGAGCGCCGGAGTGTAACCGTCGTCCGCCGAGCCCTCGTGACGTGGCGCAGCACCCAGGTTGAGGCGGGGGAGCGCCTGATGTTGCACGATTGTGCATGTTTATGCACAATCGCCGCCAGCCCGCACAGGTCATTCCCCCCATGCACCGCCCGGAACCCATTTCCGCCCCCGCTCCCGCGCCTTCCCCGGCGCCGGCCATCGACGCCATCGTCTTCGACCTCGGTGGCGTGCTGATCGACTGGAATCCCCGCTATCTCTACCGCCCACTGTTCGGCGACGACGTCGCCGGCATGGAATGGTTCCTCGCCGAGGTGTGCAGTCCGGCCTGGAATGCCGCGCAGGATGCCGGTCGTGGCTGGGACGAGGCGGTGGACGAAGCCATCGCGCGCCATCCCGATCAGGCGGCGCGCATCCGCGCCTATCGCGATCGCTGGACCGAAACACTGGGCGAGGCGCTGGCGCCCACCGTGCGGTTGCTGGACGAACTGCGCGGCGGCGACTGCCGGTTGTACGCGCTGACCAACTGGTCGCGCGAAACCTTCCCGCACGCGCTGGAACGCTACGGCTTCCTCGGCTGGTTCGACGGCATCATGGTGTCCGGCCAGGAGCGCATGGCCAAACCGGACCCGGCCATTTTCCAGTTGCTGATGGAGCGCCACGGCCTGCGCGCCGACCGTACGGTGTTCATCGACGACACGGCCTGCAACGTCGAGGCGGCGGCGCGGTTGGGCATGCACGCGATCCACTTCCACGACGCCGCGCAGCTGCATGGAGAACTTGCGCGCCTGGGCGTGGCGCCGCCTCGATGAGCGCGGTTCCCGGCCTCGACCTGCTGCCGGAAGAACGCCAGCAGCGCATCCTCCAGCGCCTGCATGCGCAGGGACGCGTGCTGGCGGTGGAACTGGCTCAGGAATTCGCGGTCTCCGAGGACTCCATTCGTCGCGATCTGCGCGAACTGGCCGCGCGCGGCCTGTGCCGGCGCATCTATGGTGGCGCCCTGCTGCACGCGCCGGAAGTGAAGCCGCTGCTGCAGCGCCAGGGCCAGGATTCCGAGCGCAAGCAACTGCTCGCGCGCACCGCGCTGGGTCTGCTGCGCAAGGGCCAGACGGTCATTCTCGATGCCGGTTCCACCAACAGCGCGATCGCCGACGCGCTGCCGCGCAACTTCGATCTGACCGTCGTCACCAACGCGCCCGATATCGCCTTCCGGCTGATGGAACGGACCGACGTGGAAGTGCTGGTCATCGGCGGGCGCATCGAACACCGGATCGGCGCGGCCATCGGCGCGCAGGCGGTGCAGGAACTGCGGCGGGTGCGTGCGGATCTATGCTTCCCGGGCACCTGTGCGGTCGACATCGACAGCGGCCTGTGGGGCAATGACGCCGAGGAGTCGCTGTTCAAGCGGGCGATGATCGAATGCAGCGGCGAGACCGCGGTGGTGGTGATGAACGAGAAGTTCGGCGCGGACGCGCGCTTCCAGTTCGCCTCGTTGCATCAGATCGATCACCTCATCGTCGAGCACGACGCGCTGGAAAGCCTGCGCCGTTCCTTCGAGCAGCAGGAAATCGCCGTCCATCGCGCCGATCGGCGCTGAATCCCGCACCGTTTCATCCCCTCCCCCAAGAATCATCCCGATGTCCGCCGCCGCTTCCGATTCCGTCATTTCCCGTGTCGAGTACCGCGCCACCCGCCTGCTGTTCTTCGCCGCCGGCTGCGCGGTGGCGGTGTGGGCGGCGCTGGTGCCATTCGCCAAGGCCCGCGCCGGCCTGGACGAAGCCTCGCTCGGCGCGCTGCTGCTGTGCCTGGGCCTGGGCTCGCTGATCGCGATGCCGCTGGCCGGCGCCTGGACCACGCGGCAGGGCTGCCGGAGGGTGCTGGTGCTGTGCACGATCGTGTCCAGCCTGATGCTGCCGCTGCTGGCCTGGGTGCCGTCGGTGTACGCGCTGGGCGCGGTGCTGTTCGTGTTCGGCGCGGCGATTGGCGCGGCCGACTGCGCGTTCAACGTGCAGGCCGTGATCGTGGAGGAGGCGGCGGGGCGGCCGATGATGTCCGGTTTCCATGGTTTCTTCAGCCTGGGTGGCATCGTCGGCGCGGCGGGTGCGGCGGTGATGATGTCGCTGGGCCTGGCGCCGCTGGCGATGACCCTGTTCTGGGCGACCTTCATCCTGCTGCTGCTGGCCTTCAACTGGCGCGGCCTGCTGCCCTACGGCAGCCCTCACGAGGGTCCGCTGTTCGCGGTGCCGCACGGGTTCGTGATCCTGCTGGGCGTGCTGGGCTTCGTGGTGTTCCTGACCGAAGGCGCGATGCTGGACTGGAGCGCGGTGTTCCTGACCGAACAGCGCGGCATGGCCTCGGCGCAGGCCGGTTTCGGCTACGCCTGCTTCGCGCTGGCGATGACCGGCGGACGGTTCGCTGGCGACGCGATCGTGGCGCGGCTGGGACCGACGCGGGTGGTGTGGCAGGGCGGCCTGCTGGCCGCCGCGGGCATCACCCTGTCGGCCTGCCTGCCGCAATGGCAATGGTCGCTGGCCGGCTACACGCTGGTCGGCCTGGGCTGCTCCAACATCGTGCCGGTGCTGTTCACCGCCGCCGGCCGGCAGAAGGTGATGCCGCAGGCGCTGGCCGTGCCGGCGATGACCACGATCGCCTATGCCGGCGTGTTGACCGGTCCGGCCGGCATCGGCTTCGTCGCCCACCACAGCAGCCTGCCCACCGCGTTCCTGCTGCTGGCGGCGATGATGGTCGGCGTGGCGATGTGCGGGCGCGCGCTGCGCAACTGAGCGCGCGGCTAGATTTCCGTGCCGACCGGGACGAACAGCGCGCCGATGCCGGTGTGGAATCCGCGCACGATCTCCGACGCGTTGTAGACCGCGTCCAGCAGCATGAACTTGCTCAGGTCGTCGGACAGCAGCGCATTCATGCCATCCAGTTGTTCGCGCTTGGCTGGTTCGCCATGGAAGTAGTGCGCGTTGAACCACAGGTCGATGAGCCTGCCCGAGGTGATCGGCTCGCCGTTGAGACGCAACTGGACCGAGCAGGAATTCTCCCAGCGCGCCTTGATGGCGCGGAACACCACCGCCGCCCCGGGGGCCGCGTGCCGGGACACGAGGTTCACGATGCGCGGGAAGTGGGTCTCCTCGCTTTTCATGTAGAAGAACCGGAAAGCCATCAGGAACTGCGCGACCTGTTCTTCCGGCGGCAACGCGACGCGGCGGGCGATGCCCTTCGCCGCGTCCAGCGTGATCGAGGCATGGATGTTCGACTGCCCGGCCTTGACCAGCCGGGTGTTGGCGAGCGCCACCACCCGATCGTGGAACAGCTTGAGCCGCGACAGATCCGGTTCCGGAATGTTCGGGTTGATGCTGACGAAAACGTGGGTCATCGCTGGCCGCCTGTGTAACATCACTGTAGCGGCAGACGCCACTCAACGCAGCAGCGGTACCTCGATATGGCTGCTGCCCAGCCAGCGGATCTCCAGCGGCGCGCCGGCATCGGCGATGGTCTCCTCGCCGACCTCCTTGCCGCTGCCGTAGTTGATCTGCAGGTCGCGCTGCTTGTTGACGCCCAGCACCACCACCAGCCGGCTGCCCGGCTGCAACTGCCGGCTGGTGAGGCGTTCGCTGCGGAACGCGATCGACTGCGGCTTGCCCGGAGCCAGCAGCTCGCGCCGGCCGCGGTCACGCGCGTGGCTGGCGCGACCCATGTGCCAGGACAGCAGCAGATAGCGACCATCCGGCAACTGCTCGTACAGCGCCAGGTTGAGATCGAAGTCGCGCTTGTTGGTGATGAAGTCGAGCTCACCGGAGAACAGACCGGACAACTCGACCGGGGCGGACAGCGGTGCGCCGCGGAACACCAGCGCGCCGTGCGGGTCCAGCGCGTCCAGCATCGACAGGGTCGGCGGATTCCAGTCGGCGTCGCTGCGGTCGGCCAGATCCACGGTCAGCACGCTCTGCCCGCGCTTGTTGGAGGCCTGTTCCGACAGCACGCCCTCGATGCCGCCGGCCGTGGACGGTTGCAGGTACAGCCGCTGGCGCTGGTTGGCCATGGCCTCGAGGGACGCGGCATGCTTCCACGCGTCGGCGCCCATCACCTGATAGTTGATCCGATCCTTCAGGACGGACGGACGCGGCGCGCCGCGCAGAACATGATCGAACCATTGGAAGCGCAGGGCGGGCAGATCGATCAGCGCTGCAGGATCCACTTCATAGCCTTCCTGGACGCGCGCCGCGCCGGTCTGCATCGAGAAATGGTTGTAGGGCCCGATCAGCAGGGTGTGATCCGCCTTGGGGTTGTGGCGGAGGTGTTCGTCGAAGTAATGCTGCACGCCCACGCGCGCGCCGTCGAAGTAGCCGGTCACGGCGAGCACGGGAATGTCGATGGCGGCGAACTCCTCGCCCTGCGGGGTCATCGCCTGCCAATAGGCGTCGTAGGACGGATGCTCCAGCCAGCGCGAGAAATAGGGATTGGGATGGCCGTCTATCGCGGGCAGATCGCGGTAGGCGCGGCCGCTGCGGTACCAGGTGGCGTCCAGGCGCCGCCAGCGTTCCTCGTCGCCGTAGCTGTCGTTGTCCAGCGTGGCGTTGGCGGCGGTCCACAGCGGCCACGGATACAGGAAGTTGAGGAAGACATTGCCCTGCATCGGAATGTCGATGCCCGGCGCGGTCGAGGCCGAGGTCAGCATCGCCTTCAGAGCCGGCGGCCGATGCTTGGCGACCGCCCATTGGGTGAAGCTGTTGTAGCTGCCGCCATACATGCCTATCCGGCCGTCGCACCATGGCTGTCGGCTGATCCAGTCGATGGCGGCCGCGGCATCCTCGCCGTCATGCTCGTAGGGCACCGGCGTGCCCGGCGCTCCGGCCTTGCCGCGGCTGAAGGCGAACACGCCGACATAACCATGCGCGGCGGCAGCTTTGGCGTCGGACAGCGTCCAGTCGTCATTCACATAGATGGTGAAACCGAGCAGTGCCGGCTGCGGCGTGGTCACCTTGCGCGAACGCACCACCAGGCCGCGCAGGCTCGTGCCATCGGCGCCGGGAATCACCACGTCGCGTTCTATGAGATAGCGGTTGGCTTCGTCCTCGGCCAACAGTTGCGGCAGCACAGGCAACAGCGTCGTATAGACCGTATGGAACTGATACAGGCGGACCAGCTCCAGTGCGTCGGCCCGTTCGATGGCGATCTTGCCGCGCTGCTTCTCCAACGCAGCATCCAGATCGCGCCGCGCGCGCGGCAGATCCGCGCCCAGCACCGGCAGCGCGCGGGCGGCCTGCCGATCGTCCAGGCGCGCGAACGTGCGCCGAAACGCGGCGGCGGGATTGGCCTCGCCGCGCATCCGCGCATCGGCGTCGATTTCGTACTGGATGAACAGCACATCCGCCTGCTCCGGCGCCGTCTCCCGGCGCACCTCGCGCAGCGCGGCGATGCTCGCCAAGGCGGCCTTCGGCTGTCCGGCCACCATCTGCAGGCGCACCCGGTTGATCAGTCCGCGCTCACGATCGGGATCCTGGTAATCAGCCAGCAGTTTGCGGGCCAGCGCGGGCACCTGTCGTTCCAGCGCGGGGTTGGAAGCCGACGGTTTGTCCGGCCAGGCAAGGGTCTGCGCATGCAGGCCGAGGGGGATCAGGAACCATGCAACGACCAGCAGTCCCGCTTTCCATGGCGCCTGTCTCCGTGCCTGCCGGTTACGCGTCCGCATGCGCTGCTCCCTGGTGTCCAGCCGGTGGCCGGAAGTCGGCGGATGATGCCGGAAGCCATGGCCGCGCGCATCTGCCGGTCCGCCCTGGTGGAGGCCGGCGTTGCGGGTAAGGCGGATTACCGCCGCGCGGGGATGCGCACACCCAGCACCAGCAGCCACAGGCAGGTGCCGATTTCGCCCAGCGTGGCGGGCAGGGTGATGTATCCCGCCAGCGCGGTCTCGGCGAAGCCGGGGACCAGCAGGCGGGCGAAGACATCGATCACGTAACCCAGGCAACCCAGCATCAACAGGATGCCGAGGACGCGCGGCAGCAGGCGCGAAGTGAACACCAGCCAGCCGAACGGCAGCAGCCACAATCCCCAGAACAGCTTGGACACCAGGATGCCGTTGGCGTAACCCTTGAGCGCCAGCATCACCTGCGCGTTCAGTTCCTCGGGCGTGAACGCGCGCAGGTAGCCGGCGTTGTCCAGCAGACTCAGCACGTCGAGCTTGTGCAGCAGGTTGAAGAACGACAGCGGCACGCTGGCCACCGCCAGCGCGACCATCAACGTGGCGGCGGTCCTGCCGTGCGGCGCGAGCAACCGGTACAGCGCCAGCGGCAGCAACAGGAACGCGAGGTAGCAGACCAGTCCGGCGGCGATGCCGAGCCGGAACAGGCCCTCATTCGCGGTGATCTTCGCGACGGTCGCCACCGCGTCGCCGGCCACCTGCGTCTGCGACGGGACGTAGGCGATGCTGAAGATGCCGGCCAGCACCACGATCAGGTACAGCATCCCGGCGATGCGGGCGGTGGTACGCGGATGCGGCAGCGTGATGACGGAATCCATGTTCATGGGGAGCGTCCGGGAGGGGCGTCAGAGCGGGCGGCGCGGCCATTTCAGCGCGAGGCCGACGATGGTCAGGGACAGAAGGATTTCGATCACGCCGAGCAACTGGTAGAAGCGCCAGGCACCCGGCATGGTCAGCACCATGATCGCGGCATAGGCCAGGCCCAGCAGCGCATTCACCCAGCGGCTGAGCGCGGGTTTCATCGCCAGCGACAGGAACACCATCAACGCCGGTATCGCCATCATGATCGAGGTGCCGACCAGCACGTTCTGGGTGACCGCGCCGAGCGGGCCCATCTTGCCGTTGATCATGTTGTCAAGCTTGCCCGGCCGGTACAGGCCGAAATAGTCGCCATAGACGTAGCACAGCATCAGGCTGGTCCACAGCGCGGACAGCTTGATCTTCACCGGAATCTTCGCGTCCTCCAGCGGAGGCGTGGTCTGCTTCGTTGCCATGGATTTCCCCAGCCGGAACGTATCGCGTGACGATCAGGAACAGCGTGCGGCGCAAACGGCCAACGGAATCATGCGGGCCGCAGGAAGCGAAGAGCCGACAACGGGCAGGCCACGCGTCTCTCCTCGCCCGTCCACACCCGTTGTGGCCGGTGGCGACGTTAGCACGCGCCTTATGCCCGGCCATATGCCGGATGGGCTAGTGCCTGTCGGCAGGGCGAAATCCGTTCCCGTTCCTTGCGGGAGCGACGTCAGTCGCGATGCAGCCGGAATTGCCGGAAAAGCTCATGACTGATCTCGCTCCCACGGCCAGGCGGTGATCTCTTGTGGGAACGACGTCAGTCGCGATGTTTCCCGGATTGCACGGCGAAAAGCTCGCGACTCACGTCGCTCCCACAGGGAAGCGCATGGAGGGGGCCAGTCCGGCGCGTGGGTACGCCAGTGCACCACATGGCCGTCGTGGCGCGTCCAGACGAATTCGAATCCCGTATGAGGGACGAGACAGGTGAAGAAGTCGTGCGGTCGATGCCCCGCTCAAGTCGAAATGGATTCCCGCTTTCGCTGGAATGACGGGAGAACTGGAATGAAGCGGAGCAGGAATGACGGAGCGGCGGGGGGAGTTGACGGCGGATGGACATTGGTCGGGATCAAAACGCCAGCGCCGACCACAGCGGTGTCGGGTCGTCCCAGCGTTCGCGCGCGCCGAGGAACGCCAGTTCCACCAGCACCGCCGCACCGACCACTTCGGCGCCCTGCCGGCGTGCCAGGGCCACCGCCGCGCGCAGCGTGCCACCGGTGGCGAGGACATCATCGATGACCAGCGCGCGCGCGCCCGCCGGCAGGGCGTCGGCATGGATTTCCAGCCGGTCGCTGCCGTATTCCAGCGTGTAGTCCAGGGTCAACGTGCGCGCGGGCAGCTTGCCCGGTTTGCGCACGGGCACGAAACCGATGTCCAGTTCGCGCGCCAGCGCCGCGCCCAGGATGAAGCCGCGCGATTCCACGCCGATCACCGCGTCCAGCGCGGTGCCGCGCCAGGGTTCGGCCAGTTCGGCCATCGCCTCGGCGAAGCCGTCGGCGTCCGCCAGCACCGGGGTGATGTCCTTGAACACGATGCCCGGCTTGGGGAAATCGGGCACGTCGCGGATCAGGTCGGACCAGTGGGACATCGGGAAACTCGCCAGGCAGAAGGGGGGAGGGCGATGCTACCGCGTCCCTGCCCGCGAACGAAAACCGCCGGACGGGCCGGCGGTTTTCAAGGCTGAACCGCGTGCGGGATCAGAAGTCGTAACGGACCTGCAACTGCGCCAGATCCACGTCCGCGTCCTCGATCTCGAAGCGGCTGTATTCGCCGCGCAGCGCGACCCTGTCGGTGAAGCGGTATTGCAGGCCAAGGCCATAGGTGGCGTCGGTGCCGCTGTCGTCGCGGGTGCGGGTCACCTCCGGCAACGCGCGATCCAGATCCCAGCGCTGCACGCCGGCCTTGGCATAGCCGGAGAACTTCTCGGTAAACGGCACGGTGGCGACCGCGGTCAGCGAAATGCTGCTGGCCTCCAGCGGACGGCCGAGGTTGCCGCGCGGTTCCAGCTTGCCGAGATCCGAATAGCCGGCTTCCAGGCTGAACCAATGATTGAACTGGTAGCCACCGAACACCGAGAACGCGGTGTCCTCGTCGTCGTAGCGCTGTTCGTCCACGCTGGACTGGCCGGCGCCGACGCCGGCATAGAAGCCCTTGGGCTCGGCCGCCTGCGCGCCGAAGGCGATACCGCCCAGCAGCGCGGCGGAAAGGAGGGCACGGGACAGCTTGTTGTTGTTCTTCATGTCTGGAACTCCTGCATGCATCGCGCGGGGGAGGGAGTGGCGATGCTTCTGGCGACGGGTCCTGGCGGAATGCCTGGGCAGCCGTCGTGCGAAACAAAGATAGGGATGCGAATGCCGGAACAAACGGCGGCGTCGGCGATGCAGTTTCCCGTCGATGGAACGAAGGAATGACGCATCGGCACTGGATTTCCGCGATGGATTGCGCACAACGCGCGCGCCCGTTCCTTGAAGCGGGGAACGCATGCGGACGCAGCACGCGATTCGGGATGGACTCTCCCGCCGGAAAGGGCTAATCACCGGAACCGGACTTGTCTAAGCTGCGCGCTTCCCTGTCCCGAGCCCGCCGCCATGAGCGAATCCCTGTCGATGTACCAGGCCTCCGTTCCCGTGCTGATCCGCGCGCTGCGCAATTTCAGGCACATCCTTGACAAGGGGCACGCGCATGCACTGGCGCAGGGCTACGACCCGGCGGTGCTGCTGCAGTCGCGCCTGTATCCGGACATGTTGCCGCTGCTGCGACAGGTGCAGATCGCCACCGACACCGCCAAGTTCGCGCCGGCGCGGTTGGCCGGTGTGGAATCGCCGCGCTTCGAGGACAACGAGACGACCTTCGAGGAATTGCAGGCGCGGCTGGATCGCGCGCTGGAATTCCTGGGCACCTTCACGCCGGCGCAGATCGACGGCAGCGAAGGCAGGGACGTGGTGCTGCCGCGTCGCAGCGGGGATCAGCATTTCAGCGGTCGCGACTATCTGCTGGGCTTCGTGTTGCCCAACCTGCTGTTCCACGTAGGTATCGCCTACGCGATCCTGCGCCACAACGGTGTGCCGCTGGGCAAGATGGATTACCTGGGCGAAGCCTGAATCTTCCGCCTGCCCGCGCGCCGGGCAGGCGCCGGTGCCGGCGTCTCGCCGGTGATCTCCCGCTGGCGCGCGCGGCTCAGCGTGGCCAGCGCCGCCCGGTACGACCAGTGGATGAGCGCCCGCAGTTCCTCGTCGGGCATGGCGCGCACCTCCACCACGGTCACCCAGTGGTAGCGGCCCAGCCAGCGTGCCGGCTTGATGCCGGGCTGGTCGGTCAGTTCGAGGAACCGTTCCGGCGCCACCTTGAAGCTGAAGCGCCAGCGCTCCGGCGCGCTGGTCTTGAAGTGGGCGAAGCGCTTGCCGCCGACGAAGTAGGCCAGCAGGTTGGCCGGTTCGCCCCACTCGGTGACGGTGGCGCCGGGAAGGCCGGCGCAGAAGGTCTGGGTCTGTTGGACGTCCATGGCTGCACGCGGGGGAACAAGCTGGCATGATGCCACCGGGGCCCCTCGAGTCGTCGTCATGATGCGTCGCTATCCTGTGGTGCTGTTCCTGCTGTTGACCTTCGTTCTCAGCCTTCCCTTCTACCTGCTGCTCAATCTGTCCTTCGCCAACGCGGAAGGGCGGCGCCTGTTCGTGACCGGCCTGATGTGGGGACCGGGACTGGCGGCGCTGCTGACCTGCCTGCTGGCGCGGATCCCGCTGGCGACGCTGGGCTGGCGCTGGCCCGGCGGGCGCGCCGCCTGGCTCAGCTATCTGCTTCCCATCGGCTATGGCCTGTTCGCCTACGGGATCATCTGGGCCACCGGCATGGGCAAGCTCTCGACCGAGATCTACCTGCCCTACGCGCGACGTGTGATCGGGCTGCCGGAGGCGTCCGACGGCGCGATCATCGCCATGATGCTGGCGCTGCAGTTGAGCGTGAGCTTCGTCCTCAACGTGACGATGGCGCTGGGCGAGGAGATCGGCTGGCGCGGCTTCCTCGGACCGCGACTGGTGCAGCGGTTCGGCTTCGGTGCCGGTCCGCTGTTCACCGGTCTGATCTGGGCGGTATGGCATTACCCGGTGCTGTTCTGGCTGAACTTTCCCGGCGATCCGCCCAAGCCGTTCGCGATGGTCTGCTTCACGATCATGGTGACGGGCCTGAGCTACGTGTACGCCTGGCTGCGCGAGTACACCGGCAGTGTCTGGACCGCCGCCTTCCTGCACGGCAGCCACAATGCGGTGATCAGCCTGGTGTTCACCCTGCTGACGGTCGAGACCGGACCCATCACCGTGTATGCGGTGGACGAATTCGGATTCATGCTGGCGATCACCAGCGTGCTGATGGCGTTGTGGTGCTGGCGGCATCGCGCGCGACAGGCCGCCCTGCGGATGACACCGGCGAGCGTGCCCTCCTGAGCGACGCGGCGGGCCCGCGCGGGCCGTGCGACATTTCGTCGCACGCCTGCCGGATCAGGCACTTGCGGCGGACGCCGCGCGCGCATCGGGCCGCGGCGGGGGCTAGAATCCCCGCCGTGATCCGCAATCCCGCCTTCTTCCGTCCGATGGCCCGGCTGGCGCTCTGCGCCATGCTGCTGCTGGCGCTCGCGTCCGCGCTGAGCCGGGCGCTGGCGGCGGGCGCGGCCGGCGCGATGACCGCCGCGATCGAGCTGTGCACCGCGAGTGGCCTGAAGTGGGTGGACGCGGGCGCGCTGCCCGACAAGACCCCGCCCGCGCAGTCCGCGCCGATGGGCGCGGACTGCGCCTACTGCCCGCTGGTGTCGTCGTTGCCGCCGATGCCGCTGTCGTTGATCGCGCAGGTGCCGTGGCTGCCCCTGGCGCGGCTCGCGACGCACCTGCGCCACCCCGTGCCACACGTTCCGGTCCGCCTGCGCGGACTCGGCGGCCAGGGCCCGCCAACGATTTTCTGAACCACGAGTACCGAGCTGTTCCCGCGGCCACGTGGCCGTGCCCGTGCTTTGGAGAATGCCGATGTCCGTTCATATGCCGACGCGCCCGATCGCGTCGCGGGTTGCCTTCCGTGGGAGCCGTCGCGCTCCCGTCTTTTCCGTTTCCGCCCTGCTGCGCGTGGGCGCATGGAGCCTGATCGGCCTGCTGGCCGCCTGCGGTGATCGCGGACGCGAGGGCGCGGAAACGGAGGTGGAAACCAAGATCGCCGCGACCGCGCCGTCGGCGCGGGCGAGCGAATGGCATCTGCCCGCGCCGGCGGGCGCCGCGCAGCCGGATCTGGTGATTGCACCCGATGGACGACGCCTGCTGAGCTGGGTGGAGCCGGCGACCGGAGGCGCGCATCGCCTGCGCCTGGCGTGGGCCGGCAAAGCGGGCTGGCAGGCACCCGTCACGATCGCCGAAGGAAAGGACTGGTTCCTCAACTGGGCCGACACCCCGCATGTCCAGGCGCTGCCCGATGGCTCGCTGTGGGCACATTGGCTGCGCAGCACCGGGCCTTCGCGGATGGACTACGGCATCGATCTGGTGCGTTCCGGCGACGGCGGACGAAGCTGGAGCGCGCCGCAACTGGTGCATCCGGCCGGCACCCGCGGCGATCATGGTTTCGTGACCTTCTGGACGCAGGCGGAGGATCAGCTCGGCATCGCCTGGCTGGACAGCCGGCAGAAGGCGGCGGCCGGTGCCGGTCATTCCGCCGACGCCGCGCACGACGGCGGCCATCACGGTGGTGGCGGCGCGATGATGCTGCGCGCGGCGCTGTATGGCGCGCAGGCGCGGCCGCTGGCCGAGTGGCCGCTGGATGCCTCCACCTGCGATTGCTGCACCACCGCGTCGGCGATTACCGATCGCGGCGTGGTGGTCGTGTATCGCGGGCGCACCGCGGGCGAGATCCGCGACACTCGCATCGTCCGGTTTGACGGACGGGCATGGACCGCGCCACGCGATGTGCATACCGATGGCTGGCACATGCCGGCGTGTCCGGTGAACGGGCCGGTGGTGGCCGCGCGCGGCCACGATGTCTGGGTGGCTTGGTACACCGAGGCGGGCGGGATGCCGGAACTGCGCGCGGCCCATTCGGGTGACGCGGGCGATCACTTCGATGCGCCGATCACGCTCGCGCGCGGCGGGCAGGTGCTGGGCCGGCTGGGTCTGGCGCTTGGCGACGGCCGCCTGCTGGCGAGTTGGCTGGAGGAAAGCGGTGCAAGCGGCCAGCGCATCGTGCTGGGTACCTACGACCTGCGCTGGCAATCCGCCACGCGTGTGGAAGTCGCCACGCTGGCCGCGCGTGGACGCGCCAGCGGCATGCCGCGCCTGCGCTGGGCCAACGGCGCCGCCTGGCTGGTGTGGACCGACGTGCACGACGGCAAGCCGCGATTGAAAGGCGCTTCGGTGCGCTGAAGGACACGCGGGTGCGACCCGGAATTCCGTTCGCGCGGACGACGGCGCGGCTGGCGTTGCTGGCCGCGCTGCTGCTCGTGCTCGCGCCCTCAATCAGCCGCGTGCTCGCCAGCCGCGGCGGCGATGTGCTGGCCGGATGGATCGAACTGTGCACGCCCGCCGGATTGAAGTGGGTGGACACCGCGAAAGCGGCACCAGGAAAAGCACCCGCCGCGCCGACGTCGGGTTGGCCGGACGAGGGCGACGCCTGTCCGCAATGTCCGCTGGCCGCCGCGCTGCCGCCGCCACCGGAGGCTTTCGACTGGACATCGCCGCCGTGCCCGCCCGCGCCGGCGCGCGGGCCGGAAACGTCATTGACGCGGGAAGCATTCCGGCCGGCGGGAGCGGGTTGCCGGGGACCACCAGCGGTGTAGCGCAACGCCATCACCGTCCCTGTTTCCCCACGGCGCCGCATGCGCCGCTTCCGGAGTTTCGCATTCATGTCGATGCATCATCGCGGCACGCTTCGCGCGTCCCGTCTTTCCCTGGCCGTGCTCGCGGCCCTGTCCTCCGTTCTCCCGTCCGCGATGGCGCATGCCGCCGATGCGGATTCGCCGCCCGCCGACACGCAGGCCACCACGCTCGACGCCGTTCGCGTCGAAGGCCGCCGTACCGCCCTGGATGCGCCAGCCGGCACCGGCACCCGGTTGGGACTGAGCGTGCGCGAGACGCCGGTCTCGATCACCGTCCTCGATCGCGACACGCTCGATGCGCGTGGCGTGCGCACCACCCAGGAAGCGCTGTCCGGCATTCCCGGCCTGACCGTGGCCTCGCCGCCCGGCAACGGCAACGCGGTGACCCTGCGCGGTTTTTCCGGCAGCCAGATCACCCAGCTGTTCAATGGCATCGACGTGCAGTACGCCTCGATCGCCGCGCGCCCGGTCGATGCCTGGCAATACGAACGGGTGGAAGCGATCGGCGGTCCGTCGAGTTTCCTGTACGGCGCCGGCGCGGTCGGCGGCACCATCAACTACGTCACCCGGCTGGCGAACCTCGAACGCGACGATGCGCAATGGCAGGCCAGCGCCGGATCCTTCCGCGACCGTTCCGTGGCGATGGGCGCCAACCTGCGCCTGGGCGGCGATGCCGCGCGCCAGGCGCTGCGGCTGGATGTCAGCGCGCGTGACGCCGACAGCGCCATCGATGGCCAGCAGCGCCAGGCGACCACCGTCGCCGCGTCGTGGCTGGCGCAATGGACGCCCACGTTGCGCCACACGTTGGCGCTGGAGCATCAGCGGGAGGACAACGACCGTCCCTACTGGGGCACGCCGGTGCGCCAACCGGCCATCGGGCGCCTGTCGGTGCTGCCGGAGACGGTGGGCCGCAACTACAACGTGTCGGATGGTTACTACGGACAGGACGTGCTGTGGGCGCGATCGATCCTGGAGTGGTCGCCGGGCGGCGCGGATACCGTGCGCAACACGCTCTATCACTACGACGCCCTGCGCGATTACCGCAATGTCGAAAGCTACCGCCTGACCGCCGACAACCGGGCCGTGATCCGCTCGGGCGCGCTGCTGCAGCGCCATGATCAGCAGGTCTACGGCAACCGCCTGGAGTGGTCGCATGACGGCGCACTGGGCCGGCTGCCGTCGCGCTGGAGCGCGGGACTGGACATCAGCTACAACCGCCAGACCCGTTTCCCGCAATCGCTGCCGGCGGTGATCGACACCGTGCCGCTGGAGGCGGTCACCCCGGGCGATTTTCTCGACGTGCCCGGCGCGCGGCTCGCGTATCGGCCGGATCGCACCAATCGCCTGCATACCCAGGCCCTGTTCGTGGAGAACCTGACCGAACTGACGCCGTCGCTCTCGCTGCTGACCGGCCTGCGCCGGGATCGCATCCGCCTGGACGTGGTCAACCATCGCGCCGCCAGCGCGAGCAATCCGGCGCGGTTCGAACGCGAGTACACGCCGACCACCGGTCGCGCCGCGCTGAACTGGGCGATCACCTCGCGGGCCAGTGTGTACGCGCAGTACAGCACCGCCGCCGATCCGCCGGCCGGCATCCTCAGCACCGCCAGCTTCGCCAACGTGCGCGACTTCGATCTGACCACCGGCCGGCAGGGAGAACTGGGCGCGAAGTTCCAGTCGCGCGATGGCCGCCACTTCGCGACGCTGGCGGCGTACCGGATCGTGCGCCACAACCTGGCCATCGCCGATCCCGATCATCCTGGCCAGACCCTGCCGATCGGCCGGCAGTCGGCGCGCGGCGTCGAGGCCACCTTCGGCTGGCAGCCGCTGGAGGGACTGGATGTGCAGGGCAACCTGGCGTGGGTGGACGCAAGCCTCGATGATTTCTTCGAGAGCGTCGGCGGCGCGCCGGTATCGCGCGCGGGCAACCGGCCGGCCAACACGCCCGCGCGGGTCGGCAACCTGTGGGTGGACTACGCCTTCGATGATCGCTGGTCGGCGGGCGTCGACCTGCGCGGCGTGTCGTCGCGCTACGCCAACGCGGCCAATACGCTGTCCACCGCCGGCTACGCGCTGTGGGGCGCGCATGTGAGCTGGCAGTGGAGTCCGCAGACGCGGCTCATCCTGCGTGGACGCAATCTCGGTGATCGCACCCACGTGGTGTATGCGTTGAACGACAGCATGGTCTATCTGGGGGACCCGCGCAGTTGGGAACTGGTGCTGCGGCAGTCGTTCTGAACGCGGCGAGGTCGAGCCGCGCATCCTTCCGGGTGCGCGGCTCAGCCGGGACGGCGCAGAACGTCGCGCAGGGCGTCATCCAACTGCGGGAAGCGGAAGCGGAAGCCTTCCACCAGCGCATGCATGGGGATCACCCGCTGGCCGGTGAGCAGCAGTTGCGCGGCTTCGCCCAGGGCGAGCCGCAGTAGCGGCGCGGGCATCGGCAGCAGGGCAGGCCGGTGCAGCGTCCTGCCCAGGCCGCGTGCGAAGTCGCGGTTGCGGACCGGTTCCGGCGCGGTGCCGTTGTACGCGCCGCCCGCCGATTCCTGTTCCAGCAGCCACACGATCAGGGACACCAGATCCTCGCGGTGGATCCAGCTCATCCATTGGCGTCCGTCGCCGAACGGGCCGCCCAGTCCCCAGCGGAACGGCGGCAGCATTTTCCCCAGCGCGCCGCCGTCCGGACCGAGCACGATGCCGGTGCGCAGGCGGCACACCCGCAGGCCCAGGTCTTCGGCCTGCATGGCGGCGTATTCCCAATCCCGGCACAGGGTGGCGGCGAAGTCCTCGCCGGGCGGGGTCGATTCATCCAGCAGGGCATCGTCATGCGGCCCGTAGTAGCCAATCGCCGAACCGGACACCAGCACGTGCGGCCGCCGCAACTGCGGCGTCATCCAGCGGATGAGCTTCGCCGTGGTGCCCAGGCGTGAATCGCGGATGGCCTGCTTCTGGCGGGCGTTCCAGCGGCGGGCGGCCAGGGGCTCGCCGGCCAGGTTCACCACCGCCTCGATCTCGCCCGCTTCGGCCAGGTCCTCGATGACCGTGACCCCGGGCAGGCGTTGCCGGGCCAGGGCCGGGTGGCGGGACCAGACGGTCAGGCGATGGCCGCCCGCCATCAGGCGGGCACAGAGGGGACGGCCGATGAATCCGGTGCCGCCGGTGAGCAGGATGCGCATGTGGATGGACGATGTGGGGTCTACCAGCCTACGCCGGGAGGCGTGTTCCGCCCGTGGAAAGCACCGTGCGCTCGGCTTCCGGGCGCCGGGCGACTAAAATTCACGGATGCCCGATTCCCCCGCGCGCTTTCCCCTCGTGCTGCTCCCCGGTCTGCTCTGCGACGCCCGCCTGTGGCGGGACCAGGTGGCCGGCCTGGCCGACCTTGCCGACGTCGCGGTCCCCGATCTGACCCTCGACGACAGCGTCGGCGCGATGGCCGCGCGCGTGCTGGCGCAGGCGCCGGAGCGGTTCGCGCTGGGCGCGCTGTCGATGGGGGGCTACGTGGCTTTCGAGATCCTGCGCCGGGCGCCGCAGCGGGTGGAGCGGCTGGCGCTGTTGTCCACGAGCGCGCGCGCCGATCCGCCCAAACGCGCGGCGGTGCGCCGGGCCAGCCTGGCGATGGCCGAACGCGGCCGTTTCGCGGGGGTCACCCGCAAGCTGCTGCCGCAGCTGGTGCACGCCAGCCGGGTGGACACCGCGGTGGGCGAGGACGTCATGGCGATGGCCGAGCGGGTCGGCCGCGACGCCTTCCTCCGCCAGCAGCGCGCGATCCTGGAACGCCCCGATTCGCAGCCGCTGCTGCCGACGCTGGCGATGCCGGCGGTGGTCGGCGTCGGCGATGACGACCGCATGACCGCGCCGGAGGAATCGCGGATCCTGCAGGCCGGCATCCCCGGTGCGCGCCTGCACGTATTCACCGACTGCGGCCATCTTCCCCCCATGGAAAAGCCGCAGGAAACCACCGAGCTGCTGCGCGCCTGGCTGACCGCCTGAGCCATGCAACTCCTTCCCTCCCTTCACATCCGAAACTCAGGAGCATTTATGGAACTGGCAATGATCGGCTTGGGCCGCATGGGCGCCAACATGGCCGAACGCCTGACCCGCGGCGGACATCGCGTGCATGGCTACGATCCCGGCGAAGCCGCGCGCACGCAGGCGGCCGAACGCGGCATCGTCATCGCCGATTCGCTGCAGGCGACGATCGCCGCGCTGCCGTCGCCCCGCATCGTCTGGGTGATGGTGCCGGCCGGCGTGGTCGATGAAACCCTGGACGCGTTGTCGCCGCTGTTGTCGGCCGGCGACACGGTCATCGACGGTGGCAATTCCAACTACAAGGAAACCATGCGCCGTGGCGCGCGCCTGGCCGAGGCCGGCCTGCACTACGTCGACAGCGGCACCAGCGGCGGCGTGTGGGGCCTGGCCGAAGGCTACAGCCTGATGATCGGTGGCGATGACAGGGCGGTGGAAGCGCTGCGGCCACTGTTCGAGACCCTGGCGCCGGCGGCCGATCGCGGCTGGGGCCACGTCGGCCCGTCCGGCGCGGGCCACTTCACCAAGATGATCCACAACGGCATCGAGTACGGAATGATGCAGGCCTTCGCCGAAGGCTTCGCCATCCTGGAGCGCAAGGAAGCCTTCCACATCGATCTGCAGCAGGTCGCCGAGATCTGGCGCCACGGCAGCGTGGTGCGCTCCTGGCTGCTGGACCTGACCTCCGATGCGCTGAAGAAGAATCCGACCCTGGCCGGCATCGCGCCCTACGTCGAGGATTCCGGCGAAGGCCGCTGGACGGTGGCCGAGGCGATCGATCTGGACGTATCCGCGCCGGTGATCACGATGTCGCTGCTGGAACGCCTGCGTTCGCGCGAGGACGATTCGTTCGCCGACAAGCTGCTGGCGGCGATGCGCAACGAATTCGGCGGGCATCGCATCAAGCAGGGCTGATCCGGAGGGGGTGTGGCGGCCGCGGTAACGCGATCGCCACATGATCGTTACCTGCCTTTAGCGATCGCGCTGCTAGCGTCGCCACTTCCCCGGGTGTTTCCGAATGGAGCCGGATCATGAAGATCCTGATGGTGTTGACCTCGCATGACCAATTGGGCGAAACCGGCCACAAGACCGGTTTCTGGCTGGAGGAGTTCGCCGCGCCGTACTACGTGTTCAAGGATGCCGGCGCGGAAGTCGTGCTGGCCTCGCCGCGCGGCGGCCAGCCGCCGCTCGATCCGAAGAGCGATGCCGCCGACGCGCAGACCCCGGCGACGCTGCGCTTCAACAATGACACCGCCGCCATCGCCGAACTGGCGCAGACGCGCCCGCTGGCGGAGGTGCTCGATGAGGACGTGGACGCGGTGTTCTATCCCGGTGGCCACGGTCCTTTGTGGGATCTGGCCGAAGACGCGGATTCGATCCGCCTGATCGAAACCCGTTTCGCCGCCGGCAAGCCGGTGGCCGCGGTGTGCCATGGACCGGCGGTGTTGCGGCATGCCCAGGGCACGCTCAGCCAGCCGTTGGTCAAGGACAAGCGGATTACCGGCTTCACCAACGCCGAGGAAGCGGCGGTGGAGCTCACCGACGTGGTGCCGTTCCTGCTGGAGGACGAACTGAAGGCCAAGGGCGCGCGATTCGAAGCCGGCCCGCTGTTCCAGCCGCATGTGGTGGTGGATGGCAAGCTGATCACCGGCCAGAACCCCGCATCCTCCGAACCGGCGGCGCGCGCGCTGCTCGAACTGATCGGATGAGTTTCCGCGATCTTCACGGTTGCTTATCGCCCCGGCGCTAGAGTGGGGTCGTCCCTCCCGGGAGCGACGGCCATGATCGAAGTACCGCAGACGCTGTATACGCGGCAGGCCGACATCGATCGGCTCGAGGCGATGGTGCGGGCGCTGCCGGACGAAGCGGTGGTGCAATTGCGCCTGGTCGATGGCGGCACGCTGACCGGCACGGTTTCCACCCGCCCGAGCTTGCAGGTGTTCCGCGACGCGGACGGCGTGGAAGGTTTCAATGCGGTGGTCCGGCTGGACGATCAGCGCGATCCCGCGCACGCGCACTACCTGTGGATGGATCGCATCCGCGAGATCGTGCAGCTCGGGTCGGCCTGAGCGCGGGCCGCCATGCCGCAGCTTCCTTCGACCGACATCGCGTGTCCCTACTGCGGGGAAATCATCACCCTGTTCGTCGATGACTCCGCCGGCGAGCAGGACTACGTCGAGGATTGCCAGGTCTGCTGCCGGCCGATCGAAATCCGGGTCGGCGTGGACGAGGACGGCGTGCCGGCCGTGTCGGTGCGGCGCCAGGACGACGCCTGAGCGGTCTTGACGCGGCGTTCCCCCGGCGCGGTCCAGCATGAATCGTCCTTGCCGATGGGAAGCGCGGCCATGCGCATGCGGAAGTTCCTGGGCGGTGGGCTGGCGCTGCTGATCACCGCGTGTGCGCCCTCCGTCGCGCAGCAGACCAGCGAAATCGGGCCCCGGCCACAGCTGCCGGCCCCACAGAAGCGCTGGATTCCCACGGTGAACATCGCGCCCGCGGTCGGCTGGCCGGAAGGCGCGGCGCCGATGGCGGCGGATGGTCTGGCCGTGCGGGCATTCGCGCGTGGTCTGGAACATCCGCGCTGGCTGTACGTGCTGCCGAATGGCGATGTGCTTGTGGCGGAGACGAATGCGCCGCCCAAGCCAGGCGAGAAGGGAGGACTGCGCAACTGGTTCATGAAGCGGACGATGGCCAAGGCTGGCGCCGGTGTGCCCAGCGCCGACCGCATCACCTTGCTGCGCGACGCCGACGGCGATGGTGTCGCCGAAACCCGCCACGTGCTGCTGTCGGATCTGTTCTCGCCGTTCGGCATGGCGCTGGTCGGCGATCAGCTCTACATCGCCAATGCCGATGCGGTGGTGCGGGTGCCGTACCGCTCCGGCCAGACCCGCATCGACGCCACGCCGGTGAAGGTAGCGGATCTGCCCGGTGGGCCCATCAACCATCACTGGACCAAGAGCCTGGTCGCCAGTATCGACGGGCGCCGGCTGTACGCGGGCGTGGGTTCCAACAGCAATGTCGGCGAGAACGGCATGGCAAACGAGACCGATCGCGCGGCGGTGCTGGAGATCGATCCCGTCGGCGGGACGCGCCGCGTGTATGCGTCCGGCCTGCGCAATCCGGT
The DNA here is from genome assembly GCF_057773065.1 of Pseudoxanthomonas sp. 134C1. Classification (NCBI taxonomy): domain Bacteria; kingdom Pseudomonadati; phylum Pseudomonadota; class Gammaproteobacteria; order Lysobacterales; family Lysobacteraceae; genus Pseudoxanthomonas; species Pseudoxanthomonas sp. 134C1. The sequence goes on from NZ_JBYMTH010000013.1 coordinate 43,405, forward strand.
CGGACTGGCGTGGGAGCCGGAGACCGGCGCGCTGTGGGTGGTGGTGAACGAGCGCGATGAAATCGGCGATCAATTGGTGCCGGACTATCTGGCGCGTGTCCGCGAAGGCGCGTTCTATGGCTGGCCCTACAGCTACTACGGCGCGCATGTGGACGCGCGGGTGAAGCCGGCGGATCCGGACAGGGTGGCGCGGGCGATTGCGCCGGACTATGCGCTCGGCGCGCACGTGGCCGCGCTCGGCCTGGCCTTCGCGCGCGGCGACGCCCTGCCCGCGCGTTTCCGCGAAGGCGCGTTCATCGGCCTGCACGGTTCCTGGAACCGCTCCGATCCTGCCGGCTACAAAGTCGTGTTCGTGCCGTTTTCGGAGGGCCAGCCGATGGGCTCGCCGATCGATGTGCTCACCGGTTTCCTCGATGTCGGCGGCAACGCGCGCGGGCGACCGGTCGGTGTCGCATTCGATCGGACCGGTGCCTTGCTGGTGGCGGACGATGTCGGCAACGTCGTCTGGCGGGTCGCGCCGCGCTGAGGATGTAAGCGCAATGACAGTCCGCCGGGTTTATGCTCCCGCCGTCCGACAACCTGGGGAGGGAAGGGCATATGAACGGCACCATGGAGATTCCGCGTTCCAAGGGATTCCGGTTCGTGGCCATCATCGCGTTGATCTGGAACCTGATCGGCGTGGCGATGTTCTGGATGCAGGTCAACATGAGCGCCGAGGGGCTGGCGCGGATGACCGAACAGCAGCGCCAGGTCTACGAGGCCACGCCCATGTGGCTCAACGTGGCCTTCGCGATCGCGGTGTTCGGCGGCGTGCTGGGGGCACTGGGCATGCTGATGGGGAAACGCTGGGCGGTGACGATGTTCTTCGTCTCCCTGCTCGCGCTGCTGGCGCAGATGATCGGCGCCTATCTGGCCACGCCGGCCTGGACCGCCTACGGCGTCGCGGGGCTGGTGATGCCGGTGATCCTGATCATCATCGCCCTGCTGTTCTGGCGCTACGCGCAGAAATGCGTGGTGCGCGGATGGCTGGTGTAGGGAAGAGCACTGGTGTAGGGAAGAGCAGTAGCGAATCACCCTCAATCCCCTTTTTTCGCTTTCAACAGCCGAATGGCTGGTCAAGGGGGAGGCAGAAGCCGATGGGCGAAACAGCCCCCTTTGCAAAAGGGGGCGGGCATCTGCGTAGCAGATGACGGGGGATTGACCAGCCATTCGACTGTTGAGAAGCGCTTGCTCCAGGCGCCAAAAGCAAATCCCCCTCAATCCCCCTTTTTAAAAAGGGGGAGGCAGAAGCAGCATTCGCCGAATCCCGAATCCCGGCTTTCAACGGCCGCACGGCCGGTCATCCCGAATCCCGGCCCTCAATCCACCTCGGCCACGTCCAGCCCGATGAATCCACCGGACTGCCGTCGCCACAGCGCCGCGTACAGGCCATCACGCTGCAGCAGTTCGTCGTGGTTGCCGGTTTCGATGATGCGGCCCTGATCCATCACCACCAGCCGGTCCAGCACGGCGATGGTGGACAGGCGGTGGGCGATGGCGATGACCGTCTTGCCTTCCATCAGCGCGTACAGCTGCTCCTGGATGGCGGCTTCGACCTCCGAATCCAGTGCCGAGGTGGCCTCGTCCAGGACCAGGATAGGCGCATCCTTCAGCAGCACGCGCGCGATCGCCACGCGCTGGCGCTGGCCGCCGGACAGCTTCACGCCGCGCTCCCCCACATGGGTGTCGTAGCCGCTGCGGCCCTTGGCGTCGGTCAGGGTGCGGATGAACTCGTCCGCGTGCGCGCGCCGGGAGGCCTCGATGATCTGCGCCTCGTCCGCGTCCGGCCGGCCGTAGCGGATGTTGTCGCGGATGGAGCGGTGCAGCAGCGAGGTGTCCTGGGTGACCATGCCGATATTGCGGCGCAACGATTCCTGCCGGACCCGGGCGATGTCCTGCCCGTCGATCAGGATGCGCCCGCCCTCCAGGTCGTAGAAGCGCAGCAGCAGGTTGACCAGGGTCGACTTGCCGGCGCCGGAGCGGCCGACGATGCCGACCTTCTCGCCGGGACGGATGACCAGCGACAGATCCTCGATGACCTTCGACTGCCGGCCATAGTGGAACTGCAGGTGCTCGAAACGGATTTCGCCGTGGCTGACTTCCAGGTCGCGCGCGCTATCGCCGTCGGTGATCGCCAGCGGCTGGGCGATGGTGTTCATGCCGTCCTCGACCGTGCCGATGTTCTCGAACAGGCTGGCGACTTCCCACAGGATCCAGTCGGACATCGAGCGGATGCGCATCACCAGGGCGATGGCGACCGCGATCGCGCCCAGCGAAATCGAACCCTGCAGCCACGCCATCACCGCCAGTCCGCCCACGCCGGCCAGCAGCAGCGCGTTGATGCTGTGCAGGCTGACGGTCAGCTGGGTCACCAGGCGCATCTGCCGGTGCACGGTGACCATGAACTCGTCCATCGCGTCGCGCGCATAGTCCTGTTCGCGCATGGTATGGGCGAACAGCTTGATGGTCTGGATGTTGGTGTAGCTGTCGACAATCCGGCCGGTCATCTGCGCGCGCGCATCGGACTGGGCCATCGACACCCGCTGCAGGCGCGGGACGAACCAGAACAGGATGACCAGGTAGCCGGCCAGCCACAGCGCCAGCGGCAGGATCAGGCGCAGGTCCGCGCGTCCGACCAGGATCACCGTGCCGACGAAGTAGACGACGACGTAGACGAACACGTCCATCAGCTTCATCACCGTCTCGCGGATCGCCAGCGCGGTCTGCATGACCTTCTGCGAGATGCGCCCGGCGAACTCGTCCTGGAAGAACGACACGCTCTGCCGCAGCAGATAGCGGTGCGACAGCCAGCGCGCGATCATCGGGTAGTTGCCGAAGATGGTCTGGTGGATCACCAGCGACTGCACCAGCACCAGCAGCGGGTACACCACCACCACCAGCGTCGCCATCCACAGCAGGGTCGAACCGTGGATGGCCATGAAGCCGGCGCGATCGGCGTTGCCGAGCCAGTCGACCAGATCGCCCATGAAGTCGAAGAACAGGATTTCCAGCGCCGAGATGGCGCCGGTCAGCACCGACATCAGCAACAGCCACGGCAGCAGCGGCCGCGAGTAGTGCAGCAGGAATGCGAACAGCTTGCGCGGCGGCGTGGCGGGCTCGCCGGCGGGGTAGGGATCAATCCGCTTTTCGAAAAATCGGAACATGGGTCGTGTCTTCCATGTGCACGGGGCACGTCAGGGGGAATGCCCGCCGCGACGCCGTCGGCGTCGCCGGACCGTCACCGCGCCGGGTATGGCCAGGCCGCGCGCGCCTGGCGCAGGGCATGGCCGAGCCAGGCCAACTGGTCGAGCATGGTGGAGGCGGCCTGCGCGCAGGCCGCCGCATCGCGCGGCTGGCCGTCGGCGCCGAAACGATCCCACGCCATCGGGAACAGTACCGAATTGCGCACCGCGCAGGCGTGCAGTCCGGAAAACACCTGGCGCAGCTGCTCCACCGCGCGCGAACCGCCGCTGATGCCGCCATACGCGACAAACGCCACCGGCTTGGCCTGCCAATGCTCCTGGACCGAATCGATCAGGAACTTCAGCGCCGCGGGATAGCCGTAATTGTACTCCGGCACCACCAGCAGGAACGCGTCGGCGCGCCAGATCCGCTGTTGCAGGTTCACCAGGTCGGCCGACGGGGTCATGCCATGCCGGTGCGGCAGATCCATCAGCGCCGGATCGACCACGTCCACCGCGTAGTCGCGGCGGCGGTCGAGCTGGCCGCGGATCCAGTTGGCCACCACATCGCAGAAACGGCCTTCGCGGTCGCTGCCATAGATCAGGGCCAGTTCGAGGGGAGGAGTCATGCGCATCAAGGACTTGCAGGGAGAGGCCGCACAGGGTAAAACCTCAATCAATATTGAGGTCAAGCGAGTGTGGTCATGTCCGCGCAAGCCAAACCGGAAACGGCGAAGAAGAAGGCGAACGTCTGCATGGAATTGACCGTGGGCGAAGTGGCGGCGAGAGCGGGCGTGGCGGTATCCACCCTGCATTTCTACGAGAGCAAGGGACTTATCCACAGCTGGCGCAATGCCGGCAACCAGCGTCGCTATCCGCGCGAGGTGCTGCGCCGGGTCGCCATCATCAAGGTCGCGCAGCGGACCGGAATCCCGCTCGCCGAGATCCGCGACGCCCTGTCTTCGCTGCCGGAAGGGCGCACGCCCACCGCCGCCGACTGGCGCAAGCTGTCCGCGCGCTGGCAGGCGGATCTGGATGAGCGGATTGAACGCCTGACCCGCCTGCGTGATCACATGGACAGCTGCATCGGTTGCGGATGCCTGTCGCTGAAAGTCTGTCCGCTGCGCAATCCGCTCGACGAACTGGCCGAGGAAGGGCCCGGTCCGCGCCTGCTCGATCCCTGACGCTGAGCAGGGATCGGCTTTATGGAATTCCGGAGAACAGGGCCTTTCCGCACGCGGTCTCCAGCGGAGCAGGCTCCGCGCTAGGCGAACGGGATTTCGCGGTGTTCGTCCGCGCTGCGGATGCCCACTTCGATCAGCCGCATCACCGACAAGGCCTCTTCGGGAGTGACCGGAAGCGGCGCGCCATCGACGATGGCCGCGCGCATCGCACTGTAGTAGTGCCGGTAATCGCCGGGCAGGCTGTCCACCGTCTGCGCGATCAGCGTCCCGTCCTCACCGGCGAGGACCAGCTGTCCCGGTTGCGGATCCCGGCCCCAGCCCGCGTCACCGGGCATGCCGCCTGCGCGCAACCGTTCTTCCTGCGCGTCCAGTCCGTGCTTCAGATAGCTGCCGCGCTCGCCATGAACCGCGAATCGCAGCCCATTGCCGGCCACCAGCGAACCGGCATGCAGATGCACGCGTGCGCGCGGGTAGCGCAACTGGACATGGAAGTAGTCGGTGGCCCGCGCGCCCGTCCGCTGCCTCGCCAGATCCGCGTGTACCGCCAGCGGCGTGCCGAACAACTGCAGCGCCTGATCGACCAGGTGCGGTCCGAGGTCGTACCACAGGCCCGCGCCGGGCACGTCGCTCTCGCGCCAGCGCTGCGCGACCTGCGGACGGTAGCGATCGAAATGGGAATGGAACTCCGCGATTTCCCCCAGCGCGCCGTCGCCCAGCAATTGTCGAACAGTCAGGAAATCCGCGTCCCAGCGCCGGTTCTGGAACACGCTGACCAGGCGTCCGCTGGCGCGTGCCTGGGCGATGACGCGCTCGGCTTCCTCCAGCGTGACCGTGAACGGCTTGTCCGCCACGACATGCTTGCCCCGCATGAGCGCGGCCATCGCCAGCGGCGCGTGGGTCTCGTTGGGGGTGGCGACCACGACCAGATCGATGGCGGGATCGGCGAAGGCCTCGTCGGCGTCGGCCACCACCCGGACCTGCGGGAGATCCGTGTGCACCTTGCCGGCGTCGCGCGAAACCACCGTATGCAGGATCAGGCCCGGCGTGCGGCTCAGCAAGGGCGCATGGAACACCTTGCCGACGAAACCATAGCCGAGCAGGGCGACGTTGAGGGAGGCGGCCATGGGCGGATTCTCGCGGAGGAGGCGACGTGCGGAGCATCTTAACGCTTGCGTGGCGCAACTGAATGGCACGTCACGCAAGCGCTCGAATGATCATCCTCTTCACGCCTGCTGTACGTGCGCATGGCAAGACTGGCACCGCGTTCCCGCACAGGCAGGAGGAACCATGAAACGGTCGACCGTCACCACTTTCCGTCTTCCGCTCGCCGCGGCGCTGGCCGCCGGCGCGTTGCTGGTCAGCGCCGGCGCCATGGCGCAGCAGCAGACCGAGCCGGAAGAGCAGCGCGCGCAATCCGCGCAGGGCGATTCGAGCCAGCCCGTCAACGACACCTGGATCACCACCAAGGTCAAGACCGAACTGCTGGCGGCCGAGGATGTTTCCGGCCTGGACATCAAGGTCGAAACCACCAACGGTGAAGTCAAGCTGTCCGGGCGCGTCGACAACCAGGCCCAGATCGACAAGGCCGTCTCGGTCGCGCGCGAAGTCAAGGGTGTCCGCAAGGTCGACAGCAGCGGCCTGAGCGTCGGTACGAAGTAGGCAGGCAAGCAGGCCTGCGGCATCCGCGGGCGGGTGTTTCCATCGTGTGTGGCACGAAGCGGGTGCATCCCAGCGCAGGATGCATCCGCTTCTCTCTTTGCACATCCGGAAAAGAAGGTCGCTTCCTTTGCGGGTCAGCCGGATGGACGCGTCCACCGACCGGTGCTCATTCCTGCAGGAAATCCATCAGGGCCCGGCGCTTGCGCGCGCTCAGGCGATTGAGCATTTGCAGCAGGCGACGCTGTTCGCCGGGGAGACGATAGGGCGTGCCCGATTCGGACACCTGGCCACGACGATGCTGCCCTTCGCCGGTCTCCAGCCAATACGCATCCACGCCGAACACGTGTGCGAGAGAACCGATCTTGGATGTGCTCTTGCTGATGCCGCGTTCAAGCGCGGAATAGCTCGGCTGGGTGATGCCCACGGCTTGCGCGACCTGTTCCTGTGACATGCCGATCGCTGCGCGTGCCTGAGTGAGTCGCTGGGCGAGAGTGGGGCCTGTTTTGACCATGCGCATACGCTAACGGCCGTGCCCGGTGGCAGGCAAACAGGCTTGCCTATCGTGGGTGCATATGCAAGGCTCTCTAACGGTCGCGGGGTGTGTTTTTTCAGTGTTATTTTTCACTTTTGACATGCGCCCGTGATGCAAGGATTGCTGACAGGAGAACCAGGATGCAGGCACGCGGAACGCCGGAAGACGACGCCGGCTACCACCTTCCGGAAGAAGCGCAGCTGCAGTTGCAACAGGTGCGGGATCAACTCGAAATGATGGCGGCGATGGTGATGCCGGGACAGCGCAGCGATGACGCGCGTGATGCCTTGTGCCTGCAGCCGTCGGCGCTGGCGCACTGCTTCCGCCAGCTCGCGCGCGAAATGAGCGACGCGCTGGCCGCCACGCGTTGGCGGGGGTGAGAAAATAAGCGGGGCCGGGTCCACCCGACCCGACCCCACGCCATCCTTGACATCACCGGCTCCGCCGATGGCTTTTCCCTGTGACGCTCAGCGTTGCACGAGGCTCGTGCTGCTTTCCGCATGCGGCGCGGGGTTGCCGATTTCGCGCTTGACCGTGGCCAGCGCCGGATCCACGTCCGGCTCGCCCCAGCCGCCGAGCGACTTGTACACGGCGACGACGCCCACGTTGACGCCGGCTTCGGCCTGCGCCAGCGCATCGTCCGCCGCCAGCTGCGTACGCTGTGCGTCGAGCAGGGTGAGGAAGTCCGACGCGCCGGCCCGGTAGCGGGCCTCCGCCAGTTCGGCGGCGCGGTGCGCGGCGGTGGCCTGTTCGTTCACCCGCAGCAACTGGGTCTGTCGCTTGGCGTAGCCGAGCAACGCGTTCTCGGTGTCTTCCAGCGCGCCCAGCACCGCTTTCTCGTACTCGGCCACCGCGCCGTCGTTCTGCGCCTGCACCGCGCGCAGGCGCGCGCGCACGCTGCCGAGATCGAATGCCGCCCAGCTGATCGACGGGGTCACCGACCAGGCCTTGTTGTCGCCATTGATCAGGCCGCTGAAATCACCGGCGAGAAAGCCGACGAAGCCACGGATGCTGACCCGCGGGAACAGATCTGCGGTGGCGACGCCGACCCGCGCGGTGGCCGAGGCCAACCGGCGTTCGGCCGCGCGCACATCCGGACGTTGGCGCAGCAGGGTGCTGGTGTCGCCGATCGGCAGCACTTTCGCGAGCGCCGGTGTTTCACGCGGGACCAATACCGCATCCAGCGTGCCGGGTCGGCGTCCGGTCAGCACTTCGATGCGATGGCGTGATTGCGCCTCGGCGGTTTCCAGGACCGGCAGGGTCGCCTCGATCGCCTTCATCCGCGCCAGGCTGCTCTGCACTTCCAGTTCGGTGCCGGCGCCGAGTTGCCAGCGCGATTCGGTCAGGCGCTGGGTTTCGCCGAGATTGCCCAGGGTCCTGCGGGCCACGTCCAGGCGCTTCTGCGCGCCGCGCAACTCGAAGTAGTTGCGCGCCACTTCCGCCGCCACGCTGACCTGCATGGCGGTCATGTCGTTGCGTTGCGCCTGCAGATCCGCGTGCGCGGCTTCGGCGGAACGGCGCAGGCGGCCGAACAGATCCAGTTCCCAGGCGGCATCGAAGCCGACGCTGTCGGTTTCGGTTTCCACCCGGCCCTGATCGGCGACAGGCTGTTTGCTGCGGGTCTGCTCGACTCCCAACTGCACGTGCGGTGCCAGGTCCAGCCGGCGTTCGCTGAACACCGCGCGCGCCTCCTGCACGCGGGAGGCGGCGATCCACAGATCGGGATTGGCGGCGAGCGCGTCGGCGATCAACTGGTCGAGGGTGGCGTCCTCGAACTGCGCCCACCAGTTGGCGACCGGGCGCGTGTCGTTGAACGCGGTCTCGCTGGCGCTGGGCAGCGTGGCTGGCGCCAGTTCCGGCGCGCGGTAGTCGGGGCCGACGGTGGCGCAGGCGGCCAGCAGCGCCGAGGCGATGCCGACGACGAGAGAGCGGATCACCATGGCAGCACCTCTCCTTGATGGAAGAAGCCACCCTGCGGCCCGTTGTCGTCGATCAGCGCCAGGGAGACGCTGGTGCGGGCGCCGTCGGCGATGTCCAGTTCGCCTTCGCCGGCGTTCATGTCGGTCTTCACGTAGCCGGGATGGATGGTGTTGACCTTGATCCGGCTGTCGCGCAGTTCATAGGCCAGCTGCACCGTCCATGCATTCACCGCGCTCTTGGAAACGTTGTAGGCGGGCACCTTGAAGTCGTAGATGGGCGAGGACGGATCCGCGTTCAGCGCCACCGAACCCAGGATGCTGGAGACGTTGACGATGCGGCCGGACGAGGACTTGTGCAGCAGTGGCAGGAACGCCTGGGTCACCGCGATCAGGCCGAACACGTTGGTGTCGAAGGTCTTGCGCCAGGTCACGGCGGTCTGCTCGGAGACCCGTTTGCCGGATTCGTCGACCAGGATGCCGGCGTTGTTGACCAGGATGTCCAGGCGGCCGTGGCGCGCCTCGACGGTGCTGACCGCCTCGGCGATGCTGGCGTCGTCGGTGACGTCCAGCGCGATGGCCTCGACCGGCAGGCCATCGGCCTGCAGCTTGAGCGCGGCCTCGACCGCGCGGTCGCGATCGCGCCCGGCCAGCAGCGTGTGCACGCCGGCCTCGGCCAGCTGGCGCACGGTCTGCAGGCCGATGCCGCGGGTGGCGCCGGTGACCAGGGCGATGCGGGATGTGTCTTGCATGGGATTCTCCAGTACGTGGGGGAGGGAGAAACGAACCAGGGAGGGATCAGACGTGGGCTTCACCGGTCGCGTGCGCCGGGGCGTGCGAGACCAGCGGGCGATGCGCGAGTTTGCGCAGCGCCACGTAGAACACCGGGGTCAGGAACAGGCCGAACAGGGTCACGCCCAGCATGCCGGCGAACACCGTGATGCCGGTCACCGAGCGGACTTCCGCACCGGCGCCGGTCGACAGCACCAGCGGCACGGTGCCGGCGATGAACGCCACCGACGTCATGACGATCGGGCGCAGGCGCAGGCGGCAGGCTTCCAGCGCCGACTCGACGATGCTCTTGCCCTGCAGTTCCAGTTCGCGGGCGAATTCGACGATCAGGATCGCGTTCTTGCACGCCAGGCCCATCAGCACCACCAGGCCCACCTGCACGAACACGTTGTTGTCGCCGTTGGTCAGCCATACGCCCAGCAACGCGGACAGCAGCGTCATCGGCACGATCAGGATCACCGCCAGCGGCAGGGTCCAGCTCTCGTACAGCGCGGCCAGCACCAGGAAGGCGAGCATCACCGCCAGCGGGAACACCACCAGTGCGGCCTTGCCCTGGGTTGCCTGCTGGTAGCTCAGGTCGCTCCAGTCGATGCCCATGCCGGTCGGCAGGACCTTCCCGGCCAGTTCGGTGACCTTGGCCATCGCTTCGCCGGACGAGAGCACGCGCGGGTCGGCTTCACCCAGCAGATCGGCGGCCGGATAGCCGTTGAAGCGGATCACCGGATCCGGACCGTAGGTCTGCTTGATGCTGACCATGCTGCCGACCGGCACCATCTCGCCGTTGGCATTGCGGGTACGCAGGTTGGCGATGTCCTCGACGTTGTCGCGGAACGGGCCGTCGGCCTGCGCGATCACCTGCCAGGTGCGGCCGAACATGTTGAAGTCGTTGACGTAGGCCGAACCCAGGTAGGTCTGCAGGGTGTCGAACAACTCGGTCAGCGGCACGCCCTGGGCCTTGGCCTTGACGCGATCGACTTCGGCGTCCAGTTGCGGCACGTTGGCCTGGTAGCTGCTGATCGGGAAGCCCATGCCCGGCGTCTGCGACGCCGCGCCCTGGAATGCCTGCACCGCGTTCTGCAGCTCGCCGTAACCCAGGCGGGTGCGGTCCTCGATGAACAGCGACCAGCCCGAACCGTTGCCCAGGCCCTGGATGGGCGGCGGCATCAGCGCGAAGGTGAAGCCTTCCTGGATGCCGGAGAACTTCTGGTTCAGCTCGGCGGTGATCTGCGCGGCGCTGTTCTTGCGTTCACCGAACGGCTTGAGGTTGAAGAACACCACGCCGCTGTTGGGCGTATTGGTGAACTGCAGCGGGTTCAGGCCGGGGAACGCGATTTCGTCCTGCACGCCTTCCACCTCCATCGCCATCTTCGCCATCTTCTTCAGCACCGCGTCGGTGCGTTCGATCGAGGCGCCTTCCGGCATCTTCACGCCGGCGATGATGTACAGCTTGTCCTGCAGCGGAATGAAGCCCGCCGGCACCGCCTTGAACATCACGCCCGCGCCGACCAGCAGCAGCGCGTACACCGCGAACACCGCGCCGCGACGGCCCAGCGCGCGCGAGACCGCGCCTTCATAGCGCTCGGAGCTGCGCTTGAAGAACCGGTTGAACGGACGGAACAGCCAGCCGAACAGGCGGTCGATGATGCGCGCCGGGGCGTCCTTGGGGGCGCCGTGCGGCTTCAGCAGCTTGGCGGCCAGGGCCGGCGACAGGGTCAGCGAGTTGATCGCCGAGATCACGGTGGAGATGGCGATGGTGACCGCGAATTGCTTGTAGAACTGGCCGGTCACGCCGGTGAGGAACGCCATCGGCACGAACACCGCACACAACACCAGCGCGATCGCGATGATCGGGCCGGACACTTCCTTCATGGCCAGGTGCGCCGCTTCCAGCGGCGTGGCGCCTTCCTCGATGTGGCGTTCGACGTTTTCCACCACCACGATGGCGTCGTCGACCACGATGCCGATGGCCAGTACCAGCCCGAACAGGGTCAGGGTGTTGATGGAATAGCCGAGCAGGTACAGCACCGCGAACGTGCCCACCACCGACACCGGCACCGCCAGCAGCGGGATGATCGAGGCGCGCCAGGTCTGCAGGAACAGGATCACCACCAGCACCACCAGCAGGGTGGCTTCCAGCAGCGTCGTGATCACCGACTTGATCGAATCGCGCACGAACACCGTGGTGTCGTACACCGAGGTGATTTCCACGCCCGGCGGCAGCTTCTTGCGGATTTCGGCCATCTTGTCGACGACCGCGTCGCGGATGTCCAGCGCGTTGGCGCCGGGTGCCTGGAAGATGCCCAGCGCGGCGGCGTTCATGCCGTTGAGGCGTGCACGCAGGGTGTAGTCGCCGGCGGCCAGTTCGATCCGGGCGACGTCCGACAGGCGCACGATTTCGCCCTCGTTGCCGCTCTTGAGCACGATGTCGCCGAATTCCTCGGCGCTTTCCAGACGACCCTTGGCGTTGATCGGCAGCAGGAAGTCGCTGCCGTTGGGCATCGGTTCGGCGCCGAGCTGGCCTGCGGACACCTGCACGTTCTGCTCGCGCACCGAGCGCAGCACGTCGCTGGCGGTCAGGCCGCGCGCGGCGACCTTGTCCGGATCCAGCCAGATGCGCATGGCGTAGTCGCCGCCACCGAAGGCCTGTGCGTCGCCGACGCCGGTGATGCGCGCCATTTCGTCCTTGACGTGCAGGCGCATGTAGTTGCGCAGGTACAGCGAGTCGTACTTGCCGTCCTTGGAAACCAGATGGACGACCATCAGGAACACGGGCGACTGCTTCTGCGTGGTCACGCCCTGGCGGCGCACGTCCTCGGGCAGGCGGGCCTGCGCCTGGGCGACGCGGTTCTGCACGCGCACCGCGGCTTCGTCCGGATCGGTGCCCGGCTTGAAGGTCACGGTCAGCTGCAGCACGCCGTCGGAACCGGCGACGGACTTGATGTACATCATGTCCTCGACGCCGTTGATGGCTTCTTCCAGCGGGGTGGCGACGGTTTCGGCGATGACCTTGGGGTTGGCGCCGGGGTAGACCGTGCGCACGACCACCGAAGGCGGCACCACTTCGGGGTACTCGCCGATCGGCAGCATCGGGATCGAGATCAGGCCGGCGGCGAAGATCACGATCGACAACACCGCGGCGAAAATCGGCCGGTCGATGAAGAACTTTGAGAAGTCCATGGGTGGATTTCCTGGAAAATGGGAAAGCAGAGGACTCGCCCCTCCCCCGACGTGGGGGAGGTGGGGAGGGACGGCTCAGGTGTTGCCTGGCCCGCCTCCGGCGGGCGCGGCGGGGATTACTTCATGGCGACGGCGTCGGGCGCGGGGACCTTGGCTTCCGGCTTGGCATCCATCGCGACTACCTTGGCGTTGACCGGCATGCCGGGGAAGAACACCTTCTGCACGCCACTGATGATCACGCGGTCGCCGGCGACCAGGCCCTGTTCGACGATGCGCAGGCCCTGGACCATCCGGCCGAGCTTGACGTCGCGGCGCTGGGCCTTGCCTTCCTTGTCGACCACGAACACGTAGCGGCGATCCTGATCGGTGAGCACGGCCTTGTCGTCGATCAGCGCGGCCTTGAACTCGCCGCTGCCCAGCAGGCGCACGCGGGCATACAGCCCCGGCGTGAACAACCGATCCTTGTTGTCCAGCACCGCGCGGGCACGGATGGTGCCGGTGCTGCGATCCACCTGGTTGTCGAGGAAGTCGACGGTGCCGCCGTAGGGGAAGCCCTGGTCATCGGCCAGGCCGACCTGCACCGGCACCTTGCCGTCGCGTTCGCTCGGGCGCTCGCCCTTGCGCGCCATCTCGGCGTAGCGCAGGAACGCGCGCTCGTCGGCGTCGAAGTGCACGTGCACCCTGTCCAGCGACACCAGCGTGGTCAGCACGCTGGCGCTGTCGCCGGCGGTGACCAGATTGCCGGCGGTCACCAGCGCGCGGCCGGCGCGACCGTCGATCGGCGCGCGCACCTGGGTCCATTCCAGGTTGAGGCGTGCCGAGTCCACCGCGGCCTGGGCGGCGGCGACATTGGCCTGCGCCTGCGCGGCGGCCGAGCGGCGCTGCTCGTATTCCTCGGTGGAGATGGCCTGCAGTTCGGACAGTTTGCGTGCGCGCTCGGCCTCGCTGCGGCCCAGTTCGGCCTGGGTGCGCGCGCGCGCCAGTTCGGCCTGCGCGCGCGCCAACTCGGCGCGGTAGCTGCGTGCGTCGATGGTGAAGAGGACATCGCCCTTCTTCACTTCCTGGCCTTCGGTGTAGTTGACGCGATCGATGTAGCCGGACACGCGCGGACGCAGGTCGACGTTCTCGATCGCTTCGATGCGGCCGCTGAATTCGTCCCACTGGCTGACCGGCTTGATCAGGACCGGGGCGACGCTGACCGAAGGCGGCGGCGGTGCGCCGGTTTCGCTGGCCTGGCCGCCGCTGCAGCCGGCCAGGATGGCCAGTGACAGCGCGCTGGCCGCGCCCAGGGCAAGGAATCGTCGCGTACGCGGAGCGATGTCGATGTACTTGTTCATGGAAGTCTCGTGGTGGGTGGGGGAGGAACAACGGGCGGGAAGCCTAAGACCTGAACTTGAGTTGAGGTCAAGCGGGGGCGGCATCGCCCCAGCGGGAGGTGGGAAAGTCGGAAAACAGGGTCCGGGTCGGCGCTTCCGCCAGCTCCTTGGAATAGGAGACGATCGGGAGCGGCTTGCCGTGACGGCTCAGCAGCGATACCGCGTTGCGTCCGACCGCCAGCGCGTTGGGCCATTCGGCGCAGGCGTTGACGGCGTTGGCCGGCGTGCAGATCGGTTTGTCCACCGACAGCAGCTGCACGCGCACGCCCAGCGCGTGCGCTTCTTCGTGCAGCACCTGCGCCATCATCCGCATCGTCGCGCCGGTGACCGAGGCGTGTCCGTAGCCGGACCAGCCGCGTTCGGCGAACGGCCCGCCGACCAGGATGTAATGCGTGGTGCCGCCCGACTCGGCCAGCAGCGGCAGCAGGTGCCGGGCCGCGGCCAGGTGCGGGATGACATCCATTTCCAGTTTGTGGCGCAGCACGTCGCTGGGTTTGTCCAGCAGGCGTCCCGCTTCCAGCGGACTGGTCAGGCTGGCGAACACCGCGCGCAGCGGCCGGCCGCGCGCGCGGATGTTCCGGGCCAGCTGCGCCGCATCGTCATCGCTGAAGATGCAACCGCTGTGCATCACTTCCAGCGCCGGCTCGTCCACGAAACGATCGGCCAGCGCCTGCATGCGCGGCCCCTCGCGTCCGACCGCCAGCACCGGGCTGCCGACTTCCAGCAGCGCGCCGACCACGCCGGCGCCGACGGTGCCGGCGGCGCCCAGCACCAGGGCTTGCGGATGCGAGGCGCCTTTCACGAGCGGCTCCGGCGTGGGCCGGCCAGCAGTGCGCGCTGGCCGAATGCGCGGGCGCGCACCACGGTCGCGGCGCCCGCCTGCATGCGGCGCGGCACGGTGAACTCGCGGAAACCCGACACCGGTGGTCGCGGGGACAGGCGCGAACGCGACGCTTCGGTCTGCGTGTCGACGGACTGTCCCCGGGACCAGCGGCGCCACCAGCCGACCAACGAACCGAGCACGCCGCGCGGGGGGAGGGGGGGAGCGGCGTGGTCGTGGTGGGCGGCCTTCTCCGCGTCGGCGGGGGAGGATTCCGACGTGGGGGAAAGTGTGGAGCGGAGGGGCGGGACACCGATATCCGGATCCTGCGGTGTGATTGCCCATTCCTGCGCGGCCTGCGCATGGGCATGGGGCGGAATGGTGGCGGCCAGGTTCAATCGCGGCGCCTGCGCCGCCACCGGGCTCCGCCGGGTCGCGGTGAGTGACAGTGTCCCGCTCATGGGATGTTTTCTCCCGTTAACGGGACAATTGCCGAGGCCAGCCAGGAAGTACCTGCTGACAGGACAAAATCATGACCGGCGTCACCGATAGCTTGCCGGCGGCGGGGGTGCAGCCGGATTTCCACGCCCGGCGCGCGCATGCCCAGCGCAAAGGTCCGCATGACCGGCGTTTCGGCCAGATTGCGGGCAGCGAGGGGGAGGCGGATTGGCGGGGAAACAAGCATGAGAGCGGTCACTGCAGTTGGAGCAGGTGGCTACCTTATGCCGACAAAGGGGACTTGATTAGTCCAGATTTAGGGGAATAATCATCCCGCTGGCGGTCCAATCCGGATCTGCCTCCCCGGAGTCCCCCCATGAGCCACGATTTGAACGACACGCTGATCTTCGTCAAGGTGGTCGAGCAGGGCAGTTTCATCGCCGCCGCCAAGACGCTCGGCCTGCCGAAGACCACGGTCAGCCGCAAAGTCCAGGAACTGGAAACGCGCCTGGGCGCGCAGTTGCTGCACCGGACCACCCGCAAGCTCGGCCTCACCGAAGCCGGCAACATCTATTACGAACATTGCCAACGCATCGCGCGCGAACTCAGCGAGGCCGAGAGCGCGGTCAACCAGTTGCAGGGTGGCCCGCGCGGCTGGCTGCGCTTCACCACGCCGTACTCGATCGGCATCGACAAGATCGCGCCGTTGCTGGGCGAGTTCCATGCGCAATACCCGGAGATCCGGGTGGAGATATTGCTGAGCAACGAGCCGCTGGATCTGATTGGCGGTGAAATCGACGTCGCCCTGCGCTTGGGCAACCTGCCCGATTCCAACCTCGTCGCGCGTCGGCTGGGCGTGTTGCGCACCCAGGTGTATGCGAGCAAGAGCTATCTGGCCCGCTACGGCGAGCCGCTGGGTCCGGATGACCTGCAGCACCACCGCGCGCTGGCGATGCCCAAGCACCGGCGTGGTGGCGGCAGCTTCTGCTGGACCCTCAACGACGGCAATCAGGACAAGGACTTCGCGATCAATCCGATCCTGATCGCCAATGATCCCGCCGCGTTGAAAGGCGCGCTGCTGTGCGGCGAGGGCCTGATGGTCGCGGCGGACGTGATGGTCAAGCCCTACCTGGAACAGGGCTATGTGCAGCGCGTGCTGGCCGGCTGGACCGGTCCGGAGTTCGAGTTCAACGCGGTGTTCCCGCGCGGCCGCATGATGTCGCCGAAGGTGCGCGCGTTCGTCGACTTCCTGGTCGAACGCCTGAAGTTCGACATGGATTACATGATGGAGCACTGCCCGGTGTACCTGAAGCAGCAGGCCGAGGCCTGCGCGAGTGCGCTGGCCGAATCGGTGCGGCGCGAAACCGAGGCGGAGGAGGCGGCGGAAATCGCGACCGGCCGCCGCGTGCTGGCGGAAGTGGTGGAGTAGGCGCGCCTCGACGCGTCGCCACCACGGAACCGGCTAACATGCCGGCCGTGGCGCGATGCGCGCGCCTTGCCCGGAGGCGAACGATGAGAGCATGGATTCCCGTGGCCGCGGCCGTTCTGCTGGTCGCCTGCAAACCCGCCGCCGAACCGGCATCGCCCGCCGCTCCGGCCGCGAACGCGACGCAGGCCGTACCCGAGTCCATCGCGCAGACCCACGGCGGCGCGGCGGCGCCGACGCCGGCGGCGGCTGGCGAAGCCGACGCTCACGGCGAGGTCAACCAGCGCATCGGCCAGATACTGGGCGACGCCACCCGTTATGAAACGGCGATCCTGGCGTTCCAGCAGGCGGTGGCGCAGAAGGATGCCGCCACCGTGGCGGCGATGATCGATTTCCCGTTCAAGACCACCATTGAAGGCAAGCCGGCCACCGTGAAGGACGCGCCCGGATTCATCACCCAGTACGGTCGCATCGTCACCCCGGAGATGGCCGACGTGATCGTGCGACAGCGGTACTCGGAACTGTTCGTCAACGGCAAGGGCGTGATGTTCGGGAACGGCGAAGCCTGGCTCAACGGCATCTGCGTGGACAACGCCTGCAACTCGTTCAACGTGCGCGTGGTGGCGTTGCAGCCGACGCAGTGAATCCCCGACCTGTGGGAGCGACGGAAGTCGCTAAACTTTTGAAAGCCGTGTCCGTCGAAGGTCGTCGCATCGCGACTTGCGTCGCTCCCACAAGTCAGCGCTAGAAACAAGACAGGGCGGCCATGGCCGCCCTGTTTCATTGCGACGATGGATGCCGGTTCGCGCTATTCCACCTTCACTTCCACCCGCCGCGCCTCGTCGGCGTTGCCGTTGCCCTCGGTCTGCATCGGCTTGTCCAGTTCGATGCGCTCGGCGGCGATGCCATTGACCACCAGCCATTGCTGGATGGCCTGCGCGCGCTGCTTGGCCAGTTCCTGGTTGGTCGCCAGATCGCCGGTGGCGTCATGGAAGCCGGACACCCGCGCCTTGCTGTCGGTCTTGGCGTGCAGGCTGCCGAGCACGCTGGCCAGACGCGCGCTGGCGTCGGCCGGCACCACCGCCGAGCCGACGTCGAAATACACCTTGGCCAGATGATCGTTGGTCAGTTCGGCCATGTGCATCGACTCGGCGGAATGGGCGCCGCCCACCGCCGCACTTGCCCCACCCTTGAACCAGCCGTCCACCGGCAGCAGCGGCACCAGCAGCAGCGCCACGATGTTGATGATCTTGATCAGCGGGTTGATGGCCGGACCGGCGGTGTCCTTGTAAGGGTCGCCGACGGTGTCGCCGGTGACCGCGGCCTTGTGCGCGTCCGAACCCTTGCCGCCGTGGTGGCCTTCCTCGATGTACTTCTTGGCGTTGTCCCAGGCGCCGCCGCCGGTGCACATGGAGATGGCGACGAACAGGCCGGTGACGATCGTGCCCATCAGCAGGCCACCCAAAGCGGCCGGTCCCAGCAACAGGCCGACGATGATCGGGATGATCAGCGGCAGCAGCGACGGCACGATCATTTCGCGGATCGCCGACCTGGTCAGCAGATCCACCGCCTTGTCGTACTCCGGCTTGCCGGTGCCCTCCATGATCCCCTTGATCTCGCGGAACTGGCGGCGCACTTCCTCCACCACCGCACCGGCCGAACGGCCCACCGCCTGCATCGCGAAGGCGCCGAACAGGTACGGAATCAGGCCGCCGATCAGCAGGCCGACCACGACTTTGGGATCATTGATGGCGAAACTGACCGCGCCCTCGCCGAACTTCTCGCCCAGCTTGTGCGCGTAGTCGGCGAACAGCACCAGCGCGGCGAGTGCGGCCGAACCGATCGCATAGCCCTTGGTCACCGCCTTGGTGGTGTTGCCGACCGCGTCCAGGGCATCGGTGATCCTGCGGATGTCCGGGCCCAGTTCGCTCATCTCGGCGATGCCGCCGGCGTTGTCGGTGATCGGACCGTAGGCATCCAGCGCGACCACCATGCCCGCCATCGACAACATCGCGGTGGCGGCCACCGCAACACCATACAGGCCACCCACCCAGAAGCTGGCCAGGATGGCGATCGCCACCGCGATCACCGGCAGCGCGGTGGATTTCATCGACACCGCCAGGCCGGCGATGATGTTGGTGGCGTGGCCGGTTTCGGAAGCCTTGGCGACCTGCTGCACCGGCGGATATTCGGTGGCGGTGTAGTACTCGGTGATCACCACCATCGCCGCGGTCAGCACGAGGCCGATCAGCGCGCAGCCGAACAGCGGCAGCAGCAGTTCCGGCGCGAACATCGACTTGGTGACGAAGAAGAACGCGATTGCCGCGAGCACGCCGGAGACGGCCAGGCCGCGGTACAGCGCGTTCATGATCTTGCCGCCTTCGCGCGCCTTGACGAAGAAGGTGCCGATGACCGAAGCCAGGATCGAAACCGCGCCCAGCACCAGCGGATAGACCACGCCGGCCCAGCCGTAGGTGGCGAAGGAGATGCCGGCGATCAGCATCGCCGCGATCACCGTCACCGCGTAGGTCTCGAACAGGTCGGCGGCCATGCCGGCGCAGTCGCCGACGTTGTCGCCCACGTTGTCGGCGATCACGGCCGGGTTGCGCGGGTCGTCCTCGGGGATGCCGGCTTCGACCTTGCCGACCAGATCCGCGCCGACGTCGGCGCCCTTGGTGAAGATGCCGCCGCCCAGACGGGCGAAGATCGAGATCAGCGATGCGCCGAAGGCCAGGCCGACCATCGGCTGCAGCGCGGCCTTGATCGCCGCCTCGGTGGGCTGGCCGTTCCAGACCACGAGGAAGTAGCCGGCCACACCCAGCAGGCCCAGGCCGACCACCAGCAGGCCGGTGACCGCGCCGCCGGTGAAGCTGATCTTCAGCGCCTGGTTCAGGCCGTGGGTGGCGGCCTCGGCCGTGCGCACGTTGGCGCGTACCGAGACGAACATGCCGATGAAGCCGGCCACGCCCGACAGCAGCGCGCCGATGGCGAAACCGATGGCGGTGGGCCAGCCCAGCGCGGGGACCAGGCCGATGATCAGGAACAGGATGACGCCGACGATCGCGATGGTGGTGTATTGCCGGCGCAGGTAGGCGCTTGCGCCTTCCTGCACCGCCGCCGCGATTTCCTGCATGCGCGGATTGCCGGCAGGCCGGGAAAGAATCCAGCGTGCCGAGAATATTCCATAAAGAATTGCCACCGCGGCGCAGACCAGCGACAGCGTCAAACCGTGTTGTTCCAGCATGACCCCTCCCAAGGTTGATGAATGACGTCCGGCGAGTGCGTGACCGGTCGAAAATCCGGGTGGGGCGGTGATCCCGATGGAGCCTGTCGAACGGGATACAGCCACTGCGGCGTGGGCCGCGCGGATACCGACGTGTTCAGACAATCCCTGGAGCGTCCCGAGTATGACCCGAGCCCGCCCCGCCCGCCAACCACGAGCGGGGGTTCAGGCAGCCCGTGCCAGCCTTGCGCGGTCGTATTCCCGAGGTTGTCCGATGCGTCCGATTTCCCCCCTCGCCCTGACCGCCACCCTGGCCGCCGCCGTTGTCCTGCCGGCGTTTGCGGCCGAACCGCAACCGGAGATCAAGCGGCCGGCCACCGCCACCGCGCAGGCCGTGGGCGCGGTCCATACCATCCGCCAGATTCCGGAGGCATGTGCCCGCTTCGAGGGCATGTTCACCGGCGATGCCGCGCAGCCCTACCGCTTCAGCGTGGTCCGCACCAGCGCCCAGTGTCAGCCGCGCGCACGCCTGCTGGATGCCGCCAAGGCCAGGCCGGGCGCATCGTCGGGGTGGTTGCTCAACGACGTGATCCGCATTCCCAGCGCCGCCTGCGCATCGCAGCAGGCGGTCGTGCGCGTATGGCGCAAGCCGGTCGCGGTCAGCACGCCGGACAAGGACGGACAGGGCCAGGCCCGCATCTACCTGGAAGACGCCAAGCAGGACATCGCCGCCGGCAAGATCGCGCAGGCGAAGATTCCGCTGTTCGCCGCCGAAATGAAGGTCGAGGGCAAATGCCCTTGAGGTGGGGCTCGGTCCACCATCGCCATCCCCGCGCCAGGGATCGGAACCATCGGTTCGGATCATCATCGGGCGTCATGCCGAGGATGATGCGCGGCGCACGCGGACCGTGATCCTGGGTGCGCCGGCGGGCGAGGCTTACTTCTTCAGCGGCTTGGAAGGCTTGAGTTTCCTGGACATGCCGTCGAACGTGGCCTGATCCGACGGAGACAGATTGGGCCGGCCGGCCAGGAAGCCCATGGTGATGCCGCCGACCACGTAGTACGTCTCGCCCGCTTCCACTTCCATGTTGAGCACGTCCTTGGCCTCCGAGTGCACGGTGTACGTGTGCGCGCCCGGTTCCACCGGCATGACGAAATAGCTGCCGCTGCTCAACTTGCCCAGTTCCTGTTCGCCTTCACGGACGATGTAGTTGACCGCCGCGCCGGCAAACTTCTTTTCGCGGAAGAACACGATCTGGCCCTTGCCCGCCTCGGGAGCCGCGATGGCGATCGCGCCCTTCGATTCGGATGTGGCCGCCGGCGCGGCGGCGGCGGCGGGTGCTGGCGCTTCCTCCGCCGAGGGCGAAGCCGGCGCGCTGGTTTCTTCCGCGGGCGCCGCGGTGGCGGCCTCCTGGGCAGCGGCGATGAACGGGGCACACAGGACAGCGGCGATCACGAGGCGGGTCAGGCGGAAACGCATGGATGCTCTACTCCGTTGGTTGGGTGGTGATGCGTGGGGATTCGGATGGGGACGTCCGTGCGGTGGCGCAGGACGGCGGAGGCGATGGGGTTGCCGCCGATGGCGGTAATGTCCGGGCCAGCCTGGCGCGCGCACGGGTACCGGCGGGCAGCTCGATTTCCCTGCCCTTGAGGAAGTAGGCGAAGGGGCCGGCCACCACGGCCGTGCCGATCGCGGCGTGCGACCGATCCTGGCCACTGCCGCCGAGCTTGAAACCACGCAGCCGTATCTGCTCGCCCTGGAACTCCAGGTACCGGGCGGCCAGCAGGATCTCGCCCGGCTTGCCGCCTCCACGGGACGGTTCGGCATGCACGACTTCGCCGACGCCGGGTGTACCGATGGGCAAGATGCCATCGGAAGTGATCAAGGGCTCGGCAAGCGTCAGGCGGAAGCGATCGCCCCGCCGGGTCCGGGCTGAATTCAAGGTTTCAGAAAGCGCGAGTACCAGTTCCGCGCCTTCCGAGGGTGGACAGGCCGGCATCGCTTCCGCGGCAGGCGGAGGCGGGACCGCGGTATCGGAGGGAATCGGAGCCGGTATGACGGTTCCGGTGACGCCGGACGCGCACAGCAACGCCAGCGCCGGCATGGCGCGAACCGTCGACATCGGGTTTCCCCTTCAGATTTCCCCGTGCGCAGGCTAGCGCAGGTAGCGAAAACTGCAAAGGGGAGGTGCTGGCCGAACCCGCCGGCCGAGCGTCTTGGTCCGAACCGGATCACTGGTTGGCGGCGGCTTCGCGGAGGTAGCCGTACCATTCCGTTTCAATGACGCTCACCGGTCCGATCAGGAATTCGAAATCGGAGATGTCGCCACCCCGCACAATGAGCTTCCGATATGCATCCGCGTACTTGCCGTTGCGGTAGTGGAACAGAAAATGCGAAAGGCTCCAGTAACCGACATAGTACTGGTTGACGTGAGCATCTATCGGCGGTCCGCCTGAGCCGGTGATCAGCGAACGAAGGGCAATGAGTTTCCCTTCCCGGATGTCGCGCTGCAGATCCCCTGACAACGGCAGCCCGGGCAGCCACCAGATGGGATAAGCAGCCGGATCTATGCTCCCCGCGATCAGTTGCCCATTCTCCAGTCGACTGGCACCGAAGTAGGTAGCCAGCCCTTCCTCGATCCAGGTCCGACGCTGGAAGCCGGCGACCTCGCGGTTCAATTGGTGGGTGGCCTCGTGCAGCATCCAGTGGTATGGATTGACGGCGTCGCGGGCGTAGTAAGCATGGCAGGTGTTGGGCAGATAGTAGGCTTCCGCCCACGGTCTGCTGCGGTTGTGCTGTTTGAACTCTGCGCGATCCCGGTAGAGGATCAATTTGAGCTTGTCACCGCGTGGTTTGTCCGCCAGATCGAAGAAGTGGATGTAGGTGCGGTAGAGGCTCTCGGTCGCATCCGCCGTTTTCCGGGTCTCCTCGCCGGAAGCACTGGATTCGATGCGGTAGTGCTCGGTCTCCCGTATGTGCGTGTTGGACTGTACGGGTGTCTGGTCGGCGGGTATGTCGCGGTTGCATGCAGCCAACAGAAAGGCAAAAAGCGGCAGTGCGATGCAACGCCGCTGCCTTCTGGACGTGAATGCTCCCGTCACCCCTCCCACTTCGGCAGCTTCTGCTTCACCGCCACGTTCTTCAGCGTCACGTACTTCGGCAAGCCGTCGCGGCCGAATTCCGGATAGGCCTCGCCGCGGATCAACGGCTCGAGATATTTGCGCGCGGCGGCGGTGATGCCGTAGCCATCCTTGCGAAGGAAGCCGTTCGGCATTTTCTTTTCGTGGTTGGCGACCTTTTCCAGCGGTGCTGCTTCGATCTTCCAGCGATACGGCGCATCGGAGGTGCGCACGATCACCGGCATCACCGCGTTCTGTCCCTTCAACGCGTACTGGACCGCGGCCTTGCCCACCGCCTGCGCCTGCTCCCAGTCGGTCCTGGAAGCGATGTGACGGGCGGAGCGCTGCAGGTAGTCGGGCAGGGTCCAGTGGACCTTGAAACCCAACTGGTCCTTGACCCGGCCGGCGAGGTAGGAGGCCACGCCGCCAAGCTGGGTATGCCCGAACGAATCCTTGCCGCCGCCGGCATCGGCGACGAAGCGGCCATCGGCATGCTGGATGCCCTCGCTGGCGACCACCACGCACCAGCCGACCCTGGCGACGACCTTCTTTACCTGCGCCAGGAACGCCGCCTCGTCGTAGGCGCGCTCGGGGAACAGGATGATCTGGGGCGCGTCGTCCGGCGACTGCCCGGCCAGGCCGGCGGCGGCGGCGAGCCAGCCGGCGTGCCGGCCCATGGCTTCGTAGACGAACACCTTGGTGGACGTCTCCGCCATCGCCGCCACATCCAGCGCGGCTTCGCGCACGGACACCGCGGTGTACTTGGCCGCCGAGCCGAAGCCGGGGCAGGTGTCGGTGACCGCCAGATCGTTGTCGACGGTCTTGGGCACGCCGATACAGGTCAGCGGATAGTCGAACGCCTTGGCCAGTTGGGACACCTTGAGCGCGGTGTCGGCCGAATCGTTGCCGCCGTTGTAGAGGAACCAGCGCACGTCGTGGGCCTTGAGAACCGCCAGCAGGCGCTCGTAGCGGGCGCGGTCGGCGTCCAGTGATTTCAGCTTGACCCGGCACGATCCGAACGCGCCGCCCGGGGTCTGGGCCAGCGCGCGGATGGCGGCGGCCGACTCCTTGCTGGTGTCGATCAGTTCCTCGCGCAGGGCACCGAGGATGCCGTTGCGGGCCGCCAAGACCTTGATTTTACGGGCGCGCGCCTCGCCGATGACGGCCGCGGCGGTGGCGTTGATGACGGCGGTGACGCCACCGGACTGCGCATAAAGTAGGGTGCCCTGGCTCATGGGGGATTCGTTCCGGGTTGTCTTGATGCGGTAAGCTTCACACAGATGACGCGGTGCAGCGAGGCGCGGGGGATCCCGCCGCCCGGCACCGCCGGCAGGATTCTAGTTCGGGAGTTACACAATGCGATTGGTTCTACTGGGCCCCCCCGGGTCGGGCAAGGGCACTCAGGCGGCGCGTCTGAAGGAATATCTGCAGGTTCCCCACATTTCCACCGGTGATCTGCTGCGCGCGGAAGTCGCGGCGGGCAGTCCGCTGGGCGTGCAGGCCAAGGAGATCATGGCGCGCGGCGATTTCGTCAGCGACGAGATCCTGCTGGGCATGCTGGAAGACCGGTTCGCCCGTCCAGACACCGCCAACGGCTTCATCCTGGACGGCTACCCGCGCAACCTGGCGCAGGCCGACGCGCTGGGCGCGCTGCTCGACCGGATCCGGCAGCCGATGGACTTCGCGGTGCAGCTGGAAGTCCCCACCGACCTGCTGGTGGAACGCATCGCCGGCCGCGCCAAGGCCGAGGGCCGTGACGACGATTCGCCGGAAGTGGTCCGCAACCGCCTGGACAAGTACACCAGCCAGACCGCGCCGGTCATCGATTACTACCGCCAGCACGGTCAGCTGACCGTCGTCGACGGCGTGGGCTCGCTGGACGATGTGTTCAGCCGCTTGATCGAGGCGCTGTCGCCGGCCAAGGAAGTCGGCTGAGGCCGGTTTCCGCGGACTCCGGTCCGCCGTACCCGGTGCGGCGGCCGGTCCACCCGGAGCGCGGGTCCCGGATCGTCCGGACCCGGACCCGCACCTGATCCGCGCACCGCGGCCGCGGTGCCATCTTCGCTCCGGTCCGCCCGCGTGCCGAAACCGGGGCGCTGGGCTACAGTCTCGTCGTTCACCACGGAAGCGTCGTCTTGAAGATCCACATTCTGGGAATCGCCGGTACCTTCATGGGCGGCGTGGCCGCGCTCGCGCGCGAGCTCGGGCATGACGTCGAAGGCAGCGACCAGGCGATCTACCCGCCGATGTCCACCCAGCTGGAACAGCTCGGCATCACCCTGGCGCAGGGTTACCTGCCGCGGAACATATCCCCGGACTGCGACGAGATCGTCATCGGCAATGCGCTCTCGCGCGGCAACGAGGCGGTCGAGGCGGTGCTGGACGAGGGCCGCCGTTACATTTCCGGCGCGCAGTGGCTGTCGGAGCGGGTGCTGCCGGGACGCGACACCCTCGCGGTGGCCGGCACCCACGGCAAGACCACCACCACCACCATCCTGACCTTCCTGCTGGAAGCGGCCGGGCGTTCGCCGGGCTTCCTGATCGGCGGCGTGGCCGAGGACTTCGGCGTGTCCGCGCGGGTCGGCCAGGGCCGCGAGTTCGTGGTGGAGGCGGACGAATACGACACCGCTTTCTTCGACAAGCGCAGCAAGTTCGTCCATTACCGGCCGCTGGTGGCGATTCTCAACAATCTCGAATACGACCACGCCGACATCTTTCCCGACGTGGCCGCCATCCAGCGCCAGTTCCACCATCTGGTCCGGACCGTGCCGCGACGCGGCCGCCTGATCGTCAACGGCGAGGATGCGCGCCTGGCGGAAGTGCTGGCGATGGGGTGCTGGACGCCGGTGGAACGCTTCGGCTTCGACCCGGCGCTGGAATGGAGCGCGCGCCTGATCCGCGAGGATGGCAGCGCGTTCGCCGTGCGCCACCAGGGTCGCGAGCTTGGCGAAGTGCGCTGGCCGCTGCTCGGCCGCCACAACGTGCTCAACGGACTGGCCGCGCTGGCCGCCGTGAACGCGGTCGGCGTGGATCCGGCGACGGTGATGCCGGCGCTGGCGCGCTTCCGCAGCGTCAAGCGACGACTCGAGATCATCGGTGAGGCCGACGGCATCACCCTGTACGACGATTTCGCCCATCATCCGACCGCCATCCACACGACCCTGGAAGGGTTGCGGGCAAAGGTCGGCGATGCCCGCATCGTGGTGGCGATGGAACCGCGCAGCAATTCGATGCGGCTGGGCGCGCATGCCGATGCGCTGGCGCCTTCGCTCGCGCTGGCCGACGCGGTGGTGTTCCTGCATCGCCCCGAACTGCCGTGGGATGCGGGCAAGGTGATCGATGCGATCCGTGGCGATGCGCGCACGGTGCCGGACGTGGATGCGTTGATCGCGGCGCTGCGAGCCATCGCACGGCCAGGCGACCACGTGGTGTTCATGTCCAACGGCGGCTTCGACGGCGCGCCGCGCCGCTTTCTGGCCGCGTTGCGCGAAACCGCGTAGGGTGGGCTTCGGCCCGCCGCCGCGCCGCATCGACGAGCGAGCCATGGCGGGATGCCGGCATGCCGCCGTGGACCGTGGCTGACGGAGATCCGATGACCGAAACCCTGCCGCTGTTCCCCCTGCATGCCGTGCTGCTGCCCGGCGCGGGCCTGGGCCTGCGGGTGTTCGAACGGCGCTACCTGGATCTGGTGCGTGACTGCGGACGCGCCGGCCGCGGCTTCGGTGTCTGCCTGATCCTGGAAGGCGACGAAGCCGGGCAGCCGGCGATTCCGGCCGCCTACGGCACCGAGGCGCTGATCGAGGATTTCGATACCGGTCCCGACGGTCTGCTCGCCTTGCGCGTGCGCGGCGTGCGCCGGTTCAGGGTGATCCGCACGCGGGTGCGCGACAACGGCCTGGTGGTGGGCGAAGTGCAGTGGTGCGAGCCGGATTCCGATGATGAACTGCTGCCCCAGCACAGCCTGCTGGCGACGCTGTTGCAGAGCCTGCTCGAGCAGGCCGGCGCGGACTTGAACCGGATCACGCCGGCGCAGATGGACAACGCGGCCTGGGTGGGATGGCGACTCGCCGAATTGCTGCCGCTCACCGCGCAGCAGCGGGGAATGCTGTTGCAGGAAGACAGCCCGCACACGCGCCTGGACCGGCTGCTCTCGGCCATCGCCTGAGCGTCAGCGCCGGGTGGCCGGCTCCGATGGCGGAACGTCCGGTGGTGGACCATCGGGTTGCGGAACGGTCGCGCCGTCGGTGCGCACGCGCAGCACCGGCAGGCGCGACTGCGGATGCGGTTCGATCCGATGCTGCATCGGCGCGGTCGCGGCGCTGACCGCGTGCAGCGCCGCATCGGCCTCGCGCAGCGGCCGCCACACGCCCACCAGGCGGAACGCCTGCTGATGCTTGAGTACCTGCGCGCTGCCGATCCACAACGGGGTGTCGCCCGGTTGCAGCAGCGTGTTCGCCGGCCACAGCCGCAGCACGAAGCGCAGGCCGGGCTGGGCGCCGTCGCGCACCATCAGCAGGCTCTCGGCGCGGGTATCCAGGGTCGCCGGCAGCACCGGCTGTTCGGCCGGGGAAAGATCGGTGTCCAGCAGGTTGAGCGCGTCCTGCCAGCCGGCCTGCGGCTGCGCCCGCCAGCCGGCGGCTTCCAGTCGCGCCTGCAGCGGCGCCAGCGGCCCCGCCACCTGGATGTCCAGCGGCCAGCGCTGCTCGTCGTCGAACTCGTTGCGGCGCGCCGGCAGGCGCTGCCAGCCCTGCCGCCACCAGTCGTCCATTCCCATCGACTGCACCATCACCGGCGTCTCGAACTGCGCCAGCATGCGATCCACATTGCGTGGCGCGTGCCACAGCGCCGCCGCAACGAACGAACCGTAGAACAGCCAGCCCAGCGGCGTGATCCAGAACGAGCGCAGCATGCGCCGGCGATAGGCGATACCGAGCACCAGCAGCCAGACGATGCCGAACAACATGCCGCCGATGATGTCGCTTAGCCAGTGCGCGCCCAGATAGATGCGGGCGAAGCCGATCAGCGCAACGACTATTCCCGACACCAGGTAGGGCCAGACCCGCTGCCGACCCGGCAGTTCGCGCGCGATCAGCACGGCGAAGAAACCGAAGGTGATGGTCGCCATCGTCACCGCGATGGACGGGAAGCCGAAACCGCTGCTGACCGACGGCGGCTTCGGGATGTCGACCGAAGCCCCCAGCCACGCGGTCAGCGCGAGCCCGAAGGCCAGCGCGGCCAGCCAGTGCGCGGCGGCCATCCAGCGCTTGCGCCAGCACAGGTAGACCAGCACCAGCAACGAGGCCGGCGCCAGCACCTGCTCGTCGCCGAGCGAGGCGATCGCCGCCAGCGGCTGGTCGGCGAGCGGATTGCGCAGCGCCTGCATCAGTTCGTGCACGGCGAGATCGATGCCGAGTGGTTCGCCGTGGCCGATGACGATGATCAGGAACGCGAACCACACCCAGACGATCGCCAGCAGCAGGATGGCCAGCAGCGCCAGCGGCACGGACTCCCGGCGCTTGGGATCGAACACCGCCGCCGAGTAGCGTCCGATGACCGGATGCGCGTGCGACCAGGCCAATGCGCGCGCCAGCAGCGCGTCGGCGTGGGCGGCGAACCAGCGGTAGCCGTAGAGCACCAGCGCCCAGGCCAGGGCCAGCACCACCAGCAGCAGGCCCAGCACCAGGCCCAGTCGTCCGGCGACCGCGGCCACCGCGTCGTAGGCATGGCCGAACACCCAGCCCGGCAGCAGGAACAGCGCGGCCCACGAAATCGCTGCCAGCAGGCTGGCCGGCAGGTAGCGCTTCATCGGCATCCGCAACATGCCCGCCACCGCCGGCACGAACGGCCGGATGGGACCGACGTAGCGGGCGATCAGGATGCTCTTGAAGGCATTGCGGCGAAACAGCACCTCGCCCCGATCCAGCAGCTGTGGATAGCGGCTGAAAGGCCAGTGCCGACGCAGTTGCGGTCCCCAGCGGTGGCCGACCCAGAAGCTGGTGCCGTCACCGGCCAGCGCGCCGATGGCGGCGCAGATCAGGGCGTAGGGTCCGGAGATCTCGCCCAGGCCGATCAGTACGCCGACCGCGAACAGCAGCGGCAGCGCCGGCACGATGGCGCCCAGGATGATCACCGCATCGCAGAAGGCGATCGCGAAGATCACCGCCCCCGCGGCCACCGGATGTGCGCTGATCCAGGCCAGCAGCGAGTCGAACCAGGACGGATTCATCGGCTGGATTATAGGGGGCGGTTCATGACTGGCATCCCGTCTGATGGGCGTGGACTTTCGATGGAAAAAGTGGCTGGCGGCGTGCTCCCGGCACCCGTATCCGGCGCTTCGTCCCCGCCGCCGCCGGCCCGCCGCCCGGCCGGAGTATCCTGAAAGGAATCCCTTTTCCATCGTCGGGCGCAGGACTTCCATGGCCAGTTTGCAGGGCAAGACTCTCTTCATCACCGGCGCGTCGCGCGGCATCGGACTGGCCATCGCGCTGCGGGCGGCGCGGGACGGCGCCAACGTGGCGATCGCCGCCAAGTCCTCGGTGCCCAATCCCAAACTGCCCGGCACCATCCACAGCGCGGCCCAGGCGGTCACCGAGGCGGGCGGGCAGGGCCTGGCGCTGAAATGCGACATCCGCGAGGAGGATGACGTGCGCGCGGCGATGGCCGCGACGGTGGACGCCTTCGGCGGCATCGACATCCTGGTCAACAACGCCAGCGCGATCTGGCTGGCGGGGGTGCTGGACACGCCGATGAAGCGCTTCGACCTGATGAACCAGGTCAACGCCCGCGGCAGTTTCCTGTGCGCGCAGGCCTGCCTGCCCTATCTGCGCCAGGCCGCGAATCCGCACATCCTCACCCTGGCGCCGCCGCCCTCGCTGGATCCGCGCTGGTGGACGCCGCACACCGGCTACACGCTGGCCAAGATGGGCATGAGCTTCGTGACCCTGGGACTGGCCGGCGAATTCGGCCCGCAGGGCGTGGCCGTCAATGCGCTGTGGCCGCGCACCATCATCGCCACCGACGCGCTGAACATGATTCCCGGCGTCGAGATTCCCCGTTGCCGCACCCCGGCCATCGTCGCCGACGCCGCGCATGCCGTGCTCACCCGGCCCGCGACGGGCTTCCACGGAAATTTCCTGATCGACGAAGACGTGCTGCGCGAAGCCGGTGTCGAGGACTTCTCCGGTTACGCGGTCGATCCCTCGCAGCCGCTGCTGCCGGACCTGTTCCTGGATCCCTGATGGACTGCATCTTCTGCGCCATCCTCGAAGGTCGGGCCGCGGCCAGCCGGGTGGCCGAGGATGCCGACGTGGTGGCGTTCCTGGATCTGCGCCAGCCGGTGCCGGGGCACGTGCTGGTCGTGCCGCGCGCGCACGTGGAGACGATCTACGAACTGACGCCGGACTCGGCCGCCGCGCTGATGCGGATGGCGGTGCGGGTCGCGCAGGCGCTGCGCGCGGAATTCGAGCCGCCGGGCCTCAATCTGTGGCAGTCCAACGGCCATGCCGGCGGACAGGAAGTTCCGCACGTGCACCTGCACGTGCAGCCGCGCCGCCATCGCGACGGCCTGTTCCGGCTGTATCCGCAGGGGCTGCCGGTGCCGGCCGCGCGCGACACCCTGGATGAGCTGGCCGCACGCCTGCGCCCGCGCTGCGACGCCACGTCCTGAAGTCTTCCTGCCGAAGCCACCGCGACGGGGCCTGTCTGCCTCCGAAGCCCTCACCCTCACCGGAGCATTTCGATGACCGCCGACGCCGCTTCCTTCCGGCAAGGACTCACCCTCGTCCGCTGCGTCCTGGCGACGCTGCTCTTCATCCATGGCGCCGCCCGGCTGGGCGCCGGCGGGGTGGCGCCGTTCGGCCAGTTCCTGGAGGCGCAGGGGTTCCCCTTTGGCGTGGGCATCGCCTGGTTCATCACCGTGTTCGAGCTCTCCGCTACCCTGTTGCTGGCCTGGGGACGCTGGATCACTCCGCTGGCGCTGGTGTTCGCCGTCATCTATGCCTGCGGCATCTGGCTGGTGCATGCGCGGGAAGGCTGGTTCGTGGTCGGCCTCGGTCGCAACGGCGTGGAGTACAGCGTGCTGATCCTGGCGTGCCTGCTCGGCCTGGCCTGGGCCCACCGGCCCCGGCGATCCAGCATCCCCCACTGATCCGCTTCACGATTCACGAGAACGACATGAAATATCTGCACGCGATGATCCGCGTCCACGATCTGGACGCCACCAGCAAGTTCTTCACCGAGGGCCTGGGCCTGAAGGAAACCCGGCGCATGGACAACGAGGCTGGCAAGTTCACCCTGGTCTACTTCGGCGCGCCGGCCAATCCCGAGTCGGAAATCGAACTGACCCACAACTGGGGCTCGGACGAGGACTACGGCAGCGCCCGCAACTTCGGTCATCTCGCGTTCGAGGTGGACGACATCTACGCTGCCTGCGCGCACCTGCAATCGCTGGGCATCACGATCAACCGCCCGCCGCGCGATGGCCGCATGGCGTTCGTGCGCACGCCGGACCTGATTTCCATCGAACTGCTGCAGAAAGGCGCGGCGTTGCCGCCACAGGAGCCATGGACGTCGATGGCAAACGTCGGCGTATGGTGAATGCGACGTTGTTGGCGGCGTCGTGAACGCGCGGATCGCACTTGGATTCGCCATCGAGATCGGAGAAGCTGTGCTCCCGCGATGACATGACGGACGCATGATGAGCCTGGCGCTGCTGGTGATTGATGTGCAACGTGGATTGTTCGAGACCAGCCCGCCGCCGGCCGATGCGGAAGACGTCATCGCCGGCATCAACGCGCTCGCCAGGCGCGCACGATCGCGGGGCGTTCCGGTCATCCACGTACAGCACGAGCGCGCGAGCGGGATGGAAGCCGAGTCGCACGCATGGCAACTGGATCCGCGGCTGGAAGTGGATGCCGCGGATCGCAGGATCCGCAAGAGCACGCCGGACTCGTTCCTGCGCACCGGACTGGACGAGGTGCTGGCGTTCCTGGGTGTGCAGGAGCTGGTGCTCTGCGGCTACGCCACCGAGTTCTGCGTGGATACCACCACCCGCAGCGCGGCCGCGCACGGTTACGCGGTGACGCTGGCGGCGGATGCCCACACCACCCACGACAAGGCGCATGCCAGCGCCGCGCAGATCCGCACGCACCACAATGCCACCCTGCCGGACATCACCAGTTTCGGACCGCGCATCCGGGCGGTGCCCGTGGACGCGATCGATTTCGTCTGATCCGGAATGCCCCGCGCGGGGCATCCCCGGCACGCCCCGTTTTGGCGTCCGGGATGATGGCGCCGGCGGCGCGCGAAGACCGCCGGCAGACAGGAAATCAGCGACAATATCGGACTTGTCCCGTTCGTCCGTCGCCGCCATGACCACCAGCCCCGCTTCCGAACTGCTCGCCAAGGGCAAGCAGTACTACCTGCCCATCTATCGCCAGCGCGAGCTTGTCCTCGAACGTGGCCAGGGCGCGCGCATCTGGGACAGCGAGGGTCGCGAGTACATCGACCTGTCCGCCGGCATCGCCGTCTGCGGACTGGGCCACAACGATCCCGATCTGGTGGCGGCGCTGGTCGAACAGGCCGGCAAGCTGTGGCACACCAGCAACGTTTTCCACAGCGAGCCGCCGTTGCGGCTGGCCGAGGAACTGGTGGCGTCGTCGCGCTTCGCCAGTCGCGTATTCCTGTGCAATTCCGGCGCCGAGGCCAACGAGGCGGCGATCAAGCTGGTCCGCAAGTGGGCCGCCGGCCAGGGCCGGGCACCGGACAAGCGCGTGATCGTCACCTTCCGCGGCAGTTTCCATGGCCGCACCCTGGCGACGGTGACCGCGACCGCGCAGCCGAAGTACCAGGAAGGCTACGAGCCGCTGCCCGGCGGTTTCCGCTACGTGGACTTCAACGATCTCACCCAGCTGGAAATCGCGATGGCGGCCGGTGATGTGGCCGCGGTGATGCTGGAGCCGGTGCAGGGCGAGGGTGGGGTGATGCCAGCGGCGCCCGGCTTCCTGAGCGCGGTCCGCGAGTTGTGCGATCACCATGGCGCGCTGCTGGTGCTGGATGAAATCCAGTCCGGCATGGGGCGCACCGGCACCCTGTTCGCGCATTGGCAGGATGGCGTGACGCCGGACATCGTCACCCTGGCCAAGGCGCTGGGCGGTGGCTTCCCGATCGGCGCCATGCTGGCCGGCCCGAAGGTGGCCGAGGCGATGCAGTTCGGCGCGCACGGCACCACCTTCGGCGGCAATCCGCTGGCCGCGGCGGTGGCGCGGGTGGCGCTGCGCAAGCTGGCTTCGCCGGCGATCGCCAACAACGTCGCACGCCAGTCGGCGGCGCTGCGCAAGTCGCTGGCCGACATCGATGCCGAACTGGGCCTGTTCTCGCTGGTGCGTGGCCGTGGCCTGATGCTTGGCGCGGTGCTCAAGCCTGCCCATGCGGGTCGCGCCAGCGAAATCCTCGACCACGCGGCGGCGCATGGCGTGCTGCTGCTGCAGGCCGGACCGGACGTGCTGCGCTTCGTGCCGGCGCTGAACATCCACGACGACGAACTGGCCGAAGGCTGCAAGCGCCTGCACGTGGCGTTGCGTGCGTTCGTGGGGAAGTAAGCACACAGTCGATGGCTCCTCTTGTGGGAGCGACGCAAGTCGCGAAGCTTCCGCGCGTGTGCCGACAGCAACTCGGTGGACGGCAATCGCGACTTGCGCCGCTCCCACAAGACAGGCCGGAATGCGCGGCGAGTTTCAGGCCAACCGGTAGCGCCTGAACACCTGCCGCAGGCTGGCGGCGTCGGTGACGGTTTCCGCGTGCAGGCCCACGCCGCGCGCGCCCTGGACGTTGGCGAACACGTCATCGACGAACAGGGTGTGCGAGGCGTCCCAGCCCAGCCGCTCCAGCGCGAGCCTGTAGATGCGGGGTTCGGGCTTGCGCAATTCCAGCGCGCCGCTGCACAGCACGCGGCCTTCGATGCGTGGATGAATCGGCGCGACGATGCGCGGGATGGCCCGCGCCATCAGCAGGCCGTTGTTGGTGAGCACGCCCAGCTCCAGGCCGGTGTCGAGGCCAAGAATCTGATCCAGCACCGCCGCGTCGGCGTGGCTGCCAGCCATCCGCGAGGCGATCCAGGTTTCCTCGTCGACTGCCCGCGCGATGCCTTCTCCCAGGCGCGACAGATACAGTCCGGTGCTGATCCGGCCGCCGTCGTACTCGGTTTCCAGGCCGGAGGTGAACAGCACCTCGCGCACGCGTTCATGATCCGCGCCGGCGTAGTCGGCCAGGTGGGCGATGCGCCGTTCGTGATGGTAGTGCGCGAGCACGCCATCGAAGTCGAACAGGACCCGCTGGATGCGCGGTGGCACCATCATCCCGCCGCCACCACCTTGAACGCCTCGCGCGCGGCGGCGATGGTCTGCTCGATGATCGCGGCATCGTGCGCGCTGGACATGAAGCCGGCCTCGAACGCCGAGGGCGCCAGGAACACGCCGCGATCCAGCATCGCGTGGAAGAAGCGGTTGAACGCGCCGATGTCGCAGGCCACCGCCTGCGCATAGGTATCCACGTACTGGTCGGTGAAGAACATGCCGAACATGGCGCCCACGCGGGTGGTCGAGAACGGCACGCCGGCTTCGCGCGCGGCGGCTTCCAGCCCATCGCACAGCGCGTTCGTGGCCGCCGTCAGCCCATCGTGGAAACCCGGTGCCTGGATCAGTTCCAGCATCGCCAGGCCGGCGGCCATCGCCACCGGATTGCCACTCAGCGTGCCGGCCTGGTAGATCGGGCCGGCCGGCGCGATCTGCGAGAGCAGTTCACGGCGGCCGCCGTAGGCGCCCACCGGCATGCCGCCGCCGATGACCTTGCCGAACGTGGTCAGATCGGGCGTGATGCCGTAATGCGCCTGGGCGCCGCCGAGGGCGACGCGGAAGCCCGTCATCACTTCGTCGAAGATCAGCAGCGCGCCGTGCTGCGTGCACAGTTCGCGCAGGTGTTGCAGATAGCCCTCGCGCGGCGGCAGGCAGTTGGCGTTGCCGACCACCGGCTCGATGATCAGGCAGGCGATGTCCTGTCCGTACTGCTCGAACAGCGCGGTGGCGCCCTCGAAGTCGTTGTAGCTCAGGGTCAGGGTCAGCTCGCTGAGACCGGCCGGCACGCCAGGCGAGGTCGGCACGCCCAGGGTCAGCATGCCGCTGCCGGCCTTGACCAGGAACGAATCGCCATGGCCGTGGTAGCAGCCCTCGAACTTGACGATCCGGTTGCGGCCGGTGGCGCCGCGCGCCAGCCGGATCGCCGACAGCGTGGCCTCGGTGCCGGAATTGACCATGCGCACCATCTCGCAGGACGGCACCAGCCGGGTGATGGTTTCGGCCATGGTGACCTCGGCCGGGCAGGGCGCACCGAACGACAGGCCGTTCTGGATGGCGGCCTGCACCGCCTCGCGCACCTTCGGATGGTTGTGGCCGACGATCATCGGCCCCCACGAACCCACGTAGTCGATGTAGCGGTTGCCATCCACGTCATGCAGGAACGCACCGTCCGCGCGCTGCACGAAGAAGGGTTCGCCGCCGACCGACTTGAATGCGCGCACGGGCGAATTGACGCCGCCGGGGAGCAGTTGCTGGGCGCGGGAGAACAGGGCGTGGGACTGATCGTGGTTCATCTGGATTCCAAACAGGCAGGAGGGCGTCCGGTGGGAGCGGCCTGGGCCGCGAAGGAACGCCGGGAAAGCTTCATCGCGACTGACGTCGCTCCCACAGCCGGGCCGCGGGCTAGCCGGCAAGGCTTCGCCGGTAGGCGCGCACCGCCCCGACGGGATCGGCGGCCTCGAATACGCCGCCGATGACCGCCACCAGATCGGCTCCGGCGGCGACCAGGGCAGGCGTATTGTCCGGGGTTATGCCGCCTATCGCCACCCGCGGCACGCCCAGCACCGCGGCGTCGGACAACAGCGCGGGCATGGCGCGGCGGGTGGTGGTCTTGCTGCGCGTGGGGAAGAACGCGCCAAACGCCACGTAGCTGGCGCCCGCGGCGACCGCGCGGCGGGCGCGTTCCAGTTCGTCGTAGCAGGAGGCGCCGACGATGGCCGCTTCGCCCAGCAGCGCCCGGGCGGAGGCGATATCGCCATCGTCCTCGCCCAGGTGCACGCCGGCCGCGCCCACCGCTTCGGCCAGCCGCACGTCGTCATTGACGATCAATGGAACGCCGGTACGCGCGCAGAGGGCCTGCAGCGCTTCCGCCTGCTCCCGGCGCAGCGCCGGGCCGGCTTCCTTGTGGCGGTATTGCAGCCAGGTGACGCCCTCGGCGAGCAGCGGTTCCACCCGCGCCAACAGGCGATGGGTGTCGGCTTCATCGGGCGTGATCAGGTACAGGCCGCGCGGCGCGGGGCCGTTGGCGGGCCAACGGGAATTCATCGGTGTAACTTCCGGTGCGGGAACGGGAGTGGGACAATGCAGGACCCACCCGCCCGCATTATCCGATGACCGACGCCACCGCCACCACCTACCGCACCTGGATGTGCGTGGTCTGCGGCTTCCTCTACGACGAAGCGGAGGGGCTGCCGGAAGAGGGCATCGCCCCCGGCACGCGCTGGGAGGACATCCCCGACACCTGGACCTGCCCGGATTGCGGCGTGACCAAGGATGATTTCGAGATGGTCGAAGTTCCGTAGCGCCGGGCCCGCCCGGTTTTGCCCGGCAAAGGCCGGTCACGGGACATGGGTGGTTGGACGTCCAGAGCAGAGCAAGCTCCGCACCAGGTGATGCGCAGGGGAAGATTCCGCTCCTGGAGCCCCCTTTGCAAAAGGGGCGGGCACCTGCGAAGCAGGTGACGGGGGATTTGCTCTTCGCACCCAAGGCCGAATCCCCCTCAATCCCCCTTTTTCAAAGGGGGAGAAAAAGCAAAGCTCCGAATCCCGGCCTTCAATGCATCCGGGACCGCGGCGCGGCGTTCAGTTCCACCAGACGCTCGCGCAGTTCGGCGGCATCGGCCGCCTCCGGTGCCAGTTGCAGGTAGCGTCCCAGATCCTGGCGGGCGCCGCTGACGTGTTCCATCTTCAGGTAGGCCATGCCGCGATCGCGCAGGGCCTCGGCCTGGTCGGGAATCAGCTTGAGCACGCGATCGGCGCTGCGCGCGGCGCGATCCCATTCGTCGCGTTCGGCGTACACGCCATGCAGGTTGCGCAGCACGCGCACCAGGATCGCGCGATGACTGGCGGGATCCAGGATCCGCAGCAGCGCGTTGTCGTCGGGAATGTCGCCGCCCAGGTGCGGACGCGCGCGTTCGCGCAGTTCGTCGGCGCCGAGCGGACGTCCACCGTTGAACGGATCCATCACCAGCAGGCCATCGTCCACCGGCAGCCTGACCAGGAAGTGGCCGGGGAAGGAGACACCGTCGAGCGGCACGCCCAACCGTCGTGCGACTTCCATCTGCACCATCGCCAGCGAGATCGGATTGCCCAGGCGGCGCTCGAACACCTGGTTGAGGTAGCTGTTGCGGGGATCGTAGTACTCCTCGTGATCGCCGCCATAGCCCAGTTCCTCGAACAGATGGCGGTTGATGGCCGCCATCTTCAGCGGCCACGACGCGATCGCGTCTATCTCGTGGTGCAGATGCGCGACGTGGCTCTGCACCAGCGTGTCGTACAGATCCGCGTCAAGATCGGGATACTCGTCGCGCGCGATCAGCAGCGCGGTTTCCAGCAACGGCAGGGCCTCGTCGGCGCGGGTCGCCAGGCTGTTCCAATCCGGCAATGTGAGGTGATCCCCCATGCCGCCAGACTGGGGCCATTTCTTCCCGCAATCAAGCCCTAGCGGGCCGGCGTGATGCCCTTGCCCAGATGCAGTTCGGCGCCGTCCTGCAGCTTCAGCCGATCGGCTTCGCCGGCGTTCAGTTCCAGCACGTAGCGGGCCGGCGCTTCGCTCGGATAGGACGGGCAGGCGTCGCCGGCCGAGCAGGGCGGGATATTGCGGCGCTGGGCGACCAGCTTGCGCTCGTCGTCGAAGTACAGGATGTCCAGCGGAATCCGGGTGTTCTTCATCCAGTAGGCCTGCGGCTCTTCGCGATCGTGGATGAACAGCATGCCGGTACCGTCGGCCAGGACGTCGCGGAACATCAGTCCACGGGCGCGCTCGGCATCGTCATCGGCGATCTCCACCTGGTAGCGCTGGCCGCCGATTTCCACCCATCGGCCGTCCGCGCTGGCGCATCCGCTCAGTGAGAGCGAACCGCCCAG
Source organism: Pseudoxanthomonas sp. 134C1 (assembly GCF_057773065.1). NCBI lineage: Bacteria > Pseudomonadati > Pseudomonadota > Gammaproteobacteria > Lysobacterales > Lysobacteraceae > Pseudoxanthomonas > Pseudoxanthomonas sp. 134C1. The sequence continues at coordinate 81,503 of NZ_JBYMTH010000013.1, forward strand.
CGCCAGCAATCCGGTAACGAGAATACGGTAGAGCATGCGGCCTCCTGCGGGGCGCGGGACGGAAAGGGGGTTACAGCACCTGTGGCGGTTCGCCGCCGATGATCACCACGTCCGCCGGACGTCGCGCGAACAGGCCGACGCTGACCACGCCCGGGATCTGGTTGAGTTCGCGCTCGAGCCCGACCGGATCCACGATCGACAGGTTGTGCACGTCCAGGATCCAGTTGCCGTTGTCGGTGGTCACGCCGTCGCGCCAGACCGGCTGGCCGCCGGTCATCGCCAGGATTTCACGCGCCACCAGGCTGCGCGCCATCGGGATCACCTCGACCGGCAGCGGGAACTTGCCCAGCACCGGCACCTGCTTGATCGGATCGATGATGCAGACGAACTTGCGGCTGGCCTCGGCGATGATCTTCTCGCGGGTCAGCGCGGCGCCGCCGCCCTTGATCAGGCGCTTGTGCGGATCGCACTCGTCGGCGCCATCCACGTACAGCGACAGGGTGCCGCTGGCATTGAGGTCCATGACCTCGATGCCATGCCGGCGCAGGCGCTCGGTGCTCTGGTCGGAACTGGATACCGCGCCGGCGATGCGGTCCTTGATCCGCGCCAGCGCGTCGATGAAATAGGCGACCGTGGAACCGGTGCCGACGCCGACGATCATGCCGTCCTCGACGAAATCGATGGCCTTTTCGCCGGCCAGGCGCTTGTGCTCGTTCTGCGACACGACGGTCATTCCATGGAGAGAAGGTGTTTCCACTGCGCGGCGGTGACCGGCAGCACGGACAGGCGGTTGCCACGGGCGATCAGCGCGAAGCCATCGCCCAGGGCATCGGCCTGCTGCTTGATTTCATCCAGCGGGATGGTGCGCTTGAGCTTGCGGTCGAAGGCGACGTCGACCAGCACCCAGCGCGGTTCCTCGGGCTTGCTCCTGGGGTCGTGGTAGTCGCTCTTCCGGTCGAACTGGGTCGGATCCGGATAGGCCGCGCTGGCCACCCTGGCGACACCGACGATGCCCGGCACCGGGCAGTTGGAGTGATAGAACAGCACGCCATCGCCCACCTGCATGCCATCGCGCATGAAGTTGCGCGCCTGGTAATTGCGCACGCCGTTCCATGGTTCCACGCCGACCTTCTTGAGGTCGTCGATGGAGAACGCGTCCGGTTCGGACTTCATCAGCCAATAGCGCTTGCGTGCGGTCATGCGGGCATTCCGTGGGGGCTGCGGGACGGGAACAAGGTCTGGCTTTCGGTGCAGATGGCATCCACCGGCACGTCCCAGGCCGCGGGTGCCAGCGCGTCGATCCGCTGCGTGGCGAAACCGACGCCGACCAGCCAGGGCGGCGCCGCCGAACCCTGGCGGAAACCGAAGCTGCGATCGTACCAGCCGCCTCCCATGCCCAGGCGGTGGCCCTCGCCATCGAAGCCCACCAGCGGCATCAGTACCAGCGCCATCTGTTCCGGAGCCAGCGCGGAGGCGGGATCGACGTCCGGTTCGGGAATGCCGAAGCGGTTGGTGACCAGCGCATCGCCGGGGCGCCAGGGCGCGAAGCCGAGGGTGTTGTCCGCGCGCAATACCGGCAGGCAATAGATCAGGCCGGCGGGCAGGCGCAATTGCCAGTTGTGCAGGCCGATTTCACCGTCCATGGCCCAGTAGCCGGCGGCGTAGCCGGATGCGGGCAGGAAGGGGAGCGCGCGCAGCCGTTCGGCCAGCGCATCGGCGGCGGCGATGCGCTGGGCGGCTGGAATCGCCCGGCGGCGCTGGCGCAATTCGCGCCTGAGCGCGTCGCGTTCTGAACTCATGAGGGCAGGCGGGGCGAATCCATGGCGGGAATTTTAAGCCAAGCCGCCACGGCCCGGCTCGCCGCGGCGCGGGAAACGCGACGAAACATCGTTCCGGTCCGGAACAACGCGGGAAAAAAGCCAGGGAGACAAAAGCCAGGAAGACAAGCGGAAGGCAGCAGCGCCGTCAGTCGCGGCCGCGGGAGCGCGGTCCGGGTAACGACGGCTTCGTCGCGAAGCAATCCGGCGAAAGGTGGATGGCAAGACCGGCCGGGTCGCGACTGACGGCGCTGCTGCGCGGGAAAAATACGTCCTCCGCCATGGCGATGCTCGCGAAACGACCTTGAACCCGGGGTTCAAGTGGGAAGGCTGGGTATCCATCGGGCTTCCCGCTGCGAAGGCGGACCTGCACTCCCGGCTACCGTTGCCATCCCGTGGTCGTCATTAAGGGACAAGGCGAATGTTTGCGCGCGCTGTCGTTCACAGCAGAGGACGCAGGCGCAGTATAGCGGGATGCCGGAAATTGCCTAGTCCGTTCGTCGGCGGAATTCAGTCGCGGTTCGCAGGACCGCGTGATCACCGCACTAACGCGGTGCGTCGAGCACTTCGTCCAGCCTGCGATGCAGATCGTCGAGCGCGCGCGAGAACTCGCGATCGCGCGAATGGCGTTCGTCGCGCAATTGCTGCAATTCGTGTGCCAGGTTCAAGGCGGCCAGGACCGCGATCCGATCCACCGCGGCCATCCGGTTGCTGCCGCGCACTTCGCGCATCTTGCTGTCCAGCAGCTTGGCCGCCGCCATCAGGCTGCTGCGTTCCTCCGGCTCCACGCCGACGGTGTACTCGCGGTCGAGGATGTGGATGCTGACCGGCTCGTTGGCGCTCACGTGTGCTGCTCCAGGGACTTCAGGCGGCTGATCATCGCTTCCACGCGCGAGCGGGCCTGCTCGTTCTTGGCGAGCAGTTGCGAACGCTCGCCGACCAGTTGCTCCTGCTGGTGGCGCAGGCTGCGGTTCTCGTCGGCCAGTTGCTGGCAACGATCGGCCAGCGCCTGGATGCGCGCGGAGAGGCGTCGGATCTGTTCCAGCGGGTCGGCGTTGTCCATGGGCGGCACGATAGGGGCGGGGCCGGAGGCCGGTCAAGGGCGCGCGGCGGGCGCCCCGTTCAGGAGACCGCGCGCATGCCCGAACCGGGATAGTACTCCCGGATGAACTGCAGACACTGTTCCGGTTCCAGCGCGCGCGAGACCCAATGGCCCTGCACCTCGTCGCAGCCGTGGTCGCGCAGGAATTCGAACTGGTCGTAGGTTTCCACGCCCTCGGCGATGACCTTCAGCGCCAGCGAGCGGCCCATGGTGATGATGGTGCTGGTGATGGCGGCGTCGTCACCGTCGTTGGGCAGGTCGCCGATGAACTCGCGATCGATCTTCAGGGTGGTCAGCGGCAGCCGCTTCAGGTAGGCCAGCGAGGAATAGCCGGTGCCGAAATCGTCGATGGCCAGGGAAATGCCCAGGCGGCGACAGGCGCGCAGTGTGTCGGCGTTCTGTTCCGGGTTGGCCATCACCACGCTTTCGGTGAGTTCCAGTTCCAGCCGATCCGCGGGAATGCCGGTCTCCGCCAGGATCCGCGCCAGCACGGCGGGCAGATCGCCACGTTGCAATTGCATGGCGGAAATGTTGACCGCCACGGTCAGTTCCTCCAGCCCGAGGTCGTGCCAGCTGCGCATGAGCCGGCAGGATTCGCGCAGCGCCCAGGCGCCGATCTCCAGGATCAGGCCCGATTCCTCGGCAAGCGGGATGAACTGCGCCGGCGAGACCATGCCGAATTCCGGGCTGTCCCAGCGCATCAGCGCCTCCACCGCGGTGATCCGCTGCGGGATGATCGCCAGCCGTGGCTGGAATACCAGCGACAGTTCGTTGCGCTCCAGCGCGCGCCGCAACGCGCTCGCCAGGATGGCGCGGTGGCGGGTCTTCTCGTCCATCGATTCGGAATACACCTGGTAGGTGTGGCGGCCCATCGCCTTGGCCTGGTACATCGCGGTGTCGGCGTGCTTCAGCAGCTCCGTCGGCACCTGCGCGTGCTGCGGGTACAGGCTGATCCCGATCGACGGGGACACCGACATCTCCAGGCGTTCGCCGAAGTTCAGCGGGGTGCGGAAGGCGTCGATGATCCGCTGGGCGATCTGCTCGGCGTCCTGGAGGGACTCGATGTCTTCCAGCACCACGGTGAACTCGTCGCCGCTCAGGCGCGCCACGGTGTGCTGCGCGCCAACGGTCTGCTGCACGCGCGAGGCGGCCGCGCGCAGGATGCGGTCGCCGGTGGCGTGGCCGAGCGAATCGTTGATGTCCTTGAAGCGATCCAGGTCGATGAACAACACGGCCACGTGGCCCTGTTCGCGGCGGGCGCGGACGATGGCGCGCGACAGGCGTTCGGACAGCAGGGAGCGGTTCGGCAGGCTGGTCAGGGTGTCGTAGTTGGCGAGGTAGCGCAGCTCCTGTTCGGCGCGCTTCTGTTCGGTGATGTCGGTCAGCACCTGCACGTACAGCTGGCGCTCGCCGGACGCATCCGGAACCACGTTGGTTTCAATCCGGCACAGGATTTCCTCGCCGTCCTTGCGCACCTTCCAGACTTCGCCGGACCAGTGGCCGGTGTGCAGCAGTTCGGCGTTCATGCGCTCGAAGAACGCTTCGTCGTGCTGGTCGCTGTCCAGCATCCGCGCCGGCTGGCCGATCACCTCGTCCTCGCTGTAGCCGGTGATGCGGGTGAAGGCGGGATTGATGGTGATGAAGTGGTGGGCCCAGTCCAGCACCGCCACCGCTTCGTTCATGCTGCGCATGACCTCGCCGGCGATGCGGTGTTCGTACTCGGCATTGCGGCTCAGGGTGATGTCGCGGGCGGTGCCGGCGATGCGGACCGGTCGGCCTTCCTGATCACGCTCGACCACCCGTCCGCGCGCGCGCACCCAGATCCAGTTGCCGTTCTGGTTCATGTCCATGCGGTGTTCGGACATGAACAACGGCGCCTTGCCCTGCAGATGCAGGCGCAGGCGTTCCATCACCAGCGGCATGTCGTCGGCGTGGATCGGCGGCACTTCGCCGTGGCGGGTGAACACGGTGATGTCGGAGGAGTGCAGTGCGGTCTCGTCCGCGCGCATCCGGTAGAGCTTGCGCTGCACCAGGTCGTAATCCCAGAAATGCTCGCCGGAGGCCCACAGGGCCAGTTTCAGGCGTTCGTCGCGGGTCCGGTTGGATTCGGTGCGCAGGGGCTCCGGCGGCGTGCGCCGCGCATCCAGCCAGGGGCGCCAGTAACGGCGGGTGGCGACCAGTGCGACGCCCGCCAGCACCAGCAGCGCCACCGCCAGCAGCGGCAGGCGCGCCGACAGCGGCCAGCTGGGGTGGGTGACGGCGGCAAGTGCGGAGAGCATGTAGGCGCGGGGCCGTCCGGAGCCTGGAGATGGGCCAGTGTAGGGGCGGGCGAACAGGCACAACAAGCGGCCCCGAGGCTTTTCGTTGTTACACTTCCCGTCTGTCCGAACCCGTTCGCGGATTGCGTTATTCCATGTCCCATCAGCTGTCCGATCTCCCCTCCTACGCCGAAATCGGCGAAGCATCGCGCCAGGAACACCTGGCCGCCGACCCCGCCGAACTCCATGGCGCGCTGTGCGGCTGGCTGGCCGGCGGGGGTGCGGACGTGGCCGACTGGACGGCGCGCGCGCTGGCCGATCCGCAGTTGCCGACGCCGCAACCCGGCAGCGCGCTGGACCGCCTGCGCACGGCCAGCGTTGCCCAGCTGGAAGACCGCGGCTTCGCGTTCGAGTTGCTGTTGCCCGATGGCGAGGCCAGCACGGTGGACCGCGCCGATGCGCTGTTCGCCTGGTGCAGGGGGTTCCTGGGCAGTTTCGGACTGGCCGCGGGCGCGCAGCCGCCGCTTTCCGAGGAAGGCGCCGAAGCGCTCCAGGATCTGGCCCGGCTGGCCCAGGCGAGCCCGGAAGGCGGCGACGAGCAGGAAGACGAGGACGCCCTCTCGGAAATCGAGGAATACGTGCGGATAGCGGTCCTGCTGCTGCATGGCGACTGCGTGATGGGGCCGCGTCACCGCAAGCGGCTCAACTGATGAAGGCCGAGGCCGGCCTCGCCGCCGCCGAGTTCGCGCGCCGGCGCAGGCAGTTGATGCGGATGGTCGGCAACGACGCCATCCTGGTGCTGCCGGCCGCTCCGGAGCGGGTGCGCAGCCACGACACCCATTATCCGTATCGGCAGGACTCGGATTTCTGGTACCTGTGCGGATTTCCGGAGCCGGAAGCGGTGCTGGTGCTGGTGCCCGGCCGTCGCCATGGCGAAGTGCTGCTGTTCTGCCGCGAACGCGATCCCGAACGGGAAAGCTGGGATGGTCCGCGCGCGGGCCAGGAAGGCGCGGTGGAAGACTACGGCATGGACGATGCCTATCCGATCGAGGATCTGGACGAGATCCTGCCGGGCCTGCTGGAAGGACGTTCGCGCGTCTACTACCACTTCGGCCGCGATGCCGATTTCGATCTCAAGCTGATCGGCTGGGTCCGCCATGTGCGCGCGCAGGTGCGCCAGGGTGCGCAGCCGCCGCACGAGTTCCTGGAACTGGGCCACCTGCTGCACGACCTGCGGCTGTTCAAGTCCAAGGACGAACTCAAGCTGATGCAGCGTGCCGCCGACATCAGCATCGAAGCGCACCGCGTGGCGATGCGCGTCGCGCGGCCCGGCATCCGTGAATACGAACTGCAGGCGGATGTGGAACGGGTGTTCCGCGCCAACGACGCCTGGCCTGCCTACGGCAGCATCGTCGGCGCGGGCGCCAATGCCTGCGTGCTGCACTACCGCGCCAACAACGGCACCGCGAAGGATGGCGACCTGGTGCTGATCGACGCCGGCGCGGAGTTTCGCGGTTACGCCAGCGACATCACCCGCACCTTCCCGGTCAACGGCCGCTTCAGCCCGGCGCAGCGCGCCCTGCACGATCTGGTGGGCGAGGCCCAGCAGGCCGCGCTGGCGAAGGCGCTGCCGGGACAACCCTACGAGGCCGGGCATCTGGCGGCGGTGGAAGTGCTGACCGAAGGCCTGCTGCGGCTGGGCCTGCTGAAGGGATCGCTGGAGCGCAACATCAGCGAAGGCGACTATCGCCGGTTCTACCGGCACAAGACCGGCCATTGGCTGGGGCTGGACGTGCATGACGTCGGCGACTATCGCATCGAGGGCGAGTCGCGCCTGCTGGAGCCGGGCATGGTCTTCACCATCGAACCGGGCCTGTACGTCTCGCCCGACGACACCAGCGTCGCCGAGAAATGGCGCGGCATCGGCATCCGCACCGAGGATGATGTCGTCATCACCGAGCAGGGCCATCGGGTGCTGACCGACGGCCTGGCCCGCAGCGCGGACGAAATCGAAGCGGCGATGGCCGGCTGATGGCCGGCCAAACCTCACCCGTGGGAGCGACGTAAGTCGCGAATCCGTTCCCGAAGGCAGGAAAAGCATCGCGACTTACGTCGCTCCTGCGGGGAGAGGGCGCTCACCCCGCCGCGAAGGCCGGGCGGGTCAGGTTGAGCGGTTCGCCCTCGGTGCACAGTACTTCGTCTTCTATGCGGATGCCGCCATAGGGACGGAAGGCATCCACCCGCGCCCAGTCGATGCTGTCGGCGTGGCCGTTCTTCTTTACTTCATCCAGCAGCATGTCGATGAAATAAAGGCCGGGTTCGATGGTCACCACCATCCCGGGCTCCAGCATCCGGGTCATGCGCAGGTAGGGATGACCTTCCGGGCGCGGGATGCGGCCGCCGCGATCGCTCTCCGCGAAACCGGCCACGTCGTGCACCTGCAGGCCGATCGCGTGGCCCAGGCCGTGCGGGAAGAACGCGAAACTGACGCCGCTGGCCACCGCCGCTTCCGGCGAGACCTTCAGAACGCCGAACTCCTTCAGGATGCCCATCAGACCCAGGTGCGCGTCCAGGTGCAACTGCCGGTAGTCGATGCCCGCGCGCACCGCCTGGCCCATCGCGATCTGCGCGTGATCCACCGCATCGATGAGCGCCTGGAACTCGCTGGCGGCGTCGGTCGCGTAGGTCCGGGTGATGTCGCTGGCGTAGCCGTGGAAACTGGCGCCGGCGTCGATCAGGAAGCTGCGGTGTTCGGCCGGCGCGCTGCGATCCAGTTCCATGTAGTGGAGCACGGCGCCATGCTCGTTCAACGCCACGATGTTGCCGTACGGCAGCTCGGCGGGATCCTGGCCGACCGCCGCGCAGTACGCCATGTGAATGGCGAATTCGCTCCGGCCTTCGCGGAATGCCGTTTCGGCGGCGCGATGTCCGCGCACCGCCAGCCGCTGCGCCTCGCGCATCAGCGCGATTTCGTAGGCGGACTTGTACGAACGCTGGTACTCCAGATAGTTGACCACCGCTTCCGGATTGTTGGGAACGTGATCCCCCAGCGCGCTCTGCGGCTCGCCGAGGATGGCGCAGCGTGCGGCCGGGCCGGGCAGCAGCGCCTGCGCATCCGCGGGCTTGCGGATGACGTGGATGTCGAAATGATCCACCCACCAGCCGCTGGGCGCGGCGGGCACGACGTGCCAGTAGTCGAACGGCTGGTGATAGATGACCTTCGGGCGCTGGCCCGGTGTGTATACCAGCCAGCTGTCGGGCACCCGGGTCAGCGGCAACCAGGCCTTGAACTGCGGATTGACCGCATACGGATAGTCGCGATCGTCGAACACCTGGTAGTGCAGGCTGCCGCTGGGCACGACCAGGTGATCGAAACCGCCGCGCGCCAGGGCTTCCTCCGCGCGCCGCTGCATCAGCGCCAGGTGCTCGGCGTAGAGCGGGGCGAGTTCGGTGGCCAGCGGGGCGGAAACGTTCATGACGGCGACTCTTGCGGGTGAAACCCGCATTTTGCCGCATCCGCGCCGGGCTTTCCCGTGGCCGGCGCTCAGCCGGGACCGGGCGCGTTCACCCAGGCGCGCAGCGCATCCAGCTGCGCGGGCTCGATGGTCAGGAAGCGCAGGCCGGCGAAGCTCTGGCCGGGCGTGTTGGCGGCGGCCATCCACAGCACGTGCGCACCCACCTCGATGGGCATCTCGCGGCCCGCGGGCGCGCGCAGGTGGAAACGCAATTGGTAGATCGCGTCCTCCACGATCGGCGCACTGGCGATCAGCAGCATGCCCGACTCGGAGACGTTGCCCAGCCGGCCGATCAATTGATCGGCGAGGGTGTCCATGACCGCCACCGGTTCGGGGACGTTGCGGCGGCGGGCGCGGCGGAATTCCTGGATCATGCGCCGTTTCCTCCGATATCCGCCGGCTTGCCCATTCCCGTGAGGCTGCGCAGCGCGCGCAGCGTGGCGTTCCAGGCGCGGTCGATCAACCGGCCCTTGTCCTCGGTGACCACCTGCGCCTGGCCCTGCGCCATCAACCGGGCCAGGCTGTCCAGCGAATGCTCGCCGGTGCGCTGGCCACGCTGGTTGACGAACAGCGCGTGTCCGGTGACCGGACTGAACCAGGACAGGCGCTGGCGCTGCACGTCGCCCTGCTGGTTGAGGGTGAATTCGAACCACGTGCCGAACGGCAGCGCGCGCAGCATGTCGTAGCACTCCTGCTCCTTCGGCGAACGCGGCTGGATCGGCTGGCGCCGGACCATGTTCTGTTCGCCCAGCCGCGCGCGCGCCTTCAGCTTGGCGGTCAGCTCGGTTTTCGACGTGCCGTCATCCTCGCCATCGGCGCTGGACAACCGGCGGGCGATGGCCTGCGCCTCTTCCTCGTGATAACCCACCTGCAGCAGCGCTTTCTCGATGCGTTGCGGCAACTGCGGGTCCTTGGGCGCGTCGGCGGGCGCGGTGGTGGCGGCGACGATCTGGAGCGTGGTCTGCAGCTGCTCGGTCCATTCGTCCGAATGCTCGCCCTGGCGCAGCTGGGTCAGGGTGAGCACGTCGGCCCAGGCCTGGTTGACCAGCGCCTGCACGAAGCGCGGCGGCTGCTGATCGTTGAACGCGGCCTCGATGGTCTCGTTCGCGCGCTGCTTGGCGATCTCCAGGCGTTCCTTGCCGCGCGCGGCCTCGATGTGGCGCCGCTCGGCCAGCTCGGCCTTGCGCGCCGCGGCTTCCAGGTGCCGCTGCACTTCCTGGTTGGCCTGGGCGAACACCGCCTCGTCGCCGTGGTAGTGCTTGACCACGAAATCCACCGACTGGTGCAACTGGTGCAGCAGGCGCGGATCCAGATCGTCGTCGGTCTGCCAGGTGGCGCCCGATTCGGCCACCGCGTTGAGCAGTTCGCGGGCCGGATGCTCCGGCCGCAGGAAGAACTCGCGATCGCGCAGCGCGACCTGCGCCAGCGGCACCTGCAGGCGGGTCAGCAGGTCGCTGGCCGGTGATTCGGGGCGCACTTCGCGCTCGACCTCGTTGTACAGCAGGCCGAGCAGCTCGAAGGTATCGGAGTCCGGCGCCGCCAGGGCGGCCTGCTCGCCATGCTGCTGGCGCGCGCGCGCCAGCAGGGCCTGCTGGATGTCCTTCAGGTTGCGCCGGGGCTGCCCCTCGATGCGTGGCGTGGCCACGCCCTGCAGGGCCTGCAACGCGGACAACACGTCCGGGGTGGGGACCAGGCGGCGGGCGGCGCCGTCGGGGGCACCCGCACCCGCCGCGCCAGCCGCGGGCATGCCCGCGCTGCCGGCCATCGCGCCGAAGCGGGTGGCGGCCGGTTCGCTGAAACGTGCCGTCGCCTGCCTTCGCGCGGCCAGCAGTTGGCGCAGCAGTTCGAAACTGGGACCTTCGCCGTCCCGGGAGGGTCCCGGGGACGCATCCGGCAGCGGCGGCGGCGTGCCGGGTCCGGCGGTCGGAATGGTCCAGGCCGAGGGCGTGGAGGGGCCGTGCCAGCCGGTCAGCGGGCGGTTGGCGGCGGTGCGGCCGGCGGCGCGATCGGATGCCTCGGCGCCCGGACGCGCGGCCGTCGGCACGTCCACCGCCCGGGTACGGCGTGGCAGGTAGATCAGCCCGGGCAGGACTCCTTCCTGCGACAGGTACTGGTTCAGGGTTTCGGCCCACTCGTGATAGTTGCCCATCACCTTGTGATCGAAGGTGCGGTACAGCAGCAGCCGCTCCTCCAGATCCAGTTCCAGGGTGCGGGCGGCCAGCTTGAGCATCCGGCACAGGCCCTGCGGACCGACCGGGAGGCGTTCGTTGTCGAACGCGGGCGCGCCGCCAAGCGCGCCGAAGCGCTGACCCAGCAGCAGCAACGCCTGCGCGGCGCGGACTTCGTGGCGGCGGGCGATGTCGCTGAGGACGATTTCCTCGTCCATCGCCGCGTCTTCCACCAGCGTCAGGGTGCGGAACTCGATGCCGGAAGGGGCGGGAGCGCGCGCGCGCGCGGCCGGCGCGCGCACCGCGGCCAGCTCGGCTTCCAGCGCGAACATGAAATGCGGGACGAACTCGCCGCGATTGCGCTGCAAGGCCTGAAGATTGTTGAAGAATTCGGCCTGGCGGTTATCGCTGCGCGCCTGTTCGGCCTGCTTGAACAGGGCCTGCTCGTATTCCGGCAACATCGCGTTGAGCGATTGGATGACGTCGCTGGAGATGTGATCGAAAAAGCCGCGAAGGAGCTTGCGCACGCGGGGCGGCAGCGACGTGCTGGCCAGGCTGCCCGCGGAGGTGCTCGGCGGTGGCGGTGGGATTGCGGTCACGTGTGGTGGATCTCCCCTGAAGCCACAATTATCACATTTCCTGGATGCTGGACCGGCGAGCGTGGGGGCGGGGTGACGGCCGGCGTCAGTCGGCCAGGAACGCGGCCACCACGTCGTTGGTGAAACGCCGTCCCAGTTCCGTCGGAATGAACCGGTCCTGTTCCCGCCGCAGCCACCCCGCGGCCAGCGCCTGCGCCAGCGGCGCGTCGACGGTCGCCAGGGCCAGCCCGGTCCGGTGTTCGAAGTCGACGACCCGGAATCCTTCATGCAGGCGCAGGGCGTTCAGCATGAACTCGAACGGCCGCTGTTCCGGCGGAATGCGGTCGTCGCCCCCCAGCGCCTGCGCGCCGCCGGCCGCCGCCAGGTAGGCGGTGGGGTGCTTGATCTTCCAGCGCCGCAGCACGGCCTGTTCGGCGCCGAGCGTGATCTTGCCGTGGGCGCCCGCGCCGATGCCCAGGTAGTCGCCGAAGCGCCAGTAATTGAGGTTGTGCGCGCACTGCCGGTCGGGGCGGGCATAGGCGCTGGTCTCGTAGTGGGCGAAACCGGCTTCGGCCAGCAGCGCCTGGCAGTGCGCCTGCATGTCCCACGCGCCATCGTCGTCGGGAATGCCCCGGGGGGGACGGGCGAAGAAGACCGTGTTCGGTTCGAGGGTGAGCTGGTAGTGGGAGATGTGCGCCGGCCGCAGCACGAAGGCGCGCTCCAGATCGCGCTCGGCCATCGCCAGGGTCTGCCCGGGCAACGCGTACATCAGATCCAGGTTGAAATTGTCGAAACCGGCGTCCTGCGCCAGTTTCACCGCCGCTTCCGCCTCGCCGCTGTCATGGATGCGACCCAGCCGTTGCAGGCAGCCATCGTCGAAACTCTGGATGCCGAAGCTGATGCGGTTCACTCCGGCCGCCAGATAGCGATCGAAGCGGCCATGCTCGGCGGTGCCCGGGTTGGTCTCCAGGGTGACTTCCAGGCCGGGGGCGAACCGCAATCGCGACGCGGCGGCCTGCAGAAAGCGGTCGATGGCCTCCGGCGGGAACAGGCTCGGGGTGCCACCGCCGAAGAACACCGACTGCACGGTGCGTCCCCAGACCAGCGGCAGATCGAAATCCAGGTCGCGGATCAGTGCGTCGACATAGTCTTCGAACGGCAACGGCCCCTTGCCCTGGTGCGAGTTGAAATCGCAGTACGGGCATTTGCGGACGCACCAGGGCAGGTGCACGTACAGCGACAGCGGCGGTGGAATCAGCATGGCCGGATCATTTTCCCGCATTCCGGCGCAGGCGGGGCGCCGGGCGTCCGCGTCCGCTCCCTTCGCCGCTCACGACCAGGTCAGGCGCTCGCGCAGCGCGGCGAGCGCGCGGCCACGGTGGCTGATGCGGTTCTTCAGCGCGGTCTCCAGTTCCGCCGCCGAACGGCCCAGTTCCGGGTCCAGGAACACCGGGTCGTAGCCGTGGCCGCCCGTGCCGCGGCGCGCGTGCAGGATGCGCCCGCGCCATTCGCCTTCCACGATCAGCGGCTGCGGGTCGTCGGCGTGATGGAGCAGCACCAGCACGCAATAGAAGTGCGCGGTCCGCCGCTCGTCGGGCACGCCGGTGAGCGCTTCCAGCAGCTTGTCGATGTTGCGGCCGGCGTTGCCGTGCTCGCCGGCATAGCGGGCCGAATACAGGCCGGGCGCACCGTTGAGCGCGTCCACGCAGATGCCGGAATCGTCGGCCAGCGCCGGCAGTCCGGTCAGTCGCGAGGCATGCCGCGCCTTGATCAGCGCGTTTTCGACGAAGGTGGTGGCGGTTTCGTCCGCATCGGTGACGCCGAGATCGGATTGCGCGATCAGTTCGATGTCGGTATCGGCCAGGAGGTGGCGGAGTTCCTCGAGCTTGCCGGCGTTGGAGGAGGCGAGTACCAGTTTCACGGGTGGGGATCCGTCAGGGGGATTTCGGAGGACTCAGGATTTGAGTTGCAGCAGGTCCCAGCGGTTGCCGTAGAGGTCGCGGAACACCGCGACCGTGCCGTAGCTTTCCTCGCGCGGGGTTTCCAGGAACTCCACGCCACGCGCCAGCATCCGCGCGTGATCGCGATGGAAGTCGTCGGTCTCCAGGAAGAAGCCGACCCGGCCCCCGGTCTGGTCGCCGATGCGCGCGCGCTGGGCGTCGTTGCCGGCAGCGGCCAGCAGCAGGCAGGTTTCCCGCGAGCCTGGCGGCGCCACCCGCACCCAGCGCTTGCCGCCGCCCCGGTCGGTGTCCTCGCGCAACTCGAAACCGAGCGCGTCGGTGTAGTGGGCGATGGCGCGATCGTAATCGTCAACCACCACGGTGATCAGGCTGAGCGTCTGACGCATCGAAGGATCCGTTTGACGTGTGGAAAGGGTGTCCGCCGGCTTCAGCCGGCCAGCGCGGCCTGCTGGGCCGCGAACAGCTCGGCGGTGCCTTTCTCGCCCAGCGCGAGCAGCGTGTCCAGTTCGTCGCGGCGGAAGGCGTGCCCCTCGGCGGTGCCCTGCAGTTCGATGAAGCCGCCGCCATCATTCATGACGATGTTCATGTCGGTGTCGCAGTCGCTGTCCTCGGCGTAGTCGAGGTCCAGCACCGGCGCGCCGCGATAGATGCCCACCGAGACCGCGGCGACCGCGCCCAGCAGCACGTCGCGCTTGATCTCGTTGCGCTTGCGCAGCCAGCCGATCGCATCGGCCAGCGCCACGTAGGCGCCGGTGATGGCGGCGGTGCGGGTGCCGCCGTCGGCCTGGATCACGTCGCAGTCCAGGGTGATGGTGCGTTCACCGAGCGCGGCGCGGTCCACGCAGGCGCGCAGGGCGCGGCCGATCAGGCGCTGGATCTCCAGCGTGCGTCCGCCCTGCTTGCCGCGCGAGGCTTCGCGATCGCCGCGCGTGTGGGTGGCGCGCGGCAGCATGCCGTATTCGGCGGTCACCCAGCCTTCGCCCTTGCCGCGCAGGAACGGGGGCACCTTGTTCTCGACGCTGGCGGTGCACAGCACACGGGTTTCACCGAAGCGGATCAACACCGAACCTTCGGCATGGCGGGTGTAACCCCGCTCGATGCGGACCTCGCGCATCTGATCGGGAAGGCGGCCGCTGGGACGAAGGACGGACATGCAGGGAGCTCGGCTGAGGAAAGGAGCGGAAGACCGCGGGGGCCGGATGGCCCGCGGATTCGGCCGACCGGGGGGCGCTAGGGTACCATTCGCGCTTTCGATCCGACCGGGTTTCCCATGATCCGCAGCATGACCGCCTTCGCCGCCGTCGAACGCGTCACCTCCGGTGGCACGCTGACCGGCGAACTCCGCGCGGTCAACCATCGTTTTCTGGAGCTGGGCACGCGCCTGCCCGAAGAGCTGCGCGCGCTGGAGCCGGCGCTGCGCGAGCGCGTTTCCGCGCGGGTATCACGCGGCAAGCTCGATTTCACCCTGCGGCTGCGCGCGCCGGAAGGCGAGGGCACGCTGCAGATCAATCCCGCGCTGGTCGGGCAACTGTCGGAACTGGCGCTGGATCTGCATGCGCGGTTCCCGGCCCTGCGCACCGAGTTCACCGACCTGCTGCAGTTCCCCGGCGTGCTGCAGGGCAAGGCGGTGGATCAGGCGATCCTGCAGGCCGAGGCGCTGGCGCTGGTGGATGCGGTGGTGGAGCAATTCGTCGCCGCGCGCGAGCGCGAGGGGCGGAAGCTGGTCGCCGCCATCCTGGAGCGCGTCGACGCCATCGCCGCCCGCGCCGCCGAAGTGCGCGAACTGATCCCGGCCATCCGCGTCGGCCAGCGCCAGAAGCTGGAAACCCGGCTGGCCGATCTGGCCCAGCCCGCCGACCCCGGCCGGCTGGAACAGGAACTGGTGCTGTGGCTGCAGAAGCTGGATGTGGACGAGGAACTGGACCGGCTGGACAGCCACGTCAAGGAAATCCGCCGCGTGCTCAAGCAGACCGAACCGGTCGGCCGCCGGCTGGATTTCCTGCTGCAGGAATTCAACCGCGAGGCCAACACCCTGGGATCCAAGTCGGTGGATACCCGCACCACCAATCTGGCGGTGGAACTGAAGGTCCTGATCGACCAGATCCGCGAACAAGTGCAGAACATCGAATGAGCCGCCGCGGCACCCTCTACATCGTTGCCGCGCCCTCGGGCGCGGGCAAGAGCAGCATCGTCAACGCCGTGCTGGCCCGGGATCCGGAAATCGCGCTGTCGATTTCCTTCACCTCGCGCGCGCCGCGCCCCGGCGAGCGCCACGCCCAGCACTACCACTTCATCAGCGCCGACGAGTTCCAGTCGATGATCCGCGCCGGCGACTTCTTCGAATACGCGCTGGTCCACGGCGACTGGAAGGGCACCGCGCGGCAATCGGTGGAGCCGCAGCTGTGCGCCGGCAAGGACGTGCTGCTGGAAATCGACTGGCAGGGCGCGCGCCAGGTGCGCGAGAAGGTGCCCGACGCGGTCAGCGTGTTCATCCTGCCGCCCTCGCGCGACGCGCTGGAGCAGCGCATGCATGCGCGCGGCCAGGACAGCGAGGAGGTGATCCAGCGCAGGCTGGCCGCCGCCCGCGAGGAGATGTCGCACTACGACGAATTCGACTACGTGATCGTCAACGACGTGTTCGAAACCGCCTGCGACCAGATGCACGCCATCTTCACCGCCAGCCGCCTGCGCCGGGAGGCCCAGCAGCAGCGGCATGAGGGGCTGATCGGAGCCCTGCTCGCCGGGTAGGGCGCCGTCCGGGGCATTCCGGGCGTTTAACTGACTGATTTATAAAGAAACGGTTGCCTGCGCCCGGGCGAGGCCGTACAATCGCCGCCCCTTTCCCTATTCATCGCGCGGCCCTGGGGTCGCCGGGAGCCCGCATGGCCCGCATCACCGTCGAAGATTGCCTGGAAGTCGTCAACAACCGTTTCGAACTGGTCACGATGGCCGCCAAGCGCGCCCGCCAGCTCGCCAATGGCGTCGAGTCCACCATCGACAACAGCGAAACCGCCGACAAGCCGACCGTGCTGGCGCTGCGTGAAATCGCCGCCCGCAAGATCGACAACGAGTTGATCGACCGCGTCGAGAAGGCCGAGCGCGAGCGCGCCGAGCGTGAAGCGCTGGAATGGGCCGCCGCCGAAGTGGTTGCCGACGAGGACATGTCCAAGGGCGACGACTGAGGTCTGCGCCGCCGCTGGAATCCATCGGCGGCCAGCATCGACGCATTCATCGGAAAGGCCCGCGCGAGCGGGCTTTTCGCGTTTTCCGGGTTTGCCGTCCCGCCACGTCTGCACTAGGCTGGCGTCATGAACCCAGGCCGTACCGCCAAGGCGCTCCGCACTCCCGCTTCGTCGCGCAGCGACGGCGTGCCGGACTACCTCGCCCAATTCGAAAAGACCGCCCGCTACCTGCCCAAGGAACAACTGCCGCTGCTGCGCCGGGCCTGGGAAGTCGGCGCCGCCGCGCACGCCGGGCAGACCCGCAAGTCCGGCGAACCCTACATCACCCATCCGGTGGCGGTGGCCGGCGTGCTGGCCGAACTGGGCATGGATGCGGAGACCCTGATCGCCGCGATCCTGCATGACACCATCGAGGACACGCCGCTGACCCGCGACGAGATCGCCGGGGAATTCGGCGAGTCGGTGGCGGAACTGGTCGATGGCGTCACCAAGCTGGACAAGCTGAAATTCCGGGATCGCCAGGAAGCCGCGGCCGAGAGTTTCCGCAAGATGCTGCTGGCGATGTCGCGCGACCTGCGCGTGATCATGATCAAGCTGGCCGATCGCCTGCACAACATGCGCACGCTCGGCGCGCAGAGCGCCGAAGCGCGGCAGCGAATCGCCCGCGAAACCCTGGAGATCTACGCGCCCATCGCCCAGCGCCTGGGCATGAACCTGGTCAAGTCGGAACTGCAGGATCTGGGCTTCCGCGCGCTGCATCCCTGGCGGCACGCGGTGATCGACAAGCACATCCGCAGCCAGCCGGTGATGCGCCGCGAATCGATGGCGCAGATCGAGGCGCATCTTTCCCAGCGACTTACCAAGGAGGGCATCGAGCATCGCCTGGTCAGCCGCATCAAGACGCCCTGGAGCATCTACAACAAGATGCGGGCGGAGGGGAAAAGCTTCGATCAGGTGATGGATGTCTTCGGCTTCCGCGTGGTGGTCGATTCGGTGCCCGCCTGCTACCACGCCCTCGGCGCGGCGCACGCGCAGTACAAACCGCTGGACGGACGCTTCCGCGATTTCATCGCCATTCCCAAGGCCAATGGCTACCAGTCGCTGCACACGGTGCTGTTCGGTCCCTATGGTTCGCCCATCGAGGTCCAGATCCGCACCCAGGAAATGGATCTGATCGCCGAACGCGGCATCGCCGCGCACTGGACCTACAAGTTCGGCACCGATTCGCCCAACAGCGCGCAGAACCGCGCGCATGCGTGGATCAGCGAACTGATCGACAACCAGCGCGCCGCCGGCTCGTCGCTGGAGTTCCTGGAGAACGTCAAGGTCGATCTGTTCCCCGACGAGGTCTACCTGTTCACCCCCAAGGGCAAAATCCTGGCGCTGCCGAGGAATTCGACCGCGCTCGATTTCGCCTATGCCGTGCATACCGATGTCGGCAACCAGGCGGTGGCCTCGCGGGTGGACAAGAAACTGGTGCCGCTGCGCACCAAGCTGACCAGCGGCCAGAGCGTGGAAATCATCACCGCGAAGTCCGCGGCGCCCAAGCCGCAGTGGCTGGAGTTCGTCGTCACCAGCAAGGCCCGCACCGCCATCCGCCACCAGCTCAAGCAACTGGAACACGAGGACGCCGTGCAGTTGGGCCACCGCATGCTTGATCGCGCGCTGGAGGAACTGGACAGTTCGCTGGAGCGACTGCCGCAGCAGCGTCTGGATACCTTCCTGGCCGAGCATCGCTACCCGCGCCTGGAAGCGCTGCTGGCGGACGTCGCGCTGGGCAACTGGATGCCGGCGCAGGCCGCGCAGGCGCTGACCGCGCATGCCGAACTGCGCGCCGGCGGCCATTCGCGCCACTCGCAGGAAAAGATCCTGATCACGGGCACCGAGCGCGGCGTGGTCAGTTTCGCCAACTGCTGCCAGCCGATTCCCGGCGACGAGATCATGGGCTACCACACCGCCGGCAAGGGCATCGTGGTGCATCGCATGGATTGCCCCAACGTCGTCGAGTTCCGCAAATCCCGCGAACGCTGGGTGCCGATCGCCTGGGACGCCAACGTCACCGGCGATTACGATGCCTCGTTGCTGATCGACGTGGAGAACCGGCCCGGCGTGCTGGCCCAGGTCGCCGCGGCGGTGGCCAAGAGCCAGTCCAACATCGAACGGGTGGAATACCTGGAACGCGACATCAACGTCGCGGTGCTGCGCTTCTCCATCCAGGTCCGCGATCGCAACCATCTCGCCGAGGTCATGCGTAGGCTGCGCCGGCTCAACGTCGTCCACGGCGTCCGCCGCCAGTAGCGCGGAGCCTTGCTCCGCCGGATTTCCCGGCGCCCGGATTCCCTCCTCTGGGAGCGACGTGAGTCGCGATTGCGGTCGCCAGGAAACAACCCGTCGCGACTCACGTCGCTCCCACAAGGGGGATGGTGCGCCGTGGCGGGTTGCCGCCTCGGGTAAAATCCCCGCCTTTCCCGCCAGGAGCGCTCCATGAGCAAGCAGATCATCCACACGGAACGGGCGCCCGCCGCCATCGGCCCGTACTCGCAGGCCGTGCGCGCCGGCAATACCGTCTATTTCTCCGGGCAGATCCCGCTGGATCCGGCCACCGGCAACCTGGTCGATGGCGACATCGAGGCGCAGGCACGCCGCGCCTTCGACAACCTCAAGGCGGTGGCCGAAGCCGCCGGCGGCTCGCTGGGCGACATCGTCCGCCTGGGCCTGTACCTGACCGACCTGGGCGAGTTCGCCAAGGTCAACGCAGTGATGCAGGACTACTTCCAGGCGCCGTTCCCGGCGCGTTCCACCATCGAAGTGGCCGGCCTGCCCAAGGGCGCGGCGTTCGAGGTCGACGCGGTGATGGTCATCGGCTGATCCCCGCGCCGAAGCGCGCGATCACACCATGCGATCGCGCGCCTCGCTGGGCGTATGCCCGGTCCAGCGCTTGAAGGCGCGGCGGAACTCGCGCACGTCGTTGAAGCCCAGCTGGGTGCCGATGTAGGCGATGGTCAGCTCGCGGTCCTGCAGCAGTTCCAGCGCGCGATCCGTGCGCACGCGGTCATGGATGTCGCTGAAGCGCTGCCCCTCGTCGGACAGCTGCCGGCGCAGGGTGCGCTCGCTCAGGTGCAGCGCGGTCGCGATTTCGGTCATCTGCGGGTTCTCGCGCAGGCGTGGCCGGAGTTGCCTTTCCACCGCCGCGGTCGCCTCGCCCGAGGTCGCCACCGCCGCCAGCTGCGCGTGGCACAGCGCCAGCACCTGTTGCGAACCCACCGGGTTGTAACTGGTGAACGGCAGCGAGAACCAGCTGCGATCCACCAGCATCCGGTTCTGGTTCTGGCGGAAACGCACCTCGCATTCGAACATCCGGCCGTACTTGCTGGCGTAGGCCGGAGCGGGGTAGGTCAGGTCCAGGCGGACCGGATGGAATTCCGGGCCGGCCAGTTCCCGCGCCAGCATCAGCACGCTGGAAAACATTTCCTCGCACAGGAACGGCAGGATCTCGGGCAGATCCAGCGGCGTGGTCGCCACCACCGACACCACGTCCGGGTCCTCCTGCAGCAGTTGCAGATCCATCAGCGGCCCCAGATTGCGCTGGTAGGTCAGGCCGATGTTGACCGCCTCCCCGAAGTTCGGCGCCATCCGCATCGCCAGGCCCAGCAGTCCGAAGTTGGCGCCGTTCTGGTTGCCGCCCAGGGTCAGGCCGACATCCTCGATGGGCAGGGTCGGCAATGCGCGGCGGATGACCTCGGTGGCCTGCCGGTAGGAGACCCGTGCCTGCGGATCCTGGATCTCGCGCGGCGTCAGGCGGAGCCCGCTGAACCAGGGCTCGCAATTCACCCCCAACTCGCCCGCCAGCAGCACCAGGCTGCACAGCATGTTGGTCGGCAGGTTGGCGATGGACAGGCGGTTGCCCCCGTCCAGGCCCAGTTTTCGGCGCATCGAAGCCCCTCCAGCTTGTCCGCTTTGCCCCCCCAAGTATGCCGCTCCTGCCCTATTTCAGGGAAACCAGTAAGACAAGACTCTCGATTACTGAATTCGCACGCGTATGGTGGCCGCCGGCCGCCGCGTGATCACCGGGGAGGGAACGCGATGCAGCGGACGATGTTGATGGCGGGTCTGGCACTGGCGCTGGCGGCCTGCCAGCCGAAGACCGACGAGCAGGTGCCGAAGGCCGATGCGGCCAGCGCGGACTTCGCGCAGAAGCTCCACGAGCGCCTGCTCGACGCCAAGCCCGGCGACGTCATCGAGATTCCCGCCGGCACCTATCACTTCGACCGCAGCCTGACCCTGCGCGCGGACGGCGTGACGCTCCGTGGCGCCGGCATGGACAAGACCGTGCTCAGCTTCAAGGGCCAGAAGGCTGGCGCGGAGGGCCTGCTGGTCAATGGCGACGACTTCGCCATCGAGCATCTGACCATCCAGGATTCCAAAGGCGACGGCCTGAAGATCAGCGAATCGGAAAACATCACCATCCGTGGCGTGAAGGTCGAATGGACCGGCGGTCCCAGCACCAAGAACGGCGCCTATGGCCTGTATCCGGTGCTGACCAGGAACGTGCTGATCGAGGACTCGGTTTCCATCGGTGCTTCGGATGCGGGCATCTACGTGGGCCAGTCCGACGGCGTCATCGTGCGCCGCAGCCGCGCCGAGAAGAACGTGGCCGGCATCGAGATCGAGAACACCATCAACGCCGATGTCTACGACAATGTCGCCACCGGCAACACCGGCGGCATCCTGGTGTTCAACATGCCCGGGCTGAAGCAGCAGGGCGGCAACATCCGGGTGTTCAACAACAAGGTGATCGCCAACAACCACGAGAATTTCGGCGCCAAGGGCACGCCGGTGGCCAGCGTACCGGCCGGTTCCGGCATCGTGGTCAATTCCAACGACGACATCGAGATCTTCGGCAACGAGATCCGCGACAACGCGACCACCAACATCATCATTTCCAGCGTCTACTCCACCGGCTACAAGGATTCGAGCAAATCCGAAACCTTCGATCCCTATCCGGAGCGGGTCTACGTGCACGGCAATACCCTGTCCGGCGGCGGCGACTCGCCCGACGGCTTCGACCTGAAGGCACTGAAGATGGCGATGTACGGCCTGCGCGGGAATTTCCCCGACGTGCTCTGGGATGGCTACTACAACAAGGACCGCAAGGTCGACGGCCAGGCGCGCGGGCCGGAAATCTGCCTGCGCGACGTCAGTGGCGTGATCAACGCCGACGGCCCCGGCGGTTACAAGAGCCCGAGCAAGGACACGCAATCGTTCCAGTGCGAGCTGCCGCGCCTGCCGGCGGTGGATCTGAAGCGGGGTTGAGCACGATGCGGAAGTACCGGGCCGCGTCGGTGGCCATCGCCGCGTTGCTGGCCGCCGTGCTGTTCACGGGATGCAAGCCTTCGCAGGACGTGACCTTCTTCGCCGAAGGGCAGCCCGCGCGCCTTGATGACTGGCATGTGCTGCGCATCGAGGACGGGCGCCTTCGCCTGAATGAGGGCGTGGTGCCCTACGACCTCAACACGCCGCTGTTCAGCGATTACGCCCACAAGCTGCGCACGATCTGGATGCCCAAGGGCAAGAGCGCGGCCTATCGGCCGGACGCGGCGCTGGATTTCCCGGTGGGCACCATCATCAGCAAGACCTTCTACTACCCGCTGCCGGCGGGGCAGGCGTGGGACGGCCGTTCGGTCGCGCGCACGCCGCCGTCGGCCAGCGTGCTGGAGCGGGAATCGCTGGAGCTGTCGAAGGTGCGCCTGATCGAGACCCGCCTGCTGGTGCGGCGGGAATCGGGTTGGGTGGCGATGCCGTATGTCTGGAACGAGGCGCAGACCGAAGCCACCCTCAAGCGCACCGGTGACCTGATCATGCTCGATCTGGTCGACGCTTCCGGCCAGCGCGAGGAAGCCGCGTATCAGGTGCCGGACCAGAACCAGTGCGGCGGCTGCCACATGACCGACAACCGGTCACGCCAGTTGTCGCCGATCGGTCCCAAGGCGCGCCATCTGAACCGGGATTTCGAGTACCTGGGCGGGCGCGAGAACCAACTGGCGCACCTGGCGCGCGTCGGCTACCTGACCGGCGCGCCCGCGCCGGCGCAGGCGCCGCGCGACGCCGACTGGATGGATGCGGGCAACGCCAGCCTGGACGCGCGTGCGCGCGCCTATCTGGACGTCAATTGCGGGCATTGCCACAGCCCGACCGGACCGGCGATCACATCCGGCCTGTGGCTGGACGCGGGCACGCAGGAACGCCTGAAGCTGGGGTTCTGCAAGCAGCCGATTGCTGCCGGCAAGGGCACCGGCGATCGGCACCACGACATCGAGCCCGGCAAGCCGGGGGAGTCCATCCTCAGCTTCCGCATGGACAGTGCGGATCCGGCGGTGATGATGCCGGAGCTGGGGCGCTCGGTGGTGCACCGCGAAGGAGTGGAACTGATTGATGCGTGGATTCGCGCGCAGCATGGCAGTTGCGATGGGGATGGGCCGGGGGGAGAAGCGGTACCGGCGTCCATCTGAGGGGTATATCCGTAAAGACAAAATGCTTCTGGGAGGGAGTGATGAAGTTGAATCAACGGTGTCTGGTGGTGGGGCTGCGGCATGCCCTGTTCGGAAGCTGCGCATTGCTGGGGGTCTCGGGCGCCGCATGGGGGCAGGCCGCCCCCGCGCAGGAGGACGCGACCACGCTGGACACCATCAAGGTGACCGCGCAGAGCCGCGAGCAGGAACTCAAGGACGTGCCGATCGCGATCAACGTCCTCAACGGCGACATGATCGATCAGGTCGCCGCCGCCGATATCGGCGATCTGGACATGTTCGTGCCCGGGCTGGAGGTCAATGACGGCAGTCCGACCCAGCCGCGCTACGCGATCCGCGGCATCTCCACGGGCGATTTCGGCATCGGCACCGATCCCGCGGTCGGCGTCTACATCGACGGTGTCTATTCGGCGCGTACCGGTGGCGCGATGCTGGCGTTCAACGACATCGAACGCATCGAGGTGCTGAAGGGACCGCAGGGCACCCTGTTCGGCCGCAACAGCGCCGCCGGTGCGGTGTCCATCATCACCAACAAGCCGAGCAACATCGCGGAAGGCAACGCCCGCATCCGTGTGGGCGAGGACGGCCGCCGCTACATGTCCGGCCTGGTCAATGTGCCGTTCGGTGAACGCCATGCGCTGCGTTTCAGCGCGCTGTCCAATCACAGCGACGGCTGGATGACCGATGCCGGCACCGGTGGCCGGCTCAATCCCGAGGACACGGTGGCCATGCGCGTGGCCTGGCGTTCGGACCTGGGCGAGTCGACCACCCTCAATCTGTCCTGGGACTACGAGAACATCGATCAGCTGGCGCGCCCGGCGGTCGGCCTGGTGGCGCTGGATCCCTATCCGGCGCCGGCGCCCTATCCGGCGGAACCGCTGACGTACCGCAATCCGCTGAAGGCGCCGGTGTTCAACGACGTGGTCAACAACGAGGAGTCGCGCACCTTCAACGGCCTGACCCTGCAGATCGATCACGCCTTCCCGTGGGGCAGCCTGCAATCGACCACCGCGGTGCGCGACTTCGACACGGTCAACCGCGAGGACGAGGACGGTACAAACCGCATCAACCTGTATTTCGATACCGCCAACATCGAGAGCAACCGCAGCTACTACCAGGAGTTCAAGTTCTCCGGCGTATCGGGCAGGTTCGACTGGGTGGCCGGCGCCAGCTGGTTCAAGGAAGAGGCCGACCAGACCAGCGAGACCAATCTGTTCACCGACAGCGTGGGCACCGCGATGGGCAATCTGCCCAACTTCGGCGGCGTCAACATCATCGCGCTGCTGGACCAGGTGCTGGAAGGCGCGGGCATGCCGCTGCGCCTGCAGGGCCATTCGTGGCGCGAGAGCATGGTCAACCACGGCAAGGCGGAAGCCTATGCGGCGTTCGGTGACGTGATCTGGCATGTCAACGATCGCTGGAACCTCACCTTCGGCCTGCGCCTGACCCACGACCGCAAGGATTTCAGCTGGTTCAACGGCGCGCGTGACGCGGCGACCCTGGATGCGACGGTGGCGATGCTGGATCAGCAGGGTTTCTTCGAGCTGCTGCAGCAGATGGGTTATCCGGTCAGCGCGGACATGTTCAACACGGACTTCGTGTTCGCCTTCGGCGAGCTGGAAGGCGTGAAGAACGGCCGGAAGAAGTCCTGGACCGACCTCAGCCCGCGCTTCGTGGTCGACTACGCGGTCAACGACAACACCATGGTGTTCGGCTCGCTGGCCAAGGGCTACAAGGCCGGTGGTTTCAACAGCGTGCAGCCGCAGTCGCAGTTCGACAACGAAGACGTGTGGAACGCCGAGTTCGGTATCAAGACCGTGTTCCCGGAACACAAGCTGTCGCTCAACGCGTCCGGCTACTACTACATCTACAAGGACCGCCAGGCCATCAGTCTGGATCTGAACACCGCCGGTTCCGGCGTGCCGCGCTACATCGTCGATACCAGCGACATGCAGGCCTGGGGCGTGGACGTGGATCTGCAATGGCGGCCGGTAACCGGCCTGGACCTGACCTTCAACACGGGTTTCATCGACGCGAGCTACAAGGATGGCCTGTCCGCCAATGGCCGCGACATTTCCGGCGATCCCACCGGCGAGCCCTATCTGTCGGCCTCGCTGGGCGCGGGCTATACCTGGAACCTGGGCGACGGCGGCGACGTGCGTTTCTCGCTGCTGCACGCCTATCGGGGCAAGAGCCGCTGCAACGCCGAATCGGAGACCCAGGGCACCTGTCAGACCAGTCCGGCATTCCGCACCGGCGAGGCGCAGAACCGCACGGACATGCGCGTGCAGTGGTCGTCGGCCGACGGCATGTGGGGCGTGGGTCTCTACGGCAACAACGTGTTCGACAAGCGCTACGTGACCGGGGTCAACAACATCACGGCCTCGGTGCTGGGCACGCCGTTCGCCTCGATCTCCGCGCCGCGCCAGGTCGGGGTGGAGTTCAGCGCCCGGTTCTGACGCCGGCAGGCGGTTCCGGCCCTTGCCGGAACCGCCCGCGGGCTGGCAATCGCACCGCGATCCCCGGCATGCTTGCACCATGCCGCATGCCATTCCCGGGGCCGACGAGGTGGCCCGTCTTCCGATCGCGTCGCTGAAAGGCGTGGGCGCGCGCATTGCCGAAAAACTGGCGGCGCGCGGCCTGCTGAGCCTGCAGGATCTGTGGCTGCACCTGCCGCTGCGCTACGAGGATCGCACCGCGCTGACGCCGATCCGCGCGCTCAAGCCCGGCGTGCCGGCGCAACTGGAAGGGCGGGTGGAGGCGGTCGAGCGCGGGTTCCGCTATCGACCGATGCTGCGGGTGGCGCTCGGGGATGATT
The DNA here is from genome assembly GCF_057773065.1 of Pseudoxanthomonas sp. 134C1. Lineage (NCBI taxonomy): Bacteria > Pseudomonadati > Pseudomonadota > Gammaproteobacteria > Lysobacterales > Lysobacteraceae > Pseudoxanthomonas > Pseudoxanthomonas sp. 134C1. The sequence continues at coordinate 107,429 of NZ_JBYMTH010000013.1, forward strand.
CTCACGCGACAGTGGTGCTGCGGTTCTTCCATTTCCGCGCGGCGCAGGTCGCCCAGTTCGCGCCGGGAACCCGGGTGCGCTGCTACGGCACGCCCAAGCCGGGCCAGCACGGCCTGGAAATCGTCCATCCCAGCTATCGGGTGCTCGATGGTGATGCCGACGTTGCGCTGGGCGAGGCGCTGGATCCCATCTACCCGGCGGTCGAGGGCGTGGGGCCGGCCAGCCTGCGCAAGCTGGTCGGGCAGGCGCTGGATCGGTTGCCCACCGACGCCTCGCTGGAACTGCTGCCGGACGCGCTGTTGCGCGAGGCCGGCCTGCCTTCGCTGCGCGAGGCGTTGCTGGTCATGCACCGGCCACCGCGTGACGCCGACCTGCAGGCGTTGTCGCTCGGGCGGCACCCGGCCCAGCGGCGGCTGGCGCTGGAGGAGCTGCTGGCCCATCACCTGAGCCTGCGTCGGCAGCGCATCGCACTGCAGCGTCATCGCGCCCCGGCGTTGACCGGGCGCGGCACGCTGGCGGGCCAACTGGCGAAGTCGCTGCCGTTCCGCCTGACCGGTGCCCAGCAGCGGGTGTTCAAGCAGATCCGCGAGGATCTGAAGCAGCCCTCGCCGATGCTGCGGCTGGTGCAGGGCGACGTCGGCAGCGGCAAGACCGTGGTCGCGGCGATGGCGGCGATGCTGGCGGTCGAGGCGGGCCGGCAGGCGGCGTTGGCCGCGCCCACCGAGCTGCTGGCCGAACAGCATCTGGTCAATCTGCGGCAGTGGCTGGAGCCCCTCGGCATCCGGGTGGCGTGGCTGGCCGGCAAGGTCACCGGCAAGGCGCGCTCGCAGGTGCTGGCAGAGGTCGCGTCCGGCGAGGCGCAGGTGGTGGTGGGCACGCATGCGCTGATGCAGGAGGCGGTGGCCTTCCAGGATCTCGCGCTGGCCATCGTCGACGAGCAGCACCGCTTCGGTGTCCACCAGCGCCTGGCGCTGCGCGACAAGGGCGCCAGTGGCGAGTCGGTCCCGCACCAGCTGGTGATGACCGCGACCCCAATCCCGCGCACGCTGGCGATGGCGGCCTACGCCGATCTCGATGTCTCGGCGATCGATGAACTGCCGCCCGGGCGTACGCCGGTGCACACCGTGGCCTTCAGCGCGGAGCGCCGGCCGGAGCTGGTGGAGCGGATCCGCGCGGCCTGCGCCGAGGGACGCCAGGCCTATTGGGTGTGCACGCTGATCGACGACAGCGACGAGGTCATCGCGCAGGCCGCGCAGACCACGTACGAGCAGCTTTCCGCCGCATTGCCGGAGTTGCGCATCGCGCTGGTCCACGGGCGCATGAAGGCGGCCGAGAAACAGGCGGCGATGCGCGCGTTCAAGCAGGGCGAGAGCGATCTGCTGGTCGCGACCACCGTGATCGAGGTCGGCGTGGACGTGCCCAATGCCTCGCTGATGATCATCGAGAACGCGGAACGGCTCGGGCTTGCGCAGCTGCACCAGTTGCGTGGGCGGGTGGGACGTGGAGCGACCGCATCGACCTGCGTGTTGATGTATCAGGCGCCGTTGTCGCAGATGGCCAAGCAGCGCCTGGCCACCATGCGCGAGACCAACGACGGCTTCGTGATCGCCGAGAAGGATCTGGAGCTGCGCGGACCGGGAGAACTGCTGGGAACGCGGCAGACCGGCCTGGCAACGTTCCGGGTCGCGGATCTGGCGCGCGACGCGGGGCTGTTGCCGCAGGTGCGCGAGCTGGCGGACCGTCTGCTGGCGGAATCACCCGGACTGGCCGATCGCATCGTGCAGCGTTGGGTCGGCGGCGCGGCGCGCTACGCCGGCGCCTGAGCCGCGACTTTCGTTCGTCATCCATCGGTGCGAGACTCGCGGGCCGATAGATGAATGAAGAAGAAGCATGAGTGACAGGATTCCACTGCTGATTGATACCGATCCCGGCGTCGACGATGCGCTGGCGCTGCTGATGGCATTCAATGATCGACGCCACGACGTAATCGGTCTGACCATCGCCGCCGGCAATGTCGGCCTGAAGCACACCGTGCGCAATGCGCTGAAACTGTGCGAAGTCAGCGGACGCACCGACATCCCGGTGTTCGCGGGCGCACCCGAGCCGCTGCTGCATCCGGCGCCGGATGCGGGTTACGTGCACGGCCAGGACGGTTTCGGCGACATCGGCCATGAGGCGCCCGCCAAGCAGGCCGAAGCCGAACATGCCGCGCTGGCCATCCTGCGGCTGTCGCATGCGCACGCCGGCAAGCTGATGCTGGTCGCGCTGGGCCCCCTGACCAACATCGCGCTGGCGCTGAAGCTGGATCCGACCCTGCCGCAACGAATCGCGCGCTTCGTGGTGATGGGGGGCGCGGTCACCGCGCACGGCAACATCACGCCGGCGGCGGAGTTCAATTTCTACTTCGATCCCGAGGCCGCCCATCTGGTGTTCGAGGCGTTCGAGCGCGTCGAGCTGGCCGACTGGGAAGCCACCATCGCCCATGGCCTCCACCATGAGCGGGTCGCCGGCTGGCTGCGAGCCGATTCGGATCGGGCCAGGTTCTACGCCGGCATCTCGGAAAAGACCCGCCTCTGGTCGATCGACCGTCGGGGCGACTACTGGTACGCCGCCGATGCCCTGGCCATGGCGTTCGCGCTGGAGCCGGAAGGCGCGCTGGAGCGGGCCGAGCGCCCCCTGGTCATCGAACTGCAGGGCGCCCACAGCCGGGGCGCCAGCGTCGTGGACTGGCGCCGGGAAGGCGGCAAGCCGGACAAGGTCGATATCCTGCTCAAGTACGATCAGGAGCGCTTCGAGGCCCTGATCCAGGCCGCCCTGGCCGCCCGCTGAGGCGGGACGGACCCCCGGCTTGCACCGGGAGGGGAGGGCGGGCTACAATGCCGCTCTTCCCTATCCCGCAACACGGTGTGCCCGCCATGAAGGCCGACATCCATCCCGAGTACCGCGAAGTCGTCTTCCACGACGTGACCTCCGATTTCAAGTTCCTGACCCGCTCGACCCTGGGCAGCAAGGAAACCACGAAGTGGGAAGACGGCAACGACTACCCGTTGATCAAGGTTGAAATTTCCTCCGCTTCGCATCCGTTCTACACGGGCAAGCACAAGGTCATCGACACCAGCGGCCGCATCGACAAGTTCCAGAAGCGCTACGCGCGCTGAGCGAACGGTCGGTTCGTCCCGCAACGGCCGCGCCCTGGGCGCGGCCGTTTGCATTTCCGTCATCAGGACAGCGTAACGCGCGCTGCGCTGCGCCTTATGCTTTGGTCTGAGTTTGGTCTGGAACCGAGCGACGACTCCAAACCGCGTGTGCGATAATCGACGTTATCCGAGGAATCCCCTCCGGACTCCCGTCACACACCGATCGCGCAAGCGGCCGGTGCTTCCCCACGAAGGAGCGCACACTGTGTCCGAACTCGACCAGGTCACGCTGACCGCCGGCGACAAATCCGTCAACCTGCCGGTACTGAAACCCACGCTGGGCAACAACTGCGTGGACATCTCCAAGTTGACCAAGGAAACCGGTCTTTTCACCTACGATTCCGGTTTCACCGCCACCGCCAGCTGCAAATCGGCCATCACCTACATCGATGGCGACAATGGCGTGCTGCTGTATCGCGGTTACCCGATCGAGCAACTGGCCAAGAATTCCAGCTTCCTGGAAGTGGCCTACCTGCTGATGAACGGCGAACTGCCGAGCAAGGCGGAATTCGAGAAGTTCGATCACGAAGTCACGCATCACACGATGATGCACGAGTCGCTCAAGAACTTTCTGCACGGCTTCCATTACGATGCACATCCGATGGCGATGCTGGCCGGCACGGTCGCCTCGCTGTCCGCGTTCTACCACGACACGCTTGACCTGGAAGATCCGGAACAGCGCCGCCTGGCGGCCATCCGCCTGATCGCCAAGGTGCCGACGATCGCCGCCGCCGCCTATCGCTATTCGATTGGCTGGCCGATCCGCTATCCGCGCAACAATCTGGACTACGTCAACCGCTTCCTGCACATGATGTTCGAAGTGCCGAGCGAGCCGCTGGAACTGAGCCCGGTGGTGGCAAAGGCGCTGGATCTGCTGTTCATCCTGCACGCGGATCACGAGCAGAACGCGTCGACCTCGACCGTCCGCCTGGTCGGTTCCACCGGCGCCAACCCGTACGCTTCGGTCGCCGCCGGCATCACCGCCCTGTGGGGCCCGGCCCATGGCGGCGCCAACGAAGCAGTGCTGAAGATGCTGGAAGAGATCGGCACCCCGGACAAGGTGGACAGCGCCATCGCCAAGGCCAAGGACAAGGAATCCGGTTTCCGCCTGATGGGCTTCGGCCACCGCGTCTACAAGAACTTCGACCCGCGCGCCAAGATCATCCGCGAGATGACCCACAAGGTGCTGGGCGAACTGGGCGTCAACGATCCGCTGCTGGAAGTGGCGCTGAAGCTGGAAGAGGCCGCACTGAAGGACGACTACTTCATCCAGCGCAAGCTGTATCCGAACGTCGACTTCTACAGCGGCATCATCTACAAGGCGCTGAAGATCCCGACCGAGATGTTCACCGTCATGTTCGCCATCGGCCGCACCGCCGGCTGGGTCGCGCACTGGCTGGAACAGCAGGTCGATCCGGAAGCCAAGATCGGCCGTCCGCGCCAGATCTACACCGGCTACGACGTACGCGACTACAAGGGCATCGACCAGCGCTGAGCGCCGTTCGATCGCCGTGGTACCTCCGAAGCCCCGCCATCGCGGGGCTTCGCTTTTCCGGGGGCATGCGGCCCGATGACCGAAGGGGAGTCCGGCACCGTCCGCCGGCGCGACAGCCGCCGGATCTTCCATGTTGTCGCCTTCTCCAACGGCGCCGACATCCATGTCCGCTCTGGAACACCGGGATCACCTCAAGCGCAGCCTCGCAGGCCGCGTCGGCGCGCATCGCGTGAGGTGTCCCGATGCCATGAACCGGGCGCCCTGGATTCGCGGGCGTCCGGCTCTCAGCACGGCGATGCGATGCGGTCGTAGCGCCGCTGCATTTCCTCGGGCGTCACCTCTTCGATGCTGTGTCCGATGTTCCAGCGATGGCCGAAGGGATCGCGCAGCACGCCGGAACGCTCGCCATAGAACATGTCCTGCGGCGGCATGACCAGCGTCGCTCCCGAGGACACGGCGCGGGCGATGACGGTGTCGGCATCGTCCACGTGCACGTGCAGCGTGACCGGACTGCTGGCCGCCGGATCCGGTGGGACGATGCCGTATTCGGGATACGGTTCGCACAGCATCAGGGTGGTGTCGGCCACTTCGATTTCGACGTGCCCGATGCGGCCGCCGGGCTCGACCAGACGGAATTTCTCGCGCGCGTCGAACACGTCGCGATAGAAGGCGATGGCGTCTTCGGCGTCACCGACGCACAGATAGGCGAACAGTTCATGTACCGGCATGGCGTTTTCTCCGCTGGGGAGACCAGCATGGATCAGGCGGTCAGCCCGGGATTGAAGAAAATTGAACCATCAGGCGGGTTCGGGAAGCAGAACGTGGCGCCCGCCGCGCCGGCGCGCACGCCGATAGGCTTCCGGCGACAATCCCGCGAAGGCGCGGAACTCGCGGATGAAATGCGGCTGGTCGCTGTAGCCGGCGTCCAGCGCGATCCGCGACCAGTCCCGCTCGCCCTGTGCCAGCCGCAGGGCGTGGCCGAAGCGCAACAGGCGCGAGTACGACTTCGGGGCCAGGCCGATACCGTCGCGGAAACGATCGATGAAACGGCGGTGGCTGTAGCCCGAATCCGCGACCAGGTCGCCGATGCTCCGTCCCTGCCGCAGTCCCTGCACGGCCAGCGCGACCTGGGGATGCAGGCCACGATATGGCCGCAGGCGCGCCAGCAGCCAAGCCTGGAGGCATTCCAACCGCCGCTCCGGGTCGATCTCCGAATTCAGCCTGTCGCGCAGGTACTCCACTTCGACCGGCCAGAACACATCGAGCGGCGCGTGCCGATCGCGCAGTTCCGTCGGCGGACAGCCGAACAGGGCGCGGATCGCACCCGGCCGCAGCAGGGCGCCGACCGAAGGCGTCGCCCGGGACACGTCCTTCAGGTAACAGCGTTCGTGCGGGCCGGCGATCACCGCGTCGGAGATGGCATGCCCTTCGAGGTCGTCGATGCCTTCGTGGCGACGCAGAACGCAGCCGCCAAGGCGGATGGCCAGGTGCGCATTGCCGTCGGGAAGATTGGATTCGCGTGCAGACGACACGGATGTACCTTCACCGTGCCACACGGCGGCGATGAAAGGACGCAATGGCGGTATCGGAGCGCGCAGCATCACCGGTGTCGCTTCCGGCCGATCAGCGCGGAACGTCGATTTCGTAACCGGCGATTTCCTCTTCCGCCAGCAGTTGCCGCAACTGGGCCAGCGACGATCGCCGCATCGGCTTCTCGTCCACGTTCGACAGCGGTGCCTGCCGCAGCGCATCCAGCGGCAGCACGGTCACATCGAAACTCAGGTCCTCCGCGCTGAACAGCCAGACCGGCGCGTCCAGGCTGCGTTCCCGATCCAGCCGCAGGCGCCGCATGCGCGACTCGCTGGGAATGCCGTGTTCGTCCAGGAATCGCGGCAGCGCATCGGGGTCGTCGCTGTGCGCGTGCAGGAGCACGGCCGAATTGGCATCGGCGGTGCCTTCCAGCACCGGCCCGACCAGGCGCGGCGAAAAATCACGGAAAAAGTCGAGTGCGCGCAATGCCGCCTCGCGCCGCTGGCGCAGTCCCTGCACATGCGCTTCACCCGCGAACAGGCGCTGGTACTCGCGCAGGGCATCCTCGATCTCGCGGTTGCGCGGCAACGACGCGTCGTCGTGAATGCCCAGCCGGCTGGCGGCCTTGAGCTTGGCCTGATGGAAGTCGCGGATGCCGCCTTCGGCCATCAGCCTGGCAGCTTCATGGGCGAGCCGATGGCGGCGCTCGCGGGTGCGGGTTTCGGCGTGCTGACGAGCGTGGTGCATGGCGAGCCTCCGCGTCGAAACTAGCGGCGACTGTACACCAAGGATTGTGAATGTAAATCGGTGGATCACCCGGGTGATCCACCGATTCGGCCGGACGTGTCGGCGTCCGTCAGAAGATGTCGAAGGCTTCTTCGTCCGGGACGGCGTCCTCGGGACCGAAGTCGTCGAACTGCTCGATGCGCTCCAGATCCTCGGCCTTGACCCACTCGGTCGCCCCGTTGGTGGTGACCTGGACCATGCCGGCCGGCGGATCATTGGCGGCGATCGGCTTGTCCTTCAGCGCCACCCGCATGTAGTCGATCCAGATCGGCAGGGCGGCCTTGCCACCGTATTCGCGGTAGCCCAGCGAACGGAAATCGTCGCGGCCCACCCAGACGGTGGTGGCATAGGTGCCGCCGAAGCCGGAGAACCAGGCATCGCGGTGATCGTTGGTGGAGCCGGTCTTGCCACCCACGTCCTCGCGTCCGAGCACCTTGGCCGCGGTACCTGTGCCGCGCTGGACCACGTCGCGCATCATCGAGACCAGCTGGTAAGCGGTGCGTTCGTCGATGGCGCGCGGCGCGGCGACGGTATCGCCGGGCTGCGCCGGCGGCTTCACCGGAGGCGCGGGGGCGGTGGCCTTGGCCGGGGCGGGCTTGGGCGCGGCCGCTTGCTGCGGGCCGAAGTTGAAGCCATCGACCACGTCGTTGGCGGGCGAGGCGGCGTTGCCGAGCGACGTGCCGCTGCAGCCGCGGCAGGCGACCGCGGGCTTCTCCTTGAACAGCACGGTGCCGGCGCGGTCCTTCACCTCGTCGATGAACCAGGGCGTCACCCGCGAACCGCCATTGGCGAAGACCGCGTAGCCGCGCGCGACCGACATCGGGGTCAGCGAAGCGGTGCCCAGCGACATCGACAGGTTGGGCGGCAGTTCCGCCTCCTCGAAGCCGAACTGGCTGATGTACTTGCGGGCGAAATCCACGCCGATGGCGTCGAGCAGGCGCACCGACACCAGGTTGCGCGATTGCACCAGCGCCTCGCGCAGGCGCATCGGGCCGCGGAAGCCACCACCGTCATTCTGCGGTCGCCACATGTGGCCGCGGCGGTCGCGGAACACCACCGGGGCGTCGAGCACGATCGAGGCCGGGTTGAAGCCCTTCTCGAAAGCGGCCGCGTACAGGAACGGCTTGAAGCTGGAGCCCGGCTGGCGGCGCGCCTGGGTGGCGCGGTTGAACTTGTTGCCGGCGAAGCTGTAGCCGCCAATCAGCGCCCGCAGCGCGCCGGTGTCGGCGTCCAGCGACACCAGCGCCGCCTGCGCGCGCGGAATCTGGTCGACGACGTAGCTGCCTTCGGTCTTGCCGGCCTTCAGGCGGACCAGGTCGCCACGCTTGAACAGTTTGCCGGGCGCCTTGCCGGTCCACTGGCTGGCCGACGGCGGCAGCACCAGCTCGCTGGCATCGGACAGGACCACCGTGGCGCTGCCGTCCGCCGTGGTCGCGGCAACGATCGCCGGACGCATGCCGCCCTGCGGCGGTACGCCGTTCAACTGGGCGGCCAACGCCTTGGCGTCCGCTTCGGCCGGCACGTCGAAATGCCGTTCCACGCCGTTCCAGCCATGGCGGCGGTCGTACAACTGCAAACCCTCGCTGACCGCCTGGTCGGCGGCCGCCTGCAGGTCGGCGTCGATGGTCGTGGTGACGTGATAGCCCTTGGTCAGGACATCGCCACCGAAGCGGGCGATCATTTCCTGGCGGACCATCTCGGCCACGTACGGCGCATAGACCTCGACCGGGCGCTCGTGCGGGGTCGCATGCATCGGCTCGGCCTTGGCCTCGGCGGCCTGCGCCGGGGTGATGTAGCGATCCTCCAGCATCCGGCTGATCACGTACACGCTGCGCTGATGGTTGCGCACCGGATTGCTGATCGGATTGCCGCTGGAAGGAAATTTCAGCGCGCTGACCAGGGTCGCGGTTTCGGCCAGGGTCAACTGGTCAAGCGATTTTCCGTAGTAATACTCGGCCGCCGCCGCCACGCCGTAGGAACGATTGCCGAAGAAGCTCTTGTTGAGATAGAGCTCCAGGATTTCGTCCTTGGTGAGCATCTTCTCGATGCGCATGGCCAGCATCATTTCCACCAGCTTGCGCGTGTAGCTGTACTCGGAGCTGAGGAACCACTGGCGGGCCACCTGCTGGGTGATGGTGCTGCCGCCGGCCACACGGCCTTCCTTGCGGCTGACGATCTGCCAGACTGCGCGGCTGACGCCGGTCAGATCGACACCGTTGTGCTTGTAGAAGTCCGAATCCTCGGCGGCGATGAAGGCCCGCTTGACCGGCTCGGGCACGTCCTTGATGGAGACCGGGTAGCGCCGGGTCTCGCCGAACAGCCCGATCAGGCGGCCGTCGCTGGCATAGACATAGAGGGGTTCCTGCAATTCGACGCTGCGAAGGGACTGGATGTCCGGAACCTTGGCCGAAACCACGTAATAGAGGACGCCGATGGCGGCCAGGCCGGCAAGGGTGAGGGCCAGGCCGGCGAGCAGGGCCCAGCGCAGGAGACGGCGGAAACGGGGCATCCAGTGGGATCCGATTGCAGAATTCTCGGGGGCAGAGTATAGATGACGGCCGGGGTCGCCGCCGGCGATCCTAGGGGGAACAGTAACTTGTGTGACAACCTTCGTGAACCGTGACAAGCCGCACAGCCACGAAAACTGAAGTTGCCAAGCGTAAAAAGTTGGTTATTAATGTCGGCGGTAGCAGTACCGTCCAATGCCCGTCGGAAGGGGAAAGACCGTGGGGCTAATCCCAAGAAGCCAGGCGCCGCTGGTCGGCGTCGATATCAGTTCGACCGCGGTCAAGCTCCTGCAGCTTTCCCGCGTCGGTAACCGTTACCGCGTGGAGCACTACGCGGTCGAACCGCTGCCGCCCAACGCGGTGGTGGAAAAGAACATCGTCGAGGTCGAGGCCGTCGGCGAGGCCATCCGGCGCGCGGTGACGCGGGCCGGAACCAAGGTCAAGCACGCCGCCGCCGCGGTGGCGGGCTCGGCCGTCATCACCAAGATCATCCCGATGCCCGCCGAACTGGACGAGAGCGATCTCGAGGCCCAGGTGGAGCTGGAGGCGGTCAACTACATCCCGTATCCGATCGAGGAAGTGAACCTCGATTTCGAGGTGCTCGGCCCGATGCCGAACAACCCCGAAATGGTGCAGGTGCTGCTTGCGGCCTCGCGTTCCGAGAACGTCGAGCTGCGCCAGTCGGCACTGGAGCTCGGTGGCTTGACGGCCAGGGTGATGGACGTGGAGGCCTTCGCGGTCGAGAACGCGTTCGCCCTGATCGCCAATGACCTGCCGATTCCGCAGGATGGCGTGGTGGCACTGGTCGACATCGGCGCGACCATGACCACCCTGAACGTCCTGCGCCGTGGCCGCAGCCTGTACAGCCGCGAACAGGTGTTCGGCGGCAAGCAGCTCACCGACGAGGTGATGCGCCGGTACGGGCTCACGTACGAGGAAGCCGGACTGGCCAAGCGCCAGGGAGGATTGCCGGAAAGCTACGAGGTCGAGGTGCTGGAACCGTTCAAGGAAGCGACGGTGCAGCAGATCAGCCGCCTGCTGCAGTTCTTCTATGCGGGCAGCGAATTCAACCGGGTCGACCAGATCGTGCTGGCCGGTGGCTGCGCCGCGCTCCCGGGCCTGCCGGAGATGGTGGAGGAACAGCTCGGCGTTCCCACCGTGGTGGCCAACCCGCTCGCGCAGATGACCCTCGGGCCGCGTGTCCAGGCGCATGCGCTGGCCCAGGACGCTCCCGCGCTGATGATTGCCACCGGCCTGGCTTTGAGGAGCTTTGACTGATGGCAAGAATCAACCTACTTCCCTGGCGCGCCGAACGACGCGCCCAGCGGCAGCGTGATTTCTACGCCATGCTGGGCCTGGCCGCGCTGGCCGGCGTGATGCTGTCGTTCCTGCTGTGGTTCCACTACGACCGCCAGATCAGCGGACAGATGGTGCGCAACGATTTCCTGAAGGGTGAAATCCAGAAGGTCGAAGGGCAGATCCAGGAAATCGAGACGCTGGACAAGCAGAAGGATCGCCTGCTCGCGCGCAAGAAGGTCATCGAGCAACTGCAGGCCAACCGTTCGCAGATGGTCCATCTGTTCGACTCGCTGGTGCGCACGATTCCGGATGGCGTGGCGCTGTCGAACATCAAGCAGGAAGGCGAGGTGCTGACCCTGGAGGGGCGTGCCCAGTCCAATGCCCGGGTCAGCGAATACATGCGCAAGCTGGAAGGCTCCGGCTGGATGACCAAACCCGACCTGGCGATCATCGAAGCCAAGGCGGAGGACGCCAAGGCGCTTTCCGGCGGCGTCAGCAGTTCGCTGCCCTACGTGTTCAACCTGCAGGTGCGGCTGGCAAACCCGAACGCTTCCGAAGGCAAGGACGGCGAGGCCCCGGATGGCACCGCGGTGCCCGTGGCCGATGCGACTGCGACCGCGGCGCCCGCCGCCGCCGCGCCGGTCACCCCGGTCGTCCCCGCTGACGGCAAGGCCCCGGCCGCCGCTCCCGCGCCGGCATCGCAACCGGCGACGCCCGCCACCACCCCGGCCGCTCCCGCGAACCCGGCCCCGACGCCCGCCAACAGCCCGGGGAATGCGTCATGAGCCAGAAAAAGACATCGCTCAAGAATCTCGACATCAACAACATCGGCGCCTGGCCGCAGAACGCCAAGATCGGCTTCTGCGTGATCGTCGGTCTGTTCATCCTGGTGATGGCCTACCTGCTGGTGATCAAGGGCAAACGCGAGGATCTCGCCCAGCTGGAAGGCCAGGAAAGCTCGTTGCGCCGTGATTTCGAGGAGAAGCAGGGACGCGCCGCCAACCTGGGTCCGCTCAAGCAGCAACTGGCGCAGATGGAACAGGTGCTGCAGCAGATGCTGCGCCAGCTGCCGAGCAAGACCGAGATGCCGGATCTGATCATCGACATCTCGCAGACGGCGCTGTCCAGCGGCCTCTCCAACGAGCTGTTCCAGCCCGGACCGGAGACGCCGAAGGAGTTCTACGCGGAGAAGCCGATTGCGTTGCGCATGGTCGGCAGCTACCACCAGTTCGGTGCCTTCGTCAGCGGCGTGGCTTCGCTGCCGCGCGTGGTCATCCTGACCATGCATGACATCTCGTTGAAGCCGAAGGAAGGCAAGGGCGCGATCACCGCCCGCGGAGCGCTCGAACTGTCGGGTACCGTGAAGACCTATCGCTACCTCGACGAGAAGGAAATCGAGGATCAGGAGAAGGCGGCCGCCGCGGATGCGGCAAAGGCAGGAGCGAAGTGAAGAACATGCATTCCGCTTTCCGTCCGCTGCTCCTGGCTTGCCTGGTGGTATCGCTGGCGGGCTGCGCGCGCGGCGTCACCAGCACGCCGGGCGATGCCCCCAATCTGGAGAAGTGGGTGGCGGACGTGCGCGCCCGTCCCGCGCCTCCGCTGGATCCACTGCCGGTCATGCAGCAGTTTGAAACCTTCGAATATGCGGCGCAGAGCCTGCGCGACCCGTTCAGCAACGCCTGGAGCAATGTGGACAACGGGGGGCTGAGGCCTGATCCGAACCGTCGCAAGGAAACCCTGGAACAGTATCCGCTGGACAGCCTGGACATGGTGGGGACCATCGGCAAGGGACCGGGTCTGATCGCCCTGGTGATGGCGCCGGACAAGGTGACCTATCGGATTCGTCCGGGTAATTACATGGGCCAGAGCGATGGTCGCGTCACCGCAGTGCGCGAGGACGGCATCGAAATGGTCGAACTGGTGCCGGATGGCGCCGGCGGCTGGCTGGAAAGGCCCGCTTCGGTCGCGCTTGAAGAACAATGATTGGGGGAAACACGATGACCGCTTCAAACGCTAATGGCCTGCGGCCGATCCGGCGCCTGGCTTCGCTCAGGACCCAGAGCCTGGGTTTCGCCATCGGCCTGCTGGTCGCCACGGGTGCAGCCGGCGCGGCCAATCCAATACCTCAGGCCCACGCCACCGCGCCGTCCACGGTGCAAGCCGGCGCGCAAGCGACCGGCCAGGTGGCCATCACCAACATCGACTTCCGGCGTGGTGAGGATGGCGCCGGTCGGTTGGTGATCAAGTTCGACCGCGCCGGCGCGGCGCCCGACCTGCGTAATCTGGGGTCCTCGGTGGTGGTGGACGTCGGCAACGCCGAGATTCCGGCCAACCTGCAGCGCGGCCTGAACGTGGTCGATTTCGCGACCCCGGTGCAGCGGGTCGACGCCCGCCCGAGCGGCAAGGGCACCCAACTGGTGCTGAGCACGCAGGGCACTTTCGAATCGCTGGCCTATCAGACCGGTAACGAATACGTGGTGGAGATCACCCCGCGTACCGACAAACCGGCGGTGGGCACGGCGGGTACCGCGGCAGGCGCCGTCGCCAGCGCCGCGGCCAAGGTCGCAAGCTCGCAGAGCACCCGCGCCTACGGTGGACGCCCGGTCACGTTCAACTTCCAGGATGTGCCGGTCCGCACCGTCCTGCAGCTGATCGCCGAGGAATCCAACCTCAATATCGTCGCCTCCGACACGGTGCAGGGCAATGTGACCCTGCGCCTGGTCAACGTGCCGTGGGATCAGGCGCTGGACATCGTCCTGCGCGCCAAGGGCCTGGACAAGCGCCGCGAAGGTGGCGTGGTCTGGGTGGCGCCGCAGCAGGAACTGGCCAAGTTCGAGCAGGACAAGGAAGACGCCCGCATCGCGATCGAGAATCGCGAGGATCTGGTCACCGACTACATCCAGATCAACTACCACAATGCCGCGGCCATCTTCAAAGCGCTGACCGAAGCCAAGGGTATCGGTGGTGCGTCCGGCGGCGGCAGCGGTGGCGTCAACCAGCAGGAAAACAGTTTCCTGTCGCCGCGCGGACGCCTCGTCGCGGACGAACGCACCAACACGCTGATGATCAGCGACATTCCGAAGAAGATCGCGCAGATGCGCGAGCTGATCAGTGTCATCGATCGCCCGGTGGATCAGGTGCTGATCGAAGGCCGCATCGTCATCGCGACCGATACGTTCGCGCGTGACCTGGGCGCGAAGTTCGGCATCGGTGGCCGCCGCAGCTACAACAACGGCGACAACACCGGCACGATCGGCAGCGGTGCCAGCGGCAACGCCAACGCGTCGCGCGGGCTGAACGTCAATCTGCCGGCGAAGACCTTCACCACGGGTACTTCGGCGAGCATCGCCTATACCCTGCTGGGCCGTAATTTCAATCTCGACATCGAACTGCAGGCGCTGCAGGAAGAGGGGCGGGGCGAGGTCATTTCCAACCCGCGCCTGGTCACCACCAACCAGCGCGAGGCGGTCATCAAGCAGGGCCGTGAAGTCGGTTACCTGACCGTCACCGCGCAGGGTACCGGCGGCGCCGCGTTGCCGACGGTCCAGTTCAAGGAGGCGCTGCTGGAATTGAAGGTGGTGCCGACCATCACCAGCGATGATCGCGTGTTCCTGAATCTGAACGTCAAGAAGGATGAAGTCCTGCGCTTCATCGATTTGGGCGACTTCGGCTCTGTTCCTGAGTTGGCGCGTCGTGAGATCAACACTGCGGTCTTGGTCGACGATGGCCAGACCGTGGTCATCGGTGGCGTCTACGAGTTCAGCGATCGCACCAGCATCGCCAAGGTGCCGTTCCTGGGCGACATCCCCTTCCTGGGCAATCTGTTCAAGAAGAAGGGACGCAGCAAGGAAAAGGCCGAGCTGCTGATCTTCGTGACCCCGAAGGTGTTGCGTGTGGCGCCGCAGCAGGGAATCTCGCGCGCCGGCAACTGATCGAAGGCGAAATACAGCCAAAGCATGACGAACGGGGGCCTTGCGCCCCCGTTTCGTTTGTCCCGCCTGCTGGACGACCCGAACGTGTGCATATGATCTGAACGGTGCCGGCCGGCCCTGAACCAATCTCCCGTCCTTGGGTCAAAATGGCCCTCCGATTCCACGCGCCAACGCCCCATGGAAGATTCCGCCGCCGTTTCCTTCCCGTCGTCCGAGGCCAACCGTCTGCACGCCGCCTTCACGGCGCTGCGACAGGACCTGGCCGACACCATTGTCGGCCAGGCCGCATTGATCGAGCGCCTGCTGATCGCATTGCTGGCGGATGGCCATCTGCTGGTCGAGGGCGCGCCGGGGCTGGCCAAGACCACGGCCGTGCGCGCCTTGGCCGGCCGGCTAGAAGCGGACTTCGCCCGGGTCCAGTTCACGCCGGACCTGCTGCCTGCCGACCTGACCGGAACCGAGGTCTGGCGTCCCCAGGATGGCCGCTTCGAGTTCCAGCCCGGCCCCATCTTCCATCCGCTGCTGCTGGCCGACGAAATCAACCGCGCGCCGGCCAAGGTGCAGTCGGCGTTGCTGGAGGCCATGGGTGAACGCCAGGTCACGGTGGGACGGCATACCTATCCGTTGCCGGCGCTGTTCCTGGTGATGGCCACCCAGAACCCGATCGAGCAGGAAGGCACGTTCCCGCTGCCGGAGGCGCAGTTGGACCGCTTCCTGATGCATGTGCGCATCGGTTACCCCGAAGCTTCGGCGGAAGCCGAAATCCTGCGCCTGGCCCGCGAGCGGGCGCGCGAGACATTGCAGCCGGTCCCGGTCGCCCTGACCCGGATGCCGCAGGAAGACGTGTTCGCGGCCCGCAAGGCCGTGCTCGATCTGCATGTCGCCCCGCAGTTGGAGCGCTATCTGATCGAACTGGTGCTGGCGTCGCGCGATGCCGCCCGTTACGACGCGACGCTGGCCCGCCGCATCGCCTGGGGGGCGAGTCCGCGCGGCTCGATCGCGCTGGAGCGGTGCGCGCGTGCGCGGGCATGGCTGGCCGGACGTGACTACGTGACGCCGGAGGATGTCCGCGCGATCGCCCCGGACGTGCTGCGCCATCGCGTGCTGCCCAGCTACGAGGCCACCGCCGAGGGCTGGGACGGCGACCGCCTGGTCGCGGCGCTGCTCGACGTCGTGCCGCTGCCCTGAGGAGCGCCGGCATGGCGACCAGCGACGACGGCATCGCCCCGACCCTGGCCGAACTGGTCGCGCTGCGTGCGGCCGCGCAGCGGCGGAAACCCGCGCGCCAGGGGCGACATTCGATCACCGGGCCTGCGGCTTCGACCCTGCGCGGGCGCGGCATGGAATACGCCGAATCCCGTGAGTACGTCCCCGGTGACGACGTGCGCCACATCGATTGGCGATTGACCGCCCGTAGCGGACGCACCCATACCAAGCTGTTCCAGGCCGAACGCGAGCGCCTCACGCTGATCGTGGCGGATACCTCGCCCCGGCTCTATTTCGGCACCCGCACGCGATTCAAGTCGACCCAGGCCGCGCGCGCGGGCGCGGTGGCGGCCTGGAGCGCGATACGCGACGGCGATCGCGTGGCGGCGTTGCGCGGCACCGCCGCGGAAGCGCCGGTGCCGCCCGCTTCCGGTACGCGCGGGGCGTTGCGTGTGCTGGACGCGCTGGTGCGCTGGTATGCGCGTCCCCCCGCGGATGATCAGGGCCTGGCGTTCGCGCTGGAGCACGCGGTACGTCTGCTGCGTCCGGGTTCGCGGATGATCATCCTGGCCGATCCCGCCAGCATCGCGGCGATTCCGGAAAGCGATTGGCCGCGATGGGCCGCGCACCACGAGATCAGCGTACTGATGTTGTTCGACGCACTGGAGGCGACGCCGCCAAGTGCCGCATTGCCGTTCCAGGCGGGCGAGCATCGGGTGCAGCTTGATCTGGCCGACGTCGCCCAGCGCCAACGCTGGGAGCAATTGTTTTCGGAACCCATGGATGCGGCCGTGCGCAATCTGCCCCGGCGCGGTGTGCGGGCGTTCGCGCTTCGCGGCGATGCGCCCAGCGAATCGTGGTTGCCGGCAGGCGGCCCGAGCCCGCAGGTGGCGTGATGAAGCCGGTCGACCTGGTCCTGCGGGATGTCCATCTGCCAGGCGCGCCCGCATGGTGGCCGCTGGCACCCGGCTGGTGGGTGTTGGCGGGCGTGCTCGGACTCGTGATCCTGCTTCTGCTGTTGCGCCGATGGCGCAGCAGCAGGCGTCGGCGGCAATGGGCGCGCTGGTTCGACCAGTCGGGGGAAAACGCGGCGCCCGCCGCGCAGGTGGCGGCGATGTCGGAGTTGCTCCGGCGTGCGGCTCGTCGCGTGGATCCGCAGGCGGATCGGTTGCAGGGCGAGACCTGGCTGGTTTTCCTGGATGGCGGGGCGACGACGGCCTTTTCGCAGGGTGATGGTCGCCTGTTGCTGGACGGAGGTTATCGCCCGCGGGCGGATGCCGATGCGGTGGCCCGCCTGCGTGATCTTGCGCGAGCGCGTTTCCTGCAACTGATGGCGGGACGGCGATGATCGGTGACTGGTCATGGTGGCAGGTGCTGCGTGATGCGTACGCGGGATTCGCGTGGCCCTGGATGTGGCTCGCATTCCCGTTGCCATGGCTGACCCGCTGGCTGCTGCCACCGGTTCGCGGCACGTCGGCGGCACTGCGTGTTCCCTATGGCGGGCAACTGCGATCGATCGCCAGCGTTCACGGATTCAAGGGACGGCGACGGGTGGCGGCGTTGGCGTGGCTGGCCTGGTTTCTGCTGTGCGCGGCCGCGGCGCGGCCACAGACGTTCGGCGAAGCGGTGACGCCGCCGCATGCCGGCCGCGATCTGATGTTGGCCGTCGATCTGTCCGGCAGCATGAGCGAGGCCGATA
Source organism: Pseudoxanthomonas sp. 134C1 (assembly GCF_057773065.1). Classification (NCBI taxonomy): domain Bacteria; kingdom Pseudomonadati; phylum Pseudomonadota; class Gammaproteobacteria; order Lysobacterales; family Lysobacteraceae; genus Pseudoxanthomonas; species Pseudoxanthomonas sp. 134C1. The sequence continues at coordinate 125,080 of NZ_JBYMTH010000013.1, forward strand.
TGGCACTCGGTGGCAGCGTGGTGGATCGGCTGACCGCGGCCAAGGCCGTGCTGGCGGATTTCCTCGATCGTCGCAGCGGGGATCGCGTCGGCCTGCTGGTGTTCGGACAGCGCGCCTATGCCCTGACGCCGTTGACCCTGGATCTGCAGAGCGTGCGGGAACAGCTGCGCGACAGCGTGGTCGGACTCGCCGGCAGGGAAACCGCGCTGGGCGACGCGATCGGACTGGCCGTCAAGCGGCTGTCGGCGCGGGAGAAGGGCCAGCGGGTGCTGATCCTGTTGACCGATGGCGTGAACACCGCCGGCATGCTGGAACCGCTGAAGGCCGCCGAACTCGCCGCGCAGGCCCGCGTGCGCGTGCATACCATCGCTTTCGGAGGCAGTGGCATGACCTCGTTCTTCGGCATGGCGGTGCCGGTGCCGGGTGCGGGTGGCGAGGAAATCGACGAAGCCACCCTGCGTCGCATCGCCGAGATGACCGGAGGCCGCTCCTTCCGCGCCCGCGACATCGAACAGCTGGCGAGCATCTATGCGGAATTGGATCGGCTTGAACCGGTCGCCCAGCCGGGCGAACAGGTGCGTCCACGCGTCGAACGCTACGCGCTGCCGTTGCTGGCCGCGCTGGGCGTCGGCCTGCTCGGTTTCGTACTGCCACGGAGGTACGCATGACCGCATGGCTGGCATCGCTGCATTTCCTGCGTCCGCATGCGTTGTGGTTGCTGCTGCTGTTGCCGTTGATTGGCTGGGGCTGGCAATTGCGCCGGCGTCGCTCGAACGTCTGGCGACAGTCGGTGGATCCACACCTGTTGCCGCATCTGCTGGCCGCGTCGGGACGCGCCGGATGGCGGGGACTGGCGCTGCTTTTCACGGGCCATGTGCTGGCGGTGCTGGCGCTGGCCGGTCCGAGCTGGCGGCAGGGCGATCAACCGTTGTGGGAGCAACGCGCGCCACTGGTCATTGCACTGGATCTGTCCAGCGCGAGCCAGGCGGCCGATCTGCCGCCGTCGCGCCTGTTGCAGGCACGCGGCAAGCTGGCCACGCTGCTGCGGCAGCGCCAGGGGGGCCAGATCGCGCTGGTCGCGTTCGCCGGAGACGCTTTCACCGTGGCGCCCTTGACCGAGGACGCGGGCAACGTCGCCCTCTTTCTAGATGCATTGGCGCCGGACATCATGCCGGCGGACGGGCAGCGCGTGGATCGCGCCATCGCGTGGTCGACGAGGTTGCTGAAGCAGGCGGGCTTCCGCGAAGGCGAGATCCTGCTGATCGGTGACCATGCCGATGCCGCCGCGCTCGAAGCGGCTTCGCAGGCCGCGAAGCAGGGTTATCGCGTTTCCGCGCTGGGCCTGGGCAGCGCGGCCGGCACCGCCTACCGCGCGCGCGATGGTTCGCTCGGGCGTGCGCGCCTGGATGCCGCTTCGCTGGGGCAACTGGCGGCTCGCGGCGGCGGGCGTTTCCAGGCGCTGTCACGCGACGAAACGGATCTGGAAGCACTCGGCGTACTGGCGCCGGAGAGCCTGGATGCCCGCCAGGCGTCGGAGGGGCGCGGCAGGGATTGGCTGGATGAAGGTTACTGGCTGCTGCCGCCGCTGATGCTGCTGGGATTGCTCGCCTTCCGGCGTGGTGCGGCGCTGGTGCTGCTGGGCGCGTGCTCGCTGCTGTGGGCAATGCCCTCGCAGGCCGCCGATGGCGGCTGGTGGCGTCGCGCGGATCAGCAGCAGCACGCCAGGATGGCGGAGGGTGTCCAGGCCTACCGCAACGGGGACTTCGCCGCGGCGGAGCAGGCGTTCGCGGGGCAGGACAGTGCCGAGGCGCAGTACAACCTGGGCAACGCGCTGGCCAAGCAGGGCAAGTACGACGAAGCCATCGGCGCATACGACAGGGCCCTGCGCAAACAGCCGGGCATGGCGGACGCCGCGGCCAATCGCAGCGCGGTCGATCGCGCGCGCCAGCGCCAACAGGGACAGGGACAGGGACAATCAGGCAAGGATTCGTCCGGACGGGAGTCCGGCAGCGCCGGCAGCTCGCCGAACGCGTCGCGTGCGGCCAACAACGCCAAACCCGCATCGTCATCGTCGACGCCCAGCCAACCGTCATCCCCATCGCCATCGCAACCATCATCGCCGCCACCCGCTCAGTCGGCGTCGCGTGCGGCGGAACCTCCGTCGGATCCCGCGGCGGATCCGAAGACGCAGCAGGCCGCGGATGCGGCACAGCGCGAACGCATGCGCCAGGCACTGGCCAAACAGCGTTCCGGCGAGCCGCCCGGAAAGGCGACGGAAGGAGAGGCGCCCGCGGACGAGACACCGGAGCAACGCGAGCGCCGGCAGGCCCTGCAGGCCTGGTTGAAGCGGGTACCGGATGACCCGGGTGGCCTGCTGAAGGCGAAATTCCAGTTGGAACACGAGCGTCGGATGAGGGAAGGGCAATGAAACCGTGGTGGTCGCGCGTACTGGGCGTGTTCGTGTGGATGGTGCTGGCGCTGGCGCCATGGACCGCGCAGGCGCAGGTACAGGCCCGCGTGGATCGCAATCCGATCGATCTGGGCGACGCGGTCGTGTTGAGCATCGAATCGACCGGCGCGGCGGCCGCGCCCGATTTGACCCCGCTCATGCAGGATTTCGAACTGCTGGACCAGACCAGCGGACGCTCGCTGGGAATAACCAATGGCGTCAGCAGTTCGCGGGTGGTCTACCAGATCACGCTGCAGCCCCGGCGCGATGGCAGCCTGGTGATTCCCGCGCTGCAGGTCGGAAATCAGCGCACGGCTCCCATCGCGCTCACCGTCCGTCCCGCGCCGCCGGTCGCCACCCGTGCCGGCAATGCCGATGTCTTCCTGGAAACCGAAGTGGATGACGCCTCTCCGTTCGTCCAGCAGAGCGTGGGCGTGGTGCTGCGCCTGTTCTATGGCGTGCCGCTGGTATCGGGCGAACTGGATCTGGATGCGCCGGACGGCGCCGTGCTGCAGAAGATCGGCGACGACGTGCAGGGCAGCCAGCAGATCAACGGCCGCCGCTACAACCTCATCGAGCGACGCTACCTGCTCGTGCCCGAGCGCAGCGGCACCCTGACCCTGCCGGCGCCGCGCTTCAACGGACGCGGGGCGGGCGGCTGGTTCGACGATCTGGTGGGCAACGGGCGACGCGAGTTGCGGGTGGCGGGAGCGCCGCGCATGTTGACGGTGCGTCCGCAACCCACGGGCGTGCCGCAGCCCTGGCTGCCGTTGAGGGACCTGCGTCTGCGCTATGTCGGCGCGCCGACATCTGCGCGCGCAGGCGAGGCCGCGACTGTCATCGTCGAAGGCGTCGCCCAGGGCGCCACCCAGGCGCAGCTGCCGGAAATGCCCCTGCCGTCCGTGCCGGGGGCGCAGGTGTTCGCCGAACCCGTCCAGTACGACGAAACCTTTACCGGTGGGACGCCGCAGGTGAAATGGACCCAGCGCTACGCGGTGGTGCCGGACCGACCGGGCCGCCTGACCGTCGCGGGCCTGGGGATCCCCTGGTGGGACGTGGCCGCGGGCACCGCGAAGATGGCCCGGCTGCCGGATCTGCCGCTGCAGGTCGGCGCGGGTGCGCCCGCTACAAGTACGCCGGCGATCGCGCCGGGGCCGGCTTCCGTATCGGGCTCCCGTGCCGGAAGCCCGGCTGCCGGTTTCGACGGCAGCGGAATCTGGCCATGGCTGGCGGTCATGTTCGCGGTGCTCTGGCTGATCACCCTGCTGTGGGCGCTGCAGCGCCGTCGCGTGCCGCCGCCGTCCGGCAGCCGTGTCCGTGGACAGGCCGTCGCGACGGCGCGCCATGCGTTGCCGGATCTCAAGCGTGCGCTGGATACGGGCAGTCTGGATGAAGTGGGCGATGTGCTGCGGGGCATGGCGACCCCGCCGGCCGCCGATCTGGATGAACTCGTGCGGCGTCTGCGGCCATCGGCGCAACGCGATGCGGTGGAACAACTGCGGCGCGCGCGCTGGGCCGACGGCGACGGCAGCGCGGCGCGCAATGCCCTGCGCTCGGCCTTCGCCGAAGGCCCACGGTGGGTGGACGCGATCGAACCGCCGCAGGCACCGCTGCCACCGCTGTATCCGTCGCCGAAACAGGGCTGACGCAGGCGCACAACGGCCGCGTGGACGAGGTTTGCTAAGCTGGATGCTTCGTTCCGAAGGCCCGCCCCATGACCGAAGCACCGACCGCCGGCAAGAACAAGCTACCGCTGCACTGGAAAATGGCGATCGGTTTCATCGCCGGCCTGGCAATGGGATTGCTGGTGTACATGACGGGGATCGGCCAGCTGACCGCCGCCGGCGCCGGCAGCCCGGCCTGCGTCGCCGGGGCCGCCGAACTGCCCTGGCAGTGCACGCCGTGGGTCCAGCTGATCACCAGTTACGTGACCGGCCCGATCGGGCAACTGTTCCTCAACCTGATCTTCATGCTGGTGGTGCCGCTGCTGTTCTCGGCACTGGTGGTCGGCGTGTCCGAGATGGGCGACATCCGGGCGTTCGGCCGGGTGGGCTGGCGCACGCTGGGCTACACCGTGCTGATGTCGTCCATCGCGGTGGTGCTGGGCCTGCTGCTGGTCAACTGGCTGCAGCCGGGCAGCGGCATCGACCGCGAGACCGCGCAGCACCTGCTCGCAGAGGGCGCGCAGCGCGCCAGCGCCATCGTCGCCAGCACGCACGAGCAGCCGCACGGGCTCGACATGCTGCTGTCGATCGTGCCCGACAACGTCATCAAGGCGGCCGCCGACAACACGATCCTGGCGGTGATGTTCTTCGCCCTGATGCTGGGTATCGGCATGGTGCTGACGCCCGGCAAGGCCACCGATACGTTGCGCGAGGGCATCCAGGGCCTGTTCGACGTCTCGATGACCCTGATCGGCCTGGTGATCCGCCTGGCTCCGTATGCGGTGTTCTGCTTCATGTTCGACCTGGCCGCGAAGTTCGGCTGGGACCTGCTGTTCAAGCTCGCCAGCTACGTCGGCGTGGTGGTGCTTGCGCTGGCCCTGCACCTGTTCGTGGTGTACTCGATCGCGCTGCGCGCGATCGGCGGCTATTCGCCGCGCGCGTTCTTCCGCGGTACCCAGGAAGCGATGGTGCTGGCGTTCTCCACCGCGTCCAGCAACGCCACGCTGCCGACCTCGCTGCGGGTGGCGGAAGAGAAGCTCGGCCTGCCGCCGCGGATCTCCCGCTTCGTGCTGACCGTCGGCGCCACCGCCAACCAGAACGGCACCGCGCTGTTCGAGGGCGTGACGGTGATCTTCCTGGCCCAGTTCTTCGGCGTGGATCTCAGCCTGTTCCAGCAGGTGCTGGTGATGCTGGTCTGCATCCTCGGCGGCATCGGCACGGCCGGCGTGCCTTCCGGTTCGCTGCCGGTGGTGGCGATGATCTGCGGCATGGTGGGCGTGCCGCCGCAGGGCATCGGCCTGATCCTGGGCGTCAACCATTTCCTCGACATGTGCCGCACCACCCTCAACGTCACCGGCGACATCGCCATCGCGGCGATGGTGTCCAAGGGCGAGGCCGATCGCGGTCACGCCTGAGTCCGTGACCTCGCCGAACCGCTCCCGACGCCCCGCTTATCGCGGGGCGTCGGCGTTCGCGGCCGGGAAACACTGAAGACAGGAAATCCAGGGTCTCCGCAAGTCACTGATTCATGGAGGGATTCGGCTCGCCGGGCGATTCCGCCGATTCAGTCCGGCCGGCGGTCTATGGGACAATGGGTGGCCCGCATTCCGGCGCGCCACTCCAAAGCCCCGATCTCCTCATGACGACGCCCTCCCGCCGCCAGCTCGCCAACGCCATCCGTTTCCTCGCCGCCGACGCGGTGGAAACCGCCAAGTCCGGCCATCCCGGCATGCCCATGGGCATGGCCGACATCGCCGAAGTACTGTGGAACGATTACCTGAGCCACAGCCCGAAGAACCCGCACTGGTTCAACCGCGATCGCTTCATCCTGTCCAACGGCCATGGTTCGATGCTGCAGTACGCGCTGCTGCACCTGAGCGGCTACGACCTGCCGCTGGAAGAACTCAAGCACTTCCGCCAGCTGCACAGCAAAACCGCCGGTCATCCGGAGCGCCATGAGACCCCCGGCGTGGAGACGACCACCGGCCCGCTGGGACAGGGCTTCGCCAACGCGGTCGGTTTCGCCCTGGCCGAGAAGCTGCTCGCGCAGCGTTTCAACCGCCCCGAATTCGAAATCGTCGATCACCGCACCTGGGTGTTCATGGGCGATGGCTGCCTGATGGAAGGCGTCTCGCACGAGGCCGCTTCGCTGGCCGGCACCTGGGGCCTGAGCAAGCTGGTCTGCTTCTGGGACGACAACCACATCTCGATCGATGGCAACACCGACGGCTGGTTCACCGACGACACCCCGGCGCGCTTCGAGGCCTATGGCTGGCAGGTGGTGCGCAACGTCAACGGCCATGATCCGGTCGAGATCAAGGCCGCCATCGACACCGCGCTGAAGTCGGAAGACAAGCCGGTGCTGATCTGCTGCCGCACCACGATTGGCTTCGGTTCGCCGAACAAGGCCGGCAAGGAATCATCGCACGGCGCGCCGCTGGGCAAGGAAGAACTGGAAGCCACCCGCAAGGCGCTGGAATGGCCGTACGGTCCGTTCGAGATCCCGCAGGAAATCTACGACGGCTGGCGCGCCGGCAACACTGGCCTGGTGCGCGAGGAACAGTGGAACATGCTGTTCGACAAGTACGCCGCGCAGTATCCGGAGCAGGCCACCGAGCTGAGCCGCCGCTCGCACGGCGAACTGGCGGAGGGCTTCCTGGCCGCCGCCGACGCCTTCATCGCCAGGACCCAGGCCGAAGGCCCGGTGATCGCCTCGCGCAAGGCTTCGCAGCTGGCGATCGAAGCATTCGCCCCGCTGCTGCCGGAAATGATTGGCGGTTCGGCGGATCTGGCGCACTCCAACCTGACCCTGTGGAAGGCCAGCAAGTCGGTCGCCACCGATGATCCGAACGCCAACTACGTGTACTACGGCGTGCGCGAGTTCGGCATGACCGCGATCAGCAACGGTCTGGCGCTGCACGGCGGCTTCCTGCCGTTCGACGCGACCTTCCTGGTGTTCAGCGACTATGCGCGCAACGCCGTGCGCATGAGCGCACTGATCCCGGCGCACGCGATCCACGTCTATACCCACGATTCCATCGGCCTGGGCGAGGACGGTCCGACCCACCAGCCGGTCGAGCACCTGGCTTCGCTGCGTTACATCCACAACAACGATGTATGGCGTCCGTGCGACGCGGTCGAGTCGGCGGTGGCGTGGAAGGCGGCGATCGTCCGCCGTGACGGTCCGAGCTGCCTGATCTTCTCGCGCCAGAACCTCCCGCACCAGGCGCGCAGCGAAGCGCAGGTGGCCGACATCGCGCGCGGCGGCTATGTGCTGGCGGATGCCGCCGGCACTCCGGACGTGATCCTGATCGCCACGGGTTCGGAAGTCGGCCTGGCGACGCAGGCCAAGGCGGCGCTGGATGCGGAAGGCATCAAGACCCGCGTGGTGTCGATGCCGTCGACCGACGTGTTCGATCGCCAGCCGGCCGAGTACCGCGAGGCGGTGCTGCCGAAGGCGGTGCGCAGGCGCGTGGCGGTGGAAGCGGCGACGGTGGATTTCTGGCGCAAGTACGTAGGCCTGGATGGCGCGGTGGTGGGCATGGAGAGCTTCGGCGCGTCGGCGCCGGCGGAGGCGCTGTACAAGCACTTCGGGATTACCGTCGAGAAGGTGATCGAGGCGGCGAAGTCGCTGGGGTAAGTTCTGCTTCCTTGTGATGATGGAAAAGCCGGGCGTGAGCCCGGCTTTTTTCATGTCTGCGAATTATTGATCTGATGACAAAGGCGCGGGGACATACCGCTTTGTAGCGATATCTTGCTCTCCTGCGCATCTGGGGCTGGCGCTGACGCGCGGTGTTGCTATCGGTTGGCGTAGATGGCGCGCTGCCGTGGGCATTCTTTGACCAGCCATTCGGCTGTTGAGGAGCGCTTCTTTGCTTGTGCAAAGAAAAGAACCAAAAGAAAGCACACCCCGGCCTTCGCGCCCCAGCCGCGTGGCGGCTGGGGTTCGTGTCGCCGGCGGGAATTTTGGGACGGCACATCCTGTGCCGACCCAAAACGCCGCACATCCTTGTGCGGCGCCCTGCGGGTTTGCCCACCGTCGCCACCGCTGCGGAAGGGGGCCTGGAAGCAAAGTCCAAAACCAAAGCCAAAGCGCTATAGCGATACCTTCACGAGGTTCGGCAATCGCTGTTGCCTTTGCTCTTCGGGGCCCCGTTCAGGCGTGGCAAGCGGGCCGGGTAAAACCCGCAGGGCGGCGCACAGGACGTGCGCCGTTTTCGGCAGGGGCAGGATGCCCCTTCCGAAAATTCCCGGAACGATTGCGGACCCGGAGCGCAGCGCAGGGCACGCCGCCAGGGGTGTGTTTCTTTGATTCTTTCTTTGCACAAGCAAAGAAAGAATGCCCCGCGGCGAGCGCGCCACCTACGCCAACCGATAGCAACCACCGCGCCAGCGCCAACTAGAAAACAGCAATCTCGAAACTATCGCAGCGTCTCCCGCAATCCCAACGCCAACAACCTCGCCTCCACCCATTCCCCCAATCCCGTGGGTTTCGCCAACCCCATCCGCGCCATCGCCTCGGGCTCCCCGGCGCCCGCGGACAACGCCCGCAACACGGTGCCCACTTTTGCCAGCGGTGTCATTGTCTGGCCCTTCAACCACGACAGCGCCTTCACCAGACGCTGCTCCACCTCGGTGAAATCGCTGCCCAGCGGATAGTCGGGCAGGGTTCCGTCATGGCGGAAGCGGCGCAGGGACGCGGTGAGGTGCGCGGGCGTGTTGTCGTTCCATCGCGCCGGCGGGACGAAGCCGCGCCGAAGTTTCAGGTTGCGTTGCGCCTCCTCCAGCAGACCCGCCTGGAAACGCGCATCGGTGATGCCCGCCATCGCGATCACGCAGTCCTCGTCATTGCGGCCGCGCAGGTCGGCGATGCCGTGCTCGCTGATGCAGAGATCGCGCAGATGGCGCGGGATCGTGGTGTGGCCATAGTTCCAGCGCACGTTCGATTGCGGCTTGCCGCCGGCCTCGCGGACGGCGCGGAACAGCAGCGCCGAACGCGCGTCCTCCAGCGCGTGCGCCATTGCCACGAAGTTGTACTGGCCGCCGACGCCGGAGACCACGCGGCCGTCTTCCAGGCCGTCGGAGACCGCCGCGCCCAGCGCGGTCATCATCATGGCGGAATTGAAGAAGCGGGCTTCGCGGCGCTGCAGGCGCTCCAGTGATTCATGGCCGCCGTAGAGCTGGTTGACGCTGCCGATGCGGCGCATGCCGATGGCGCGGCGTTCGTCGTCCGGCAGATGCCGGAGCCATTCGTAGAAGTCGGGCGAACCCAGATAGAACGCGCCGTGCAGGTATTCGCCATCGCGTTGCAGACGGGCGTGGTCGCCGAGATTGGCGGTGCCGTCGGCGATGCGCTGCATCAGCAGTTCGTCGTCGACCACCTTGCGGCGGATGACCCCGGTTTCCACCAGCCGCTTGAAACCCTCGTTGACCATTTCGCTGCAGCCGTACAGGCCGATGGCGAACGGGCCGAGGCCGCCGCTCTCGATCACCGCCGGGTGCCGTTCGAGTTCGGGGTCCAGCGCCGCCAGCACCTCGCGATAGGCGACGTTGTCGGTATGCCGCAGGACGAGCGCGTGGGAGAGCGCATCGGCCAACGCGCCGATGCCGATCTGCAGGGTGCCGCCGTCGCGCACCAGCGCGCTGGCGTAAAGGCCGATGGCGTACTCAGGATCGGAGACCGGCTGACGCGGCAGCCCGAACAGCATCGGGTATGGCCCCGGGGGCGTCAGCACCGCATCGAAGTAGTCTTCTTCCACCGCGGCGGTACCGCCCAGCCAGGGCAGCTGCGGATCCACTTCCGCCACCAGCAGGGGGCGGGGCAGGCCGCGCGCCAGCACGGCGTCCACCGCGTCCTGGGTGAGGTCGTTGTTGCACGACAGCGACAGGCGCCGCCCGCCGGGTTCACGCGCGACCTTCTGCACGATCAGGTTGAGGCCACGCTCGCCCAGCGCCCGCGCCACGTGGGTGTAATTGAGGCTGGCGTAGTGCCGCTGCGCCTGTGACGAGCCCAGCAATGCCCCGGACTGCATGTAGAACTCTTCGATCTCGACGTGCGCCGGCAACGCGTCGTGCTTCATCGCCTGCACATAGGCCAGGCGCGGGAAGTCGTCACCGAAATGGCGCGCGGCGAACGGTCCGAGAAAGCGTGCTTCCAGCCCCGCGTGCGCCCGCGGTGGATCCAGCGACAGCGCGGTGTAGAAGAACCAGGGACGCGTCGGATCCTGCTCCAGGCGGGCGTACAGCGCGTTGATCAGCCGGTGCGGTTTGCCGATGCCCAGCGGCGCGCCCATGCGCAGTGTCTGCGGGGTGTGCTGGAGGATGAAGTCGACGGCGTCGTCGAGGGAGTCCAGGTGAACGGTCATGCGCGCAAGCTTAGGCGAAAGCCGGTGAGGGGCGTTCGAAGGGAAGCGCGGGCGGGGGACTTGACAGGTAATTCGATTACGCGCGTAATCGATAAAAATTACAGGCGTAAACAAAATGCCCATCAGCGATGCCGAGGCCGTGGTGATGGAGGTGCTGTGGGGAAAGCATCCCCAGGGCGCCGACGAGGTTCTGGCGGCGCTGTCCGCGCAGACGGGCTGGGCCGAGCCGACCGTGAAGACCCTGCTCAATCGCCTGCTCAACAAGGGCGCCATCCAGGCCCGGAAGGAGGGGCGTCGCTATCTCTACTCGCCGCTGCTGGCCCGCGGGGACTGGGTGCAACAACAGAGCGCCGGCCTGCTGGAACGGCTGTTCGGCGGCCGGGTGGCGCCGCTGGTGGCGCATTTCAGCGAGCGTGGCCGGTTGTCGCCGACGGACATCGCCGAGCTGAAGAAACTGATCGCGGAGCTCGACGATGAGCAGTGATGTCCTGCATGGGTTGCTGACGACCACCTTGGCCGCGTCCGCGATGATCCTGTTGCTGCACGTGCTGCGCGCTCCGCTCCGGCGATGGCTCGGAGCCGGTGCCGCTTACGCTTCATGGTTGTGCGTACCTGCGGCCGCGGCGGCGGTGCTGCTGCCCGCGCGTGAAGTGCCGATGGAATGGGGCGCGATAGCTGCGGTGCTGATGCCGACGCGGGCCGCCGCTGCCGCAACGGCGCCTTCCCTGGCCTTGATGTGGGAAGCCTTCCTGCTGGTCATCTGGCTGGGCGGCATGGTGGCGATGGCCGCATGGTTGTGGATGCAGCAGCACCGCTTCGTGCGCGGCCTGGGGAAACTGCACCGGCGCACGGACGGGCTGTGGATGGCGGAAACCTCCCGTGGGCTGCCGGCGGCGGTCGGACTGTTCCGCACCCGCGTGGTGGTGCCCGCCGACTACGAATCCCGCTATCTGGCGCGGGAGCGGACGTTGATTGCCTGCCATGAACAGCTTCATGTCCGTCGTGGCGATCTGTTCGCCAACGCATGCGTCGCCGCCCTGCGTTGCGTGTACTGGTTCAATCCGTTGCTGCATCTGGCTGCGCGTCGCTTCCGCATCGATCAGGAACTCGCTTGCGACGAGGATGTGATCCGCCGCCATCCCGATGCGCGACGCGCCTACGGGGAGGCCATGCTGAAGGGACAACTGGACATCGGTCCGGTACCGCTGGCCTGCCACTGGCCCGCGCCGCATCCGCTCAGGGAGAGGATCACGATGCTGGGAAAGAAGCTTCCCTCCGCCCGCCGCCGCGCGCTGGCCACGCTGCTGGTCGCCGCGTTGGCCGCGGCGGCCGGCTATGGTGCCTGGGCCGCGCAACCGGCGCAGCGACCGGCGACTACGCAGGAGGGCCTGTATCACATTGCTCTGCAGGTGAGCGTGGAGGGTGCGACCCGCGCGTTCGAGATTCGCGAGCATCCCGGGAAAGCGTTCGCGGTATCGGGCGCGACGGATGCCGGCGGGACCTGGAAGGGCGTGTTCCGGATCGAGCCGACGGGCGCCGGCCAGGCACGCGTTTTCACCGAGATCGAGATTGCGGGAAAGGCGGCGGGAAAGCCGGAACTCGTGGTCGAGCTGGGCAAGCCGTCGGGAATACGCCTCGGGGGTGAGGATGGAACCGTTCCGCTGGCGATCGAACTCATGGTTGCCCGCGAGCCGGCGATCGCATCGCCATTCGTGCGCGACAACATGCCAGCGAACGGGTTCGACCGTCGCGTGGATCACTCGAAGCTTGCACCACCGCGGTATCCCGTCAGCAGGCACGAGGGCAAAGTGGTGATGCTGCTGGACATCGGAACGGACGGACGGGTGACGCGGGTGGCCCTGGACCGCAGCTCCGGCTTCGAGGATCTCGATCAGGCCGCGATGACCGCGGCGCGGGGCTGGTACATCGAACCCGCCATCGAGGGGGGCCGGGCCGTGGCCTCCACGATCCGGGTGCCGGTGGAATTCTCGCTGGATGAACCGCAGGCCGATACCCAACAGGACGGGTACGCCTCCGAGGGACCCATGCGCAACGAAGCAGGGAGGGAGTGGCGATGAAGAACACCCCGCGCGCGATCGCATCGCGCGTGCTGCCGACGTTGACGATCGCCGCCTTGGCAGCCTGCGCCAGCGCGCCCGGGGAGACTCGCATCGACAGTGTCGAGCGCCGCCTGATCCTGCCCGAAGGCGGCGCCCGCTATGAAATGGCGGCCCATCAGGCATTCGCTTTTCCGGAACCGCATGCCAATGCTTCGCCGGTGTTTCCCGCGGACTATCCCGCGCGCGAACTCGCGCCGACAACGCTGTGTGTGTCGTTCGTGGTGGACGAACAGGGTGAGCCGGCCCGGGTGGCCGCACTGACGCAGGAAGGCTGCGCGCCCGCGGAACAGTTCGCCTCGCTGCGCGATGCGATGCTGGCCGCTGTCGCGCATTGGCGTTTCGAGCCGGCGATGTTCTGCGACTATCCGGATGCGGCCACCCGCGATCGCGACTGGAACGGCGTCGGCTGCGCGGGGGCGACGGCGCAGGCGCGGGTGGTACCGGTGTCGCTGGCCTACGCCTTCACCTTCAGCCTGCGCAACGGCAAGGGCGAAGTGGCGGCGACGAAGCGTTAGCCGTCCTGCGGATCCATCGCATGCACGGCGTCGGCCAGGCGCCGGACTTCCTCGGCATGGTGGCTGACGTAGATGATCGGCAGGCGGATTTCATCGCGCACCCGTTGCAGATACGGGATCAGTTCCTCGCGGCGAGCCTGATCCAGCGCCGACAGCGGTTCGTCGAACAGCAGGATCGCCGGTTGCGAGAGCAGCGCGCGGCCGATCGCCACCCGCTGCGCTTCGCCGCCGGAAAGATTGCGGGTGCGCCGGCCCAGCAGCGGCGCGATGCCCAGCAAATCGACCACCGTGTCGAAGCCGAAACGCACCGGCGTATCGCGGCCATGACGGCCATAGCGCAGGTTGCCGCGCACATCCAGGTGCGGGAACAGGCGCGCATCCTGGAACACGTAGCCGATGCGCCGCCGGTGGGTCGGCACGTCGATGCGGTCCGCGCTGTCGAACAGCACCCGGCCATCCACTTCGATATGTCCCGCCACCGGCGAGACGAGTCCGGCGATGGCGTTGAGCACGGTGGTCTTGCCGATGCCGGAAGGACCGGTGAGGGCGAGCACGCGCGCATCCGAATGGATGCGTACCCGCCGCTGGAAGGCGCCGCGCCTGAGTTCCGCGTCGAGTCGCAGCATCAGGCTTCCTCCCGTCCGCGATGGCGGCGCGTCAGCCATTCGGAAAGCAGCAGCGCGACCAGCGAGATGGCGATCGCGACCGCGGCCAGCCGCCAGATGCCGGCTTCGCCACCGGGCACCTGCATCAGCCCGTAGATCGCGGAAGACAGGGTCTGGGTCTCGCCGGGAATGTTGGAGACGAAGGTGATGGTGGCGCCGAATTCGCCCAGCGCTTTGGCGAAGGCCAGCACCGTGCCGGCGACCAGGCCCGGCCAGGCCAGCGGCAGGGTGACGGTGAAGAACACCCGCCAGGGGCCGGCGCCCAGCGTGGCCGCGGCCTGTTCCAGCCGCCGGTCGGTGTTTTCCAGCGACAGGCGGATGGCGCGCACCATCAGCGGGAATCCCATCACCGCGCAGGCCAGCGCCGCGCCGGTCCAGCGGAACGCGAACACGATGCCGAAATGCCGTTCCAGGAAGCCGCCCACCGCGCCCTGTGTTCCCAGCGTCATCAACAGCGCGTAGCCCATCACCACCGGCGGCAACACCAGCGGCAGGTGCACCAGCGCATCCAGCAGCGCCTTGCCGGGAAAGCGTCGGCGCGCCAGCAGCCAGCCCACCAGCACACCGAAGGGCAGGCTGGCCACGGCGGCGGTGATCGCCACCTTCAGGCTCAGCCGGATGGCGGTGATTTCCTCGGGCGTGAACCAGTCCAACCGGGCGGCCTACTTCAGCAGGACGAAGCCGCGGCGCTGGAAAATCGTCGCGGCTTGCGGCGAGGCCAGCCAGGTCACCAGCGCCTGCGCCTGGGCGTTGCGCTCACCGCGCAACGCTGCGACCGGGTAGACGATGGGCGGATGACTGTCGTCGGGGAACGTGGCCACGATGCGCACCGCCGGTTCGGCGAGCGCGTCGGACAGGTAGACGATGCCCAGTGGCGCTTCGCCTCGCGCCACCAGCATCAAGGCGGCGCGCACGCTTTCGGATTCCGCCAGCTTCGTCTGCACGCCGCTCCAATGACCGAGATTTTCCAGCGAGGCGCGGGCGTACTTGCCGGCGGGAACGCTGCTGGTCTGGCCGACCGCCAGCCGGCCCTGACCGAGCGCGGCGGTGAGCGCGCCGGCCTTGCCCAGGTCCACCTTGAGCGTGCTCGCCTTCGGTGCGATCAGGACCAATCGGTTGCCGAGCAGGTTGCGCCGCTGCGCGGCGTCGACCTTGCCCCGCTGCTGCAGGTAATCCATCCATTCCAGATCGGCGGAGAAGAACAGGTCGGCGGGCGCACCCTGATCGATCTGGCGTGCGAGCGCGGAACTGGCCGCGTACGACACGCGTACCGGAATGCCGGTATGTCGCTGGTAGGCGGCGGCGGCTTCGTCCATGGATTCCTTCAGGCTGGCCGCGGCGAACACGGTCAGCGGCGCCTGTTCCTGGGCGATGGAGGTGGTCGCGAACCACGGCAGCAGCGCCATCAGGCACAGACGCATCAGATTTCGGCGAACGGGAACAGGGAAGCTCATGGGATGGCTCCGGGTGGATTCAGGGGGACAGGACGGTCAGCGTGTCCAACTGGCGAAGGCTGCGGGCCGGGCGCGCATCCTCGGGGACGACCAGGCGCAATGGCCCGTCCGCCGCCGACAGGGCCTGGCCATCGCAATGATCGGCCAGCAGCACGCGGCGGTTGCCCAGGCTGGGATCCAGTTCGGCCAGCGAGAAGGTCACCCGGTAGCCGTCGCGCGCCACCGCTTCCACCCGGCGCGCGAGGTCGGCCCCCCGAAGGGGTTCGGCCGACATCGCGCCGGCCCGCCGCAGGACGGCGATCAGGGCGACGCCTTCGCAGGCGTGGCGCTGGCCATGCGCGCTGAACTCGGCCGTCTCGCGCGGCAATCCGCTGCGCGCGGCCGCATCCAGCGGAATCGACTGGCTCACCGGTGCGGGTGCGGTGGATGCGGCGGCATGCGGATGATCTTCCGCCCAGGCGGTGGCAGATGACATGGACAGCAGCAGTGCCAGCGAAACAATGCGTCGGACATTCATCGGAATGCGTCCTGGCCGGGGAATCAATGTGCCGCCAGCGTCGCGTTCAACAGCGCCGCCAGCCGCGCGCCGCCCAGGCGCAGTTGCCGTTCGGCGATCGGGCGCTGTGCCTCGTAGTAGGCGGCGTCCAGGGTGGCGCGGGCGGGATAGAAACCGGGAGCCACCACGATCGCGCAGGACTGCCTGGCCCAATCGGCCGAAGTGGGCGGCAGCGCGTCTGCGCGGTCAGCCGCGGGCGCGGGCAGGGCACGCAGCACGCGCAGATAGCTGTCCTCGTCGAGTCCACGGCTGCCGAGCAGGCCGCTGTCCCATACCCGGTGCAGGTTGCCGCCCTTGCCCTGGTAGCTGGTCTGGAAATCGTTGCCGCCCTTGTCGCGCGCATAGCCCGCATGCAGCGGCTGGTGGGCGTCGCCGACCAGGTGGACGACGAACTTCAACGCTTGCAGGCGCTCGGCATCCGGACGGCTCCTGTCCGCGAGGATGGCGCTCTGCGCGCGGATGGCCTCGACCACGCATTTGCCGTCGGGGCAGTCGCGTGCGGGCTGGTAGCTGCAATCGTGTTCGCCGATGTTGACGTAGTGCCAGCGTGCGCTGGTCCTGCCCAGATCCGGATCGTTCTCGCGCAGGTTGTCGGCCCAGTTCGCGATGCCGGCGAGGGTGGGATCGGCTTCACCTTGCAGCAGCCGATGGATCTCGGCGCGTGCGCGTGGATCCAGATCGGTGTCGGCGAGACGCGCGACCAGGCGATGTCCCAGCGGTCCCCACGCATGCGCGGACGGCGACAGCGGCAGGGCGAGGACGAAAGCGAAGAGAGCGAACAGGAGGGACCGGGTCATGCCGGCACTTTAACCGACATGCCCCGTCCCGGTGGTTACGACCTTAGAACTTCAGCACATATGCCGCGCCATAGACCAGCGGATCGATCTTGGCCTGGCCCAGCTTCACGCCACCGACCTTCACGTCGCTGTCGATGTCGATCCAGCGCACGTCCACGCGCACCGCGCCGCGTTCGCTGACTTTGAAATCCAGGCCGGCATGCGCGGCCAGACCCCAGGAGTCCTTCAGCTTCAGCTTGCTGCCGGCCAGCGCGCCGCGGGTGTCCTCGCTGAAGAAGGTGGTGTAGTTGACGCCGGCACCCAGGAATGGCGACACCTTGCCCTGGTTGTTGAAGTGGTACTGCAGGGTGAAGGTCGGCGGCAGGTGCTTGGTGCTGCCGACCCGGCCCAGGCCCTTGATCTCGATGTCGTGCTTGAACGGCAGCGCCGCCAGCACTTCCAGGCCCAGGTTGTCGCGCAGGAAGTATTCGAAGGTCACCGTCGGCTTGACGTCGCTGTCGATGTCCAGCGCCAGGGTGCCATTGGCGAGCTTGCCGTTGTCGGATTTCGGATTGACCTGATGGACGCCGACGCCGAGCGTCCAGTCGCCCTTGGACTGGGCGAACGCGGGCAGCGCGCAGCCCGCAATGGCGACGGCGAGGAGGGCGGAAAGGGGCTTTTTCATTTTAGTTCTGTCGGTTGTGAGGAACGGGCGCCAGTGTCTGCGCCATCCCGGATCCCCGCCTTGATCCGGATCAATGTCCGGAAATATGTGAGTTCCGGTGTTCACGTACGGGTGGGGGGCGGTATGCGAGGGCATGGCCCGGAGAGGGGAATGTGAGTCGCGCTGGCCCTGATAGAATGGGGGTCCCGTCAACCCCGCCGCGCCGGGCGCGGCCGCAGGAGTCCCGAGCAATGTCGATCAAGGTTGGTATCAACGGCTTCGGCCGTATCGGTCGCAACGTGTTGCGTTCCGCCGTGCAGAACTTCGCCGACGACATCGAAATCGTCGCCATCAACGATCTGCTGGAACCGGACTACCTGGCGTACATGCTGCAATACGACTCCGTGCACGGCCGCTTCAAGGGCGACGTCAAGGTCGAGGGCAACACCCTGGTCGTCAACGGCAGGAAGATCCGCCTGACCCAGGAACGCGATCCGGCCAACCTCAAGTGGGATGAAGTCGGCGCCGAGGTGGTGATCGAATCGACCGGCCTGTTCCTCGACAAGGCCACCGCGCAGAAGCACCTGGATGCCGGCGCGAAGAAGGTGATCCTGTCGGCGCCGTCCAAGGACGACACGCCGATGTTCGTCTACGGCGTCAACGACAAGACCTACAAGGGCGAAGCGATCATCTCCAATGCTTCGTGCACCACCAACTGCCTGGCGCCGCTGGCCAAGGTGCTGCATGACAAGTGGGGCATCAAGCGCGGCCTGATGACCACCGTGCATGCGGCCACCGCCACCCAGAAGACCGTCGATGGCCCGTCCAACAAGGACTGGCGTGGTGGCCGCGGCATCCTGGAGAACATCATTCCCTCCAGCACCGGTGCGGCCAAGGCGGTCGGCGTGGTGATCCCGGAACTCAACAAGAAGTTGACCGGCATGAGCTTCCGCGTGCCGACCAGCGACGTGTCGGTCGTGGATCTCACCTGCGAACTCGAGAAGCCCGCCACCTACGCCGAGATCTGCGCCGAGATGAAGTCGCAGAGCGAAGGCGCGCTGAAGGGCATCCTCGGCTACACCGAGGACAAGGTGGTCGCCACCGATTTCCGCGGCGACACCCGCACCTCGATCTTCGATGCCGATGCCGGCATCGCCCTGGATGGCACCTTCGTCAAGCTGGTCAGCTGGTACGACAACGAATGGGGCTATTCCAACAAGTGCCTGGAGATGGTCCGCGTGGTCGCCGGCAAGTAAGCCGCGTTTCCGAAGGCCATATACGCGAAGGCGCCTGCGGGCGCCTTCCGCGTTTCTGCACAGCGTGTTCCGCGCCGCCTGTTCCGCGCCGACGGGCCGGTCCCGATGACTGGCCCCGGCGGCGGCTGACCCGGGACGTCTCCGCGCGCCGCCCTACCCAGGTAGCGCCGTGCTATACCCGCCGGACAACGGGAGGCGACCGGGGGCCAGCTTCTTGCAATGGCCCCGGCTTTGCCGGACGCTGCGGGATGCCATGCGCCGAAGGCGTCTGCCCGGCGCGGCTTCTTGACGAGGACAGGAAATGGATGACTTGGCGGGATTGCTGGTCCTGATCGGCCTGATCGTGTTGGCGGTTCCGGTGTTGTTGATCCTGGCGCTGGTATCCATCGCTGGATTGAAGCGGCGGGTGGGGGCGCTGGAGCAGCAACTGGATGGCCTGCGGAACGCGGCGGCGGCCGGGATGGCACAGGACGCCCGTGCCGACATTCCCGTCCGCGAGCGCGTCCGACCGGCGTCGCAGAGCGACGACGCAGCCTCGCCCACGCTCGCGGAGCTGACGCGAGCGACTTCGCCGCAACCTTCTCCGGGAACACCGCCGCCGCGCGCCGCCGCGCCGGTACCGCCGCCGCTGCCACCCGTTTCCGCGAACACGGCGCCCGCATCCGCCGCGCCGGAAGCGCCCCCGCGGCCACGCACGCCCCCGGCACCCGCCGAGCCACCGCGTCCGGATGTGATCAGCCTGGGCCTGCGCGCGGTCAAGCGCTGGTTCACCGTCGGCAACGTGCCGGTCAAGATCGGTGTGCTGGTGCTGTTCGCGGGCGTGGCGGCGTTGTTGAAGTACGCCAGCGACCAGGGCTGGTTGCGCCTGCCGATCGAACTGCGCCTTGCCGGTATCGCGGCGGCCTCGCTGGCGGCGCTGGTGTTCGCCTGGCGCAAGCGCGAAAGCAACCGCAGCTTCGCGCTGTCGTTGCAGGGCGGCGCCATCGGCATCCTGTTGCTGACGGTGTTCGCGGCGTTCAAGCGTTATGAATTGCTGGAGCCCTTACCTGCCTTTGCCTTGAGCGTCATCCTGATCGCGGGTGCCGGCGCGCTGGCGGTGCTGCAGAACGCGAAGGCGCTGGCCGTGTTCGCGATCCTCGCCGGCTTCCTGGCGCCGATCTGGCTGTCCACCGGCAGCGGCAACCATGTCGCGCTGTTCTCGTACTACGCCGTGTTGAACGCGGCCATTCTCGGCGTGGCCTGGTGGAAACCCTGGCGCATCCTCAACCTGCTGGGATTCGCCTTCACCTTCGGCATCGGCACGGCCTGGGGCGTGTTCGACTACGCGCCGTCCAAGTTCGCCACGACCGAGCCGTTCCTGCTGCTGTTCTTCGCGTTCTACCTGATCATTCCGCTGCTGTACGCGCGCCGGCAACCGGAAGGGCGACGGGGGCTGGTGGAAGGCTGTCTGGTGTTCGGCACACCGCTGGTGGCGTTCTCGCTGCAAGCCGGATTGCTGCACGGTGACCGCCTGCCGCTGGCCTTCAATGCGCTGGGACTGGCGGCGCTGTACGCGTTGCTGGCGGCGGCCCTGCGGCGACGCGGCGGTTTCGAGCGGATGGTGCCGTCCTATGCGGTGCTGGCGGTGGGTTTCGCCACCCTGGCGGTCCCGTTGGCCTTGTCCGCGCACGCCACCGCCAGCGTGTTCGCGCTGGAAGGCGCGGCGCTGGTCTGGCTGGGACTGCGGCAGCAACGCCGTTTGCCGCTGATCAGCGGCACGGGCCTGCAATTGCTGGCGGCGTTCGCCTTCGTGGTGGGCATGGAGCGGCTGGCGCCGGCCACCGCGATCGCCAACCCGCAGTTCATGGGCGCGTTGTTGATCGCGCTGGCGGGACTGGCGAGCGCGTGGGTATTGCGTGCGCACGCCAGGCAGATGCCCGCGCTGGTCTTCTACCTGTGGGGTCTGGCCTGGTGGCTGGGCACGACGGTCAACGAGATTGGCCGGTTCATCGCCTGGGATGCGCGTGCCGACGCGGTGCTCGCACTGATCGCCATCACCGGCTGGATCGCCGCCGAAGTGCATCGCCGCCGTCCCGCGGCCGCGCTGGCGACGACCACCCTGCTGGGTCTGGCCGCCGCCTTGCCGCTGGCGTTGGCGCAGGCGCAGGCGCACGACCAGCCATTTGGCGGGCACGGCGCGCTGGCATGGCTGGTCTACGCGGTACTGGGCGTGCGCAGCCTGTTGTGTCTGCGTTCGAGCGAGCATGCGCTGGCCGGATGGGCGCAGTTCGTCTGGCTGCTGGTATGGCCGTCGGTCCTGTCGATGCTGCTGGAATGGACGGGCGGGCACTTCGAACTCGCCGAGGGCTGGCGCGCGCTGGGCGTTGCGCTGCCGTGGCTCGTCGCGGCCGCGTTGGGTCTGTTCCGCTGGCCCTGGCTGGCGGCGCCGCTGGGCGAACGGTTCAACGGTTATCGCGACAGGCTGCTGACGGTGCTGTTCCTGATCATCGGCGTCGCCGGACTGTGGTCCCTGTGGCTGGCCGGCAGCGCCGCGCCGTTGCCGTGGATCCCGTTGATCAATCCGCTGGAGCTGGCGCAACTGGCCGCCTTTGTGCTGTTCGCCTGCTGGGTCTGGTCGCCGCAGGCGCCGGCGCTTCTGCGGGAGCGGCGGCCGATGGTGCTGGCGTTGCTCGGCTTCGTGCTGATCACCTCGATCGTGCTGCATGCGGTGCATCACTGGGGGAGCGTGGCCTGGAACGGCAACCTGATTTCGACCGGCCTGGCCCAGACCAGCCTGACGGTTGTATGGAGCGTGCTGGGCGTGCTCGGCTGGATCGCCGGGTCGCGGCGCGGCCAGCGCGGCCTGTGGCTGGCTGGCGCGGTGCTGATGGGCGTGGTGCTGGTGAAGCTGATCCTGGTGGACCGCGGCAACCTGGGCGATGTGCTGGGCATCGCGTCCTTCATCGCCTACGGCCTGCTGTGCACGGTCGTGGGCTATCTGGCGCCGGCGCCGCCGCGCCCGGCCACCCTGGAAAACGAGGAAGAACGCGCATGAATCCGATCGCATCACGCACCGCGCGGGGACTGTTGCTGTCGCTCCTGCCCGTGGTGGCCCTGGCGGGCTCCCGCAGCGACTACGCGCGCGAGTGGCCATTGACCGCATCCGAAGCGGAGGCGGGCGCCTATCGGGTGGTGCTCGACGAGGCGATCTACCGGCAGGTGCAGTCGTCCGGACTGCGTGATCTGGAGGTGTTCGATGTACGCGGCCGGCCGGTACCGGCCGCGCTGTTCGATCCGGTCCGGCCGGAGGTCGCGCCCGCGCGGCTTGAAGCGTTGCCGTGGTTTCCACTGCCGGCGATGACCGGCGCGGCCTCGCGCGACATCGCCGCGATCAGCGAGATCGCCACCGATGGCAGTCTGCGCCGGGTCGAACTGCGCGGCACGGATGCGCGGGATGGCGGCATCCTGATCGATGCCAGCCGGCTGACGTCGGCGCCGATCGCGCTGCGGATTCACTGGGCCGCGGGACAGGCACCGTTCGATCGCGCCTACCAGGTGCTGGCCTCCGACAATCTCCGTGACTGGCGGAGCGTGCAGGACGAAGCGCACCTGGTCGAACTGGAGAATCAGGGCCAGCGGGTCGTGCGCGATCGCATCGAAGTGGCGACGGCGAAAGCGCGCTACCTGCGACTGGTACCGCTGGCCGCGAATCCGGCCCTGCGCCTGGAACGCATCGAGGCCGAGCTGGCGCAGGCCGGCAGCGAACCGGCGTGGGCCTGGCAGGAATTGCCGGCGACCCGCGGCGAGGATCCGAACGGCACGGTGCATTACGAATTCAGCCTGCCCGGCCGTTTCCCGATCGAACGCGCGGACGTGCGGTTGCCCGGCAACAGC
The DNA here is from genome assembly GCF_057773065.1 of Pseudoxanthomonas sp. 134C1. NCBI lineage: Bacteria > Pseudomonadati > Pseudomonadota > Gammaproteobacteria > Lysobacterales > Lysobacteraceae > Pseudoxanthomonas > Pseudoxanthomonas sp. 134C1. Next base: position 147,437 of record NZ_JBYMTH010000013.1, read on the forward strand.
ACCCAATCGTGGACCCTGGAATCCCGGGATGCGACCACGGCGCCGTGGCGCCAGGCCGCGGCGCCGTGGGTGGCTTATCGCCTGCAATCCGGCGGGCGCACCGATGCCTCGCCGCCGCAGGCGCTGGATGGCATGCGCCGGGACCGCCACTGGCGACTGACCGCCGCGCGCGGCGTCGCGGTGGAGACGCCGCGGTTGCGTCTGGGCTACCGGCCCGAGACGCTGGTGTTCGTTGCGCAGGGCGAGGCGCCGTTCACCCTTGCGGCCGGAAGCGCGCGCACCCGGCGTGACGACGCGCCCCTGGTGGAGCTGGTGGCCGCGCTTCGGCAACAGCATGGTGCCGCGTGGCAACCGGCGCTGGCGACGCTCGGGCCGGCCCGGGTCGTGGCCGGAGATGCGGCGCTGACGCCCGCGCCGCCGCAGCGCGACTGGAAGGCCTGGTTGCTGTGGGGCCTGCTCGTGGCCGGCGCCCTGCTGGTGGCGGGATTCGCTTTCAGCCTGCTGCGCAAGCCGCCGCCCGCGGGTTGAGGCCCGCGGTTTGCGGCGCCTGCGCGCAGCCGGGACAATAGGCGTCTTTCCCCGCCCCGAAGGAATGCCCATGTCCATCGTCCGCATGACCGACCTCGACCTCGCCGGCAAGCGCGTGTTGATCCGCCAGGATCTCAACGTGCCGATAGAGGACGGCCGGATCACCTCCGAACAGCGCATCACCGCGTCGCTGCCGACGCTGAAGCACGCGCTGGAGCAGGGCGCGGCGGTGATGGTCACCTCGCATCTGGGACGCCCCAAGGAGGGCGTATGGAGCGAGGCCGATTCGCTGGCGCCGGTGGCCGCGCGCCTGTCGGAACTGCTGGGCGTGGATGTGCCGCTGGTGCGCGACTGGGTCGAGGGTGTCGATGTGAAGCCCGGTCAGGTCGTGCTGCTGGAGAACTGCCGCATGAACCTGGGCGAGGGCAAGGACGACGAAGCGCTGTCGAAGCAATACGCCGCGCTGTGCGATGTATTCGTGATGGATGCGTTCGGTACGGCGCACCGCGCGCAGGCCTCCACCCATGGCGTCATCCGCTTCGCGAAAGTAGCCGCTGGCGGACCGTTGCTGATGGCCGAGCTCGACGCCCTGGCTAAGGCGCTGGACAAGCCGGCGCGCCCGCTGCTGGCGATCGTCGCCGGCAGCAAGGTCTCGACCAAGCTGGAACTGCTGTCCAACCTGGTCGGCAAGGTGGATCAGCTGATCGTCGGCGGCGGCATCGCCAACACCTTCATCGCGGCCACCGGCCATGCGGTCGGCAAGTCGCTGCACGAGCCGGATCTGCTCGATACCGCGCGCAAAATCGATGCCGACGCCAAGGCGCGTGGCGCCGACATCCCGCTGCCGTCCGACGTGGTGGTGGCGAAGGAATTCAAGGCGGTTTCGCCGGCCGAGGTGAAGGCCGTCGACGCGGTGGCCGCGGATGACCTGATCCTCGACATCGGTCCGCAGACCGCGCAGCGCTACGCGGAACTGATCCGTTCGGCGGGCACGGTGGTGTGGAACGGCCCGGTCGGCGTGTTCGAATTCGACGCGTTCGGCAAGGGCACCGAGGCACTGGCGCACGCGATCGCGGGATCGTCGGCGTTCTCGATCGCGGGTGGCGGCGACACCCTGGCCGCGGTCGACAAGTACGGTATCGCCGACAAGGTGAGCTACATCTCCACCGGTGGCGGTGCGTTCCTGGAATTCCTGGAAGGCAAGACCTTGCCGGCCGTGGCCGCGCTGGAGGCCCGCGGCTCGTGACGCGCGATACCCTGTTCTTCGATCTCGACGGCACCCTGATCGATTCCGCCGTCGGGATCACCCGCTGCGTGGCCTATGCGTTGGAGCAGATGCGGCATCCGATTCCGCCGGAGACGGAACTGCGCCGGTGGATCGGTCCGCCGCTGCGCACCAGCTTTGGCCCGTTGCTTAAGGATCCGCAACAGGTCGAGCTGGCCGTCGATCATTACCGTACGCGCTTCGAGTCGCATGGCTGGGCCGAGCACGATGTCTACGAGGGCATCGGCGAAACGGTGGAGATGCTGCATGCGCGGGGACACCGGTTGGCCATCGTCACCGCGAAGAATGAACCGCACGCGCGCAAGATCATCGACCACCTGCCGTTCGGCCATCGTTTCGAGGACGTGATCGGTTCCACCATCGATGGCAGCCTCAGCCACAAGCCGGAGCTGATCGCCGAGGCCATGCGCCGCCTGTCGCTGTCGCCCGCGCAGTGCTGGATGATCGGCGATCGCCACATGGATATCGATGGCGCGCGCCACCACGGCATGCGCAACATCGGCGTGTTGTGGGGATTCGGTGGCGAAGCGGAACTGCGCCAGGCCGGTGCGGATCGGCTCGCCGCGATGCCCGCGGAACTGCGCGCGCTGCTCGCCTGAGTACCGCGCCCGCCCGTGTGCGGGCGCGCAAACCGGGGTGCGATCGCAGCATGGCGACGCACTCACGAGACCAAAAAAATACCAGTATCGGCGCATCACTGATGCGCGCGAAACCGCATGAAAACAGCGGTTTCAATGGATTCCTTCCCGCGCGGGCACGCAGTCTCCGACGTACGGTTTCCGTCGTTGCCGTCACCAGCATTGCAGCATGCGCACGGTGTGGTAGCGTTTGCGCCAATTCAGGGAACCGTACCAATGATCGAACGCCAGCGCCGCACCAAGATCCTCGCCACCCTCGGACCGGCCACCGACCCGCCGGGCGTGCTTGACGAGCTGTTCCGTGCCGGCGTCAACGTGGTTCGCCTGAACTTCTCCCATGGGGATCCCTCCGGCCAGGCCAAGCGTGCCGCCGCGGTGCGCGCGGCAGCGCAGCGCGCCGGGGCCGAGGTCGGCATCCTGGCGGATCTTCCGGGGCCGAAAATCCGCATCGAGCGTTTCGCCGAAGGCAAGATCGTGCTCAAGGCGGGCGCGCGCTTCGACCTGGTGGCCAGCGCCAACGCGCCTGCCGGCGACGTTTCCCAGGTCGGCGTGAGCTATCTGGGATTGCCCGGCGACGTGACCCACGGCGATACGCTGCTGCTCGATGACGGCCTGATGCAGTTGCGGGTGGAGCAGGTCGATGGCGAACGCATCATCACCACCGTGCTCAACGATGGCGTGCTGTCGGACCGCAAGGGACTGAACAAGCTCGGCGGCGGCCTGTCGCTGGGCGCGCTGACCGAGCGCGACAAGGAACTCATCGCGATCGTCGCCGAGATCGGCGTGGACTTCATCGCGGTGTCGTTCTGCCGCAACGCCGAGGACATGAACGAAGCGCGCCGGATCGCGCGCGAACACGGCAGCGATGCCGCGCTGGTGTCGAAGATCGAGCGTACCGAGGCGATCGATAACCTGGCCGAGATCGTCGAAGCCAGCGACGTGGTCATGGTGGCGCGTGGCGATCTGGGCGTGGAAATCGGCGACGCCGAACTGCCCGGTCTGCAGAAGAAGATCATCCGCGAATCGCTGGCGCGCAACCGCGTCGTGATCACCGCGACCCAGATGCTGCAATCGATGGTCGACAATCCGATCCCGACCCGCGCCGAAGTGCTGGACGTGGCCAACGCGGTCATCGATGGCACCGATGCGGTGATGCTGTCCGCGGAAACCGCCGCCGGCAGCTATCCGGTCAAGGCGGTCGAGGCGATGGCGCGCATCTGCCTGGGCGCGGAAAAGCAGTTCGAGACCGATACCGACTTCGAGAAGGCGCCGCGCGATCTGGCGCGCGCCGATCAGGCGATCGCGATGGCCGCCATGTTCCTGACCGAGCACATCGGCGTTCGCGCGATCGTCGCGATGACCGAGTCCGGCGGCACCGCCCGCTACCTGTCGCGCTTCCGCGCGCGCGCGCCGGTGTATGCGTTCTCCCGCCATGATGGCGCGCGCCGGCGGATGGCGATGATGCGCGACGTGTTCCCGATCGCGTTCGACAGCCGCGGGCTGGCGCCGCGCGAAGCCGCGCGCGAGGCGATGCGCTGCCTGTACGACCGCCAATTGCTGTCCGAGGGCGACCGCATCATCTTCACCAGCGGCGATCACATGGAGAAGCATGGCGCCACCAACACCCTGCGCCTGCTGCAGATCGGCATGCAGGGACAGGCCGAGGGTCTGGGCGAGTTGTAATTACCCTCCATTCGGGCGAGGCTGCACGCACTCGCCCAACGAATGGAAGCGGAGTCCATGACCAGGACCAATGCCTACACGCTGCTGTGCGTCGCGATTCGCGCCGTCGTGGTGTGGTTCTCCGCCTCCCTTCTGCTGATGGTTCCCGGCCTGATGATCGCCATGCGCGATGGTGCATACGAAGGCGATGCGATCTGGCTGGGCCTGGCGGGGATTCTGCTGCCGGCGTTGGTGCTGGGTCTGGCCTGGCTGTTCGCCGACAAGCTGGCGCGTCTGGCGCTGGCACGACCGCAGGAACCCGTGTTCGAGAGCCGGATCGAAGCGCGCACCTGGCTGGGGCTGGCGTTCTCGATCATCGGCGCCTACTTCCTGTTCCAGGTGCTGCGCGACGTGGCGCCGCTATTGAGCCAATGGGTCATGCTGTCTCGTTCGAGCGTTGGCTACCTGCAACTGGACGGTGCAAGCGAGCCGTTGGCGGTACAGGGCTTGACGTTGTTGATCGAAGCCGGGTTGGCAGGTGTTTTCCTGCTTCAGGGACCTGGCCTGGCCCGGCTCGTGCACCGGTGGCGTTATGGTCGGTTGGAAGCGGAGGAGTCCGCTTTGGACTGAATCGTCACTCCGTTGTTACGCCATGCTTGTAACCGTTTGCAGATTTTCCGTGGCCCAAGCCGCTCCATCGATTGGGCTATAATTGGTATCTTTCCCGCCGCTCCTCCAGGACCCACATGAGCATCGAACAGCTTGCCGAAACCGCCCAGGCCATGGTGGCCGCGGGCAAGGGCATCATCGCGATCGACGAATCCACCAGCACCATCGCCAAGCGTTTCGCCGGCGTGGGCATCGAGAACACCGAGGAAAACCGCCGCGCCTATCGCGAGCTGCTGCTCACCACGCCCAAGCTGAGCGACTACATTTCCGGCGCCATCCTGTACGACGAGACCATCCGCCAGTCGACCAAGGACGGCGTGCCGTTCGCCAAGTACATGGCCCAGCACGGCATCATCCCGGGCATCAAGGTCGACAAGGGCACCCACCCGCTGGCCGGCTGCCCGGGCGAAGTGGTCACCGAAGGCCTGGACGGCCTGCGTGATCGCCTGAAGGAGTACTACGCGCTGGGTGCCCGTTTCGCCAAGTGGCGCGCGGTGATCAACATCGGCGAGGACATCCCGACCGGCACCTGCATCGAGGCGAACGCGCACGCGCTGGCGCGCTATGCCGCGCTGTGCCAGGAAGCCGGGCTGGTGCCGATGGTGGAGCCGGAAGTGCTGATGGATGGCGAGCACGACATCCAGACCTGCTACGAGGTCACCGAAGCGGTGCTGCGTTCGCTGTTCGCCGCCCTGTACGAGCACAACGTGCTGCTGGAAGGGACCATCCTGAAGGCTTCGATGGTCGTTCCCGGCAAGGACTGCCCGGATCAGGCCGACGTCGAGGAAGTCGCCGAATCCACCGTCATGTGTCTGAAGAGCACGGTGCCGGCGATCCTGCCGGGCATCGTGTTCCTGTCCGGCGGCCAGAGCGACGAGGACGCCACCGCGCATCTGGACGCGATGAACCGTCTGGGCGCACTGCCGTGGCCGCTGTCGTTCTCGTATGGCCGCGCCATGCAGCAGGCCGCGCTGAAGCTGTGGTCCGAGGATCTGAAGGGCAACTTCGCCAAGGCCCAGTCCACCGTCTATGCGCGCGCCAAGGACAATGGCCTGGCCGCGCTGGGCAAGTGGGAAGGCTGAGCCCTGTGGCGCCGAGCCCGCTCGGCGAACCGGGATTCCAATAGAAAGCCCCGGAAACGCCGGCCACAAGCCGGCGTTTTTCTTTTTCCGTCCCGAGAGTCCAAGGGCTCTTCAAGCTGAACGTCCGTTCAAGAAAACTGGCATCCCTCTATATTGTTGCCTAGGCAGCTATATCATAGGCAGCCATGAGCGAGCCCCATGACCCGGTGTCCCCCGCCTCCCTCGGCTATCTGATTGCCGACCTCAGCCGCCTGTACGGCCGGGTGTTCGATCGGCGCGCCGCGCACCTGGGTCTGACCCGGGTGCAGTGGCGCGCGCTCAAGCGCATCCATCAGAACGAAGGGCTGACCCAGGCGGCGCTGGCTGATGTGATGGATATGGAACCGATCGCGGTCGGCCGGGTGGTCGATCGCCTGCAGAAGGCCGGTTTCGTCGAGCGCCGCAACGATCCCGCCGATCGCCGCTGCTGGCGGCTGCATCTGTCGCCGCAGTCGAACGAACTGATGGATCTGATCGAGGGCGTGGCCACCGGTCTGCGCGAGGACAGCCTCGCAGAGGTCGAGGCAGGCGAACTGCAGACCACGCTGAAGGTGCTGTCCCAGATCCGCGAAACCCTTTCCCAGCTCGACCGCGCCAGCCGCGGCGAGTCCTCCCTGCGCAAGTCCTGACCCCACCACCATGACCACCAAGATCAATGCCGCCGCCGAGCAGGCGGCCACTCCCGCATCTCCCAAACGCCGGCGCGTGCCGGTCTGGCTGTGGATTGCCGCACCGGCCGCGGTCATCGGTTTCTTCGGCTGGGAATGGATGGTGTCCAGTCGCGAGGTCGGCACCGACAACGCCTACATCAAGGCCGAGCGCATCCTCATCGCACCGCAGGTCGGCGGCCGGGTGGTGGAAGTGGCGGTGACCCAGAACCAGGCGGTGAAGAAGGGCGACCTGCTGTTCCGCATCGATCCCGAGCCGTTGCAGATCGCGCTCGCACAGAACGAAGCCACCCTGGCCTATGTCGCGAACACGGCCAGCGCCAGCCGCGCCAAGGTGACCGGCGCGGGCACGTCGGTATCGGCCAAGCGGGAAACCCTGGCCTGGGCGCAGCGTGATCTGGCCCGCATGCAGCAGCTCGCCGGCCAACAACTGGTCTCGCGCAAGATGCTGGACGACGCGCGCCATGCCGTGGCCGAGGCGAGGACCGATCTTGCCGACGCGATAGCTTCGGAATCGGAAGCCAACGCCGCGCTGAGCGGCAGCGCGCGCACGCCCCTGCAGGAACTGCCGGGCTATCGCGGTGCGCTGGCGATGCTGGCCAAGGCCCGGCTGGATCTGGCGCACGCGGAAGTGCGCGCGCCGGTCGACGGCATCATCGGCCTGCACGACCTGCAGGTCGGCGAATACATCAACGTCGGCCAGACCGCGATGCCGCTGGTCGCGACCAATCCGATCTGGGTGGAAGCCAACTTCAAGGAAACCGAGCTGACCCGGATGCGTGTCGGCCAGCCGGCGACCATCGAGGTTGATACCTATCCGGGTGTGAAATGGAAGGCGCACGTGGCCTCGATCGCGCCGGCGTCCGGCGCCGAGTTCAGCGTGCTGCCGCCGCAGAACGCGACCGGCAACTGGGTGAAGATCGTGCAGCGCATTCCGGTCCGGCTGGAGATTGACGGCGCCGACAAGCAGGATGCGCCGCAACTGCGCGCAGGCATGAGCGCCGACGTCAAGGTCGATCTGCGCGAAGCGGATGGTGGTGGTCACGCCGGCAAGGCGACGGCGGCGCGCTGATTTCCGAAGTTTTCGTCATTCCGGGCGTCTGCGGATCGTATCGCGGCGCTGTGGTGGAGTCGTGGTGGGTTCCGCGGCGCTCCGGGATGACTCCTGATTCCAGGCCGTGGCCGCCCGCTGGCGCCGCGGCCACCCGCGGGCCGTGATGCCATGATCAGCCGATTGAAGAACAACGACGCGAACGGCAACCGCACTCTGCTGGTGGTGTCGGTGATGCTGGCGACGCTGATGCAGGCGCTGGACACCACCATCGCCAATGTCGCGCTGCCCGACATGCAGGGCTCGCTGTCGGCGACCCAGGACCAGGTGTCGTGGGTGCTGACCAGCTACATCGTGGCCGCCGCGATCCTGACGCCCGTCACCGGCTGGCTGGCCGGCCGGCTGGGCCGGCGTCGCCTGCTGATCATCGCGGTGGGCGGTTTCACCGTGGCCTCGCTGCTGTGCGGCATCGCCACCGGGATCGGCGAGATGGTGTTCTACCGGGTCCTGCAGGGCGTGTTCGGCGCCTCGCTGGTGCCGATCTCGCAGTCGCTGCTGCTGGATGCCTTTCCCAAGGAGAAGCACGGCGCGGCGATGGCGATGTGGGGCATGGGCATCATGGTCGGCCCCATCCTCGGCCCGCCGCTGGGTGGCTTCCTGACCCAGAACTACAGCTGGCATTGGGTGTTTCTGATCAACCTGCCGATCGGCATCCTCGCCCTCATCGGCATCCTCGCCAGCGTGAAGAAGGATCAGCCGCACGAGCGTCCGCTCGACGGTATCGGACTGGGCCTGCTGGCATTGGGCATCGGCGCGCTGCAGCTGTTCCTGGATCGCGGACAGGGCGAGGACTGGTTCGACAGCCTGGAGATCCAGATCGAGGCGGCGCTGGCATTCCTCGCGCTGTATACCTATGCCTTGTGGTGGTGGCGCCATCGCGAGCATTCGCTGCTGGATCTCGGCCTGCTGAAGAACGCCAACTTCGCGGTCGGCTGCGCGTTGATCTTCATCGTCGGCATCGTGCTGTTCGCGACCCTCGCGCTGCTGCCGCCCTATCTGAGCACGCTGATGAACTACCCGGTGCTGACCATCGGTCTGGTGCTGGCGCCGCGTGGTGTCGGCACGATGCTCAGCATGATGGTGGTCGGGCGCCTGCTGGGGCGTGTGGATGCGCGTGGACCGATCCTGATCGGCATGGGCCTGATGGTGCTCTCGCTGCACGGCATGACCCAGTTCGGTCCGACCGCGTCGATGTCGGCCATTGTCTGGCTGGGCGTCATCCAGGGATTGGGGCTGGGACTGGTGTTCGTACCGATTTCGACGGTCGCCTATGCCACCCTCGAACCCCACCAGCGCACCGAGGCGGCCGGGCTTTTCAGCCTGGTCCGCAATATCGGCTCGTCGGTCGGCATTTCGGTGGTGATGACGCTGCTGTCGCGTGCCGGCCAGATCAACCACGCCGAGATTGGCGCGCGCATCCCCGCCTTCGGCGCCGAGACCACGCTGCTGCCGCCGATGTGGAATCCGGATACCGTGAGCGGCGCCGCGCTGCTCAACGTCGAGGTGATGCGGCAGTCGGCGGCGATCGGCTATCTCAACGACTTCAAGCTGATGATGCTGTTGACCCTGGTCTCGATGCCGCTGGTGTTGATGATGCAGAGCGGCAAGCATCCCGCGGCCGGTACGGCGGGCGCGGAGGCGGCGGCGGCGCACTAACGGTATCACCCCGTTGTGGGGGCGACACAAGTTGCGACCGCTTGCTCAAGGATCGCGATATCTGGTGAGAGTTCGCGACTTGCGTCGCTCCCACAGGACGCAGGGATAGAATGGTCTGCATGAAACTTATCGGCATCCATCACGTCGCCATCATCGCTTCGGACTATCCGCGTTCGCGGCGTTTCTATGTCGAGGTGCTGGGACTGGAAGTGATTGCGGAGCATTACCGCGAGGCGCGCGACTCCTGGAAGCTGGATCTGCGGGTGGACGAACACGTCCAAATCGAACTGTTCTCGTTTCCCTCGCCACCGGCGCGCGTGTCCCGTCCCGAGGCCTGCGGGCTGCGCCATCTGGCGCTGCGGGTGGCGGACCTCGACGCCGCCGTTGCCCATCTGGAAACGCATGACGTGGCGGTGGAGCCGATCCGGGTGGATGAATTCACCGGGCGGCGATTCACCTTTTTCGCGGATCCGGACGATTTGCCGCTGGAGCTTTACGAGGATTGACGCTTGCCTGCGGGAGCGACGCAAGTCGCGATTCGCGATATTGCCGCCAGCCATTCCGCGACTCACGCCGCTCCCACAGGACGGTGTTTCGGATCAGCGACCCGCGTCGGTATCAAGCAGGAAATCGATCAGCCCGTTCACGTAGGTGGCCTGGTCGTCGTACATCGCCATGTGGCTGCCTTCCGGACAGAACAGGTAGCGGCCCTTCGGCAGCCGCTTGCTCATCATTTCCATGTAGTCCGGATCCATGGTGTCGTGGCGCGCGCTGATGACGAGGGTGGGCACCGGAATCTTCCCGAGATCGGCGGTCCGGTCCCAGTCGGCCAGGATGCCGCTGGCGCCCAGCTCGCTGGGACCCTGCATGGGCACGTACACCTTCTTGTTGATGTGGGCGAAGGAACGGTTGACCGGCTCCGGCCATTGCGCGCCGGGCATGCGCAGGACATGCGCTTCGTAGTGTGGCTGCAGCAGTTCCATGTAGCGTGGATCGTCGAAGCGCTTGTCCTTCTCCAGTTGCTTGATCTCCGCCAGCGCGGCGGGGTCCATCTTCGGTTCCAGCACCTTGTGCGCGTAGTCGTTGTACGCGGGAATGCTGGACATCATGTTGGAGATGATCAGGCCCTTGAGGTGCTGCGGATACTTGAGCGCGTACTCCATCGCCAGGATGCCGCCCCACGAGTGGCCGAGCAGGTAGAAGTTGTCCTTGTCCAGCTTCAGCGCCTGGCGGACCTGCTCCACTTCCTCGACGAATCGCGCGGTGTCCAGCAGGCGCGGATCATCGGGTTGGTCGCTGTAGGCGGAACCGAGCTGATCGTAGTAGTAGTACTCGATGCCCGCCGCGGGCAGGAAACTGTCGAAGGCCTCGAAGTACTCGTGGGTGGCGCCGGGACCGCCGTGCAGCAGGAGCAGCTTGATGCGCGGATTGTTGCCGACCCGCTTGGTCCAGACCTTGAAGTCGCCGACCGGCGTGTGGATCGGGATCATGCGGGCGCCGCCGGACAACACGTCGTCGCGTCCTGTGTTGTCGAAATAGCCCGCCGGGCGCGTTGACGGCGCCGGCTGCGCGGCGGTGGCGACGCCGGACACGAGGAGCAGCGAAGACAGGAACAGCGAAACGGCCAGCTTCATGACGGACTCCGCAACGGTGGACCGTGGCGAGCCTAGCAATCGGCACGAAGGCGCCGCAACCGCGCGGGCGGACGCAGGTGCGGGATGCGCGACCTCACCGCCATGGAATGGCGGCAGGGCGCGATGGCGGCGACTGAGGGGTCCGCCGCCGCTCGGGAACGCGGGCTCAGCCCAGCGAGGCCAGCTACTCGTCGTCGGAGCCTTCGTTGACGCCTTCGAACAGGAGGGCGGAAGTGGAACTCGCCGAGATCCGGGGCGATGTGCGGCATGGGCGTGATGCCCAGCCTGGTTCAGCGCTGGCAGTCTATGGCTGCTTGCGCTGCTCCCTGCCGGGCTGTCCATGCACAAGGATGTACTCGCGGCCTCTGCTCTTCCAGGTGGGCGTTTCCCGGTCGATCCTGATGCAGGGGTGACCGCCGCAGGATGTGATTTCGATATGCCGCGACGCTTCCAGGATTTCAGCCTTCACTTCTATGGCATCCGCGCGCGCCTGCGCGGCGCGCAGCCGTGCATCGGCCTGTTTCACCAGCAGCCCATATCCCATCAGCAGCAGCACCGAAAAGCCGGCCAGCACGGTGATGACCTTCCAGGTCCATGCCACCCTGGGGCGCAGTGCCGCTTCCAGTCGCTGCTGCAAATCCTGGAATTGCATCCCCATGGCCTGCCTGAATCGGGTCTCTTCCTGCTCGCGGGTCGCTTGCAGTGCCGCCTGCGCCTGCACGGCCTGTTGCTGCAAGCGGACAATCAAGGTTTCCAGCCGTCCGGCGGCCAGCGCCATCTGTGCCAGGGTATCCCGGGTGGTTTCGCTCATGTCACTTTTTCCGCCGCGGCATCATCGTGAAAAACCCGTTCGTGTCGCTTCCATCGACCGTGTCTGGGGCTGGAACAGGGCTTGCTCTTGTTGTTGGCGCAGTGTTTCAGTCGTGAGTTGCCGCAGGCTTTGTTCCAGGGGCTGTGTCGTGGCCTGTGCCATGTCAATGACAGCACGGTTGACGTGCGAAGGGTTGTTCGGGTGGGTTGAAGCGGCCAGCAGCGTCTGGCCGTCTCCGCTCGGCGTCAGCGCATCGATGCGGGGCAGGCGATGCAGCTTGGCTTGACAGGCGATGACCCCGGCCATCTGTTCCATCTGCACACGGTCCAGATATCCGCCGGCCTGCGGCCCAAGCTTTTCCAATTGCATCATTGCTTGCCCGAAGAGGGGATTGTCCCGGCCTGGCAATTGCCGGTGTTGTTCCAGGATCCGCTGCTCCGCCGTGGCCTGCATCCCCTGCCAGCGCTCAGGCGTGGCGTAGGCCATCGAAGCGGTCCGTGCGGTGTGTTCGTCGCCGGCTTCCAGCGCGGCGAAATACTGGGCGACCAGGGGATGTCGCTGTCGTGACACGGCCTGTTCCGGAACGGCAGGCGATGACGGGACATCCTGCCCTGTCCGGGAAAAGGGAGCGTCGTTGTCATGCCAGTGAACGTCTCCGTGGGCTCCTGGCCAGGCGCCTGGGGCGATCGGTATGTGCCGATGGGCATTGATTTCATCGGCGTGCTCCGGATTGTGCGTATGGTCGAAGTGATGCAAGGCCGCCGGCGACTGGCTGGTGTCGTAGTAGGGGTGTGGCGTGCCTGGATCCCGCGCGATCGTGATGCCGTTGCGTTCCATCAGGTCCTCGCGCAGGCGCAGGCTTGCCATGTCGATCTGCATGCGTGGGACCACACCGCGAATGGGGCGGGCGTAGGTGCGCTCGATGGCGATGATGCTGCTGACGGCGTGGGCCGCGTAGTAATTGGGATAGTCCGAGTCGCCGTGGAACCCGAGGCCGGTGGTCTGACGGGCGGGCAGGCCGGGTGCGCCCCTGGGCGGCTTGTCGAAGTAGTTTTTGCCTACTTGCGCCACATTCGTTGGCGTCATCGACAGGCTGCCGTCTAGGTTGAAAGACAGACCCGGCAGGGCCACGGCCTGGCCGGATACCGCAGGATTTTCCATCACGAAATCCAGAATCCGAACAGTTCGATCTTGAGGTCTCGTAGCCAACGACCAAATATCGGTCAGATTTGCGGAAGGGTTTGCGTGTTGTTCACGGCTGAGCAGGGCATTCCAGCCGGCAATCTGCGCTTTGGCCTCGTCCTCGCGCCCGGATTGAATCACCGTGCCGACGACGACGGTGTAGTCGTTGACCGGATGGCGGTCGCGCGCAATCTGCCGGGCCTGCGCGTAGGCGGCGTCGCGGGCGCGCTGCGCGTCCTGGGCGTTGAAAGCGTGTTGAATCTCATGCCCCAGCACGAAGGTCATATCCGCCGCGGCGAACGTTGCCGGCGGCACGGCGAGGCTGCCTGGCGGCAGGCTTATGGTGCGGGTCGCGGAACTGTAGGTGCCGCCCGCTAAGGTACCACTGAGCAAGGCGAAGTGCTGCAAGGGGGCGGCCTGCCCGGGGCCTGGCGGCGTGACCGCCCGCTTGAGCTCGGCGGCCAGCAGCGGCGAACCATTGAGGGCCGATTGCAGGTTGACGAGCATGTCCTGGGTGACCGGCCGGGTGACGTGGGCGGCGTCCACGTAGCTGCCATGGGCGAAACGCACCGCCATCTCCTGCACCCGCAGCGTGGCGACCAGGTCGGCGCTGGGCGCCGTGTCGCCGGGCTGGAAGCCGGTGGCCGGCAGCGAGACCATCCCGGTGGCCTTGTCATAGGCGCCGGCCGGCTGGGGGGCGGCCCCGCCCTGGAGCAGGGCAAACCCCTGGAGTTGCCCGTCGGCGGCGGCCTGGTTCAATTGGCGCAGCAGGCCGGCCTCCCGGGTGACGGCGGCCTGCAGCTGCGCCGCCTGCTCCGACGTGACGCCGGGTTGCCCAGTGAATTGAGCAATCGCGGCTTGCAATCGAGGGTTGGGGTGGGCCATGACTCAGTACATTCTTCCGATGCTGATGCGCTCTACACAGGCGTGATACAGCTTCGCCTCCGGGGCATCGGCTTCGCGCCGTTCGTGGATGACGATTCCAACATCGCCTCGCGAAAAGAAGTAGACAGGCAGGCGGAAGAACCGGCGCTCCTCGAAGCCAATCTGCTTTCCTTTGGCGTTGTAGATGGCGGGCGGCACGGGGGAGTCGTATTCCGCCAGGTCCTCCCGCTCCACGAAGCCCTTCTTCTTCAGTTCCGCCACGTAGGCCGGGTAGTCCAGGCCGCACACCGGCGCCATGTCGGCGCGGTCGTCGTTGTGGTCCCAGCCCGCGGGCCGGTTGGTGAACTGGTAAATGGCGATTCTGTTTCCGGGGTCCACCGGGCTGGTGTAATACGAAAAGCCGTAGTACCAGCCGGACGCCGGCAGGTGCATCGTGAAAAAGGGGCTGGGCGCGTCCGGCAGGCGCGTCAACGGCAGTCGCATGACCGCGTGCAGGCGGTCGAGCGTGAGTTCGTCAAACGACGTCAGGCTGTCGGCCAGGGCCAGGAAGCGCCGCCCGATTTCCTCCGGAGTCAGTTCCGGGAATTCGTCCAGCGTGTGAGGGCGATAGGCCGCGGCGGCGGGTTCCTGGGCCGGCGGCGTCGGTGAGGCGGCAGGTGTCTGCGCACAGGTGGCGGACGCGACGACGAGCGCGAGCGCCGGCAGGCGACGGATTCTGCTGGTGAGGGCGCGTTGGTCTGGCGCTTGTTTCGTGGACATCCCGGTTCCCATGCCAGCTCCGTTGGTGTTGCGGTGCCGGCCACGATGAACAAGGCACCGGGCCATGGGCTATAGGAATCGTCCTAGCAGGGCGTGG
>NZ_JBYMTH010000014.1:0-109198 GCF_057773065.1 Pseudoxanthomonas sp. 134C1
GGCCACGCCAGCGCCGAGTCCAGCCACGCGTCGCTGGAGGCACCGGCAACGCAGACTGCGCACACCACGCCGGCCGCTCCCACGGTTCCCACCGGCCACCCGCCGGATGAGGACCTGAGGGTTCAGCCGCGCCAGGACCATGTGCCCCCGGAGTACCGCTGCGCCCCCATCGCCCTGGACCGCGCCCGCCTGGACGAAATCGCCGCCGAGCGCGCCTTCTTCGGCGGCGTGGTCGACCGGATGGTGGCGGACGGCGAGTTGCCCCCGCCCAGCGGGCGCACCCGCGTCCGCACCGACGAGCCGGTGACCGAATGGCTGGGACCCCAGCGTTTCGTCATCCCGGTCAACTTCTACAAATCCCAGAGCGGCCCGGCCAACCATGCGCCCGCCGAGGGCCGCGGTTCGGCGGTCTATCTGAGCGTGCAATGGCCCTGCCTGGAGCCGATGCCGCCGGGGGTGGTCGCCAGCGAGCACCAGGCGCTGGTGCGGCGGGCCATCAACATCACCCTCAGCTACGTGAACCCCGCCAAGGTTTCGCTTGAGGAGTTGATGCGCTTCTGGATCAGTCCCCTCAACCCGGACGACCCCGTGCAGCGCGCCGACCCGCGCCGCAACCTGGACCTGCGCCTCCAGGGCGAACCATTGCACGGCCTGACGCCGTATTACGCCGACCTGGCGCGGGTGACGGCCTACTTCGAGACCTATCATCCGACCGCCTCGGACCGCGAGAACATCCTCCGCAATGCCAATGAGTGGTACCTGCACCAGGGCGATGCGGGGTATCCGACCACCGTCATCAAGTGCCCGTCCCGGGAAATCCCCGACGGCCTGCTCGTGCGCGGCAACGAGGTGTTCGACGACCCTCAACATCGCTGGCGAGCATCTTGTGACCACCGCTTCGTCATCCCCGAATGGCACCTGGACGTGTCGGCGAGCTATCCCCACGTGTTCCTGCCGCACTGGCGGCGCATCGAAGACCGCGTGCGCGCCCTGCTGCACGCCGGCCATGCCCCCTGACGCCCCCCCAGAGTACCGACATGCCCGGACTGACCCCCCAGGACCTGGAAATCCTCAGGCACTACGCCGACCAGAAAAATCGCGAACTGTACTGGAACTACCTGGCGCAGGTGCCCGGCAACGACGGCTACGGCCTGCTGGCACTGGGCGTGGTGCGCAACGACAACGTCCCCGGCCAGGTGGCCAACGCCCATGCCCAGGCCTTCGCCCGTCGCACCGGCCGACAGATGAGCGAGCGCGACTGGGAAGCCTTTGGCATCGGACTGATGCAGCTTGATTTCGCCGAACGGGAGAAGGCCTTCAAAGAGAGCCCGTCCTTGGCCCTCAACCTGCCCGGCATCGCCGTCATGCAAGTCCATGACCAGAGCTTCGAGAATGCAGGCATCCCCAAGGAAGCCTGGACCCCGCGCCGCCTGATGAGCATGACCGGGGACAAGGACACGGTCGCCGTGCAGCACATCTGGGGCAACATGCTCGACAACCAGAAGCACGGGCTGTACCGCGGCGTGTTCACCATGGGCCAGGTCTATGCCCACACCGATTTCAGTTCGCCGGCCAGCATCCGCCAGGCCGCCGACTATCTGGCGGACATGGGCGCCGCCCGCCTGGAAGCCACCCAGGCGCGGGCCAACACCTCGCCCGACGTGATTGGCGCGCAAGCGCATTACTACCTCCACAGCGAGCGCGATCGCGGCTGGATGCAGGTGTCCCAGGCGCCCGGCGCGGGCCCATACTTCCGCGCCGTCAACCACCCCGAACAACTGCGCGATCTGGACGACACCCGCCAGGTACGCCTGGAACGGGAGGCCAAGCGCGGGCAGTTCCACTCCGACGACCCATACCGCAGCATCGCGGTCAGCCCGCAGACCCTGACCGATGCGCATACGCCGGCGCAGATCCCCGCGATGCGGTTGGCGGGTCTGGCGCCGACACCGGACAGCTCTCCAGCGCGGCCGCTGCCGTTCGCCGTCAGCGACCATCCCGACCACCCGCTGTATCGTTCTGTGCAGCAACAACTGGCTGCGCGGTTGCCGGCCGGAGCCGCAGTCTCCGAAGACCGGCTGGCACAGCTCACCCTGGCTGCCAAGCTCGCCCGCATCGCGCCGCACGAACGCCTGGATATCCGGGTGGGCGAGACCCACCTCAGCCTGCGTGGCGAACATCCGACCCATCTGGCGCGCGTGGACCTGGCCGCGCCGGTGCCGTCGGCCGAAGAGAGCGCACGCCAGGCCGAACAACGGAACGCGGAAGCCGTCCGGGTCCAGCAGGCGCGCCAGGCCTCCCCCGCACCGATGGTGCTGGGATGAGTCCGATGAAGGAAACATGCGCCTGCCGCACTCACCGGCTTCTCGCCCTGGCATCGCTGGCGCTGCTGTCGGCCTGCGCCAGTCCGCAGGGCCACGCCAGCGCCGAGTCCAGCCACGCGTCGCTGGAGGCACCGGCAACGCAGACTGCGCACACCACGCCGGCCGCTCCCACGGTTCCCACCGGCCACCCGCCGGATGAGGACCTGAGGGTTCAGCCGCGCCAGGACCATGTGCCCCCGGAGTACCGCTGCGCCCCCATCGCCCTGGACCGCGCCCGCCTGGACGAAATCGCCGCCGAGCGCGCCTTCTTCGGCGGCGTGGTCGACCGGATGGTGGCGGACGGCGAGTTGCCCCCGCCCAGCGGGCGCACCCGCGTCCGCACCGACGAGCCGGTGACCGAATGGCTGGGACCCCAGCGTTTCGTCATCCCGGTCAACTTCTACAAATCCCAGAGCGGCCCGGCCAACCATGCGCCGCCCACCGATGGCCTCGGTTCGGACGTCGACCTGAGCGTGCAATGGCCCTGCCTGGAGCCGATGCCGCCGGGGGTGGTCGCCAGTGAGCACCAGGCGCTGGTGCGGCGGGCCATCAACATCACCCTCGATTACGTGGATCCCGCCAAGGTTTCGCTTGAGGAGTTGATGCGCTTCAGGATCAGTCCCCTCAACCCGGACGACCCCGTGCAACGCGCCGACCCCGACCGCAACCTGGAGCTGCGCATTCTGGGCGAGCCATTGCATGGCCTGACGCCATACTACCTCGACCTGGCGCGGATGACGGTCTACTCCAAGACGTACTACCCGAGCGCGTCGAGCCGGGAAAGCATCCTCCGAAAATCGGATGAGTGGTACCTGCACCAAGGCGATGCGGGGTATCCGACCACCGTCATCAAGTGCCCGTCCCGGGAAATCCCCGATGGCCTGCTCGTGCGCGGCAACGAGGTGTTCGACGACCCTCAACATCGCTGGCGAGCATCTTGTAGCCACCACTTCGTCATCCCCGAGTGGCACCTGAGAGTACGGGCAAGTTATCCCCGCGTGTTCCTGCCGCACTGGCGGCGCATCGAAGACCGCGTGCGCGCCCTGCTGCAGGCGGAATACACGCCATGACATTCCCGGCCCGTGCCTGGGCCGGTCCGGCCATGGAGGCAGCCATCTTCTCTCCATGAGGAACTAAACCCAACGGTCACTTCCCGCATCCAACTTACTCCTGCTTCGCGGTCGAGGGGTGAAAGGTGCGCTATATACACTGGATGGGTGGACTGCTTCTGGTCGTGACGGCGCTGGCCGCCTCGGGAATTGGGAGCAGCGATGCGTCCGGAGCGGATCATGTTGAATCCTCGGACATCGATCGCTTCTGGGCCGCCTACGATCGGATTGTGGCGACGTCGGACGACGCCGAACGCCAGCGGATCCTCGATCAGGTCTTCCTCACGCCGGGTACGCCCGGACTCAAGGCCTTCATGCAGGCCAAGGGCTACGACGCCGCCTGCTACCTGGATGCGATCAAGCGCTATCCGAAGTTCTGGACCTCGGTCCGGGCAGGCACCCTGGCGCTGAAACAACGCGGCGAAGAGTTCGCGCCCGGCATCGCGCGCTTCCGTGCCCTGTATCCGGCGCTGCGTCCGGCCGAGATCTACTTCACCATCGGTTGCCTGCGTTCCAGCGGCACCACCCTGGACGACAAGGTGCTGATTGGCGCGGAACTGGCCGGTGGCGACGCGCGCACCGATGTCTCCGAGTTGCCCGAGCGCATGTCCAGATCGCTGGCCACCTACTTCCGCAGCGAACCGGGCAAGCAGTTGGTGCTGTTGAACGTGCACGAATACGTGCACACCCAGCAGAAGGGTCCCGGCCCCCACCTGCTGGCCCAGGCGATGTACGAGGGTGCGGCGGATTTCGTCGCCGAGCGGATCACCGGACAGGTTCCGGCCTTGCCGTACATGGCGTATGGCCCGCCCAACGAAGCCACGCTGAAGCGCGATTTCCAGGCGCGGATGCACGATTCCGACTGGAGCGGCTGGCTCTACAACGGCCCCGGCAACGCGTATGGCGTGGGCGATCTCGGCTACTACATGGGCTACGCGATCATGCGCGACTACTACCTGCGCGCACCCGACAAATCACGCGCGCTGGCCGAAATCATCGAGCTGGACTACCGCGACGGCGCCGCGGTGGAAGCCTTCCTGGCGCGCTCGGGGTTCTATGCCGTGAACTGATGCGCCCTGCGCAGGAGCGATGTCAGTCGCGATCAGGAATCCCGGCAGGGTGGGATCACGGTCGCGACTGACGTCGCTCCCACAAGGAAGAGGGCCTAGGCGTCGAAGCCCAGATCGTGCGCCGCCAGCACGTGGCGCACCGCGGCGCGCGCGGTGGCGATGGCCGCGTTCTCCGGCACCAGGCGCGGACGTCGATCCAGGGTGCAGGCCAGTCCCTCGGTGAGGAACACCGAATGGGCCTGGGTGAGCGCCTGCGCGGTCGGTTCGTCGATGCGGCCGGTCGCCAGCAGCGCGGCGATCAGCGAGGCGGTGTTGCGTGGCGTCAACAGCGCCGGCGCCGCGCCGGATTCACGCAGCACGCGGTACTGCAGCAGGAATTCCAGGTCGACCAGGCCGCCGTCGCCCTGTTTGAGATCGAAGCGCGCCGCGTCGCTGCGGTCGAGTTCCGCGCGCATGCGCTGGCGCATGCCGACCACATCCTCGCGCAGCTTCGCCGGATCCCGCGCGCGCGACAGGGTGGCGTCGCGGATGTCCTCGAAGTCCTGCATCAGGCCATCGTCGCCGGCGACACCGCGCGCGCGCACCAGGGCCTGGTGTTCCCAGGTCCAGGCGCGTTCACGCTGGTATTCCCGGTAACTGGCCAGCGATGACACCAGCAGGCCCTTGGCCCCATCCGGGCGCAGCCGCACGTCCACGTCGTAGAGCCGGCCGGCGCCGGTCTCCGCGCCCAGCAGGGCGACAATTTTCTGCGCCAACCGCGCGTACCAGCGCCCGGCTTCCAGTGGACGGGCGCCGTCGGACTGGGCGTCGGCGGGTGCGTCGTACAGGAACACCAGATCCAGATCCGAACCGAAGCCCAGTTCCTCTCCGCCCAGGCTGCCGTAACCGATCACCGCGAAACGGCCATCCGGCACGCGCCCGTGCGCGGCGGCGACTTCCTCCTCGGCGGTGCGCAGCACCACCCGCACGACATCGTCGGCCAGCCACGCCAGCTGGCGCGTGCTCTCGCGCGCGGGCTGGCGGCGATCCAGCGCCGCCATGGCGATGCGGAAACTGAGCGCCAGCCGGCGTTCGTTCAATTCGCGCAGGGTGGATTCAGCATCGCCGCCATCCAGGGCGCGATTGCATTCGGCGTGCAGGCTCTGCTTGTCCGGCAACGGGCCGGAGACGCGCGCATCCAGCAGTTCGTCCAGCAGCAGGGGATACAGGGCCAGCCGTTCGGCCAGCAGCGCGCTGCGCGCCAGCACGTCGACCAGGCGCGCCAGCGCGCTGGGCTGCTCGTCCAGCAACGCCAGATAGCTGGCCCGGCGCAGGATCGCCTGCAACAGCGCCAGCACCCGCTTGAGCGCGGCATCCGGCTGCGCCGATCGCGCCGCCGCGCCGAGCAGCGCGGGCACCACCCGATCCAGCCGCGCGCGCGCGCCATCCGACAGCGCGCGCACACCGGAGAAACGGGCGAAGTCGCGCAGCGCACCGTCGGCGGTGGCGGCGTCGGCGAATCCGGCGTCCGCCAGCGTGGATTCATCGCCGCCTTCCGGCAGCGCGCGCCAATAGTGTTCCAGCGCGCCGGGCGCGGCCTGCCCGCGGCGCGGCGCGAGCAGTTCGGCGAACTCCTGCGCGACCCGATCGCGCTGGCGTTGCAAGGCGACCAACAGCGCCGGCCAGTCCGGATAGTCCAGTCCGCGCGCGATGCGTTCGCGATCCTGCGGATTGTCCGGCAAGGCGTGGGTCTGCGCGTCGCGCAACATCTGCAGGCGGTTTTCCAGCCGACGCAGATAGCGATAGGCCTGGGCCAGCGCGGCGCCATCGCCCTCGACGACCTGGCGGGTCGCGACCAGCGC
The DNA here is from genome assembly GCF_057773065.1 of Pseudoxanthomonas sp. 134C1. NCBI lineage: Bacteria > Pseudomonadati > Pseudomonadota > Gammaproteobacteria > Lysobacterales > Lysobacteraceae > Pseudoxanthomonas > Pseudoxanthomonas sp. 134C1. Next base: position 6,384 of record NZ_JBYMTH010000014.1, read on the forward strand.
GCGCAGCGCCGGCATCAATCGGCGCTCGCGCAGCGACGGCTCGCGGCCGCCGCGGATCAGTTGCAGCGCCTGCACCAGGAACTCGATCTCGCGGATGCCGCCCGGCCCCCGCTTGATGTCATCGGCGAGTTCGCGACGCGCGACCTCGGCGGCGATCGCGGCCTTCATCTCGCGCAGGCCATCCAGCGCGGTGTAGTCCAGATAGCGGCGGTAGACGAACGGGCGCAGGCTCTCCAGCCAGCGTTCGCCCGCCTCGATATCACCGGCGACCGCGCGCGCCTTCAGCCAGGCATAGCGCTCCCAGTCGCGCCCTTCGCGCTGGAAGTACTGATCCATGCCGGCGAACGACAGCGCGACCCGGCCGGCATTGCCGAACGGACGCAGGCGCAGATCGACGCGATGGGAAAAACCGTCCACCGTCGGTTCGTCCAGCAGCTTGGCCAGGCGCTGGCCGAGCCGCGCGAAATAATCCTCCGCCGCCAGCGGACGCGCGCCGTCGGACTCGCCGTTGTGCGGGAACGCGTAGACCAGATCGACGTCGGACGAGAAATTCAGTTCGCCACCGCCGAGCTTGCCGAGGCCGAACACCACCAGCCGCTGCACGCCGCCGTCGGCGGCGCGCACCACGCCGTGGCGCTGGGCGAATTCGGCCTCCAGCGCTTCCAGGCCGATGCGCAGGCAGTTTTCGGCCAGTCGCGTGCTGCCGGCCAGGGTAGCGTCGACATCGTCCAGGCCGAGCACGTCGCGCCAGATCAGGCGTGTGGATTCGGCGGTGCGATAGCGGCGCAGTTGCTCCTGCCAGCGCCCGGATTCGTCGGCCTGCAACACCGGCACGGGCGTCGGCGCGGCGCCATCGTCGTCCAGCAGCGCTTCCAGCCGATCCGGCTGGCGACGCAGGGTTTCCAGGGCGAAGTCGCTGGCCAGGATCACCCGCCCGACGCGCGCCGCGCGGACGGGATCGGCCAGCAACGCGGCCGAAGCGGGCGAGGATTCGCGCAGGCGGATCAGGCCGCGTTCGATCAGGGCATCGAGATCGGTGTCGGAAACCGGGGCGTTGTCATCCATACGCCGGATTGTGGCATGCCGTCCGGCATTTTTTTTTTCTGGGGGTGACGTCAGTCGCGACGTTCATCCCACGGTCCAGTGTTCTGCCGGCATGCCTGCGTACGCAGATGAGAACACGCAGACGAGAAACGGAAGAATGGCCTGCGTGCGTGCCGCCTCCACGGTCGCGACTCACGTCGCTCCCACACGGGCACCGCCGGCCTGCGTCAGGCGGCCAGCGAGAGATCCGGCAGGGCGGCTTCGCGGCGCAGATCCAGTCCGAACTGCGCGGCCAGCTTTTCCAGCAGCACCGGTTTGACCTGCTCCAGTCCGGAAGGACCGCCCAGATCGGCCAGCGTCGCGACCTGCAGGCCCTCGTAGCCGCACGGATTGATGCGGTGCCAGGGCGACAGGTCCATGGCGATGTTGAAGGCCAGGCCATGGAAGGTGCGGCCATGCCGCACGCGGATGCCGAGCGCGCCGATCTTGGCGCCGGCCACGTACACGCCGGGCGCGCCGGGTTTGCGCTCGGCGTGGATGTTCCACTCGCCGGCGGTGTCGATCATCGCCTGTTCGATCTTGCAGACGTAGTCGCGCACGCCGACCTTCATCCGCGGCAGGTCGAACAGCGGATAGGCCACGATCTGGCCGGGCCCGTGGTAGGTCACCTGGCCACCGCGATCCACCTGCACCACCGGGATGTCGCCGGGCGCGAGCACGTGTTCGGGCTTGCCGGCCTGGCCGAGGGTGAACACCGGGTCGTGCTCGACCAGCCACAGCTCGTCGGGCGTCTGTTCGTCGCGCGCGTCGGTGAAACGCTGCATCGCCCGCCACACCGGCTCGTAAGGCTGGCGTCCCAGCTCGCGCACCACGCACGGACCGCTCACAGCGTCCACTTCACTTCCGGATGCGAACGCAGGGCTTCGTGCGCGGCGTCGAACTGTTCGCGGTTGGCGGCCTGGAAGGCGATGCGCACGGACACGTACTTGCCGTTGGCCGAATGCTTCCAGGTGATGTCCTCGTGGATCACTTCCACGCCGGCCTGGGTCAGCAGCTTGGGGAGTTCGGTTTCCAGGCCCGCATTGGCGGTGCCCATGGCGCTCAGTTCGAAGGTGCCGGGGAACTGGAAGCCGTGTTCGGGGTTGTCGGACTTGATTTCCATGCCCGGGATTATTGGGCCGGGCCCGGCGAAAACCAAGCGAAGGCGCCGTTCACGCCCCGGAAACGCGGAAGGCCGCGGTTTCCCGCGGCCTTCCGGTCAAACGATGCGGTGCGGCCTCAGCGGGCCAGCTGCACCAGGGTGGAGGAGACCCAGCCCTTGTTGCCGAGTTCGTCCTCGACTTCCCACATCACGCCTTCCTTGTTGCCGGTGGGGTACAGCATCATGCCCACGTCCAGATCGCGCACGGCCTTGCCGCTGCCCTTGGCATTGGCGAACAGGCGGCCCGGCTTGGTCATTTCGACCGCCTGCTGCGCGCTGGCCGCCGACGCGTTCTCGGCCACGCCGCCCAGCTGGGTGACCAGGTCGGTGTAGGCCTGCAGGTACGCCAGGGTGATGACCTGGCCGATTTCGGTGTTGGCGTAACCGCCCACGCCGGCCGCGCCCACGCCGCTGCCGCCGAACAGGCCGCCGCCCGCGCCCCAGCCCATGTCGGTCTTCTTGGCGTTGCCTTCGGCCATCGCGACCTGCTCGGACGAACGCACGTCGGTCAGGGTCAGGACCACGTCGGCGGTCTTGCTCTTGAAGTTCAGGCCACCGACCACGGCGCCGGCGGTGCCGCCGATCAGGCCGCCCAGCAGGCCGGTGATGGCGTTGCCGCTGGCGTTGGAGTTCTGCGAGATCAGGTCGGGCACCAGCACGTAGTCGGCGGCCTTGATCTGGCCCTTGCCGATGTTGGAACGGTTGCGCAGCTCACCGTCGGCGGCCAGCGCGCGCTCGCTCATGGCGGCATTCAGGCCGACGCCGCGATCCACCAGGGTGAAGCAGCGCGACTTGTTGACGAACACCTTGATCAGGCGCGACGGCGCCGGCAGCTGCTGGCCGGTCCACCAGTTCACCACGTCCTCCGGCTCGATCACCGAGATGGTGCCCAGCGGCTTGGTGCAGGTCGGAATCTGCGCGACCTTTTCCTTGCGCGTGTCCTGGGCGCTCTTGGCGGCGAAGGCGGGCACGGCGATCATCAGCATCGAGGCCGCCAGCGCGGCCTGCTTCAAAGAAATCTTCAACATGAAAAATCAATCCCTGTTTGGTTGAAACATTGCGGGGCCGGTGGCCCCTCCCCTGCTCCGCCGCAGCCATCCGAATGGCAACCCGCGGAAGCCGCGATGATAAGCGAATGCGAATCTTCTTCCATGACCCGTAAGTACCGGGATCATTGACCTGAAACGCGAATCCGGCGCCCCCCCGGCCAGCGGAGGGATAATCGCCAACCTTTCCTTATCGGTCCGCCCATGCCTTTCTTGATTGTCAGTGTCCTGTTCAGCGTGCTGGTCGGGGTGCTGCTGAAGCTGGCCCAGCGGCGCGGACTGGGCATGGTGCCGGTGATCCTGGGCAACTATGTGGCAGCCCTGCTGCTCTGCTTCGCAACCCTGGACCCGCCTCTGGACCGCCTGCGCGGGCCGGGCACGCCATGGCTCGCGCTCGGGCTGCTGATGATCCTGCTGCCGGGCATCTTCCTGGCGATGGCGGCATCGGTGCGGGCCGCCGGCATCGCCCGCACCGACGTGGCCCAGCGCCTGTCATTGGTGGTCTCGCTGGGTGCGGCGTTCCTGTTCTTCGGCGAGACCGCCAACACCGGCAAGCTGGCGGGACTGCTGCTGGGCCTGATCGCCATCGCCGCGATCGTGTCGCGACCGCGCGAGGACGGCGCCGGTTCCGGCGGCGGCGCACGGGCGCGCTGGCTGCTGCCGCTGACCGTGTTGCTGGGCTATGCCGCGGTCGACATCCTGCTCAAGCGCATCGCCGTGGCGGGGACGCCGTTCGCGGCATCCCTGACCATCGCCTTCGCCGGCGCGCTGACCTGCATGCTGGCCCTGCAAGGCGGGAGGCTGGTCAAGGGAAGACCCCGCCGCGACGGCGTCGCGCTGCTCGCGGGATTGCTGGTCGGCGCATGCAACTTCGCCAACATCCTGTTCTACATCAAGGCGCACCAGGCCCTGCCGTCGCATCCGGCCGTGGTGTTCGCGACGATGAACCTCGGCGTGGTGGTGCTGGGCACGCTGGTCGGCACCTTCGCCTTCGGCGAGAAGCTCAGCCGGATCAACTGGCTGGGGATCGGGTTGGCGATGGTGTCGGTGGGGTTGATTGCGGCGAGCCTGGGGCGTTAAACCCGTTCGCGTCCCGTGGCCGTCGATGCGGGGGCTTCTTCCCGGATGGCACAGCGCTTACCTGTGATTCGGAGTCCTCCGATGGCTCCGCGCGGAGCCCACGCCTAGATTCGCCACGCGCAATCCCCGCGCGCCTGGACACCCGCACATGAAGACAACCGCGCAAGGACCGGCGAATGCGCGGCCCGGCATGGAAACCGGCAAGCCGTCCACCCTCCCCCGGTACGCGGCGCTGGTCGCACTGCCCGTCATCGCGCTCCTGATGCTGGTGGCTCCGTAGGCGGTGCCTCCGATCAGATTGCCTCCGATCAGGTATGGCGTCGCCGTTTCCCACGACACCGATGCTGCCACGCCGAGCGCCTGGGCCGTGAATGAGCGGAACGGGCCACCCGCCCGTCCCGCCCATTCCGGTCCACTTACTCGCTGCGGTCGTAGGAGAACTGGATGCCGGCGGTGCCACCGGTCTCGATGAACAGGTTCATGAAGGCCGGCACGGTCTGCTGCCGGTTCCAGTCGCGCTGCAGTTCGCAGAACAGCTGCGGCACGCTGATCAGCTTGCCGCCGGCCTGTTCGATACGGCGCAGCGCCGCCTCGTGCGCGACCCGCGAGGTGCCGCCGACCGCGTCGGCGACCACGTAGACCTCGTAACCTTCCCGCAGCGCATCCAGCGCCGGGAAAGTGAGGCAGGCCTCGGTCCAAAGAGCGGTCATGATCAGCTTGCGCCGTCCGGTCGCCTCCACCGCCTGGCGGAATTCCACATCCTCCCAGGAATTGATGGTGGTGCGGTCGTAGGTGGGGAACTTGTCCAGCACCTTGCGCAGCTGCGGGATCGGCGGTTTGTTCAATCCCGTCCTGACGTTGACGGTCGAATGCACGATCGGCAGGCCGTAGGCCACCGCGGCCTTCGACGCGCCGACGATGTTGTTGACCAGCAACTGGCGATCCATCGAGGCGATGGAATTCACCTGCACGGGCTGGTAGTCGATGATGATGAAGGCCGCATTCTGCGGGGTGAGCAGGTGATCGCTCTTCGGATCACGAATCGGTTCGCTTGCCATGGCGGTGGCTCCTGTGAAGGGTCCGGCGATGCCGGAGGGAAGCACCGCGCCGCCGCGGGGGAGGAGACGGCGTCGCGATGCGGAAGCGCGGAACCGGACACCGCCGGTTCCATCGGGTGCAAGGTGCTCAGCTGCGCTGGGAATCCGGCACTTCGTGGTTCTTCTGCACGTCCTGGGCCTTCATGTAGCTTTCGATCAGCAACTGGTAGTTGGGGAAGATCTGCGTGTAGATTTCGGCCCATTGCTGCGCGTCATCGCGATGCCAGGTCTTCTGCAGTTCGGAGGCGACCGCGGCGGTGTCCATCGGCACCACGCCGGCCTGCACCACCCGCGCCAGGGTGATTTCCTCGGCCATCTTCGAATAGGTGCCGGAGGCATCGATCACCGCGAACACCTGGTAGCCGTCGGCCACCGCGGCGATCGACGGGAACGCCATGCATACGCTGGTGATGGTGCCGGCGATGATCAGCTGCTTGCGGCCGGTCGCCTTCACCGCGGCGACGAAGTCGGGATTGTCCCAGGCGTTGATCTCGCCGCGCCGGGCCACGTACCGCGCGTGCGGCGCGGCGGCGTGGATTTCCGGAATCAGCGGACCGTTCGGCCCCTGCGGCACCGAGGCGGTGGTGATCACCGGCAGTCCGGCCAAGGTGGCCATCCGCGCGAGCGCGGTGGCGTGGGCGCGTACGCGGGTGAACGGCATGTCGCCGATGGTCTGGAACAGGCCGCTTTGATGATCGATCAGCAGCATGGCGGCGTTGGCGGGATCGAGGACCGGCTTGGCGCCGTTGAAGTTGGCGGGAAGGCTCATGGAAAACACTCCGTGGGGAGAACGGGCGGTCGTCGCCCGGGGAAGGAAGGGGCACCCGCGACGCGGGCGCCCCCGGGGAACTACTGCGCGATCCGGCCGAACCGGCCGCGGTTGAAGTCATCGATGGCCTGGACGATTTCGTCCTCGGTGTTCATCACGAAGGGGCCGTGGCCGACGATGGGCTCGTCGATGGGTTCGCCGCTGAGCAGCAGGAAGGTGGCGTCGGCCTCGGCTTCGACGAACACGTCGGCGCCGTCGCGATCCAGCACCACCAGCTGCGCCTCGTGCGCGGTCTGCTTGCCGTTGACGCGCAGCGCGCCCTTGAGCACGACGAGCGCGAGGGTGCGGCCTTCGGCGACTTCGAAGGTGGTGCTGCCGCCCTGCCGCAGACGCACGTCCCATACATCCATCGGGGTGAACGTGCGCGCCGGACCGGGGTGCCCGTCGTACTGCCCGGCGACCACCCGCACGCGTCCGGCATCGTCCGGCAGCGCGACCGAGGGAATGTCGCCGTCGAGCAGGGTCTGGTAGCCCGGCGCGGACATCTTGGCGGCGGCCGGCAGGTTCACCCACAGCTGCACCATGTCGAGGGTGCCACCGGTGCGGGTGAAATCGGGCGAGTGGTATTCCTCGTGGAGGATGCCCGAGGCGGCGGTCATCCACTGCACGTCGCCCGGACCGATGCGGCCACCGGCGCCGGAGGAATCGCGGTGCTCCAGTTCGCCCTCGTACACGAGGGTCACGGTCTCGAAGCCACGATGCGGATGCTGGCCGACGCCGCGCGGATGCCCGGCGGGCTCGAACCGGTACGGACCGGCGTAGTCAAGCAGCAGGAACGGACTCAGGTGACGCCCGTGGGTCTGGTAGGAGAACAGCGAGCGGGCGGGGAAACCGTCACCCACCCAGTGGGGACGGGGGGCGCCGTAGACGCCGAGGACTTTCTTCATGGTGGGCTCCCGCCCGGACGACCGGGCTTGATTTGCGATGGGCGCCACGTTAGTCCCGGGACGATGGACCCGGTAGTCGGCAGGATTTATCCTCAGAGTCCTATCAGGTGAACGATGACCGGTATGGTCCCGACCGACCTCAACGACCTGTTCTATTTCGCCCAGGTGGTGGACCACGGCGGGTTCGCCCCGGCCGGGCGCGCGCTCGGCGTCCCCAAGTCCAAGCTCAGCCGGCGCATCGCGCTGCTGGAGGAACGCCTGGGCGTGCGCCTGATCCAGCGTTCCACCCGCCGCTTCTCGGTCACCGATATCGGTCAGGACTACTACCGCCATTGCAAGGCGATGATCGTGGAGGCCGAGGCGGCGCAGGAGGCGATCGAACTCACCCGGTCCGAACCGCGCGGCGTCGTCCGGCTCGCCTGCCCGGTGGCGCTGCTGCATGCGCGGGTCGGGGTGATGGTGGCCGACTTCATGGCGGAGAACCCGAAGATCACCGTGCTGCTGGACGCGACCAATCGCCGTGTGGACGTGGTCGGCGAAGGCGTCGACGTGGCGATCCGCGTGCGCCCGCCGCCGCTGGAGGACAGCGATCTGGTGATCCGGGTGCTGGCCCAGCGCTGCTGGAACGTGGCCGCGAGTCCGCGCCTGTTCGATACCGCGCCGCTGCCCGCCACGCCCGCGGATCTGGCGCTTCATCCCACCCTCGATCTCGGTCCGTTCCACCGCGACCACAGCTGGCAGTTCACCGATCGCGAAGGCACGATCGCCACGGTTCACCACGAGCCACGGCTGGTCACCGACGACATGACCGCGCTGCGCATGGCGGCGGTCGCGGGCGTGGGCATCATGATGTTGCCGACCATGATGATGTGCGACGAACTCGCCGACGGCCGCCTGATCCGGTTGTTGCCGGAATGGCGGCCCAAGCAGGGCATCATCCACGCGGTGTTCCCGTCACGACGCGGACTGGTGCCGTCGGTGCGCAGCCTGATCGACTATCTCGCGCAGCGTTTCCAGGCGCTGGAGGAAGACTGAGCCGATCGGCGTGAACCGTTCCCGCGCCGGCATAATCGCCCGGTCCCCGCAGAACCGGATCATCCGAACCATGCCGCATTCGTCTTCATCTCCGCCGGCGCCTTCCGTGGATGACGGAATCCCCGCATCTCTGGCGCAGGCGTTCGCCGCGATCGCCGACGAACGGCCGCAGGCGGCATTGCCCTTCCTGGAACAGGCGCGCGCGCGCGGATCGCGCATGGCCGCCGCGCTGCACGACCGTCTGGCCGGCGGCGGTCCCGCCGATGCCTACGAAGGGGCTGAAGCCTTCCGGGCCTTCATCCGCGGCGGCGACAACCTGCCGCTGTACCGCGCGGTGAGCCAGACGATGACCGAACGCTACGGGACGCCGCCCGTGCAACGGCTGCTGGACATCGGCGCCGGCGATGGCATGGCGCTGTTGCCGGCCCTGTGGGTGGCGGTGCACAAGCCGGCGCGGGTCGACGTCATCGAACCGCAGGCCGATCTGCGCGCGGCGCTGGCGCCGGGATTCCAGGCCGCGGCGCCGGCCAGCGAACTGGTCCTGCATGACACCACGCTGCAGGCGTTCGTGCGTTCGCTGTCACCGGCGGACCACTGGGATCTCGCCCAGTCCAGTTTCGCCTTGCAGTCGCTGCCACCGGACGAACGCGTCGAGGCGTTGCGTGCGCTGCGCCCGCATGTGGACACGCTGGTGCTGGTGGAGTTCGACGTGCCCGCACTCATTCACGGCAGCGACGCCTACTTCCACTCCATCGCACGGCGCTACGAGCGCTGCCTGGCGCAATACGGCGACGACGCGGATCTGATCGCGCGCGGTTTCCTCGCGCCGATGCTGACCGGCCAGTTGCGCCGCGACGTGGCCCCTTCCAATTGGGAGCAGCCCATCGCCGGATGGCAGCGCGAACTGGAACAGGCCGGCTATCGCCTGCGCGAGGCCCGGCATCTGTACGACTACAGCTGGTCGCCCGCGTGGTGGGTGGAAGCTTCCGCGTCCTGATCGGTGGCGCTCGCAGATCCCTGTGGGAGCGACGTGAGTCGCGACGGCGATTGATGAGTACCTGCGGAAAAGCTCGCGACTTACGTCGCTCCCGCAAGATTGAGGTCGCCTGAGTGGAGAGGCCGGGTGGCGGGCAGGCGGACCGTCTTGCGATGCGGGTTGCCTCCCCCGGTGAGAGCGACGTGAGTCGCGAAGGCGGTTGGGGAGTACCTGCGGAAAAGCGCGCGACTCACGTCGCTCCCACAAGAAGCGATGCGCTCAGCCGTCCGCTTGCACCAGCGGCAACCGCAGCTCGGCCACCGTGCCGGCCTCCGGCGCACGCGCCTGCAGTTCCAGACTGCCGTGCTGCGCTTCCAGGATCTGCCGTGACAGCACCAGGCCGATGCCGGAGCCACCGGCCTTGGTGGTGAAGAACGGCACGAACAGGCTGTCGCTGGACGGCAGCCCTTCGCCTCGATCCAGCACCTGCACCCGCGCCTGTCCGTTTTCCGCCCAGGCACGCAGTTCGACCTCCGCGGTGCCGCCGGCCTCGACCGCGTTGCGCAGCAGATTGATCAGCACCTGCTCCAGTTGATCGGCATCGGCCACCACCCGCAGATCCACGGCGACCTCCACGCGGATGCGTTCGTCGACCAACCGGCGCACGCGTTCGCACAGCGGCGCCAGCGATACATCCGCCGGCTGCGGTTCGGGCAGCTTGGCCAGGCGCGCATAGCCGCCCAGGAAACGTTGCAAGGCCAGGCTGCGTTGTTCGATCAGGTCCAGCCCTCCGGCCAGATCCGTGCGCGCCTCGGTGTCGAGCGTGGCGCCCGCCGGCGGCAATACGCGCGCCAGGGTGTCGGCCATCGATGCGATCGGCGCCAGCGAATTGTTGATCTCGTGGCTCAGTACGCGCAGCAGGCGCCGGAACGCCTGCGCTTCCTCGTCGCGCAATGCGCGTTCCATCGGTTGCAGCACCAGCAGGCGACCGGCCTGGCTGCGGCTGCGCAGCGACGCATGCCCAATCTGCCAGCGCCCCTGCTGGGCCGGGAACGCGTGCGCATGGATGCGTCCGTTCGGAATCCCGAACAGCGGCGCCAGCCCCAGCGCTTCCGCACTCTGCCCCAACAGCGCGGCCGCCGGCCGCCCCAGCAGGCGTTCGCCGGCGGGATTGATCAGGCGCAGGCGTCCGTCCTGTTCGAACGCGAACACCGCGCCGTCCAGCGCGGCCAGGGTCTTGCTCAGCAGTTGCACGCTTTCGTGCGAATCGCGTTGTTCGTCCTGCAGACGCTGGGCCAGCGCGTTGAAGCGGCCCATCAATCGCGCCTGTTCCCCGTTCCCGCCGGAAACCGCGCCGCGCACGCTGTAGTCGCCTTCGCGCAGGGATTCCAGCAGACCATCGAGGGTCCGCAGGCGGCGTCCGTCGGCGTATCGCTGCAACCGCCAGATGATCCCGGTCAGCGCCAGCACGCACACCAGCAGCAATCCGGCCTCGCGCGGCGCGGGCGCGCCCAGCGCGAGCACGGCCGCCAGCGCCAGCATCGCCGGCGCGACCAGCCAGGCCGCGCGCCAGCGCTCAGGCCGTTTCATCGCCACGCAGGCCGTGTTTCTCCAGCCGCCGGTACAGGCTCTGACGGGTGATGCCGAGTTGATCGGCGGCGCGCTGCAGGTTGCCGCCCTGATCGGCCAGCGCGCGCCTCATCAGCAGGGCCTCGGCCTCTTCCAGGGTCATGCGCTCGGACAGGCGCGGCTCCGCCGCGCCCGGCAATCGCAGCGCGGCGGCGTCCAGCACGCCTTCGTCGGCCAGCAACGCCGCGCGTTCCATCACGTGCGACAGTTCGCGCACGTTGCCGGGCCAGGCGTAGGCCAGCAGCGCGCGTTCGGCATCGCGGCCGATGCGCGGCGCCGCGCGCCGATAGCGCGTGCAGGCCGCGGACAGATAGTGGCGAGCCAGCGGCAGGATATCCTCGCCGCGCTCGCGCAGCGCCGGCACGCGCACCTGGAAGGTGTTGATCCGGTACAGCAGATCCTGGCGGAATCGTCCGGCCGCGACCTCGGTTTCCAGATCGGCGTTGGTCGCGGCGATGACGCGCACATCCACCCGGCGCGTGCTCGACGAACCCAGGCGCTCGAACTCGCCGTCCTCGATCGCGCGCAGCAGCTTGGGCTGCTGGTCCAGCGGCAGGTTGCCGATCTCGTCGAGGAACAGGGTGCCGCCGTCGGCCAGTTCGAACCGGCCGGCGCGATCCTGGCGCGCGTCGGTGTAGGCGCCGCGCACGTGGCCGAACAGTTCGGCCTCGAACAGGGTCGGCGCGATCCCGCCGATGTTCACCTTGACGAACGCCTGCGCCGCGCGCCGTGAGCCGCGATGCACGAAGCCCGCAAGCCGGCTCTTGCCGGTGCCGTTCTCGCCCAGCAACAGCAGGTTGGCGTCGCTCTCCGCAATCCGCGCCAGGTCTTCCAGCAGGCGGCGCATGACCGGCGATTCGGCGATGAAATCCTCGCCCGCCTCCTGCAGCAGCAATGCCTGCGCCTGGCCCAGCCGCTGTTCGCTGCGACGGCTGCGATCCAGCGCGATGCGGCTTTCCAGCACGTTCAGCACGCGCGCGTTCTGCCAGGGCTTTTCGATGAAGTCGACCGCGCCGCGCTGCATCGCCGTGACCGCCAGTTCGATGCTGCCCCAGGCGGTCATCGCCACCACCGGCAGGCCGGGCCATTGCGTGGTGATCGCCTCGACCAGCGCCAATCCTTCCTCGCCGGACGTGGTGTCGCGGCGGTAATTCATGTCCACCACCACCGCGGCGAACTCATCGCCGCGCAGGCAGCCCAGCGCGATCTCCGGCGACTCCGCGCCGACCATGCCGTAGCCGGCGCTCTTGAGCAGCATGCGCAGCGCTTCGCGCACGTCGGGCTGGTCGTCCACGACCAGGACGCGGGCGCCGGGAGACGGGCGGGAAGTCGGCAAGGTACTCATCGCCGCCAGTCTAGCGTCCGCGCCGCCACGCGCGCTTCACTCATTGCGCAGCGCCTGCATGGGCGGGACCCGCGCCGCGCGCAGGGCCGGCGACAGCGCCGCCAGCAGGCCGGCCAGCGCCAGCGCGGCCACCACCGCGCCGATCGCCAGCGGATCCGCCACCCGGACCTCGAACAGGAAGCGCTGCAGGAACCGCGACATCGCCATCGCGATGCCCAGCCCGACCAGCAGGCCGATGGCGATCTGCAGGCCGGCCTCGCGCAGGACCTGGCGCAGCAGGCGCCGCGGTTCCGCGCCGAGCGCGGCGCGCACGCCGAATTCGTGCCGGCGCGCCGCGACCGCCGTGGCCATCACCGCGTACAGCCCCACCGCCGCCAACAGCAGCGCCAGGCCCGCGAACAGTCCCACCAGCAGCAGGTTGAGCTTCTGGTCGCTGGTGGTGGAGGCGACCACCGCGTCCATCGAATCCAGATCCGAAATCGGCTGCTGCGGCGCGACTTCCGCGATCGCCTCGCGCAGCCCGCGCTCGGCGCTTCCGCCACCGGTGCCGGCCTGCGACTGCACCGCGTAGGTCAGGCCGCCGAAGCCTCGGATGACCTTCCATGCCCCGGACGAAAGCTGGGCCAGCGGCGTGTAGACGATGGGAGGCGCCGGTTCGGCAGGGCCGAACTGGCGCACGTCGCCGACCACGCCGACCACGCGCATCGGGATGCGCCGATCCTCGCCGTCGTCCTCGATGGCGACGATCTTGCCCAGCGGCGAATCCCCCAGGTACTGGCGGGCGAACGCGGCGCTGACCACGCAGATCCGCTCCGCGCCCGCGGTGTCCTGCGGACCGATGCCGCGACCGGCCAGCACCGGCATGCCGAACACGTTGAAGAAATCCGGTGTCATGAACCGGTACTGCGCGCTGATCGAACGGCCGTCCGGCAACACGTAGCTCCAGTTCAACTGGGTGGCGGTGGGCGGATTGCTGCCGGCGCCGACATGGGCGACGCCGGGCAACCGGTTCAACCGTTCCACGATGCGGTCGGTCTGCTGGATCATCGCGTCCACCTCCGCGTAGCGCTCGCGGATCGGCGCCAGGCTGAAAATGGTCACTGCCCGGCTTTCGAAGCCCATCGGCACCTCGGACAACCGCTGCAGGGTGCGGGTGAACAGCGCGGCGCCGATCAGCAGCACCGCCGCCACCACCACCTGCGCGATCACCAGTCCACGGCCAAGTCGTCCGGCGCCTCGGCTCCAGCCCGCGCGTCCGCCGCCGACCAGCTCGCGGGTGAGCCGCAGCCCGCGCACGCGCAATACGCCCAGCAGGGACGCCAGCAGCGCGGTGGCGGCGCCGGCCAGCAGGGCGAAGCCCACACTGGTGGGTGTCAACGCGGCGGCCTCGCCGCGGATCCATTCCGGCGGCACCCAACTGGCCATCAGCCGCAGGCCCAGCCAGGCCAGCGCGATGCCGATCAGCGCGCCGCAGAGGCCGATCAGCAGGCCTTCGGCCAGTGCGGGCAGGCCCAGCCGCGTCAACGGTGCCCCGAGCGCCAGGCGCACCGCGCTGTCGTGGCTGCGCCCGAGCGCGCGCAACAGCATCAGGCTGGCCAGATTGATCGCGGCGATCAGCAGCACGCACGCGCCCGCACCGAAGAACAGCCACAGAGTGTTGCCAGTTCGCGAGGAGAAGACGCTGCCTTTCAACGGCAACGCATTGGGCGGGAACTCGAGCAGATGGCGTCGCCCCTGCTCGATCATGCGCGGATTCTGGCGGATGACCGCGCCCAGCACGGCGCCGGTTTCCGCCGAGGCCGCGGCCACGCTGACTCCCGGTTTGAGCCGGGCGATGATCTGTTCATTGGTGGAGAGATTGGTGCTGGCCAGGTCCGGCTGCATCGGCAGCAGGACGTCGAACTGCACCGGCCACTGGAACGCGGCCGGCAGCACGCCGATCACCTGCGCCGCGCGTCCCTCCACCTGCAGGGTCTGGCCGATGGCGGCGGGATCCGCACCGTAGTACTGCGTCCAGAAGACGTGGCTGAGGATGACCGCCTGCGGGCCGTTGGGCTGGTCCTCCTCGGCATTGAAATTGCGGCCCAACGCCATCGGCATGCCCAGCGTTTCCAGGAAACCGCGGTCGACGCGCAGGGATCCGACCACGCGTCCCTCATCGCCGCGTGCGATGTTGGTGTTGATCGCCCAGCTCCTGAGCATGCCGGTCGAAGCGAAGCTGCGCATGCCGCGCGCCGGCGCGTAGTAGCCGGGCGCGGCCGAATTGCGCTCGGTGTCGAAGTATTGGCCGAGCGTGACCAGCCGGTCCGCCTGCGGAAACGGCAGCGGCCTCAGCAGCGCCTGGTCCAGCAGCGAGAACACCGCCGTGGTGGTCGCCACGCCCAGCGCCAGGGTCAGCACCGCCAGCAGCAGGTAGCCGGGGCGGCGCAACAGGCCGCGCCAGGATTGGCGCGCCTCGTTCCACAGGATGGCGACGCTCACGACACCGCCTCCAGCCCCGGCAGCACCATGTCGCGCTCGTGGCGCAGGCGCTCGAAGGTGTCCTCGTCGACGATGCGGCCGTCGAGCATGTGCACGATCCGCTGGGCGCGCCGCGCGAACGCGGGATCGTGGGTGACCATGCACAGGGTGGTGCCGTTCTCGTGCAGCTGTTCCAGCAACTGCATCACGGCCTCGCCGTTGCGGCTGTCCAGGTTGCCGGTCGGTTCGTCGGCCAACAGGATCGACGGGTTGCCGACCAGCGCGCGCGCCACCGCCACGCGCTGCTGCTGGCCGCCCGACAGTTGTCCCGGATAGTGGCGGGTGCGGTGGTTCATGCCGACCAGTTCCAGCACCTCGCGCACCCGCCGCGCGATGTGGGCGCGGCCGATGCCGTCGCGATAGGTGAGCGGCAGCGAGACGTTCTCCTCCACGGTCAGGTCCGCGATCAGGTTGAACGCCTGGAAGATGAAACCGATCTCGCCGTTGCGGATGCGCGCGCGACCGCGCGCGTCCAGTTCGGCGACATTGCGGCCATTGAGCCAGTACTCGCCTCCGCTCGGTGCGTCCAGCAGGCCCAGGATCGACAGCAGCGTGGACTTGCCGCAACCGGAGGGACCGGTGATGGCGACGAAGTCGCCCCGCCCGATGTCCAGCGCGATGTCCGACAGGGCGTGGGTCTCGACCTCGTCGGTATGGAATACCTTGCCCAGGTGTCGCAGGCGCAGCAGCGGCGCGGGGGCGGCGGAAGAAGACGAAGGGGTGGCGGGATTCATCGGAGCTCCTGGGGAAAGGTCAGCGTAGACGCAGGCGCGGGTACTGCGCCCACTGGCTGGTGTCGGAAAGCACGGCGCGGTCGCCGGGACGCAGGCCGCTGCGGATTTCGATGCGATCGCTGGAGGCGGCGCCGAAGCGCACCGCGGCCTGACGCGCCTCGCCGTCGCCCTCCAGCACGAACAGGGTGCCGGGGCTGCCGGGTACGGCCAGCGTCGGGCGCGGGATGCTGACCACATCGCGCAGCACGCCCAGGCGGATGCGGCCGTCGACCGAAAGATCGGGGCGCGCGCCGGCCGGCAACGGGTGGCCCAGGTCGGCGTCGATGGTCACGCTGCCGTTGCGCACCGCCGGATCGATGCGGGTGAGGCGGCCCTGCACCACGCCGTTGCGGGTATCCACGCTCACCGCCAGATCCAGCGACAGATCCTTGGCCAATACCTCCGGCACCTGCAGCCGCGCGATCAGATCGTCCGGGCGCGCGACCCGCGCCAGCTTGGCGCCGACCGCGACCTGCTGGCCCGGCTCGACGTCGATCTGCTGGAGAATGCCGTCGGTGCCGGCGCGCACTTCCAGCGCCGCGACCTGCTGGCGCGCGATCGCCAGGGTGCTCGCGGCTTCATCGCGCCGCGCCTGCGCCGCGCGCAGTTGGGCGGCCATGTTCTGGCGGAACGCGGCCACGCGCCGGGTCTCGATCTCGGCGCGTCCCTGCTGGGTGGTCTCGGTGATCTGTGCCTGGCGCAAATCGATCCGCGACATCACTCCGGCGGCGTGCGCGCGTTCGTAGGCCTGCGCCTTGACCTCGGCGATCCGCCATTCCGATTCCGCCTGCGCCTGCTGGGCCTGCTGGTCCAGCAGTTGCGACGCCAGCGACGTCCGCACCGAGGCGACCTCCGCCTCGGCGCCGGCCAGCGCCGCTTCCGCCTTCTCCAGGTTGGCGGTCAGTTCCGGATTGACCATCCGCAGGATCACGGTGTCGGCGCTCACCCGGCTGCCGGGCTGCACCCGCACCTGTTCGAGCGTGGCGACCGCGCCGGCGGTGATCCAGCGGATGTCGCGCGGCACCAGCGTCCCGGTCGCGCGGATCTCGCGGACCATGTCGCCGCGCTCCGCCGCGCCGATCCACAGGCTGCCACGCTCCACCTTGGGCGCGGCCTGGCCCACGCCGAGCACGGCGACGGCGGCGACCGCCAGCAGGAACAGGATCGGGCCGCCGATGATCAGCAGGCGGCGGCGCGAGGAGGAACGTGTTGGCGTGCGTGCAATGTCCATGCGGTTATCACTGCAGACGGCGTGCCAGATGCGGACCGCGCGCAAGTGACTGAACCGCTTGCGGCTTTTCGCGGGACGGACGCGCGATGCTGTCCGATACCGGACGTTCGGCGTCCGCTATCGGGCATCGCCGGTACGCGGGCCGTGGACGAACAACCGACAAATGCTTGGGACAGAAGAAAGGCGACCGCGGTTGTCCGATCGGTTCCCCGGCCTAGGATCGATCCTCGCCTTGGGAGGGGAATCCGGATTTCCATGTCATCGACGCACGCTTCACCACGCCCCCCGCTCGCGCGGATCATCGCGACGACGCATCGAACCGGGGCTTTCCGGCTCGCGGTCTGCCTGGCCCTTCTGTGCCCGCCGACCCGTGCGGCCGACTGGGGACGACAGGTCCGGGCGCCCGAGGGCGCGCCCAACATCGTGCTGATCCTGCTCGATGATGTGGGCTTCAGCGATCCCGACAGTCTGGGCGGCGTGGCGCGGACCCCGGCATTCTCCCGGGTCGCGCGGGACGGCGCGCTGTTCACCAACTTCAACACCACCGGCATGTGTTCGCCGACGCGGGCATCGCTGCTGTCCGGGCGCAACCATCACGCGGTGGGCTTCGGCCGGGTCGCCGACTGGGCCACCGGCACGCCCGGTTACAACGCGGTCTGGAAACCCGAAGCGGCGTCCATCGCGCGGGTGCTGAAGGATCACGGCTACAGCACCGCCGCGATCGGCAAATGGCACAACACGCCGGAGTGGGAAGTGTCTCCCGCCGGACCGTTCGATCGCTGGCCCACCGGCCTGGGCTTCGAATATTTCTACGGCATCATGAATCACGGCGGCGACAACCAGTGGGAACCCGCCAGCCTGTATCGCGACACCACGCCGGTGGAGCCGGAACACGTTCCCGGCCGCGAATACCACCTGACCGGCGACTTCGTCGATCAGGCGATCACCTGGCTGCGCACCCGGGAAGCGGCGGCGCCGGACAAGCCCTACTTCCTGTATCTGGCGACCGGCGCGGTGCATGCGCCACATCATGTGCCCAAGATGTGGATCGATCAGTACCGCGGCCGCTTCGATCAGGGCTGGGATGTGCTGCGGCGGGAGATCTTCGCGCGCCAGAAGCGCCTCGGCCTGTTGCCGGCGAATGCCGAACTGACCGCACGCCCCGCCGAGATTCCCGCCTGGGACTCACTCACGCCGGAGCAGCGCCGCGTGTTCGCGCGGCAGATGGAGGTGTTCGCCGCCTATCTCGCCCACACCGATCACGAGATCGGCCGCCTGCTCGATGCGGTGCGCGGCGCGCCCGACGGCGACAACACGATCATCGTCTATGTCGCAGGCGACAACGGCGCCAGCGGCATGGAAGGCATCCACGGGCACATGGATGCGACCGCCGGCCACGAAGCGCAGCTCGCCCATCTGGACGAACTCGGCGGCCCGCTGCATTTCAACGACTATTCGTCCGCCTGGGCGTGGGTGGGCAGCACGCCGTTCCAGTGGATGAAGGAAGTCGCTTCGCACTTCGGCGGCCTGCGGGTGGGCATGGCGGTGTCGTGGCCCGCGCGTTTCGCGGCGCGGGCGCAACCGATCGCACGGTTCTCGCACGCCAACGACGTGGTGCCGACCCTGCTGGAGGCGATTGGCATCGCGTTGCCGGAGCGCGTCGACGGCATCGTCCAGCGACCGCTCGACGGCGTCAGCCTGTTGCCGCTGCTGGACGGAAAAACACTACCGCCCGCGCATCGGGTGCAGTACTTCGAGATGCTCGGCAACCGCGCGCTCTATCAGGATGGCTGGATCGCCAGCGCGCGCCACATGACGCCCTGGATCAAACCCTATCCGGAAGGCTTCGACGCGGACCGCTGGGAGCTATACGACCTGGAACACGATTTCAGCCAGGCCCACGATCTGGCCGCGCGGTATCCGGAGAAGCTGGCCGCCATGAAGCGGCGGTTCGACGAAGAGGCGCGCAGGAACCAGGTGTTCCCGCTTGCCAACTACGTCGAGGGCGCCGACCACGGCGCGCCCAGCCTCGCGGATGGACGCACCCGCTTCGATTTCGTCCCGCCGCTGCCGCGGCTGCCGGCCAAATCGCTGCCCCGCCTGCCGCGCTCGAGTTTCCGCTTCACCGCGGAAGTGGAGACAGGCGTCGACGGTGCAACGGAAGGCATGCTGGCCGCCTACGGCAGCCGCCTGGGCGGCTTCGCGTGGTACCTGCGCAACGGCAGGCCGACCTTCGCCAACAACGTGTACGGGCGCGACCGCGTCCTCGTGTCGGCGGAGCAGGCGCTGTCGCCGGGCATGCATCGGCTGGAACTGGATTTCGCGCGCGATGCCTCCGGCAGCGGCGGTGTCGTCCGCCTGCTCGTCGACGGCCAGCCGGTGGCGCAACAGCGCGTGGCGCGCCTGGGGTCGTCGGTGCTGGGTTCCTTCGGGGTGGGCCGCGCCTATACCTCGCCGATCAGCGATGACTACCGCCTGCCGTTCGCCTTCACCGGTGCGCTGAAGCGCCTGAGCCTGCAATTGCGCTGACTTCCCGCCCCGGCGGATCCCTATCCCCCTTTTCCCGAGCCGGCAGGCCTTCCCTGAATCGGCTTGGCCGGCCGGGTCGGCGAACTGGTCATAAAGGACTGACTTAGTTCCGCAATAAAACGAACTGACCGTTGAGAACCAGTGCATAGGCTGCAGTGCGTCGCCCAGAAGTTCTTCGCTCACCCACTGCCCATAGACTTCGGTGGTATCAAATGAAGGTCACGCTCCACTCAGAGGCCCTATGGATGAGGGTGATGCCATCAGCGCGGTCCACTGCAGGACCATAGCCAAGCTCAGACCCATGCAGCCCAGGCCGATGGCAATGGCATAATCGAGTCTGGTTGATAACAAGAATGCATAGATGTCCACGGAGAGCTATGACCAGCTCGCGATCTTCCTGATCGTTGCTCGCGAACGCAGCTTTACCCGCGCGGCGGCGAAGCTCGGCATGTCGCAACCGGCGTTGAGCCGTTCCATGCGTCTATTGGAGGAACGGCTGGGTATCAGGCTACTGGCTCGCACGACCCGCAGCGTCTCCCCGACCGAAGCAGGAGAGCACCTGCTCCACGTGATTGCGCCCAGATTCGAAGAGATCAACACCGAGCTGGCGCTACTAAGTGCGTTTCGGGATAAGCCTGCGGGCAAGCTGCGCATAACTGCGGGCGAGCACGCGGCGATCACGGTGCTTCAACCGGTACTGGCGAAGCTGTTGCCGGAAAATCCCGATCTCCACATCGAGATCATCGTGGACTATGGGCTAACCGACATCGTGGCCGAGAACTTCGATGCCGGCGTGCGACTGGGCGAGGCGGTCGCCAAAGACATGATTGCAGTGCGTATTGGCCCCGACATGCGCATGGCCGTTGTTGGTTCTCCAGACTACTTTACCCGACACCCGCGCCCGAGGACTCCCCACGATCTGACAGGGCATAACTGCATCACTATCCGCTTGCCGACCTATGGGGGGATCTATGCCTGGGAGTTCGAGAAGAAGGGCAAGGAGCTGAAGGTGCGCGTAGAAGGCCAACTGGTGTTCAACAACATCGCCATGCGCCTGGACGCAGCGCTCAAAGGCCTTGGGCTCGCCTACATGCCGGAGGATTTGGTTTTGACCCACATCCAGGAAGGTAGCCTCATTCGTGTTCTTTCGGATTGGTGTGAACCATTCTCCGGCTACCATCTTTACTATCCGAGCAGGCGACAGAGCTCACCGGCATTCACGCTTTTCCGTGATGCCTTGCGTTTCGTGGGATGATCCGCAGCCGGTTGCCTCCTGACCCAGGCTTTCCGGATTGGTCTTGTTACTCGAACCTTCCACGGATTGCGTCGAGGTCGCGAACGACCGTGGCAGGTTCCCTGGCCAGTGGCAGGTTGTTCCGGTCCTTGATCCCATCATGGCCGTCCATAGGATCGGTCGGCAGCGCCGAGAACAATGACTCCAAATCAGTTTGCGCAGCCCCTCTTTGGGCGACCAGTTCAAAGGTCTTGTGGTTCGCGGCGGACGAGGTCAATGAGGCAACCAGAACCTGGGCAATCTGGGCACGGGCAACCACACCGTCGGAAGGAGAGCCCGCCCAGTGTGTGTCGCCTTGTCGCAATACCAGGCGCTGCTGGTCGGGCGCGTTGTAGTCGAACCATCCGGGCCGCACGATGGTGTAAGACAGCCCGCTGGCACGCACGAGCCGTTCCCCGCGGCGCTTCCAGTCGTGCCCGACGCTGGATTTGGTCACGCCGACGGCGGTCATTAGGGCGATTCTTGCCGGAGACTTCAGGACGCTCAGGACGTTGCGCACCGCGCCGTAATTCACCTCCTCGGCGCCCTTCGGATCGTTTCCTCCGACACCGTGGGTGAAAATGATGCCGGTGACACCCGCGACGGCCTCATGTAGCGTCTCAGCCCGGGTCAGGTCGCCGACGACGATCTGTACGTCGTCGGGAAACAACCTGGCCTGCGCCGGATCGCGCACCAGCGCCCGGGTCTCGTAGCCTCTCCTCAGCGATTCCGCGACAGCCGGCACCCCGATGCTTCCGCTTGCGCCGATGACCAGGACAATAGGTTGATCTGTACTCACGTTTGCTCTGCCGTTCTTGGACTGCACGTCCGCTTGCGATGGCCGCGATCCTGCGATGGCGGTTCCCGGCGCCACCAGGGGCACCAGCAGGAACGCCAGCAGCACAGCCAAGGTCGGTCGACCCATGTCGGACAAGCCTATGCTCATGAACACTTGGGCGATCTGCCAACGCGGAAGGCTCAGGTTGAACCCGAACCTTCCCGCTTCACAGGGTTCGCGCGTAGAACGTCGTCAGCTTGCCGATGGTGGCGTCCACGTACTTGTCGACCCAGTAGGTCTCGATGTGCGTGGCCCCATCGATCTTGAACAACTCCTTGTCCTCGGCACCTGTGGCCTTGGCGAAGGCATCCTCGGTCATGTAAAGGCTGTCAGCCTTGCTGCCGGCGATCATCAGCAGGGGCTGCGCGATCAGTTCGATCTGGTCGATGGCGTCCCAGCGCATCAAATCGAACAGGCTGCTGGTGGTGTACTTGAAGGTCGAGCCGGGGTGCGCGTGGGTGCGCCAGTAGTACTCGTAACCCTGCCGGTACATCTCGAAAGGCAGCGCCGCGATCTGCTCATCGGTCATGTCAGCGTCACCGGAATAAAGGATGGTTCCTCCGGCCTTCTCCTGCGCGCGTGCGTCTGAGGCCTGTTCGAGGCGCTGCTGGATTGTATCCAACTGCGAATCGGCGAAGCCCTCGCGACGAACGCGCCCGGAATTGAACATGCTCAGCGTCGCCACTGCCTTGAAACGCTTGTCGGATTTTGCCGCAGCCAACGAGTAGCCTCCACCGCCGCAAATGCCGAGCAGCCCAAGGCGTTCGGGATCTACGCCCGGATAGCGGGTGATGTAGTCCGCCGCGCCGTGAATGTCCTCGATTCGGAACTGTGGTTTGTCCGTGCTGCGCGGTTCGCCGCCACTTCCACCCTGGTATGCGGCATCCATTGCGATCGTGATGTAGCCCAACTCGGAAAGACGCTGTGCATGCAGGCCCGCGGTCTGTTCCTTGACCCCACCATTGGGATGGGCCACCACGATCGCGGCGTACGTCTTCTTCGGGTCGTAGTGGGCCGGTGTGTAGACGTTGGCGACAATCTTCAAACCGTTGAGGTCGTATTCAACCGGGTGGATATTGACCTTGCCGGGCTCGTTCTTCGTTATCGCGTTTTCATAGACCAGCGAGAATGGATGATTCTTATAGTCGAAGGCGACTGCGGCTGCGGCGGCGGTCATTGCGGGAACTCCCATGATGGCAATTGAAAACGCAAGCCCGGAGGCTCCAAGGAACCCGCGCCGGGTCTTGTTGAAGACTTCATTGTTCATTTGTGGCTCCTTCTCAACAAAGCGGATGAGTGCAAGCGGGCACATCAGTCCAAATGTTTATCTACGAGAAATTTCGACACCTGGTCAGCGATCTGGACATTATTGAGATCCGACATCAGGAAGTGCGTATTTCCTCGGATGCCGATTTCCGGCAAATGCACGATCTGCGCGTCGCCACCATGTTTATTGATGGCATCGACCCAGAGCTTGGCCATGGCCAAGCGCACTCGCCAGTTGTCCTGTCCTCGTTCCGCCGTCGGTTCGGTCGGGAAGTTGTCGCCGTAGTAGATGACGATCGGTATGCGGGTGAGCTTCTTGAAATCCGCCAGCGGCACCGACTCGGGCGACAAGGTGCCGGCAGCGCTCGGCATTGCTGGGGGCAACTCGCCTTCCGGGAAGATGAATCCACTGCCAGGTTCGAGGGCGACAATGCCCTTGACGTTCTGGCTCTTGATTGCCGTCAACCAACCCGGTCCGCCCGCCTGCGAATGCGAGAACAGGATGCCGGGGCCCGTCTTGTCGAACAGTGCGGCCATGGCATCTGAGATCACGCCAGCATCGTAGGGACCGGTGTTCGGGGTGACCGAACGGAAGAACTGATCCAGCGTCTCGGGCTTGCGGTCGAACTGGACGTTGTCGAAGTAGTCAGGCCACTTGCCGATCCGGAATTGATCGAAGAAAAGCTGATCGAAAGGTATGGGCTCGATCTTCGCCTCTTGCATACTGTTGCCCGCACGACCACGACGCGGCTGATCGACCAGATACACAGGGAAGCCTCGACGCAGGAAGATCGTCTGGAAGCCTTCACGTCCGTCCGAGGTGGTTTCCCAACTGCGCGCAGACTGGAACGCGCCATGCAACATGACGATGGGCAGCGGCCGCGGGTTCTGCGGCATCTGATAGAAGGCGTAGAGGTGATCGCCGTGGAACGTCTGTCCCGCGGAGGTCGGACGATTGTTGTCGTAGGTCCCGGGCGTCCTCATCACCCTGCCGCCGACGGCGAAGCTACCTTGGTCCTGGATCACCAGGGGACCGGTGGTACTCAAGCTGACGGCGGGGGTCGCGCAAGCGGCAAGCGAGGTCAGCGTCATGAGAGTCAGCAGCACTTGGGGAAAGTTCATGGTCAATGCTCCGACGCAGCCGCAAGCGCCTGCGTCAGGGCCGCGCTCGCACGCTCGGCTGTCTGGGGGTCGGCGTGCTCTGCCAGAATCCGAACGACCTGGCGCAGTTGTGCCGCGCTCAGGCCCACACGCATGCTGGCGCCCATGTGCGAGCGCAATTGCGCCTCAACACCCGGCATCGCGGCCAGCGCCCCGACCGTGGCCAGTTCACGGCTTTGCCAATCCAGGTTGTCTCGCTCGAAGATGTCGCCGAACAGGTGCGCTTGCAGGAACTGGTTGATGGCCGGCGCGAAGTCTGTCACTGCATTTTTGACCGGGCCGCCGGAAATCTTCGTCTGGTTGGCCTTACCGATCGCGATCAGTTCATCGCCTGTCGCGACTGCGCGGCTTGGCAGGCGCCCCGGCGCATCCTCGATGCCGCACGCCTTGCGTGCTTCGGCCACTTTCAGCAGTTCGCCCAGTGCATTGAGGCTGCGTGGAAAGCCTGCGTAGGCATAAAGCTGCACAAGGATTTCCTTGACCTCGCTGATGGTCAGTCCCGCCTCCAGCCCTTGGTTCAAGGCGACATTGAGCTTGGGCATGTCGCTTGTGGCCATGGCGGCCGCGATCAAGGGAATCGCCCGCTGTTTTTCGGAAAGCGTTTCGGAAGCGGATTGTTTCTGCGTCATGATCTGCGGGTCCACGGTGTTCTGCGCGACGGCATACGGCGCAGTCGTCCATCCCAGAAACAGCGTCAATGCCGCAGCCAGCCCTTTGGAATGGCGGCGGTCAACGAGCGTTGTATTGTTCATCGGTCACCTTCTCCATCCATTCCACGCTATTGCCATCCACCGAGCCGGTCATGGCCAGGTGAGTCATGGCCGTGTTCGGCCCGGCGCCGTGCCAGTGCTTGACGCCGGCTGGGCACACGACCACATCACCGGGGCGGATTTCCTGCACGGGCTTGCCCCATTCCTGGGTCAGACCCACACCAGCGGTTACTACCAGCCGTTGGCCCGCCGGATGCGTATGCCAGGCGGAGCGCGCACCGGGATCGAAAGTCACGTAGGCGAGCGAGACGTCATTGATCTTCTCGTCGTCGGCGAGCAGGGGGTCGACACGCACGTGTCCGGTGAAGGATGTGATGGGGCCGAAGGTGGAAACCTGTTCGCCGACGCGGGTGATCTTCTGCCCACCCGCCTCGCTAGATTGCGCGACCGTCGTTGCGACGCAGATCGCGAATCCCAATAGTGTTCTGGTCATCAGATAGTGCTCCACGGCCCTTCGTCGTTGAGCCGACAGAAGCAAGATAGGCACTGCCATTTAATAGATAAATAGCATCATTCGAATAGAACTAATTCTTTATTGATATAAGTTGACCAGACTGACAACGGCCGCGACAAATCTTTGCTGCCTTTCCACGATGCCAAGTCTCCGGCCACCAGACTGAAGGACGAGCCATGACTTTGTGAGCACAACCGTTCGTCGGTTCGTGGGGCGATCCCGTTTACATACTGTGTAGCACAAAGTACTGTTCGCAAAACTTTACGGGGTGGGACATGGTGGAAGCACGCGACAACCCGGGATCCAAGCTGGAACTGGAGCTGCGGCGCGGCGTGCTGGTGCTGGCGGTGCTGTCGCAGCTGCGCGGGTTCCAGTACGGCTATTCGCTGCGGCAGGCGCTGGCCCAGCGCGGCATGCCGATCGAGGAAGGCACGCTGTATCCGCTGCTGCGGCGCCTGGAAGGCCAGGGGGTGCTGGCCTCGGAGTGGCGGATCGAGGACGGCCCGCCGCGCCGCTACTACCGCTTGAACGACGCGGGCGAGGCGATGCTCGCCGAATTGAAGGCCTATTGGGATTCGCTGGTCGGGACCATGGGCGGACTGCTGCAAGGGGACGGGAAATGAACGTGAACGACGTGATCGATGCCTATGTGATCGATGTGATGCGCCGCCTGCCCGCACGCGAGCGCAATGAAATCGGGCTGGAACTGCGTGGCCTGCTCGCCGAGATGCTGGCCGAACGCGCCGATGGCGAAGGCCGGCCCGCCGACGATGCGATGGTGCTGGCGCTGCTGCGCGAATTCGGCACGCCGGCCGAGGTGGCCACGCGCTACCGCCCGCCGGGCCTGGTCGCCATTCCTCCTCAGGAAACCGGCAAGTTCGCGCTGATCGCGATCATCGGCCTCGTCATCCAGTGGGCGATCAGCCTGCCGCACGTGTTCGATGGCCGCCTGCCGCTGGCCGGCTGGTGGCTGGGTCCGGGCCTGGGCGCTTTCTGGTGGCCCGGCTTCATGATCATGTTCACCCTGCTCGCCGCGTGGCTGCGGCAGCGCGGCTGGTTCAAGTCACGCTGGCGGCCGCGGGCGGTCGATCCCGAACGCGTCAATCGCGGCGCGCTCGCCTTTGGCCTGGCGTGGTTCGTGATCGGCGTGGCCGTGGTGGTGTCGCTGCCCTGGCTGGTGCCGCATCTTCCCGGCGCGTTGCCGCGGGTGCTGTCGCTGGATCCGGATTTCCTGCGGATCCGCGCCTGGCCGGTGCTGCCGTTGTGGGCGGCCAGCTTCGCGATCCTGGCGGCGGTGCTGGTGCAGGGCCGCTGGTCGCCGCTCATGCGCAAGCTGGAGATCGTGTCCAGCGCGGCCTTCATCGCGCTGCTGGTCTGGTGGGTCGCCGCCGGCCGCATGTTCCAGGCCACGCCGACCGATCAGGGTGCGCGCGGCATCCTGGCGCTGATCGTCGTCATCATGCTGGTGGACCTGGGGGTCCGCCTGCATCGCGGCCGTACCCGCATCCGCCTGCCGGATCCTTCCGGCTGACATCACCGGCCGGCGCCGCCGGCCTTCCCGCTTCCCCTGCAAGGAGTCCCGCCATGCTTCGCGCGTGTCTGCTTTCGCTCGCCCTGATTCCGGCCAACCTGGGCCTGGCCAACCTCGTTTTCGCGGATGAATCCGCCCCGTCTCCGTCCACGTTCGTTCCGCCACCCGCGCCGGGCGAACTCGTCGACATCGGCGGACGCCGTCTGCACCTGGACTGCAAGGGCGACGCGGCCGCTCCCACCGTGCTGTTCGAGGCCGGGCTGTCGCAGTACACCGCGCGTTCGGGCTTCTCCAAGGCGCAGGACGCCATCGCGCCGTTCGCCCGCGCCTGCACCTATGACCGCGCGGGACTGGGCTGGAGCGATCCGGTTCCCGGCGCCCGCACGCAACAGGACATGGTGGCGGATCTGCACGCACTGATCGCCGCGAAGAAACTGCGGACGCCATTGGTGATCGTCGGCCATTCCGTCGGCGGGCTGCTGGCGCGACTGTACGCGCGGGAATATCCGGACGAGGTCGCCGGCCTGGTGCTGGTGGACGCCAGCCCGGAGCCGTATCTGTTCACTCCGGGCGCGGCGCGATTCCGCACGGGGCTGGCGGCGGAAATCGATGCCGGCTTGAAGAAGGCGCAGGGCGAAGGTCCGGTCGTGCCGCTGCCGGCCGACGTCGAACCCGACATCGTGGTGGCGTTCCTGCCGCGCGTGCTCGCCACGGTCAAGCAGGAATACGAAGCGCTCGATCGCGTGCCCGCCGCGATGCAGCAGGCGCATGGCTACGGCACCCTCGGCGATCTGCCGCTGGCGGTGATCCGGCGCGGCAAGACCGAGACGCCGCCGAACGCGGAGGATCTCCAGTGGCGCGGGTGGCAGGAAGATCTGGCGACCCTGTCCACGCGCGGCTTCCTGGTGGTCGCGGAAAACACCGGCCATGTCATCCCGTACGAGAATCCGGCCGTGGTCGCCGAGGCGGCGCGCCGGATCCTTGATGAGATCCGGCTCGACGAGGTTCGCAAGCCTTGACCGGCACCGCGCCGCACCGCGCGACGATCAGCGCGGTGCGTGCGCCTCGAACGCCACGCGCGGGCGCGGGTGCAGGTGTTCGCTGCGCAGCGCGCCGGGCGACTGGCCGATGATGCGCTTGAACGCGCGGCTGAAGGAGGCTTCGGAGTCGTAGCCCAGGCGATTGGCCGCCACCGCCACCCGCATGCCTTCCTGCGCGATCCAGCGCCGCGCCTGGAACATCTTGATGCGGGCGACGTAGCGTGCCGGGGTTTCCCCGAGCGTGCGGGTGAAGGCTTCGGCGAAGCGGGAGCGCGACGCGCCCATCAGTCCGGCCAGCTCCGGCACGCTCCAGTCGCGTTCCGGCTCGGCGTGGATGGCCGCGATCACCCGCCCGATCGACGGACAGTGCACCGCGGCGATCCAGCCGGAGGAATCGCTGCAACCGCATTCCACCCACGCGCGGATGATGCTGGCGGCCAGCACGTCGGCCAGCCGCGCCATGATGCCGCACGCGCCGATGCGATCCAGCGAGACCTCGCGCTCCATCGCTTCCAGCATCGCCGGCACGGTGGGATCGCGTTGCGCCAGTTCACCCGCGCGCATCATGTCCGGCATCATCGCCAGCAGCGGATGCAGGGGATCCAGGTTGAAGCGCATGCTGCCGCAGAACATCACGCTGCGCGCGGCGGGATCGACGTCGGCGTCGTCTCCGGTCTTCACCAGGTAGAGGTTCTCGGAAACGGGCACGCGCGCGAACGCGTCGATGTCGATCGTCGGCACGTCCGGATCGCTGGCCACCACATGGAAGCTGCCCCGCGGCAGCAGCACCGCGTCGCCCGCGTTCAGGCGCACCCAGTCCGTATCCGGCAGCTTCAGCCAGCCGCCGCCCTGGGCGACGAAATGGAAACTCGCTTCGCGGCGTGCGGGAAAGGCGATCGCCCACGGCGCCCGCATCACGCAGCGACCGTACTCGACCCCGTCCAGACGCAGGTCGAGCAGCACTTGGGTGAGCAGGTCGCGGCCGCTGGTCGCTTCGGATGCGGGAGACGGAGGCGTCGCGGATTTGGACGAATGAGCAAGCATTCAGGTCTTTCCGGCATGGAAACGCCAGCATCATACGCCTAATCTGCGAATCCGCCCCCCACAGGCTTCCCCCTTGTCCTCCCCTTCCTGCACCGACTGCACCGCCGACGCGCTCCTGGATGACGTCGAGGCGCTTTCCTCCACTCCCCCTGTTTCCGCCCCGTACGCCGAGGCCGAAGTCCCTGCCCGCTGGGCCGCCGTGACCTCGCTGGCGCTGGGCGTGTTCGGGCTGGTCACCGCCGAATTCCTGCCGGCCAGCCTGCTCACCGCGCTCGCCACCGACCTGTCGATCAGCGAAGGCGCCGCCGGGCAGACGGTCACCGCCACCGCACTGATCGGCGCGGTCGCCGCGCCGTCGATTCCCCTGCTGACCCGGCGTCTGGATCGCAAGCACGTGATGCTGGCGCTGACCACGCTGCTGGTGCTGTCCAACGCGATCGCGGTCACCGCCGACAGCCTGTGGCCGCTGCTGGCGGCGCGGGTGATGCTGGGCGTGGCGCTGGGCGGGTTCTGGTCGATGGCCGCGGCGCTGGCGATGCGGCTGGTGCCCGAATCGAAATTCCCGCGCGCGATGTCGTTCATCCTCACCGGCGTCTCGGTCGCCACCGTCTGCGCCGCGCCGGTGGGTGCGTGGATGGGCGAGCTGTGGGGTTGGCGCAGCGCGTTCATCGCCGCCGGCGCGCTCAGCGTGATCACCCTGCTGGCGCAGGCCTTCACCCTGCCCGCGCTGCCACCGACGGCCAACCCGGATCTGCGCGTGCTCGGCCAGTTGCTGACCCGTCCCGGCGTGCGCATGGCGCTGTTCGCGGTCCTGCTGGTGATCTCCGGCCACTTCGCCGGCTTCACCTACCTGCGCCCGCTGATGGAAAACGTCACCCACCTGTCGGTCGGCGCGATCTCGGCGGTGCTGCTGGGCTATGGCATCGGCGGCTTCTTCGGCAACTTCGCCGGCGGCTATCTGGCCGGCCGCAGCGAACGGACCGCGATCGTGTTCGGCGGAACCCTGATCGCGCTGCTCGCGATCGGCCTGCTGCTGGCCGGGCATTCGACCGTCGTCACCGCCATCGCGATCACCCTGTGGGGATTCGCGTTCGGCGCGTTCCCGGTCGGGTTCCAGATCTGGATCATCCGCGCCGCGCCGGATCAGGCCGAAGGCGCGGGCGGCCTGCTGGTCGCGGCGTTCCAGATCGCCATCGCCACCGGCGCCATCGGCGGCGGCCTGTTGGTGGATCATGTCGGCGCGATCGGCGGTCCGCTGTTCGCGGTCATCATGATGACCCTCGGCACCCTGCTGACCCTGCGCCACGGGCCGCGTCCGGCAAGCTTCGCCGCCGGCGAGGCGATGCCTTCGCGCCAGGGTTTCCACTGACCATCACGAGCCGCGCATGTCCACGCCCGCCAACCCTCCGCTCAACCGCCGCATCACCCTGGCCGCGCGCCCGCGCGGCCTGCCGGTGGCGACCGACTTCCGCCTGATCACCGAGCCGGCGCCAACGCCCGGCGAGGGCCAGGTGCTGCTGCGCACGCTGCACCTGTCGCTGGATCCGTACATGCGCAACCTGATGGATGAAGTCGGTCCGGGCTATGCGCCGCCGCTGGCGCTGGGCGATGTCATCGTCGGCGGCACGGTCAGCCGGGTCGGGGCTTCGCGCCATCCCGGTTTCCGCGAAGGCCAGGTCGTGCTCGCCAACGCCGGTTGGCAGGACTATGCGCTGTCCGATGGGTCCGACCTCGCCCCGCTGGACGGTCTGCCGCATCCTTCACTTGCCCTGGGCGGCCTGGGCATGCCCGGCTTCACCGCCTACGTCGGACTGCTCGACATCGGCCAGCCGCGCGCGGGCGAAACGGTGGTGGTGGCCGCGGCGACCGGCGCGGTCGGCGCCGTGGTCGGCCAGCTCGCGAAACTGAAAGGCGCGCGCGTGGTCGGCATCGCCGGCGACGCGGACAAGTGCCGCTTCGCGGTGGAGGAACTGGGCTTCGACGCCTGCCTGGATCGCCGCGAGGGAAATCTGGCCGAACGGCTCGCCGCCGCCTGTCCCGACGGCATCGACGTGTACTTCGAGAACGTCGGTGGCGAGGTGCTGGACGCGGTGCTGCCGCTGCTCAATCTGCATGCCCGGGTGCCGGTATGCGGTTTCATCGCCCACTACAACGATCGCGACGCCGCCGGCGCCACGGACCTGCGTCCGCGATTGCTGGCGACGATCCTGCAGAAGCGCGTGCGCCTGCAGGGCTTCATCATCCTGGACCACTATGCGGACCGCTTCGACACCTTCCGCCGCGACATGCGCGGCTGGATTGCCAACGGCGACATCCGCCTGCGCGAAGACGTCGTGGACGGGCTGGAACAGGCGCCGGCGGCGTTCGCCGGCCTGCTCCAGGGCCACAACTTCGGCAAGCTCGTGGTGCGGGTGGCGGACTGACCGCATCCGTCCCGGAAAGGACGATCCGCTATCATCCGCGCACATTCCCAATGCAGGAACGGACGTGGATTCGATTCGGGTACCGGTATCGATCGGTGAGCTGGCGGACAAGATCACCATCCTGGAAATCAAGGCCGAGCGCATCACCGACGAAGGCAAGCACCGCAACGTGCTCGCGGAACTGCAGGACCTGCTGCCGCTGTGGGCGCCGATCGCCGCGCGCCATCCGACCATGGCCGACCTCAAGGTGCAGCTGAAGCAGGCCAACGAACGCATGTGGGACGTGCAGGACGCATTGCGCGAGAAGGAAGCCGCGCAGGTGTTCGACGATGCCTTCATCCAGCTGGCCCGCGCCGTCGCGCAGCACAACGGCCAGCGTGTGGGCCTGAAGAACGCCATCAACCAGCAGGCCGGATCGACCTTCGTCGAAGAGAAGGAATACCGCGCCGAGGGCTGAGCACGCCGGCGCGCCCGGATTCACCGGCCCTTGCTCGCTCCCGCCATCGCGACCGGTTAGCCTGTCGCGATGGACGCCCTGCTCA
This sequence comes from Pseudoxanthomonas sp. 134C1, assembly GCF_057773065.1. NCBI lineage: Bacteria > Pseudomonadati > Pseudomonadota > Gammaproteobacteria > Lysobacterales > Lysobacteraceae > Pseudoxanthomonas > Pseudoxanthomonas sp. 134C1. The sequence goes on from NZ_JBYMTH010000014.1 coordinate 37,948, forward strand.
CCGCTTCCGCACGCGCCCTCGCCGCCGGCGATGCACTGGGCGCGCTCAAGCGTGTCGCCCTGCGCGAGGATCCACCGGCGCTGGCGTTGCGCGGCATCGCGATGGCCCAGCTCGGCGAGCACCCGCGGGCGCGCGAACTGCTGCGTCGTGCCGTGCGCGGCTTCGGCGCGCGTGAACCGCTGTCGCGGGCGCGCTGCGTGGTGGCCGAGGCCGAAGTCGCACTGGCGATGCGGGATCTGGATGCCACGCCGCGCGCGCTTGAAAGCGCCGTCGCGATCCTGGAAACGCATGCCGATCACGTCAACGCCAACCAGGGTCGCCTGGTCATCGCGCGCAGGCAGTTGCTGCTGGGCCGCCTGGATGCCGCCGCCGCCACGCTGGCGGTGCTGGCGCGCGGCCGGCTGTCGCCGGCGCTGGCCGCGATCGCGCAGCTGGTCCGGGCCGAACTGGCGCTGCGCGCGTTGCGTACCGGCGCGGCGCGGGCCGCGCTGGAACGCGCCGACGAAGCGGCCATCCACGCCGGGATCCCCGCGTTGCGCGCGGAAGTGGCCGACGCGCGTTCGTTGCTCGCCCGTCCCGCGGCGCGGCGCCGGCACGCCGAAGGCGAGCGGCCATTGCGGCTGGATGAAGTGGAGGCACTGCTGGCTTCCGGCGCGCTGGTGATCGACGCCTGCCGGCGCGGACTGCGCCGCGACGGTGCGTGGTATCCGCTGGCGCGGCGGCCGGTGCTGTTCGCGCTGGCGCGCACTCTGGCCGAAGCCTGGCCGGGCGATGCCAGCCGCGAACACCTGATCGAACAGGCCTTCCGCACGCGCGATCCGGACGAAACCCACCGCGCCCGCCTGCGGGTGGAACTCGGCCGCCTGCGCGCGCTGGCAGCGCCGCTGGCCCGCATCGAGGCCACCACGCGCGGCTTCGCCCTGATCCCGCACGACGCGCGCGAAGTGGCGTTGCTGGTGCCGCCGCTGGAAAGCGGACAGGCCGAACTGCTGGCGCTGCTCGCCGACGGCGCCGCCTGGTCCACCTCGGCGCTGGCGCTGGCGCTGGATACCAGCCAGCGCACCGTGCAGCGCGCGCTCGCCGAGCTAGAGGCCGGTGGCCGGGTCCGCGCGGTCGGGCGTGCCCGCGCCCAGCGCTGGGTCGCGCCGCCGCTGACCGGATTCACGACGATCTTGTTACTCCCCGCCGCACTGCCGGCTGGCTAGAGTGTGCCCATCGCGCCACGACCGGCGCACATCGCAGGAATCCAGGCCATGAACCGCACCGCCTCCCGTTCCCCCGCCCCGGCCAGGGCCGCCGAGATCGTCCGCGAATACGCGATCAACGACAAGGAAGGCATCCACGGCGTGACCCACGACGGCACCCGTGTCTGGGCCGCCACCAACGAGCGACTGATCGCGTTCGATCCGGACAGCGGCGCCGCCGTCCGCAAGCTGGAACGTCCCTGCGACGCCGGCACCGCCTTCGACGGCAAGTACCTGTACCAGATCGTCGATTCGCGCATCGAGAAGATCGATCCGGTCAGCGGCGACGTCGTGTCCTCGATTCCCGCTCCGGCACAGGGCGGCAACACCGGTCTGGCCTGGGCCGAAGGCAGCCTGTGGGTCGGCCAGTACCGCGATCGCCGCATCCATCGCATCGATCCGGCGACCGGCGCCATCCAGCGCACCATTGAATCCAACCGCTTCGTCACCGGCGTCACCTGGGTGGACGGCGAACTCTGGCACGGCACCTGGGAAGGCGACGAAAGCGAAATCCGCCGCATCGATCCGGACAGCGGCGACGTGCTGGATCGCTTGCAGATGCCGGCCGGCGCCCACGTGAGCGGCCTGGAATCCGACGGCGCGGATCTGTTCTATGCCGGCGGCGGCGGCAGCGGCAAGGTCCGCGCGGTACGCAGGCCGCGACACGCCGCGTGACGCCCCGCGCGGGCGATTGAAGCGCCGCGCACGTCGTCTCCCCGATGTCTTTCCACCTCTCCCTTCGACAAGGGGGACAGGGACGGCTTTGCCTTTCCGCGAAGGAAGAAGGCGCGTCCCGACACCCGGATGGCCGCTCAGTCCCCGCCGCCACCCGCATCGCGCCACCCCGTTCCTCCCCCGATGGCTCTACCCACATACCAGGAGCAGATCATGAATCTCGTTGCCGACATCCCCGCCACCGCCCCCCGTCTCGTCAGCCGCGAACAGTGGTTGAAGGAGCGCCTGCAGCTGCTCGCGCGTGAAAAGGAACTGACCCGCCTGGGCGATCGAATCGCCGAGGAGCGCCGCGCCCTGCCGTGGGTGAAGGTCGAGAAGGACTACGTGTTCGACACCGTCGACGGTCCGCGCCGGCTGGACCAGTTGTTCGACGGCCGCCACCAGTTGCTGGTCCAGCACTTCATGTTCACGCCGGGTCGCGACCAGGGTTGCCGCAGTTGTTCCTACATGGCCGATCACCATGACGGCGCGCGGGCGCACCTGGCCCAGCGCGACACCACCCTGCTGGTGATCTCGCGCGCGCCGCTGGCCGACATCCAGCGTTTCCGCGCGCGCATGGGTTGGCGGTTCCCGTGGGTGTCCTCGTTCGGATCCGATTTCAACTACGACTTCGGCGTGAGCTTCACCCCGGAGGACATGGCGACCGGCGCAGTGGACTACAACTACGCCCACCAGTACTTCCCGCATTCGGAAGCCCCCGGCATCAGCGTGTTCCATCGCGATGATTCCGGCACCGTCTTCCATACTTATTCGCGTTTCGGGCGCGGCGTGGAAGTGATGATGGGAACGTACCCGCTGCTCGATCTCACCCCGAAGGGCCGCGATGAAGCCGGTCTGGAAGACACGATGTCGTGGGTGCGCCACCACGATCTCTACGAGCAGGCGGGCAAGACCGCCTGCGGCTGCCACGGCTGATCGCGGGCACCGGCGCGGCGGCATGAGCACGCTCTGGCCCTGGCTGATGATCGCCGGACTCGGCGCCCTGCATGGGTTGCATCCGGCCAATGGCTGGATGTTCGCCGCGGCCCGGGCGACGCGCGCCGACCGCGGCGGCGAAGCCTGGCGCGCATTGATTCCCATCGCGCTGGGACACGCGGCGGCGATTCTCGTGATCGCCGCCGCCTTCGCCCAAGGCCTGAAGGTGGATCCTGATCTCACCGCACGGTTCGCCGGGTTGGCCCTGCTCGGGCTGGCCTGTCATCGCCTGCTGTGCGGAAAGCGTGCGCATGACAGTGCCACGACGGAGCGAATGGGCACGGCAGGACTGGCGCTGTGGTCGGCGTTGATGGCCACCGCGCATGGACTCGGCATGGTTCTGGTTCCGGCACTGGTGCCGCTGTGCCTGTCCGCCGGCCCCTGGCGCGAATTCGCCGGCAGCGGGGCGTCATCGCTCTTGCTGGCCGCCGTCGCGCTGCACATGGTGGCGATGCTCGCGGTCACCGGCGTGCTTGCCCACGCCACCTGGCGCGGATTGCGCACAGGTACCCGCCGCTGGCGGGGCGCCACCTGCCGTCACCTGTGGACGCTGGCACTGGGCGTCATCGGCACGCTGCTGCTGGTATCGCCCTAGCTCCGCCGGCATCTCTTTGCGGTTCCGGAACGATCATGTATACACTGTATACATGACACGCCTGACCACCGCCGAGAAGATTCTCCGCGCCGCCCACCGGCTGTTCGACCGCGAAGGCGCCGAGGCCGTGAGCATGCGCCGGGTGGCCGAGGCGGTGGGAGTCACGCCCATGGCGATCTACCGCCATTTCCCCAATCGCGAAGCGCTGCTCAAGCGGCTTTCCGACGATAGCTTCAATGCCGCCGCCAAAGACTGGAAGGCCCGCTCGCATCATCCGGATCCGATGGAGAGGCTGATCGCGATCGCGGATCCCTATCTGGAATACGCGCTGTCCCATCCGCATCTGTTTGATCACGCGTTCTCCGAGCCGCGCGAGGATGCGCGGCGCTTTCCGGAGGACTTCCGCGCAGGCTTGTCGCCGACCTTCAATGTCGCCGTCGAGGTCATCCGCGAGCAGATGGCTTCCGGCTTCCTCAAACCCGACGACCCGCATGACGTCGGCATGGCGATCTGGGCGCAGCAGCATGGCCTGATCGCGCTCTATCGCGCCGGCCGCTTCAGTTTCGATGAAGCGCAGTTCCGCGCGTTCTACCGGACATCGCTGGAGCGGCTGCTCGAAGGGCTCAAAGCACGGGCGCGCTCACCCGCGCCCCGTGGCCGCGCCAGGCGCGCGCCCACATGAACATCACCGCCGGGACATCCCACCCATGTTGAAACGAACAAGCGCGATCCTGCTGTCGTTGTTGCTGGCGCTCGCGGGCCAGGCGTCAATGGCCAGGTCCAATGATGCGCCGCTGGTGATCGAGCACGTCACTATCCTGCCGATGACCCGGGACGGCGCGCCCATCCACGACGCCACGCTGGTCATCCGGGACGGACGCATCCACCAGATCGGAGCCGCCGCCTCGATCCGCCCGCCCGCGGGCGCCATCCGCATCGACGGACGGGGCCGCTGGCTGATGCCCGGGCTTGCCGACATGCATGTGCATGTGCTGAACCGCGGCTACGGGCGCCAGTTGCCGCTCGGCAAGGTGTTTCCCGCCGACTACATGCGGACAGCGGACCTGATGCTGCCGTTCATCGCCAACGGGGTGACCCAGATCCTGGACATGAGCGCCTCCGACTACACCCTCGCGCAGCGCGACGAGATCGAGCGGGGCGGCGTGCTCGGGCCGCACGTGGCCGCGGCCTCTATGGTGGATGGCGATCCGCCGGCATGGCCGATGGATGCGCGCGTGGCGACGACGCCGGAGGCGGGTCGCCGGGTGGTGCGCGATATCGCCGCCGCCGGCTTCCCGTTCGTCAAGGTCTACAGCGGCCTGGCGCTGCCCGTGTACGCCGCCATCGCCGACGAGGCGCCACATGCGGGTGTGCGCGTGGTCGGCCACCTTCCCCACGCCGCGCGAGACCATGCGGAGGAGGTGCTGATTCCCGGCATGTCGATGGTGGCGCACGCCGAGGAATTCGGCCGGCTCGGCGAGCAGCCCAACGATGCCGACATCGAACACTACGCCGTATTGAGTCGAAAGCATGGCATCGCGGTCGCAACCACACTGGTCACCAACGTGATGATCGCGCGCCAGACCCATGACGCCTCCGTGGTCGCCAAGGCGGACGGCATCCGGTACCTCCATCCGGAACTCAATAACTACTGGCTTCACGCCAATCGCTATACCCGCGATGTGACGCCAGGGAAGATCGCCCACCGCGATGGTCTGGTCGATTTCAACCAGCGCCTGGTCCGCACGCTGGCCGCCGCCGATGTGCCACTCATGACGGGCACGGATTCGATCATTCCCGGCGTGGTCTACGGATTCAGCCTGCACGACGAGTTGGAACTGCTGGCGAAAGCCGGCATCCCCCACCGCAAGGTGCTGGAAAGCGCCACGCGCGTCCCGGCGGAGTTCCTGGGGGTCGCCGACGACCGCGGCACGGTCGAGGTGGGCAAGCTCGCGGACCTGGTGCTGCTCGACGCCGATCCGCTCGCGGACATCCGCAATACCCGCGCGATCGCGGCGGTGTTCTCCCGGGGACGCTACCTGGCCCGCGCGGAGCTCGACGGGATGATGGAAGAACTGGCGGAGCGCTATGCGCGGCTGGCGCCCGCCGGGAAGGTCGACAGCGCCTCCGCCGAAACACACAGATGATGGAGGCGACCTTCGCGGCCGCCTCCGGTTTCCGCGGCGAGGCTAGCCCTCGGCCTGTTCAAGTCGCCGCACCTTCGAGAGGTAGGGCAGCGCGAACAGATACAGCCCGGTGATCATCAGCAGGATCAGCGGGAACAGCGCCATCAATCCCACCCAGGTGGACTGTTTCTGCATCGCCAGGGCGACGAGGTTGGCGAGCACGGTCAGGGTGAAGATGATCGACAGCCAGCGGTGGAACTGACGGATCCACTTGTTCATCGGGATTTCCTCTGGACTTGGCCCGGGACGCCCCGGGCGGGCACGCACGTTGCCGGACGGCGTTGCGCCCGCGCGGAGTCACGCGACCGCGGGCGGGACGAACGGGATTCAGTGCTTGCCGCGGCGCGACTCGATCATCTTCCAGCCGTTGCCGGAGGGATCGCGGAAATTGGCATCGACATTGCCGTAGCGTTCTTCCGGCGGCTGGGTGAATTCCACCCCGCGCGCGCTCAGCTGTTCATAGGCCGCGCGGCAATCCTCGACGTCGAGGATCAACGGCGGCATCGCGCCCTTGGCGACGATTTCGCGCACGGTCCGCACGGTGGCCGCGTCAAGCAGGGGTTCCTGCGGCTTGAACAGGCCCAACTGGAACGACGGCTGTTCCGGATGCTGCACGGTCAACCAATGATAGTCGCCACCGTTCACGTCGGTGTGGACGCGAAAGCCCAGCTTGCCGACATAGAACTCCAGAGCCTCGTCCTGATCGCGGACGTACAGCCCAACCACTCCAACACCCTGACTCATGTGACCTCCGGTTTCGATGGGGCGGTCTTTGTAGCATCGGCCTCCCGCCGCCGCTTCTCCGAAACTGCGATGGTGAGATCCGGGCGATGCGCGGCGCTGGCGTAACAGGCGGGCATCCGCCGCGCCGCCTCACGGGCGAGTTGTTCGCGCGCACGGGTTTGGCTTGGACTTTCGCCGGTGATGTCGCGGAACGTGCGGCCGAAAGTGCCGAGGCTGGTCCAGCCGGTCTGCAGGGCGATGTCGAGAATCGGAAGTCCGGTGTCACGCAGCAGCGCCCTGGCGCGTTCAATACGGCGGGTGAGCAGATAACGGTGCGGCGGCACGCCGAAGGCGTCCTTGAAACAGCGCGCGAAGTGCGCCTCCGACACATGGCTCACCTGCGCCAGCCGCGACACCGGCCAGTCCTCGTGCGAGGCGGCGTCCATCCGATCCTTGGCGCGCAGCAGGCGACGCAGGAGTTCGGGGTCCTGGCCGGTGCGTGCCCTGTCGGCTTGCGATCGTTCGGATGTCGCCATGGGATTCCTGTCTCGGCCGGGGCGAACGCCGTCGGCGGGGGCAACCATACCCCAAAGACCGGCAAGGTCGAGGGAGGTCCTGGCCCGGGTGTCTCCGTCATCCGGAGACTTGACGGACACTCTTACGATATATATCTTACGACCTATCTTATGACATATCTGGAGTGTCCGATGCGCCGTCATCACCCCCGACATGAGCACCGCGGCGAGGACTGCGGCGGTGATTTCCCCTTTTCCGAGGGCTTTTCCCCGCATTCCTTCTGGCAAGCCATCGGTCGTCGCCATGGTGGCCGCGGCGGTCATCGCCATGGTCCCGGCCCTGGCTTTCCCGGCGGTTTCGGCGGCTTTGGCGAGGACGGTCTGACCCGCGGCCGCAAGTTCAGTTCCGATGACCTGCAACTGCTGCTGCTGGGTCTGCTGGAAGATCAGCCCAGCCACGGTTACGAGCTGATCAAGGCCCTGCAGGCGCGCTCGAACGGCTTCTACAGCCCCAGTCCCGGCATGGTCTATCCGGCCCTCACCTATCTGGAAGAGCTGGGTTACGTGGACGTGGAAGCCGAGGGCAACCGCAAGCGCTACGCGCTGGCGGCACCGGGTCGCGAACACCTGGAGGCGAACCGGGATCGGGTCGAGCTGATGCTCGCCAAGCTGTCGCACATCGCGCGCAAGATGGATTCGGTACGGCGCGCGTTCGCCGGTGAACCGCCGGCCGACGTGGACGAAGGCGGCTGGGTGCCCGAACTGGTTCGCGCCCGCCACGCGTTGAAGCATGCGCTGGTGCGCCGCGACGGCGTGTCCGCGACGGAACAACGGCGCATCGCCACGATTCTGGAACGCGCCACCCGCGAGATCGAGGACGGCGAAGACCACTGATCCGACACTCCCTTCCGCCGCCTCCGGGCGGCGGAACCGTTTCATCCCTCCCCCACGAGGTTTTCCATGTCAGAAGCTGCCAACCGGACGGTCGTGCGCGTCCGCCATCCGCTGAAACTGCGTCTCCTGCAAGTCGCCCGCGTGCACGACGTCACTCCGCATCTGCGCCGCGTCACCCTGGCCGGCGATGATCTGCAGGATTTCGTCTCCGCCTCGTTCGACGATCACGTCAAGCTGTTCTTTCCCGCGCCCGGCGAGGCGCGCCCCGAACTTCCCGCGCTCGGTCCGGACGGTGTGGAGTTCCGCGACGACAGGCCACGCCCGGTGATGCGCGATTTCACCCCGCGCCGTTACGACAACGACGCCCGCGAACTGGAACTGGAGTTCGCCCTGCACGAAGCCGGTCCGGCCACCGACTGGGCGTCGCGCGCGCAGCCGGGCGACTGGCTGGGCGTCGGCGGACCGCGCGGGTCGCTGGTGATCGGCACCGGCTTCGACTGGCATCTGCTGATCGGCGACGACACCGCGTTGCCCGCCATCGCCCGCCGCCTGTCCGAACTGCCCGCCGGCGCGCGTGCGATCGCCGTGCTCGAAGTCGTCGATGCCTCCGCGCGGCTGGCGTTCGATACCCGCGCCGATTTGCGGGTGATCTGGTGCCAGCGCGATGACGCGGCACCGGACGCGCCGCCGCTGCTGTCGGCGATACGCGCACTGGTGCTGCCGGAGGGCGACGGGTATGTTTGGGCCGCCGGCGAATCCACCGACATCCGTGCCGTGCGTCAGCATCTGGCAAGCGAGCGCGGCATCGACAAGTCGCGCATCCGCGCCGCCGCCTACTGGAAGCGCGGCGCGCCGGGCGTGCACGAAAACCTGGAAGACTGACTTCCCCCTGTTCCGGTCCCCACGACCGCAAGGACGTTACATGTATACCTTGAGCGCGCCGCGCGAGCGGCGCCTGCTGTGGCTGCTGATGCTGACCCAGTTCACCCTCATCATGGACTTCATGGTGATGATGCCGCTGGGTCCGCAGATCATGCAGGCCTTCCACATCACCCCGGCCGCGTTCGCGGCCGCGGTGTCGGCCTATTCCTGGTGCGCCGGCCTGTCCGGCCTGCTGGCCGCCACCTACATCGATCGTTTCGACCGGCGCAAACTGATGCTGGTCGTATACGCGCTGTTCGCCCTGTCCAACCTGGCCTGCGCGCTCGCCGACAGCTACGTGTTGTTGCTGGCTTCGCGCGCGCTGGCCGGCATCAGCGGCGGCGTGCTCGGTTCCATCGTGATGGCGATCATCGCCGACGTGATTCCCGGTCCGCGCCGCGGCGCCGCCACCGGCACGGTGATGATGGCGTTCTCGCTGGCATCGGTGCTGGGCGTGCCGGCCGGCGTGCTGCTGGGCGCGCACTACAGCTGGGCCGCGCCGTTCTGGCTGCTGGTCGGCCTCTCGGTGGTGATCTGGTTCGCCGGATCACGCGTGCTGCCTCCGCTGGATCAGCATCTGGCGCGGCAGACCGTGCCATGGAAGCAGGCGTTCCCCAACCTGTTCGGCCTGTTCACCCAGGCGCGCTATCTCAACGCGTTCGTGCTGACCCTGCTGCTGATGATCGCCTCGATGCTGGTGATCCCCTTCATGTCGCCCATCCTGGTCGCCAACCACGGCATCGCCCCGGATCAGCTGTCATGGCTGTACATGGTCGGCGGCGCGGCGACGTTCTTCACCTCGCGCGCGATCGGCAAGCTGGCGGATCGGCACGGCAAGCACCGGGTGTTCCGTATCGCGGTGCTGCTGTCGCTGGCGCCGATGCTGTTCGTGACCCATCTTCCCGACATCGGCTTCTTCGCGATGCTGGCGTTCTTCCCTTTCTTCATGGTGCTGATGTCCGGTCGCATGATCCCCATGCAGGCGCTGCTGACCACGGTGCCATCGTCCCACCAGCGCGGCGCCTTCCTCAGCGCCAACAGCGCGGTGCAGGCGATGGGCACCGGCTGCGGCGCCTGGCTGGGCGGGCTGATGCTGTCCTCGCCGACACCCGCCGGTCCGATCAGCGGCTATGGCATGGCGGGCTGGGTGGCGGTGGCGCTGTCCCTGATCGCGATCGTTTGGGTGGGACGGGTGAGCACCGACGGCGACCGGCCGCAGGCCCCGGTCGCCGCCGTGGACGAGGATGCGGACCTGCTCGCGCGAAGCGAAGGCTGAGCCGGCCAGCGCCGTCATCCCTCGGAGCGTCTGCATGAATGAGTCCTCGTCCGCGTTCTCCGACGCCGCCGCCGTGGCGCGCTACGCCGAAGGTCCGCCGCGCCTGGTGCCCGGTTTCGCCGACCTGCAACGCATGGCGGCGATCCTGCTCGCCGAACGCGCACCCGACGACGCGCGGGTGCTGGTGCTTGGCGCCGGTGGCGGGCTCGAACTGAAGGCCTTCGCGGAGGCCCACCCGGGCTGGTCATTCACCGGCGTGGATCCGGCGCGCCCCATGCTGGATCTCGCCGCGACCCTGCTCGGCCCGCCGGCGGCGCGGGTGGAATGGATCCACGGCTACATCGACGATGCGCCCGGGGGACCCTTCGACGCGGGCGCCTGCCTGCTGACCCTGCACTTCCTCGCCACGGAGGAACGCCGTCGGACCTTGCGCGAAGTCCACCGGCGCCTGCGCCCGGGCGCGCCGTTCGTGGTGGCCCACGCCAGCTTTCCGCAAGAGGGCGGGCAGCGCGCACTCTGGCTGTCGCGCTACGCGGCCTTCGCGATGGCGTCCGGCATCAATCCGGCGCAGGCGGAAGCCGGGCGCGCCGCCATCGATCGGCATCTCCACCTGCTCACGCCCGACGAGGACGAAGCCATCCTGGAAGACGCCGGTTTCACCGGCGTCAGCCTGTTCCATGTCGGGTTCACCTTCCGCGCCTGGGTGGCGTACGCCTGAGCGTGGTCCCGTCGTGGGAGCGGGGACCGCACGGCTCGCCCCCGGCACTCCGCCATTCGTCCCCACGGCCCGCGGTCCATCCCTTCGCATCCCACGCCCCGCCCGGACACGCGCACACTGCCGCCGCAACGACACGGGAGCGGACACATGATCGGCAAGGCGCGGTACGGGTGGATGGGCGGCGTGATCCTGGCACTGGCGGGTGCGGGCACCCGGGCGGCGGATCCGGGCGACTGGCCCAGCTACGGCGGTGCCACCGGCGGCGGCCAGCACTCGCCGCTCACCCAGATCACGCCCGCCAATGTCGGCCGCCTGCGCATCGCCTGGTCGTTCCGCACCGGCGAGCTCGGTGCCGGCCTGCCGGATCCGGAACGCCGGCGGTTCGAAGCCAATCCGCTGGTGGTGGGCGGACGCATGTACCTCAATACCGGCACCGGCATCGCGTTCGCGCTGGACGCCGCGACCGGCCGCGAGTTGTGGTCATTCAACGCGAAGGTGGCGCGGACCAAGCGCTACAGCGATCCGGCCTCGCGCGGGGTGACCTACTGGCGGGATCCGCAGGCCGCCGAGGACGCGGCCTGTCGGGAACGCATCGTCTACGGCACCCTGGACGCGCGCCTGATCGCGCTGGACGCGCGCGACGGAAAACCCTGCGCGGGTTTCGGCGACGCGGGCGCGGTCGACCTGCGCGCCGGCATCACCCTCCACGACGAGCCCGACAGCGAATGGCGCAACTACGCGGTGACCTCGCCGCCGGTGGTCGCCGACGGTGTGCTGGTGGTCGGCAGCTCGGTCGGTGACAACCGCGCGCACGCGCTGGAACAGGGCGTGGTGCGCGGTTACGACGCGCGCAGCGGGCGCGAACTGTGGCGCTGGGATCCGGTGCCGCGGGATCCGGCCGAAGCGGCCGCGCGCGGCTGGCAACCGGAACAGGCGCGCACCGTGGGCGCGGCCAATGCGTGGGCGCCGCTGTCGGTGGATCCGGCGTTGGACCTGGTCTACGTGCCCACCGGTTCGGCCAGTCCCGACTACACCGGCGCCGAACGCCTCGGCGAGAACCGCGACGCCAATTCGCTGGTGGCGCTGGATCTGCGCAGTGGCCGGCGCGTCTGGGCGCAGCAGCTGGTGCATCACGATCTGTGGGACTACGACCTGGCCTCGCAGCCGGCGCTGACCACCGTGCAGACCGCGCAGGGTCCGCGCGCGGCGGTGCTGCAGGCGACCAAGACCGGGTTCCTGTTCGCTTTCGATCGCCGCACCGGCGAACCGGTGTTCCCGATCAGCGAAGTGCCGGTGCCCGCGTCGGACGTGCCCGGCGAACAGGCCTGGCCGACCCAGCCGATGCCGGAGCCTTCGCTGCGACTGGCGCGCCACGCGCCACTGACGCCGGAGGATGCCTGGGGTCCGACCCCGGCCGAGCGCCGCGACTGCGCGCAACAGATCGAGGGCCTGCGCTCGGAAGGCATCTTCACCCCGCCCAGCGTGCGCGGCACGATTGCCCTGCCCGGCTGGGCCGGCGGAGTGAACTGGGGCGGCATCGCGATCGACGCGCAGCGCCAGATCGCCATCCTGCCGGTGTCGGACCTGCCGATGCAGGTGACATTGATCCCGCGCCGGGACTTCGACTGGGACAAGGACGACGCCTATCCGGAGCAGGAGTTCAACAGCATGGACGGCACCGGCTACGGCATGCGCCGCGGCGTGCTGGCTTCGGCCAAGGGCACGCCGTGCGTCAAGCCGCCGTGGGGCCGGGTGGTGGCGGTGGATCTGCGCGCGCGCAAGGTGTTGTGGGAACGTCCGCTGGGCACGCTGGAGGAAGAACTGCCGTGGTTGCCGTTGGACATCGGCATGCCGGTGCTTGGCGGCGCGGTCACCACCGCCAGCGGCCTGACCTTCATCGGCGCCTCCGCCGATGCGCGCTTCCGCGCGCTCGACAGCGCGACCGGCAAAGTGCTGTGGGACGCCAAGCTGCCGGCGGGCGGACAAGCCACGCCTTCGATCTACGCGGTGAAGGGACGCCAGTTCATCGTGATCGCCGCGGGCGGCCGCGAGGGCCTCGGCCCGATGGGCGACTACGTGATCGCCTACACGCTGGATGGCGAAGGCGAGGAAGTGGTGTTCCAGCACGGCGTGGCGGTGCGGATGACGATCCTCGCGACCGCCACGCTCATGTTGCTGGGTGTCGCGATCGCACTATGGCGATACTGGCGCCGACGCGGGCGCGCGCATCGGCGCGCGGCATGACGCCGCGCCCGGCATCGAGCGCGCGAACCGCCGAGATGCCACGCGCCGGCACTTCTCCCCTGCGTGGCGGCGGCGCAGAATCCGCTGGTTGTTCGGGAACGCGCACGCATCCATGCAGCAGGACATCCTAGCCGCCTACGCCGAAGAAGCCGACGCGCTGATTCCGTCGTTCGAAGCGATCTCGTCGGCGGATGTGCTGGCGCCGGTGATGGCATGGCTGCCAGCAGCGTCCAGCCGCATCGTCGACGTCGGCGCGGGCACCGGCCGGGATGCGGCCTGGCTGGCGGCGCGCGGTCACTCGGTGCTGGCGGTCGAGCCCGTCGCGGGCTTCCGGGAAGCCGGCATGCGATTGCATGCGCATCCACGCATCCGCTGGTGTGAAGACACGCTGCCCGCGCTGGAGCGGATCACGGAAACCGGCTTCGACCTGATCCTGATGGTGGCCGCCTGGCATCATCTCGCGCCGGAGGACCGGCGACGGGCGCTGCGCCGCCTGCGCCAACTGGTTGCGTCCGGCGGAGGACTGCTGATGTCGATCCGCCATGGTCCGGGACATCCCGCGCGGACCTGTTTCGAGAGCGACGCCCTCGCCACCTCGCAACTGGCGATCCAGGCGGGCTTCTCCCTGCTGTTCTCGCGCCGGGTGCCATCCGTCAGCGTCGCCAACCGCCAGGCCGGCGTGACCTGGACCTGGCTGGTGTTCCGCGCCAGCTGAAAAGCATCGCACCGGCATGGTTTTCATTTCCGCTTCACACAGGCGTTTCCCCTGCCCCATCCTGCCCAGGCACGCTGGCGACACCTCTGGAGGGAGACCCGATCATGACCGCAGACGCGCAACATCCCCGTGGTCCGCAACTGTCCGGCTGGCGCCTGTTGATGTGGGGCGGCGCGGCGGCCCTGCTGTTGCTGCCGCTGATCGCCATGCAGTTCACCGATGAGGTGAACTGGAGTCCATTCGATTTCCTCGTGTTCGGCGCGATGTTGACCGTGGCCTGCGGTGCCTGTGAACTGGCGGTGCGATTGAGTCGCGGCAATCGCCTCTATCGCGTCGGCGCTTTCCTGGCCGTCGCCACCGGATTCCTGCTGGTCTGGGTGAATCTGGCGGTCGGTTTCATCGGCAGCGAGCGCAACCCCGCCAACCTGATGTACGGCGGCGTGCTGGGCATCGGCCTTCTCGGCGCATGCATCGCACGCTTCCGCCCGCGCGGGATGGCGATGGCGATGCTGGCGACAGCGCTCGCCCAACTGGCGGCCGGCGTCATCGCGCACTCCGGCGGCATGGATCATCCATGGCCGGCAACGGCGGCATTCATGGCGCTGTGGCTGGCTTCGGCGGGCCTGTTCGACCGCGCGGCGCGGGCCACGCCGTAAAGGGGCACGGCCACTGACGAACGGCCACGCGCCAGCGACGCGTCCAGTGGCAGAATCCGGCCATTATCCGGGACTTCGACGGGTTCCCATGAACAGCGAGCGCTTCGACCGCATCCGCGATGGACGCACCGATCTGGTGTTCGATCATGTCGGTGACGGCCACGCCGCCACCGACGCGGACGCCCACGGCACCCGGCTGATCCGATGGTGCGCGTACTACGGGGACGTCAGCGCGATCCGCTTCCTGCTCGCACACGGTGAAACCCTGGCGTCGCTCGGCGACAACCTTGGCCTGGGCGATGCGGTCTTCCATGGCCACTGGCCGCTCTGCCAGTTCCTGATCGAGCAGGGCGCGGACGTCAACCAGGCGGTTTCCGGAACCGGCGAGTCACCCCTGCATCTGGCCCTGTGCAAGGCCAACCGACCGGCCTACGACGTGATTCTGGAATTGCTGCTGGCCGCCGGCGCGGATCCCAATCGGGCCACGCGGCCCGGCGTGGAGACCGGTGGCTTCATGCGCGACGCGCGCACCCACGGCGAAACCCCGTTGCATCGCGCGGCGGCCTTCGGCAGCGAGAAGGCCATCGATCTGCTGCTGGGCGCGGGCGCTCGCGTGGATGCGCGCGACAGCCATGGCGATTCGCCGCTGGGCTGGGCGAGCTGGCATCTGCGGCCCGACGCCATCCTGCGCAAGCTCTGCTTCGGCGATCACTTCATCCATCCGGCGCGCAACTCCACCTATGACCACGGCACCGGCTGGGGCGTGATGGGGGTGGGCAAGCCGCACCCGGATCGCCGTTAGCGCAGTTCCATTCCCGGCTGCCAGCCGCTGCGCGCCAGAAACTGTTTGGCATCCCGCAGGCCGATGATGTCGCGCAACGCCTGGCGCTTGTCGCCGGCGTTCCGGTAGTAGGCCTTCACGATCCGGTAGCCCACCCAATAGCCGAGATCGCCCGGATTGCCGGGCTTGCTGTTGTAGATCCAGTCGGACAGATCGCGTTTGTCCATGTCCGCCTGGAACTTCGTCTCGATCGCCTTCTCCTGGCCCTTCGTGTTGTGCTTCAGATGCAGATAGGCGACTTCGCCCGAGATCAGCTCGCCGACGAATTCGGCCGCGCCTTCCATCAACGCGCTCTCCAGCACCGTGGCCTGCTCGGTTTCCACGAACGCCGGCACCTGCTGGACATGCACGTATTCATGCGCGATCACGTGGACGAACCGATCTTCCACGTCCGGATTGATCCAGTCGGTCGCGCACAGGGCTTCCAGTCCGATCTGCACGCCGGTGTCCGCGCTGGCGGTGCCGACCGGCTTGCCCCGGCCCACCGCGATCGTGACCGCCGGCAGGCGCGCATCCGGGTACAGTTCGACCAGTTTCCGCAGCGATGCCTTCAACCGGATGCGGGTATCGGGCAACGCCGCCATGCAGCGTTTCGCATCCACGTAGGCTTGCGGATGCTTGGCCAGATTCGCGGCAATCGCCTCGCCGGTGATCCGTCGCGCCCTGGCGAACTGATGAAGCCCCGCGGACCCGCTGTCCAGATAATCCCGCTGCAACTGCTCGGCGGTTGGCTGTCCGTGGGTACGCTCGTACAGCTGGTAGAAGCGTTCGACGTCGCCGGTGTCGATGACCGGCTCACCCGCTTTCGCCGCATCGGCGGCGCCCGCCTGCGGCGCCACGCTTCCCAATGCCACACACACCACCATCGCCTTGAATGCCACGCGCATGTTCCGTCACTCCGGGGGGATGGGCGCCACGCTACGGAGTGCGCCGGTTCGGGATCAACGGCCGTTGGTCACGATGACTGTCGCCATGCCGCGGCCGGTTCTGGCTTCTAGTCCTTCGACGAGCGCTCGATGGTCATGGTTTCCCGCATGCGCGTGATCACGCCATCGTCGGGCGTCGCATCCGTGGTCGCGCGCTCGGCGTAGATGAGCATGAGTTCCTTGCGCTGCGCCGCATCCGGAAGATGTACCAGGCGCACGAAGGCCATGTTGTCCGGCAACCGCAGCTTCGCGGCCGCGACGAGTTGTTCGACCTGTTCCAGATCCGAATCGGCGGGCGCCTTGTCGCTCAATGCGCGGCCCCAGGTGTCCAGATGGAAATCCATGCCGCCCACCGTCAGTGCCCGGGACTTGGCATAGCCGCCGGCATGGGTCAGTTCCGGGCGGCTGGGGACATAGGCTTCCGACTGGATCCAGTACAAGCGCTCCACCACGCCCTGCGCATCCTTCTGCACATACGCATGCAGATCGCAGTCGGCGTAGCCGTAGAGCACCCAGCGCCGATTGCCCAGATATTCGGCGGAGGCCGGCACCTTGACCCGCGCAGGCGGTTCGAACGATTGCACGGTGGCGCCACCCGCATGAAGGCGCGGCTCGACCGCGCCGGCGCCCGCGGCCAGCGCCACGATCAGCATCACCCCGGACATGGCCGGCAGGAGGTATCTGGCGTATCGCCGGGCAATCGAAAGATGGCGACTCATGTGCACACCTCCACGGGAGGGAAGAAGGAGCAGGTCCGCATCCTCGCGATGACGGGAAGTGCCTGCATGTGCCGGAAGTCGCCGGGTCTTCCCGCCGATGATGGCCGGGCTCGCCAGCCGGATGGCGCGATGGAGGGTGCCCGTGTTTCCTTCACGGGATCATGGCGAGGATCCGCGCGGTCAGGTAAAGGCCGACGCCGAATACCGCATGCGTCAGCAGACTGTGCAGGCGGGCCTTGGCGGGGTGGGGTGTGCAACGCGCGGCGACACCCGCTCCCATCCCCGGCTGCATCAACAGAAAAGGCGCGGCCACGCTGCCGATGCCGACGATCAGGGCGGGTGCGAGCGTAGGTTGGCGGACCCACGCCATTCCCCACAGGGCAAGCAGGATGCCCGCGAAGACAATTCCGGTGAGCAGGTGCACGACGATCCCGATCGCGCGCTCGCCCGCCACGGGCGGGGTGGCGGCGATCGGCGCGTGGCGGAATCGACCGCGCGGCAGGTGCGCCACCCAGCGTCCCACCCACGCGTAGTTCAACGCCGGCACACCCAGCCAGCGTCGACGTAGCCAGACCCACGCGTCCATCACGGCGGTTGCGCCGAGTCCGATCGCGATCGCATGCGCGGCCAGTCCGGAAAACGGCATCACGGCGACACGCTTCCGGCGCGCGCATCGACCTGCCAGCAGGCGGTTGCGAAGCGTACTTCCGTGCCATCCACGTACGGCTCGAATGCATCGCGCATGGTACCGAGGACCCGTTCGCGGGTGCCGGCATCCGCGTCCTTCAGCACCAGTCCCACCTGTCCCAGGCGGGTGATGTAGGCAACGAGCCTGGATTCGGGCAGCGAGCAGACCAGATCGAGCGGACGAATGTCGATGTCGTGCCAGCCGGATCCCTCCAGCACATCATGGATGCGCTGCGGGTCGGCGAATGCGAACTGCCCGGGGCCATCCGCGCGCCGCTCGGGCAACGCGATCCACGGCGCGGCCGCGCGCTCGGCGGTCGTCATGAACGGGTTGTCCGCGGCGCTTCGCCAGGCCACGAAACGCAATCGGGCATCCGGTTTCGCCGATCGACGCAGGTTGGCGAACGCCGCCGACGGATCGGCGAAGAACATCACGCCGAAGCGCGAGATGATCCGATCGAAGTGTTCCGGCGGGAACGCATGCGCCTGCGCATCGGCCTGGACGAACACCACGTCCAGGTCTTCCCGCCGCGCCCGCTCGCGGGCCAGCGCCAGCATCGGCGCGGAGATATCGACGCCCACGCACTCGCCCCGCCCCGCCAGCACGCGCGCCATCGCCAGGATGGTGGCGCCGGTGCCGCAACCGACATCCAGCACCCGCGCGGCGGGCAGTTCGTCCAGCGCCTCCCGCAGGACGGCGGTGAACGGTTCAAGCATCGCGTCCAGCAGCGCCTGCTGATCGACCCAGGCCTGGCCGCCGACACCATTCCAGAGCCTGGCCTGCTCGTCCGCGATCGTCTTCGTATCCATGGTCCGCACCGCTTGCGCCGGGGAAAGGGGAAGGGCACTCTGCGACTTCAAGTCGACTTGAAGTCAAGCCCATGCAGGAACTGGATATCGGCCAGGTCGCGGAACGCGCCGGCGTGCCCGCTTCGACCCTACGGTACTACGAGGAAAAAGGCCTGATCCGCGCCATCGGTCGGCACGGCCTGCGGCGCGTGTTCGACGCCCGGGTGCTGGATCGGCTCGCGCTGATCGCGCTGGGTCGCGCCGCGGGTTTCTCGCTGGACGAAATCGCGCGGATGTTCGCCCCGGACGGGCAGCCGCGCATCGACCGGCAGATGCTGCTGGACAAGAGCGCCGAACTGGATCACACCATCCGCCAGCTCGGCGCCATGCGCGACGGCCTGCGCCACGCCGCCGCCTGCCGCGCGCCCAGCCACATGGAATGCCCGACGTTCCGAAGGATTCTGAAGGCGGCATCGGCGGGTGTGTTTGCCGCGCCCGGCCGGCAAGTGAAAAAGCGCTCATCACGCGCGCGCGTTCCGAATCCTCGATGACTTTCCACCGACGTCGAAAGCGCGGGAACAAAAAAAGCCGGCTTGCGCCGGCTTTTTTCTCATTGCGTGCGGAGCGCGGAACTCAGTCCGATTCCCACCACATCCAGAAAGCGTCCCACAGGCGCTTGAAGAAGCCGGCTTCCTCGACGGCGTTGACCGCCACCAGCGGGGCCTGGGCGACGACCTTGCCGTCCAGGGTGACCTTGACGTCACCGATGGCCTGGCCCTTCGCGATCGGCGCGACCAGGGTCTTGGGCACGTTCATGCTCGGCTTCAGGTCGCCGTAGCGGCCACGCGGCACGCTGACCAGCATCGGCTGGGCGACACCCAACTGCACTTCCTTGGCCTGGCCTTTCCACACGCGCTGGCTGGCGATGACCTTGCCCGGCTCGTACAGGCGATGGGTTTCATAGAAACGGAAGCCCCAGTTCAGCAGCGCCAGGCTGTCGTCGGCGCGTTGCTTCTCGGAGGTCGAACCCATCACCACCGCGATCAGGCGCTGATCACCGCGCTTGGCCGAGCTCATCAGGCAGTAGCCGGCGCCGGAGTGGTGGCCGGTCTTGATGCCGTCCACGCTGCCGTCGCGCCACAACAGCAGGTTGCGGTTGGGCTGGGTGATGGTGCCGACGGTGAATTCCTTGATCTTGTTGAACGCGTAGGTTTCCGGATAGTCGCGGATCAACGCGCGGCCCAGCAGGGCCAGATCGTAGGCGGTGGAATAGTGTTCCGGCGCGGACAGGCCGTGGGCGTTGACGAAGTGCGAGCCCTTCATGCCGATCTTGGCCGCGTAGTTGTTCATCAGCGAAGCGAAGGCTTCCTGGCTGCCGGCGGCGTGTTCGGCCAGGGCGATCGCGGCGTCGTTGCCCGACTGCACGGCCATGCCCTTTTCCATGTCCAGCAGCGGCGCGGTCTTGTTGACCGCGAAGCCGCTGTAGCTGCCGTCGGTGCCGGCGCCGCCCTCGCGCCAGGCGCGCTCGCTCATCATCACCTGGTCTTCGGGACGGATCTTGCCGTTCTTCTGCTCGGCGGCGAGCACGTAGGACGTCATCACCTTGGTGATGCTGGCCGGTTCGACCCGCTGGTTGTAGTTCTCGCCCGCCAGCACCTGTCCGGTGATGTAGTCCAGCAGCACCCATGCGGTGCCCGCCGGCTTGGGCGGCGGCGGGATGGCGACGGATTCGGCCGGCGGGGCGGCGGGCGCCGGCTGCGGCGCCGGGGTCTGCGCGATCGCCGCGCCGAAGGCGGCGGTGGCCAGGGCGGCCAGGGCGGCCAGGGCGAAACGGAACTTCATCTGCTGCGAACTCCTGACTGGGCGCGGG
This sequence comes from Pseudoxanthomonas sp. 134C1, assembly GCF_057773065.1. NCBI lineage: Bacteria > Pseudomonadati > Pseudomonadota > Gammaproteobacteria > Lysobacterales > Lysobacteraceae > Pseudoxanthomonas > Pseudoxanthomonas sp. 134C1. The sequence goes on from NZ_JBYMTH010000014.1 coordinate 58,177, forward strand.
GCCCGTTCGACGAAAACGACATTTTAGGCGGGCATCGGCGGCTGGGAATCCGTCAAGGCCGAAAAACAGGCGAAAAAACCGTGGCGTGGCTCAGTCGCGGACCAGTTGCGGGCGTCCGAAGCCCAGTTTGGCGATGCGGCCGGCCAGTTCATCGGCGCCGGCCGGGTCGGACGCGCCGACCCGCAACCGCCACAGCACCCGTCCATTGTTCTGCACATCGCTCAGGCTGGCGCCGGCGATGCCCGCCGCGACCAGTCGGGCCAGGGCCCGGTCGGCATTCTCGCGGCTGGCGAAGCTGCCCACCTGCAATTGCAGCGGAGCGGCCAGCGCGCGCGGAGGCACGCCGGGCGCGATCGAGGAGGTGGCCGGCGGAATCGATGCCGGCGCGACGGCGTAGACGGGCGTGGACGCCGCCGCCGCCGCCGCCGTGGGCGCAGCCTGCGTGCCAGCGGTCGTCGCCGAAGCCGGCTTGCCGGTCGCCACGCGCACGCCGTTGGCCTGCATCCAGGCATCGAAGCGATCCGCGCTGGCGGGGTTCTTCGTATCCGGAATCACCTGATAACGCCGGCTGCCCCGTCGATCCACCGTGGCGACGATCGCCGCGTTGGCGGCGGTCGTGGCGGCGGCAACCTGCGTCGACGGGGTCGACGCCGGCAGTTTCTCCACCAGCGCGTCCATGCCGCTGCTGGCCGGGGCGGCGGGCCTTGGCGCGGAGGGCGCGGCCGCATAGCCGCGATCGCCCTCGCCCGGGGTCAGCGCGCGCACTTCCACCCGGCCGGTGCCGCGCTGGGTGATGCCCAGCTTGTAGGCGGCGGCGTAGCTCAGATCGATCACGCGTCCGTCATGGAACGGCCCGCGATCGTTCACCCGCACGATCACCGACTGGCCGTTGTCCAGGTTGGTCACCCGGGCGAAGCTCGGCAGCGGCAGGGTCTTGTGGGCGGCGGTGAAGGCGTACATGTCGTACACCTCCTGGTTGGAGGTGCGGCGGCCATGGAACTTGTTGCCGTAGTACGAGGCCGTGCCCTGCTCCACGTAGCCATCGACCTTGTCGAGCACCTGGTACTTCTTGCCCAGCACGGTGTACGGCGACCGGTTGCCGATCGGCGAACGCGGTTCGGCGGTCACCGCCGGTTCGGCGATGCAATCCAGGTCCGGCAGATGATCGGGAGTGGTGTCGGAGACACCGGGCTTGTACAGGCCGCCGGCGGTGTAGTCGCCGCGCGTGGACATATCTTCCTGCGCCGGCGCGTAGAACGAGCAGTCCCTGCCGCCAGCGGGACCGCGGCCATGGTGCGCGGTCGAGGAGCCCGGCTTGCCCTTGCCCGAGAGCGGCGGGGGGACCGGCTTCTTCGGCGCCGTGCTGCAGGCCGCCAGGCTGAGGGTGAGCAGCGCGGGCAGCAGCCATTTCATGCGGGCGGAATCTCCCGGCCGGCGATGGCCTGGGACAACTGGTACACGGCCATCGCGTACATCTTGGAGTTGTTGTAACGAGTGATCGCGTAGTAGTTCTGGAAGCCGAGCCAGTACTGCCTGCCGGCGCTGCCTTCCAGCGAAACGAGGGTCGCGGTGGCGTCGGGAGCGACGGGTTCGGTCGGACGATAGCCGCGCTGGGCCAGATCGGCCAGCGTGTAGTCGGGGGTCCAGGTATCCGGATTGAACTCCGGATAGCCGGTCTGCAGTTCGGCGCGCGCCACCACCGGGCCACCGGGCACCCAGCCGCCGCGCTCGCCGCCCTTCTTGCGGAAATAGTTGGCGACCGAAGCGAACACGTCGTCGACGCTGTTGAACAGATCGCGGCGACCGTCGCCATCACCGTCCACCGCGAATTCTCGGTAGCTGGAGGGCATGAACTGGCCCATCCCCATCGCGCCGGCATAGCTGCCGATCAGGGTGGTGATGTCCAGCTTTTCCTCGCGGCCCAGCGCGAACAGCTGCGCCAGTTCGTCGCGGAAGAACAGTTCGCGGCGCTGCTCGTAGGCGGCGCGCTGGGGATTGCCGCTGCGCGGATAGCGGAACGCCAGCGTGTACAGCGCGTCCAGCACCCGGTGTTTGCCGGTGTAGCCGCCATAGCTGGTCTCGACGCCGATGATGGCGACGATGATCTCCGCCGGCACGCCATAGGCCTTTTCCTCGCGCGACAGCGCGTCACGATGCTTCGCGAGGAAGGCCTGCCCGCCGCTGATGCGCGAGGCGGTGATGAAATTGGGTCGGTACTCGCTCCACGGCTTGACCCGCTCGGCCGGCCGCGACATCAGTGCGATGACATCGTCGCGGAACACCGCCTGCGACAGCACCGAGTCGATGTACCGCGGATCGACGCCGTAGCGTGCCGCGGTGTCGCGTACGAAGTTGGCGCGCGCGGTGGCGAAATCCTCCGTGACCAGGGGCACGTCGGCCACGCGTTCCACCGACGTTTCCGCCGGATTGGCCGGCGTTTTCGGAGAGGGCGACTGGGCTCCGCTCGCCGCGGGCGCGGCGGTCGGCGGGGTCTTCGGCGGAGTCGCGCAGGCAACCAGGCCGAAGGTGATCAGGCAGACAAGGGCGCGTCGAATCATCGGGCGCGAGGTTAGCACGCTGAACGTCGTGAATCGTGAATGTTTGTGAGGCCGGGAATCGGGAATGGAGAATGGGGAATCGCCAGGAGCAAGCGCTTCTGCCTTGGCCATTCCCGATTCCCGATTCCCGGCTCAATCAATACCCATGCACCGGCCGGTGCGCGCGCACCGCCATCACCAGGCCAAGGCCGGCCAGCAACGACACCGCCGAGGTGCCGCCATAGCTCAGCAGCGGCATCGGCACGCCGACCACCGGCAGCAGGCCGGAGATCATGCCGCCGTTGACGATCACGTAGACGAAGAACGCCAGGCCCAGCGAGCCGGCCAGCAGTCGCGAATAGGTGTCGCGCGCCTCGATGGCGATCCACAGGCAGCGCCCCACCACGAACAGATACAGCGCCAGCACCACCGCCACGCCGATCCAGCCGAATTCCTCGGACAGCACCGCGAAGATGAAGTCGGTGGTGTGCTCGGGCAGGTAGTTCAGATGCGACTGCGAACCCTGCCCCCAGCCCTTGCCCGACAGCCCGCCGCCACCGATCGCGATCTTGGACTGGATGATGTTCCAGCCGGTGCCGAGCGGATCGTTCTCCGGATTCAGGAAGGTCAGGATGCGATCCTTCTGATAAGGACGCAGGAACCAGAACCACGCCACCGGCGCGGCCGCCGCCACGCTGCCGACGCCCACGCCCACCCACCACCACGGCAGACCGGCCAGCAGCAGCGCGAACACGCCGCTGGCGGCGACCAGCATGCCGGTGCCGAAGTCCGGCTGCAGCAGGATCAGCCCGGTGGGAAGAGCGATCAGCACGCCGGCGACGATCACCGTCCGGATGCGCGGCGGCAACGGCTCGCGATGCAGGTACCAGGCCAACATCATCGGCAGCGTGATCTTGAGCAGTTCGGACGGCTGCAGGTAGAACACCTTCAGGTCGATCCAGTGGCGGCCATGCTTGCCGGTGCCGATGAACAGCACCAGCAGCAACGGCAGCAGCGAGGCGGCAAACACGCCCGGTGTCCAGCCGCGCAGGCGCACCGGCGATACCCGCGACAGCGCCCACATCGCGACCAGCCCGACCGCGAAGCGCGCGCCCTGCGCCAGCAGCAGGCGCGACCCCAGGTCCTCGCCGCCCGCGCTGTACAGCACCGCCAGCCCGATCGCCATCAGCGCGCCGAGCGCGCCCAGCAGCGGCCAGTCCAGGGTGCGCAGCAGGTAACGCAGCAGATCGATGGCCCAGCGCAGCAGTTCGATCATGGCGTGCGTCCGGACGGCGCGGGAGGAACCGACGATGGCGCGGCGGACGCGCCCGTCGGCGCCGGGTTGGCGGGAGGCGCGGTCATCGGCATTTGTTCGGGATCGCTGCTGGCGGCTTCGGGGTCGTCCACGCCGTCCGGCATCTTGCCGAGCATGAAGGCGTCCAGGATCTTGCGCGCGATCGGCGCGGCGGTGGTGCCGCCGTAGCCGCCTCCCTCGACCGCCACCGCGATCGCGATCGCCGGCGCGTCGGCCGGGGCGAAGCCCACGAACAGCGAACGATGGCGCAGGTGCATGGGCAGGCTCTTGGGGTTGACCGCGGCGGTGCCGCGCCGGCTGATCACCTGCGCGGTGCCGGTCTTGCCCGCCATCAGGTAAGGCGCGCCGCGCGCCATCGAGGCGCCGGTGCCGCCTGGCTGCATGGTCGCCATCATGCCCTCGCGGACAACCTGCACGTTGCCCGGAGTCGGGCTGATCGGCATCGGCGTGGTCACCGGCAACGGTGTCCAGGCGGCGTCGAAACCGGTGCGCTGATCGCGCACCAGGTGCGGCTGGCGCAGATTGCCGTCGGCGATCGCGGAGATCGCCCGCACCAGTTGCAGCGGCGTGACCTTCCAGTCGCCCTGGCCGATGGCGATGTTGACGGTGTCGCCGGGATACCAGCGTTCCTTGCGGCTCTTCGCCTTGAAGGCAGGCGACGGCAGGATGCCGCTGATTTCGCCGGTCAGGTCGATGCCGGTCGGCTGGCCGAAGCCGTAGCGGTTCATGTAGTCGTCGAAGCGCTCGATGCCGAGATCCAGCGCGAGGCGGTAGTAGTAGGTGTTCACCGACTGGGCGATCGACTTGCGCAGATCGGTCCAGCCGTGGCCGCCGCGATGCGCATCGCCCCAGCCGCGGCTGGTCCCCGGCAGGTAGAACATGCCGGTGGAGAGCACTTTGTCCTCGGGCCGGCGCATGCCGCTGTCCAGGCCGGCCAGCGCGATCAGCGGCTTGAGGGTGGAACCGGGCGCGACGCCGCCCAGCACCAGGCGGTTGAACTGCGGGCGCGAGGGATTCTCGTTGAGCGCCTTGAAGTCCTTGCTGGAAATGCCGTTGACGAACAGATTCGGGTCGTAGCTGGGCAGGCTGACCATCGCCAGGATCTCGCCGGTGCGCGGATCCATCGCGATCGCCGAGCCTTCGTGTTCGCCGAACGCGGCGACCAGCGCCTGCTGCAGTTTCAGGTCCACGCTCAGGCGCAGATCCGTGCCCGCCACCGCCGGCACGCGGCCGACCACGCGCAGCGCGCGACCCTCGACGTTGGTCTCGACCTTCTCGTAGCCGACCTTGCCGCGCAGCGCCTCGTCGTAATAACGCTCCAGGCCGGTCTTGCCGATGTGGGTGAGCGCGGCGTTGCCCTCGCCCAGCACTTCCAGATCCTTCTCGTCGATGCGGCCGACGTAGCCGATGATGTGCGCGAACAGATCGCCGTAGGGATAGCGGCGGGTCAGGTAGGGCACCAGTTCCACGCCGGGGAAGCGCCAACGATCCACCGCGAAGCGCGCCATCTCCTCCTCGCTGACCCGCAGCTTGAGGGTGATCGGGCGGAATCCGCGCGCGCCCTTGCGGCTGGCCTCGAAGCGTTCGATGTCCTCCGGCGCCAGCGCGATGATTTCGCCCAGCTCGGTGATCAGGCGCTGGGGATCGCCGGCCTTGTCCGGGGTGACGTCCAGGCGGAACGCGGGCACGTTCTCGGCCAGCAGCACGCCGTTGCGGTCGTAGATGGCGCCGCGCCCCGGCACCACCGGCCGCGGCTTGATCCGATTGGCCTCCGAGCGCGTGGCGTATTCGTCGTGATCCAGCACCTGCAGCTTGAAGTACCAGCCCGCCAGGCCGATCAGCGCCAGCGCCACCGCCGTGAAACCCAGCACCGCGCGACGCCGGAACTGCTCGGCTTCGGCGTGCGGATTCTTGGCGGCGCGGCGGCTGATCATCGCCGGCTCAGCTGCGCCGGCCCTGGCGCAGCATGTCCAGCAACACGTAGATCAAGGGCCACAGCAGCATGCCCAGCAGCGGCGCCCACCAGTAGTTCCAGGGCAGTCGGGGTTCGCCCAGCAGCCAGTGGATCGCGGCGTCGACGATGCGATCGTTGAGCAGCAGCCCGCCAATCGCCAGCGCCTGCTGCGACACCGGGAAGAACCGCAGCTGCAGGCGGAAACGCTGCAGGATGAAGGCCATGATCACCAGCCGCAGCGCCTGTTCGCCGAGCAGGCTGCCGAACATCACGTCGGCGATCACGCCGATCCCCATGGCCACGCCCAGGCCCGCGCGCTCGGGCGTCTCGATCACCCAGTAGGCCAGCACCAGCGCCAGCCAGTAGGGGCGCAGGGGCTGCAGCATTTCCGGCAGGGGCAGCAGGCCCAGCAACAGGGCGGCGACGAAACTGAGCGGCAGGATCCAGCCGCTGCGGATGCGGCTCATCGGGTGGGCTCCGTGGCCGGGACCGTGGACGGCGAATTCGCGGGCGCGTTCGTGGCGGGCGGATTGGCCGGCGCGTGCGTGGGCACCGCGGGTGTGGTGGACGATGGAGTGCCCTGCGAGGTTCCGGAGGGACGATTGCCCGCGGGCAGGCCGGCGGCCGCGGGCTGCGCCCCCGGGGTGACGCCGGTTCGCGTCGGGGCCGCGCCGGCCGGACCCGCCGGCACGGTGGCCGGATCGACAGGCGCGGCGCCTGGTTGCGTGGCGGGCCGCGTGCCCGGCAGCGGCAGGCGCAGCGGCGGCGCCGAGCGCAGCAGCAGCACATCGCGGCCGCGATCCAGTTGCGCGGCGGGACGCAGGTTGCCGACCAGGAAGGCGTGACTGTCGTCCGGCCGCAGCGCGGTGATCGTGCCGACCGGGAAACCGGCGGGGAAACGCCCGCCCAGACCGGAGGTGACCACCACATCGCCGACCTTCACCCCGCTGTTGAGCGGGATGTCGGCCAGTTCCAGCAGGTCGCTGCGGCCGCGTCCATAGGCGATCAGGCGGACCCCGCTGCTGGCGACCACCACCGGCACCGCGTGATCGGGATCGGTGAGCAGCAGGACGATGGCGTGCGCCGGCGTCACCTGGATGATCTGCCCCATCAGGCCGCCGGCATCGATGACCGGCTGGCCGACCCGCACGCCGTCGCCGCTGCCGGCATCGAGCACCAGGCGCTGGCGGGTGGGATCCAGATCGATGTCCAGGATCGGCGCCAGCTGCACGTCCAGGCCGCGGCTTTCGGCGACGCCGAGCAGCGCGCGCAGTTGCATGTTGTCGGCGGCCGCGGTGCTGAGCCGGGTCAGGCGGGCGTTGGCCACCAGGAGCTCGTTGCGCAGCTCGCGGTTCTCTTCCATCAACCGGGTGCGGGTGACCGCGTCATCCTTCACCCGCGTGCCGACGCGCCCGGGCAGTCCGGCCAGCCACCACAGCGGCTGGGTGACCACGCCGACCTGGGCGCGCGCCTGCGACAGCCAGCCACCGCGGTGATCCAGCACGATCAAGGCGATCGCCAGCGCCAGATAGCCCAGCAGGCGCAGGGTGCTGGCGACTTCTCCAGGGCGCGAGGCGATGGGGGGACCGGCGTAGGGAGGCATCAGGGCCGGGAATCGGGGGTCGGGAACTGGAAATGCCGGAACGCGCGGGAGCGTCGTTCCGGATCGGCGGTTTCAGCGTTTGCCTGCGTCGGGTATGCGCGGAAACCGGGAATGCGGCAGGAAAAGACCTCCATGCTCCGTCCCCGGTTCCCCATTTCGCGCCTCATTCCGGCGCGAAGAACTCGTTGCCGTGCATGTCGACCAGCTCCAGGGCCCGGCCACCGCCGCGCGCCACGCAGGTCAGCGGATCGTCGGCCACCTGCACGTGCAGGCCGGTTTCCTCGGAAATCAGGCGATCCAGATCGCGCAGCAGGGCGCCGCCGCCGGTCAGCACGATGCCGCGCTCGGCCACATCGGCGCACAACTCCGGCGGGGTCTGTTCCAGCGCCAGCTTGACCGCGCTGACGATGCCCGACAGCGGCTCGTGCAGGGCTTCCAGCACTTCGTTGGAGTTGATCTTGATCATCTTCGGCACGCCCTCGGCGAGGTTGCGGCCGGAGATTTCCATTTCCTGCAGCTCCGGCTGCGGGTAGGCGCAGCCGATTTCCAGTTTGATGCGCTCGGCGGTGGCTTCACCGATCAGCATGCCGTGGTTGCGGCGGACGTAGTTGGTGATGAACTCGTCGAAGCGATCGCCACCGATGCGGACCGACTGCGAGTAGACGATGCCGTTCAGCGAAATCACCGCCACCTCGGTGGTGCCGCCGCCGATGTCGATGACCATCGAGCCGCGGGCCTCGGTGACCGGCATGCCGGCGCCGATGGCGGCCGCCATGGGTTCTTCGATCAGGTACACGTCGCGGGCGCCGGCCTCCTCGGCCGATTCCTTGATGGCGCGGCGCTCCACCTGGGTGGAACCGGCCGGCACGCACACCAGCACCCGCGGGCTGGGACGCAGGACGCGCGACTTGTGCACCTTCTTGATGAAGTACTTGAGCATCGCCTCGGTGTAGGTGAAGTCGGCGATCACGCCGTCCTTCATCGGCCGGATGGTGGTGATGTGGCCGGGGGTGCGGCCGAGCATCTGCTTGGCCTCCGCGCCCACCGCGGCGACCGAGCGGGAGCCGCCGATCGCCCGATCCTGGCGCACCGCCACCACCGACGGTTCGTTCAGCACGATGCCCTGTCCGCGTACGTAGATGAGGGTATTGGCCGTGCCCAGGTCGATGGACAGGTCGTTGGAGAACATGCCGCGGAGCTTCTTGAACATCGGGGAGTGGGTCCTGCTGGTGGCGGATCGCGCAGCGGGGCTGGCGATTTTTTGGGCACGAAACGAAGTCGGCTAGCCTAGCAACCCGCTTGTGCGCGGGCAAGGAAAAATCTCGTGAAAATGCGGGAAAAACACGTATGGCGACGACTCGGTCGACACGGATGGATACCGCCGGATGCCGGCGCGTACGGTCCGTCGGGGACGGATCAAGACTGGCCCCGCGCCGCCTCAGCCGGTAACCTTCGCACCGGCCCGCCCGAACCGGGGTGGCCGTCCCGTTTTTTTGACCGGCCAGGCACGGCCGGCCACCGCCCACCCGCCGAGCCTTGCCGATGTCCGCACTGATTTGTGGTTCCCTCGCCTACGACACCATCATGGTGTTCCCGGACCAGTTCAAGAACCACATCCTGCCGGACAAGGTGCATATCCTGAACGTGTCGTTCCTGGTTCCGCGCATGCGCCGCGAGTTCGGCGGCTGCGCCGGCAACATCGCCTACAACCTGAAGCTCCTGGGTGGCGATCCGATCCCGATGGCCACCGTGGGCCAGGACTTCGGCCCGTACCGGGAATGGTTCCAGGAGCAGGCCATCAACCTGAGCCAGGTCAAGGTGATCGAGGAGCTGTTCACCCCGCAGGCCTTCATCACCACGGACCACGACAACAACCAGATCACCGCGTTCCACCCGGGCGCGATGATGCGCAGCTACGAGAATCACGTGAAGGACGTGCCCGGAGTGACCTTCGGCATCGTCAGCCCGGACGGTCGCGAGGGCATGCTGCAGAACGCCGCCGAGTTCGCCGAGGCGGGCATCCCCTTCATTTTCGATCCCGGCCAGGCCATGCCGCTGTTCAACGGCGAGGAGCTGCGCCAGTTCATCGAGCTGGCGGACTACGTGACCGTCAACGACTACGAGTCCAACCTGCTGCAGGAACGCACCGGCTGGAGCGAGACCGACATCGTCAAGCGGGTCAAGGCCTACATCACCACCCGCGGCCCGCACGGCTCGCAGATCCACACTCCGGACAAGACCTACGACATCCCGCCGGCCCACGAGCGCCGGGTCACCGATCCCACCGGTTGCGGCGATGCCTTCCGCGCCGGCCTGATCTACGGCATCGAGAAGGGCTGCGACTGGCTGACCATCGGCCGGATGGGCAATCTGATGGGCGCGCTCAAGGTCGAGCATCCCGGCACCCAGAACCAGCGCTTCGACTTCGAAGAATTCAACGAACAGTTCAAGCAGCAGTTCGGCTACTCCCTCTGACCGGCAGGTCCGGTGACGGGATGAAAACCGTCACCCATCCGGCGTAAGGTGGCGGCAGAGGCGGGTACGACCACCGCCCATGCAAGGCGGCAATGGCAGGAACGCAAGACGGACAGCCCCGCGAGGGGGAACCCCAGGACAGCATCACCGCAGTCCCGCCGGCCCGTTTTTCCCGCGTTTTACCCTCGCTCGCCACGGCAGCGGGTATCGGCCTGCTGGTCCTGGCCGCCTCCTGGCTCGGCATCCTGAGCCGTCCCGAGCACCAGTTGGCCTCGTTCTGGCCCACCAACGCCCTGCTGCTCGGCGTGTTCGCGCGCCGGCCTTCGGCGGCCACCCCGCTGGGCTGGCTGGCCGCGGCCGCCGGCTACCTGGGCGCCGACCTGCTCACCGGCGGCAGCCTGTCGGCGACCCTGCGCCTGACCGGCGCCAACCTGGCGGGTGTGGCGATGGGTTGCCTGCTGTTCCACCGCTTCCGCCGCGAGGATCTGGGGCTGCAGCGCGCGCAATCGATGCTGCGGGTGCTGATGGTGTGCGCCGGCGCGGCCCTGGCGGCGGCGCTCTCCGGCTGCCTGATCGCGCGTTCGGTGATCGGCGCGGACCTGTTCCAGGCCATCGGCATCTGGTTCTCGGCCGAGCTGGTCAGTTACGTGGCGCTGGTGCCGGTGGTCCTGCTGCTGCCCTCCCCGCGCGACCTCCGCCGGGCCTGGCGCGGACCGCTGGGCCGCTTCCTGCACGAACCGGGACACCGGCTGCCGGCCCTGTCGCTGCTGTTGACGGTGCTGCTGGGCGTGGCGGTCGGCGGGCCCGGCGCCATCGCCTTCCCGGTGCCGGCGTTGCTGTGGTGCGCGCTGAGCTACCGCCTGTTCACCACCGCCTGCGCGACCGCCCTGCTGTGCGTGTGGACCCTGGTGGGGATCGCCAATGGCTGGATCGACCTGCACGTGCAGGACGACATGGCGGCGATCGTGTCGATGCGCATCGGCATGGCGCTGGTCGCGGTGGCGCCGCTGACCGTGGCCGGCGCCAACGCGGCCCGCAACCGCCTGTTGAGCGCGCTCAACCACGCCGCCAACCATGACGCGCTGACCCAGGCGCTGAGCCGCAGCGCCTTCGAGCGCCGGGGCCAGGCCGCGGTCGAGCGCGCCCGAGCGCAGGGCGGTGCGGTCGCCGTGCTGATGGTCGATCTTGATCACTTCAAGGCGATCAACGATCGCCACGGCCACGCCGCCGGTGACGCGGTGCTGGTGGCTTTCGCCGAACGCGCGCGCCGGCTGCTGCGCGACGGCGATCTGCTGGGGCGTTTCGGCGGCGAGGAATTCGCCGTCCTGATGACCGGTGTGGACGAGCGTGACGCGGCGCGGCTGGCCGATCAGCTGTTGCGGATCTCCGCCCAGCCATTCGAACTCGAGGACGGCCTCCGCCTCGACATCACCATCAGCATCGGCCTGGCGATGCTGCCGCCGCCGGCCGGCGACGAACCGCTGGAACAGTTGCTCAAGTACGCCGACGACGCGCTGTACCAGGCCAAATTCAACGGCCGCAACCGGGTGGAAAGGGCCGTGCCGCCCGCGCGATAGGCACCATTCGGCGGTGCCGTCGCGCGGCTTCCCGACGCCTCAATCCCAGCCCGGCATCTGGCTGCCATCCAGGCCGCCGGTCTCGAACACCGCCTTGCGGGTGCCACCGGCCTTCACCGGGAACTCGATTTCCATCACCTTGGTCTTGCGCGCGAGTTTCCACAGCGCCTTCTGGTCTGTGATGAACATCGCGATGGCCTCGTCGGTATCCGGGCGCCACGAATCCATCGTGCGCGCGGGCGCGCCATCGGCGGTCACCTTGACCTTGCAACCGCCCGGGCAGCGGAAATCGCTGGCCTGCAGGACCAGGTAGCTGCTGCGCTTCCACTTGGGATGGTCACGGAAGATCAGCTGCACCGGCTTGGCGCCGCTGCCGTCCACGTCCACCGGGTCCTTGCCGTAAATGGCGGCGGTGCGCTGGGTGCCGCCGTCGGTGGCGATCTGGGCGTAGTCCCACAGCGTCTGCAGGCGGCGTTCCTCGCGCGCGCCCTCGGCCTTGGCCTTCACCTCCTCCAGCAACGGCTTGATGCGCGCGGCCGCCTGGGTGTCCGGGTACTGATCCAGCAGGGCGACGCCATGGATGCGCGCCATTTCCCAGTCGCGCGAGGCCTGGGCGGTGTCGAACTTGCCGGCCAGCTGGTTGGCGGATTCCTCATTGGCGGCGGCCTGCGCCTGCGCGGCGGCACGCCGCTCGGCCTCGCGGTCACCGCAGGCGGACAGGGCCAGGGCGCCAGCCAGGAGGGGAACGATCAGGATGCGTTTCATCGGGGAACTCCATTGCGTATCAGGTAATCGACGGCGGCGGCGACCTCGTCGGGACGCTCCATGATGGACATGTGGCCGCAATCGGACAGCCGCACTTTAACCGCCTGCGGGATGCGTTCGCCGTAAAGGTCCAGCGCGCTGGGATCGATCACGCGATCCTCGGCGCACCACAGCAGCAGCGCGGGCTGGCGGATACGCTCGGCGGCCCGCCCGGGCAGGAACGCCTCCGGCCCGCGGCCGATGCGATCCAGCACCGCCTGTTCAAAGGGCGCCTGCGCGCGGCGCCAGTCGATGATCGCGCGCGACGCCGGCCAGGGAATCGGCGGTTTGGCTTCCTCGCGATGGAACACCGTGTCGAGGTAGCGCCGGAGCGACGCTTCGTCGCGTACCGCGAAGGGGTTGTGTCCGGCCAGCACCTGCTCGCCGAACACGTTGTCGCGGAAGCGCACGCCGGCGGCATCGAACAGCCCCACGCGATCCACCAGATCCGGGCGGCTGGCGGCGGTCAGGGCGACGATGCCGCCGCCCATCGAATGCCCCAGCAGCACCAGCGGGCTGCCGGGCCGGCGCGCGACCCGGGCGATGAACTCCGCCACCCGACGGTTCTGCGCATCGAAACCATAGTCCTCGCCGGGTTTCCGTTCGCTCGCGCCCCAGCCCGGCAGATCCGGAATCACCACCTTGTAACGGCCGGCCAGCCTTGCCGCGAGCGGATACCAGTTCTCCTTGCTGCCGGTGAAGCCGTGGATCATCACGATCGTCGGTGCGTCCGGATCCTCCGCCTCGCGTTCGACGTAGGCCCAGCGATGCCCGGCCGCTTCGACATGACGCAGGGACAGTCCGGCGGCCCAACGCTCGCGCGTGAACTCCGCGCGCACCAGGATCATCGGGTCGCGCCGGATCCACAGGAGCAGCGCGCAAACGAAAACGGCCGCCGTGACGGCGACCGTTTTCCAGGAGATGCGCCAGCGACGCATCGCTTACTTGCTTTCGCCCGCCTTGGCCTTGGCCAGCAGGGCCTCGACCGACGCGGTGGTGATCGGGTGGTAACCCGGCTTGGCGCGGGCGAAGCTCTCTTCCGCGAAAGCCAGGCCATCCGGGGTTTTCACCAGTTCCTCGTAGATCGGCATGATCAACTTGCGGCGGCCGACCCGCTCGATGAACTTGCCCAGCTCCGGACGCGCGTCCAGATAGCCGCTGCGCACGGTCAGCGGATACCAGCGCATCGCGATCTCGCCGTTCTGGGTGCCGGTGAAGTGATACGCCTGATCCAGCTGCGCCAGTTGCTCGAGGGTCAGTTTCTCGCCCATGCCGTTGATGAAGTTCACCCATTGCTGGGTCACCCAGCCCGAGGTCACCTGCGGGCTCGGCAGCTGGCCACTGCCCAGCCAGGCGATGCGCGCGGTGTCGGTGCTGGAGAAGCCGCGCGACTGCGCCTTGGCGGCGAACTTGGGAATGCCCGGTTCGTTGAGCCAGGCGTTGAGTTCGGCCTCGGTCACCGCGTTCGGGTTCTTCGGCAGCAGGTTCTTCTTCAGGTAGTCGACGAACTGGTCGGTGGTCGCGCTCTGGAAGGCGTGATCGTCGAACCAGCTGCGCAGGAACGGATCGAAGGTGGCGCGGCCGAAGCGCTCTTCCAGGAACTTCAGGAACCACGCGCCCTTGACGTAGGCGACCTGGCTCAGCGAGTCATCCGGATCGCGATCGGTCAGCGGCGGCAACGCCAGCGCCTGATCCGCCGGCGACATGTTCTTCACCTCGCCCAGCAGTTCGGTCTGGTCGATCTGGCGCTCCATCTCGGCCAGCTCCTTGCCGTACAGCGCCTCGGTGATGCGGTCCTGCACGTAGGTGGTGAAGCCCTCGTTGAGCCAGATGTCCTTCCAGCTGGCGTTGGTCACCAGGTTGCCCGACCAGCTGTGCGCCAGCTCGTGCGCGATCAGCGAGACCAGCGACTTGTCGCCGACGATCACGGTCGGAGTGGCGAAGGTCAGGCGCGGATTCTCCATGCCGCCGAACGGGAACGACGGCGGCAGCACCAGCATGTCGTAGCGTTCCCAGCGGTACGGGCCGTACAGCGATTCGGCCACGCCGATCATCTTCTCGGTGTCCTCGAACTCCTTGGTGGCCTTCTCGACCATCGACGGTTCGGCCCACACGCCGCTGCGGTTGGAGATCGGCTTGAACGCCAGATCACCGGCGGCGATCGCCAGCAGATAGGACGGAATCGGCTGCGGCATCTTGAAGCTGTAATCGCCGTCGCGCGGCGCGGCCGGATCGTTGTCGGCGCTCATCAACACCATCACGTCCGGACGCGAGGTCACGTGCGCGCTGTAGGTGAAGCGCACGCTCGGCGTGTCCTGCAGCGGCACCCAGCTGCGTGCGTGGATGGCCTGCGACTGGCTGAACATGAAGGGCAGCTGCTTGCCTTCGGTCATCGACGGTTCGAGCCACTGCAGGCCCGACGCCTGCGGCGAGGTCTTGTAGGTGATGCGCACGTGCGCGTTCTGCGCCGGCGTCTCGATGGTCAGCTTGCTGCCGAAGATCTTGTCGGCCTGGGCCAGGTTGAACTGCAGCGGCGCCCAGGCGCCGGCCGCATCCTGCCCCTCGACCTTCTCGATGCCCAGATCGCGGGTATCCAGCACCAGTTGCCTGGCGGCCTTGTCCTTCCACTCCAGTGTGTAGCTGGCGGTGCCGGCCAGTTGCCTGTGATCGAAATCGACCGCCAGATCCAGCGCGAGATCCTTGATGACGACCTTGGTCGGCTCGGCGTAGGAACTCTCGTCGTGGCTGCGTTCGGTCTTCACGGCGGCGGGCGCGGGCTTGGCGGCGGGGGCCTCTGGAGCGGGGGCGGATTCTTGGGAGCAGCCGGCCGCCAGCACGGCGGCGCAGGACAGGGACAACATTACGGCGCGCATCAGGGTTTCCTGCGTCAGGGAAGCGCGCAGTTTACCCGCCCACGCGGCGGATGCCTTGATGCGGCGCAGCTTGGGGTGGCTCCAGAAGCCAATCCCCCTCGGCCCCCCTTTTTCAAAGGGGGAGGAAAAGCCGGCCCTGCGGGCAAGTGACAACGTCATGGCCCTGGACCCGCCATTCGGCTGTTGAGAAGCGCTTGAAAAAGAGGGCGGGCACCCGCGCCGGCGGGTGACGGGGGATTTGCTCTTTGCGGAAAAGGAGCGACCGCTGTTAAACCTTGTAGCCCGTATGCACCGCGACGATGCCCGCGCTCAGGTTCCTGTAGCTGGCGCGGGCGAAGCCGGCTTCATCCATCATCGCCTTCAACTGTTCCTGCGGCGGATGCTTGCGGATGCTCTCGGCCAGGTACTGATAGCTGCCGGCATCGCGGGCGAACAACTGTCCCAGCTTCGGCAGCACCTTGAACGAATGGAAGTCGTACACCGGCTTGAACCACTCCATGGTCACTTCCGAGAATTCCAGCACGCGCGCCTGGCCGCCGACCTTCAGCACCCGGTACATCTCGCGCAGGGCCGCGTCCTTGTCGGTGACATTGCGCAGGCCGAAAGCGATCGTGACCAGATCGAAACTCTGATCGGGGAAGGGCAGCGCCTCGGCGTTGCACTGCACGTAATCCAGTCCCGACACCAGCCCGCGATCGGTCATGCGGTCACGGCCCACCGACAGCATGCCGGCGTTGATGTCGCCGAGCACGATCTCGCCGGTCTCGCCGACCCGATCCTTCAGCAGCGCGGCGATGTCGCCGGTGCCGCCCGCCAGATCCAGCACGCGGTCGCCGCGCCTGACCTGGCAGGTGCCGACGAAATAGCGCTTCCATACCCGATGGATGCCCAGGCTCATCAGGTCATTCATCAGGTCATACTTGCCGGCCACCGAGGTGAACACCTCGCCGACCAGTTTCTGCTTGTCGCGGGCGTCGACGTCGCGGAAACCGAAGTGGGTGGTGCCGGATTGGTAAGGGGATTCGCTCATGGGACGGATTATCGCATCGTCGGGGGGATCTTGCCGGCGCGGCCGTGGGACAATACCGTGGTGACAACGCCATTCGTCTTCCAGAGGATGCCGACCCGCCCGTGAGCAGCCGCTATACCCCCCGCGAATGGCTGCCGCACGAGCGCCCCACCTTCCCCGGGTCGCCCTCCACCCCGCTGCATCCGGTCCGCCGGCGCATCCAGTTCGCCCTCGTCGGCGTGGTGGTCGCGCTCACCGGTGGCCTGAGCAACGCCCTGGTCACCGCCAACCTGCTGAACCTGCAGGGCACCCTGGGCGCCTATGCCTGGGAAATGGCCTGGCTGCCGGCGGCCTACGTGATGACCAACGTCTCGGCCAACCTGCTGCTGGTCAAGTTCCGCCAGCAATACGGCCTGCGGCTGTTCACCGAAATCTTCCTGGTCCTGTACGCGCTGATCGCGTTCGCCCACCTGTTCGTGAACGACCTGGGTTCGGCCATCGCGGTGCGCGCGGCGCATGGCCTGGTCGGCGCGGCGCTGAGCACCCTGGGGCTGTACTACATGATCCAGGCGTTCCCGGCGCGGCTGCGGCTCAGGGCGGTGGTGATCGGGCTGGGGCTGAGCCAACTGGCGCTGCCGCTGGCGCGCCTGTTCTCCACCGAACTGCTGCAGTACGGCGAGTGGCGCGGCCTGTACCTGTTCGAGCTGGGCCTGGCGATCGTGGCGCTGGCGTGCGTGCTGGTGCTCAAGCTGCCGCCCAGCGATCGCACCCGCGTGTTCGAGAAACTCGACTTCCTGACCTTCTCCCTGTTCGCCAGTGGCGCGGCCTGCCTGGCCGCGGTGCTGTCGCTGGGCCGCTACCTGTGGTGGACCGAGAACCCGTGGCTGGGGGTGACCCTGGCGATGGCGATCGTGCTGCTGGTGAGTTCGGTGGCGATCGAGCATTACCGGAAGAACCCGCTCATCAACACCCGCTGGCTGGCCAGCGGCACGATGATGCGGCTGGCGCTGTCGATCCTGCTGATCCGCATCGTGCTGTCCGAACAGAGCATCGGCGCGGTGGGCTTCATGCAGAACCTGGGGCTCAACAACGACGAGCTGCACGCGCTGTATGCATGGGTGCTGGTCGGCTGCGTGGCCGGCATCGCGGTCAGCGCGCTGACGATCCGGCCGCAGCACACCGCCCAGCACCTGATGTTCGCGGTGCTGCTGATCGCCACCGGCGCGTTCATGGACGCGCATTCCAGCAACCTCACCCGCCCCGAGCAGATGTACCTCAGCCAGTTCCTGCTGGCCTTCGGCAGCACGTTTTTCATCGGCCCGGCGATGATCAGCGGCATCGGCGCCATCCTCGCCCAGCCGGGCAACCTGATCAGCTTCGTGGTGCTGTTCGGCATGACCCAGAACATGGGCGGGCTGCTCGGTTCGGCGCTGCTGGGCACCTTCCAGGTGGTGCGCGAGAAATTCCACGCCAGCCAACTGGCCGAACACGTCACCCTGCTGGATCCACAGGTCGCCGCGCGCGTGCAGGGCACGGTCGCCGGCTATGCGCATGCCCTCGGCGATCCGGCCCTGCGCAACGCGCAGGGCATGCGCGCGCTGGGCGCGACGGTCACCCGCGAGGCCAACGTGCTGGCGTACAACGATGTCTTCCTGGCGGTCGCCTGGCTGGCGATCTTCACCCTGCTCTGGATCTACGCGGATCTGTGGTGGCGGCGGCTGAATCCGCCGGCGCCCGCCGCGCCTCCGCCTTCGTCTCCCCCTTCTCCACGGCCGACCCCAGCATGAACACAGCCGCCCCCCTTCCCCCCGATGCCGAACCCGCTGCCCGCCGCGCCGCGCGCCGTCGACGCCGCCTGCTGGGCCTCGCCGGATTCGCGCTGCTCGCCCTGCTCGGCGTGGGCATCGTGCTCTACGCCTGGCAGTTGCCGCCGTTCACCAGCGCGCTGCAGACCACCGAGAACGCGATGGTGCGCGGACAGACCACCCTGATCAGTCCGCAGGTCAGCGGCTATGTCACCGACGTGCCGGTGCAGGATTTCCAGCATGTTCGCAAGGGCGCGTTGCTGGTGGCGATCGACGATCGCATCTACCGGCAGCAGCTGGATCAGGCGCGCGCGCAGCTGCAATCCGCGGAGGCCAATCTCGCCAACTGGACCCAGCAGCACAGCAGCGCCGAGGCCAACGTCGCCCAGAGCCGCGCGGTGATCGCCAGCAACGCGGCGCAGGAACAGCGCACCCGTTCGGCGCTGCGGCGTGCCGACCAACTCGCGCATGACCGCCTGATCTCCGAACAGGATCGCGACACCGCCTTTGCCGCCAACGCCCAGGCCGAAGCCAACCTCAACCAGTCCCGCGCCGGGCTGGAGGTCGCGCGCCAGGGCGTGCGCAGCGTCGACGTCAACCACGCCGTGCTGGAAGCGGCGGTGGCCAGCGCGCGCGCGGCCGTGCAACTGGCGCAGATCAATTTCGACAACACCCGCATCCACGCGCCACGCGACGGCCAGCTCGGCCAGGTCACGGTGCGCCAGGGCGCCTACGTCACCAACGGCACCCAGTTGATGGCGCTGGTGCCGGACACGATGTGGGTGATCGCCAACTTCAAGGAAACCCAGATGGCGGGCGTGCGGCTGGGCCAGCCGGCCAGCTTCACCGTGGATGCGCTGGGCGGCGAGCGCCTGCGCGGGCGGGTGCTGGAAATCTCGCCGGCCACCGGCTCGGAATTCAGCGTGCTGCCCCCGGACAACGCCACCGGCAACTACGTGAAGATAGCCCAGCGCATTCCGGTGAAAATCGCCATCGATTCCGGACAGGCCGCCGCGGCCCGGCTGCGGCCGGGCATGTCGGTGGTCGTGAGCGTGGACACCGACGCCGCGCCCCGCTGAGCCGCGCGGGCGTCAACGGGCGTCAACGGATCCGGCGAGGATCCCGGAAAGGCGCGCGGCGTTGCAGCGCCGGACGCGCGCTGATCCGGTTGTTCCCGGCCGCGGGGGTCGCGGGTTTCACCGAACTGACGGGCGGCGCGCCCGTGCGTGGCAGCAAGGACCCGCCCGTGACCTGTCCTCCCGTGGTGAGCGTGACCAGGAACCCGCGCGCGGTGGTACCGTCCACACGCAACCGGTAGCCGCCATTCGGCGCCGACCAGGTCTCGCCGACCTTGAACATCGAGCCTTCGTTGTTGGCCACGTTCGCCGGCGGGAAATCGGTGTCCTCGCTGTAGGCGGTTCCGCCACGCACGCGATGCACGATCACCGCGGTGCCCGCGAGCGCCCCTTCATAGTTGCCGGTCCGGTTGCGCGCCTCCAGCGTGTACGACACCGTCAGCGCGGGATCGGCCTGCTCCGGCGTGTTCACCACCACCAGCTGGCGGCCGGTACCGTCGGCCAGGGACGCGTACTCCAGTTCGAATTGCCAGCTGCCGATGAGGCCGGCGGGCACCACCCACTTGCGCGCGCCGGCGACCCAGCCCAGTCGATCGCGCTGGATCATGTTGATGTGCTTGGGCCGCGTGCCGTAGACCGGATCCGAGACCGCGTTGCGCCAGCCATCGCTCATCACGTCCCACGGATTGTCGTAGGTGTCGTCGTCGCCGTCGGAGTTGTCCGAATGCGGCAGGCCGTACCCATGCCCCATCTCGTGCGCCAGCGGCGCCAGGTTGGCGAACGACCATGGCGGATTCCAGGTGGCGCGCGGGCAACGCCGCGCGCCATCCATCACCGCGCAGGCGCCGCCACCCCAGGCATAGCCGTCCAGGTCGCCGTTGAACATCATGTTGATGCCCTGCACGCCGTTGAAATCGACCTGCGCGTCCGCGGCGGCGACACAATCCTGAAACAGGTTGTCCAGATTCGCGTTCTCCTTGCCGTCGACCGTGGTCACGTAGCCGGACCGTGGCTTGGGCAGCACGAACCAGCCATAGGCCGAACTGCCCGCCAGGTTGATCTGGCCATAGGAGACTTCGCTCCAGTAGTGGCCGAGCTGCCCGACCGCGTTGCCGTACTGGCTGGTGAAGAACGCCTGGTTCTTCTGCTCGGTGGCGATGTCGGAGAATTTGCACATCAGGGTCACCCAGCGGGTGTTGCCCATCACCGCGGCCGCGGCGGCGACCTGCTTGCCGCCGAGCGCCGGCGCCGCCTGGGCCAGCCGATCCGCGGGCACGATCGCGTCCGCGAAGCGTTCCCTGGCGGAAACACCTTGCGCGAGTGCGGGCAGCGACACCGCCACCCGGCGGTTGGCCAGCGCGTACAGGTCCACCGCGGCGCGTTTCGCCTGATCGGGGTCCAGAGGAATGCGGCGGCCGTCATCGGCCAGCAGCACCGCGCGCAGCTGCGCCGGGCGCGCCTTCTGCTGCCGCGCCACGGGCGCGGGATCGCCCCAGTGCAGCGCGAGGCGGCCCTGGACGATGGTGGTCCCCGCGGCCTGCGCATGCGCGCCTTGCGCGCCGATGATTCCCCATGCCAGGGCGATGCAGGCCAACCACGCGGTTCGCCGGTGCGGCAATCGATTCCGATACTCCATGGCCTCTCCCCATACTTGCCGGGCGCACCCGGCTGCGATCCGACGGAACAGGCCCCCACGCCCGTTCCGGTCCCGGAGCATGGCAGTATCACGCCCTGCCCGCTACCCGGAATCGTCCATGTCCATCGACTATCGCGCATTGCTTGAGACCGCCATCACCGAAGCCCGCCAGGGCCTGGCTGAAGGCGGCATCCCGATCGGCGCGGCGCTGTACCACGACGACGGCCGCCTGCTCGGCTGCGGCCACAATCGCCGCATCCAGGAAAACGATCCCTCCGTGCATGGCGAGACCGACGCCTTCCGCAAGGCCGGCCGCCAGCGCCGCTACCGGGACACGATCATGGTCACCACCCTGGCGCCGTGCTGGTACTGCAGCGGGTTGGTGCGCCAGTTCAACATCGGCACGGTAGTCGTGGGCGAGTCGGTGAACTTCCGCGGCGGCATCGACTGGCTGCGCGAGAGCGGCGTCAACGTCATCGATCTCCAGAGTGAAGCCTGCATCACCCTGCTCGGTGACTACATCCGCGCCAATCCCGAGGTCTGGAACGAGGACATCGGCGAGGACTGAGATCCATCCATCACGTGCTCGCGCCTCCCGTCTGGTGATTCCACCGTGTGGCGTGTGGCGGATTCGTCCGGCCTGACCGCCTGGATCATCCAGCGATGCAGCTGTTCGTGGTGGCTGCGCCAACCGTCGTCATCGAACAGCACGAACCAGCCCAGCTGCAGGCGACTGCGGCCGGTGTCGTTGCGCGACACCAGCGCCAGCCGGCGGCGCGGATCGACCAGCAGGAACTGGCCGCCCCAGCCATCCGCCCAGATCGTGCCGGCATCGCGATCGATCCACCACAGATAGCCATAGGCGTCGAACGGAGGCTGATCCGTCGCTTCCGACCACGGCCGCGTGCTTTCCTCCACCCAGGCCGCCGGAATGATCTGCCGGCCCCGCCAGCGGCCTCCATCGGCATACAGCATGCCGAAGCGCGCCAGATCCGCCGCCGACATGAAGATCACGAACTGGCGGTGCTGAGAGTGGCGCGCGTTCCCGTAGATCACGTGTTCCGGCTTGAACGTGGCCATGCCGGTCGGCCGGGCGATCCATTCGTACAGCGCCTGGCCGATAGCCAGCCCCGTCCGCCGCTCGAAGATCACTCCCAGCACGTTGAAGTCCCAGTTGTTGTAGTAGAAGTGCTCGCCGGGCCCGTGGGAGCCACGGCGCGGCCGGCCGTCCTTCATCGCCTGCACTTCCCCCGCCGCTTCCAGGTAGATCCCGGATCGCGACATCAGCAGGTCGCGCACGGTCGCCTGCTTCTCGGCCGGGGTGAGTGGCGCCACCGCGTCGTCGATGCCCAGTTCGGCGAGAGTCTGTTCCGGTCGCAGGTAGCCCTTTTCGATGGCGATGCCATAGAGCGCGCTCAGCAGACTCTTGCGGACCGAATGCGTGTTGATGGGCAGGTCGGCCTCTCCCCACGCCATCAGCTGCCGGCCTTCGTGCAGGGCGACGAAGGCATCGAAGCGGGTGTTCTCGATGAGAAATGCATGCGCGTATGCCAAAGCCTCCGGATCGGTGACCCGGGCCGGCGCGAGGGACGTGGCGAAGGCATTGCGGTCACCGGTGCGAAACGGGGGGATGGCGGTGATGGCGACAGCGAGCAGCAGGCAAACCGACAGGCCGGCGGCCACGGCTTTCCAGGGGCGGATCTTCATCGACGGGGCTCCCGAGTGGACGCATGCAGTCTTCCGGCCGCCGCGCCATCCCGGATAGATGAAGAAAGCCACCCGAGGCGGTGACG
The DNA here is from genome assembly GCF_057773065.1 of Pseudoxanthomonas sp. 134C1. Classification (NCBI taxonomy): domain Bacteria; kingdom Pseudomonadati; phylum Pseudomonadota; class Gammaproteobacteria; order Lysobacterales; family Lysobacteraceae; genus Pseudoxanthomonas; species Pseudoxanthomonas sp. 134C1. The sequence continues at coordinate 80,634 of NZ_JBYMTH010000014.1, forward strand.
AAAGTCATTCGTTGCGCCCCGTGCCTTGTATCGGCGCCGGCCGGACGCCAAGCTGGCGCGCATGGTCCCCTCCTCCACCCTCCGCAATCCCGCGCTGGCGGTGGCTGGCCTGCTGGCCTGGGCGGCGGTGGGCCTGGAACTGTGGATGCGGCCGGTGGCGGCCAGCACCTTCCTGGCCGATCCTTCCACCGCCACCGCGCTGGTGCGGACCCTGCACCTGCTGTTCGGCGCGCTGCAACTGGTGTTCCTGTGCCTGCGCCTGTCGCCGCAGGCGCGCCTGGCGGTGGCGTCGCTGCTGGTGCTGGACGCATTGCTGCTGGTCGCGTCGTATCGCTACAACTCCGCCGCCGCGCTGTTGCTGGTGCCAATGGTGGAGTTCGCCTACCTGCTCGGCGTGCCCGCGCTGAGCGCGGTCTACGTGGCGGCGAACCTCGCCTTGCTGGGCGTGGTGCTGGCTTTCCGCGGCATGGATGCGCCATATACCCATGTCGGCCTGCACGCCAGCCTGCAACTGTTCGCGATCCTGCTGGTGCGTTCGATGCAGGGCGCCGAGCGGGCGCGCGCTGCCCTCGCCCAGACCCACGCCGAACTGCTGGCCACCCGCGGGCTGTTGTCGGAAGCCGCGCGCGGGCAGGAACGCCTGCGCCTGTCGCGCGAGCTGCACGACGTGGCCGGCCACAAACTCACCGCCCTGCGCCTGAATCTCGCCGCGCTCGGCCACAATCGCCGCCTGGACGTGACCGAAACCGTGGGTCTGTGCAGCCGCCTGACCGAAGAACTGCTGGACGATCTGCGCGGCGTGGTGCATCAACTGCGCCTGCACGACGGTCTGGAACTCGGTCCCACCCTGATGCGGATGGCCGCGCCGTTTCCGCGCCCCGAAGTGCATCTGGACGTGGAAGCCGACGCGCGCGTGCGCACGCTCGAACAGGCCGACGCGATTCTGCGCGCGTTCCAGGAGGGACTGACCAACGCCGCCCGCCACGGCGAGGCCAACCACCTCTGGGTGCGGCTGTACCGCGCCGATGGCCATCTGGTGCTGGAGCTGCGCGACGACGGCCACGGCATCGATGTCGATACGCTGCCCGGGCATGGCCTGGGCGGCATGCGCGAACGCCTGCATGCGGTGGGCGGCCTCCTGGCCTTCGGTCCCGCCGAAGGCGGCGGCTTCCTGCTGCGCGCGAGCGTGCCGGTGTGAACGCGCCGTCTCCCATCCGCATCGCGCTGGCCGACGATCAGGCGCTGGTACTGAGTGGCCTCAAGGCACTGCTCGGCGGTTTCGAACAGTTCGCGGTCGTGGCCGAGGCCACCGACGGCGAGGGCCTGCTGGCGGCCCTGGATGGCAAGCCGGTGGATGTGGTGCTGTGCGACGTGCGCATGCCGGGCCTGGGCGGCCTGGAAGTCTGTGCACGCCTGCGCCGTCTGCCGGATGCGCCGCCCGTCATCCTGCTGACCACCTTCGACGATCCCGGCCAGGCGCTCGCGGCCGCGCGCGCCGGCGCGCGCGGCTATCTGCTCAAGGACGCCTCGCCGCTGGAACTGGTCGAGGCGATCGAGGACGTCGCCACCGGCCGCCACGCCATCGCACCGGTCGCCACCGACGCCATCCGCGAGCGCTATACCTACCGCGACCGCGCGCCGCCCTCCGGACAGTTCAGCCAGCGCGAAATCGACATTCTCCGGCTGCTCGCCGGAGGCTACACCAATCGCGAAATCGGCCAGGTCATCCACGTCACCGAGGGCACGGTGAAGAACTATCTGACCGAAATCTTCGACAAACTCGGCGCCCGCGACCGCACCCGCGCGGTGCTCAAGGCGATCACGCTGCGAATCATCTGACCGGGCTCCGTATTCCCCGGCGTCATCGGGGCGACACCGGACGCAGACCCGGACTGAACAACCCGCCTGCCATAGTCCAGCTCCCTTCGGCCCGTGCGGCCGGGGCAATCGCGTCATTCGCAACACCACCCAATCAAGGGAGTCGGCTCATGAGCAACACACCCACCCTCGTCCTGGTCCATGGCTTCTGGGGCGGCGCGGCGCACTGGCGGAACGTCATCCTGGAACTCTCGCGCAAGGGCCACGATCGCATCCGCGCGGTCGAACTTCCGCTCACCTCGCTGGCCGACGACGCCGAACGCACCCGCAAGATGATCGCCCGGCAGCCCGGTCCCGTATTGCTGGTCGGACATTCCTACGGCGGCGCGGTGATCACCGAGGCCGGCGATCAACCGAACGTCGTCGGCCTGGTCTATATCGCCGCGTTCGCGCCGGATGCCGGCGAAAGCCCGGGTGGCATCAGCCAGGCGCACCCGCCCGCCGCGATCGCCAACCTCGCGCCCGACAGCGATGGCTACCTGTGGATCCAGTACGACAAGTTCCACGAGAGCTTCTGCCAGGATCTGGATGCCGACGACGCACGGGTCATGGCGGTCACGCAGAAAGCGCCGCTGGCGAGCACCTTCGGTGATGCCATCACCGCACCGGCCTGGAAGAAGAAACCCAGCTGGTACCAGCTCTCGACCCAGGACCGCATGATTCATCCGGACAACCAGAAGCACATGGCCGAGCGGATGAACCCGCGCGCGCTGCTGGCGCTCGACGCCAGCCACGCCTCGCTGGCCTCGCAGGCGGCGGCGGTCGCGGGATTGATCGACGAGGCGGCGCGTTCCCTCGGTTGATAACCGCGCGACAGCGCGGCACGGGCGTCAGGCCGGCTTCATCACCATCAGCCAGAAGATGGCGAGCACGCTGATGAACGCCGGCCAGCCCAGCCAGAACCACCACCTCATTGCCCGATGGTAGTCCGTCGGCAGGGGCAGGCCGGCCTCGGCCGCCTGCCGCGCGAGATTGCGCGCACGTATCTGCAACCACAGCACCGGCAACCAGCACGCACCCACCACAAAGAACAGCACCAGCGCGGTCTTCACCCAGAACACCGTCAGCGGCAGACCCAGCAGATGCACCAGCCACAGGCCGGTGCCGAACTGCACCACCACCGCCGGCGCGGTGAACAGACTGTCGGCGATGACCACGGTGCGCGCCGTCGCCGCGATGGTCCGGGGATCCCCGCGCAGGTGCGCCATCCACATGAAGAAGGCGATGCCCAGACCGGTCCCGAACAACAGGGTCGAGGCCAGGATGTGGATCCATTTCACCCAGAGATAAAGCATCGTTTCAGCGCCTGTCGGTCAGTACCCAGAGCATGCCCAGTGCGGGCAGCAGCACGAGATTCTTGGCGAGTCCGCCGAATGGATCCAACCATGCGCGCGGCAGTCCGATCCCGAGGCTGGCCGTGTAGGCGCAGACCAGCAGAATCATCGCCATCACGGCCGCCCGTGGGCGCCAGCCGCTGAGCAGCCAGAGGCCGAGCGCCGCATCGAACGCACCGCCGACGCGCGCCAGCAGCACGGGCTGCCACGAAGCCACGAATGTCCCTGCCGTCATCGCCTCGATGGTGGAAGCCGGCGTCGTCCATCCCGCCCAGGCGGAGATCAACCACAGCGCGACCACCATCCACTTCAAGGCGGGCACCAGGAAGTACAACCGAGCCTGCCAGCGATCCTGCACCTGGCTCGATTGCCTTGCCAGCACTGCGTCCAGGGCTTGCGGACGGACGCCAAAGGCGGCCTGCAGGCGGGCACCCGCATCGATCGCGGTCACGTTGCCGCGCCGGAGCATGCGCCACATCGTCGCGCCCAGCGGTCCGCGTCCCGTCCATTCACTGATGGCGACCGTCAGGGAAGCCAGCCACTTCGGTACGTGCCGGGTCTTGCCCGCAGGCAGCCGCAGCCAGCGCCGCCATTGCCGCTGATAGGTTTCCAGCGTGATCGGCGTCGGTCCCCCGACCTCGAACAGGCCCGAGGCGTCGGACCCCAGCGTGCGCGCGATCAGTTCACCCAGATCCTCGACCGCGACCGGCTGGATCCGCCACCGACCGTGTCCCGGCAACCATGGCCCCCCCGGCATTGCCGCCAGCGCGCGCAACAAAGAAGTGCCGCCGTAGGAACCAGAGGTGGCGTAGACCACCGAGGGGCGCAACACCACCGCTCGCAGCGGCAGGGCCAGCAGGGCTTCATCGAAGCGGTGCTTCGAGGCGATGAATCCACCGTCCGCGGGATCGCCCAGCGCGGAGACCTGGACAAAGACAGGCACGTTCGCCGCGACACATGCCTTGGCCAACGCGAGCGGGGCGTCGTGGTGAATGACATCGAATCGCCGGGTGCGCGTCTCGCGCAGGATTCCGGCGAGATTGATGACCGCATCGACGCCATTGAGCAGTGGCGTCCAGGCATCGGGGGAGGTCATCCGGCTCAGATCGCACTCGCGTTCGTCCGTCGCAAGCGGCCGGCCGCCTTGGCGGGCGGCGCGGATCACCTGCCAGCCCCGGCGTCGCAACGCCGCGATCACATGGCCGGCGAGGAAGCCATTCGCGCCCACCACCAGCACGGTTCCCGCCGCGCGCGTCCCCTGGACCTGGGTCGCAAGTCCGTCGTCCTTCTTCACTCCACGCCCCTCGCACCACCAGCGTTGCAGGCTAGCAGATGGTCGGTGCGGTGGCTCGCCCGTATGCATTGCAACAAAAAAAGGGCAACGCCCGGCGCTGCCCTTTTTCTTCCATCGCGGCTCACGCGAGCCATCCTGCGAAGGCCTACAGGATGTACCGGCTCAGATCCGGATCCTGCACCAGTTCGCCCAGATGCGAGTCGACGTAGGCGCGATCGATGGACACGGCCTGGCCGTCGCGATCGGGAGCTTCGTAACTCAGCGTGTCGAGCAGGCGTTCCAGCACCGTGTGCAGGCGGCGCGCGCCGATGTTCTCCTGGCGTTCGTTGACCTGCGCGGCGATCTCGGCAAGGCGATCGACGGCGTCGTCGCTGAAGTCAAGCGCCACGCCCTCGGTCCGCATCAGTTCGACGTACTGCCTGGTCAGCGCCGCCTTGGGCTCGGTCAGGATGCGGATGAAATCCTGCTTGGACAGCGCCGACAGCTCCACCCGGATCGGGAAGCGGCCCTGCAGTTCCGGGATCAGATCGCTGGGCTTGGCCAGGTGGAACGCGCCGGAGGCGATGAACAGGATGTGGTCGGTCTTGACCGTGCCGTACTTGGTGCTGACGTTGGACCCTTCCACCAGCGGCAGCAGGTCGCGCTGCACGCCCTCGCGGCTGACGTCGCCTCCGCCGATGTTGTCGCCGCGCTTGGCGACCTTGTCGATTTCGTCGATGAAGACGATGCCGTTCTGCTCGCAGGCCTCGATCGCCGCGGTGCGGATGTCGTCCTCGTTGACCAGCTTGGCGGCCTCGTCCTCGATCAGCTGCGGACGCGCGGCCTTGATGGTCACGGTGCGCTTGTGGGTCTTGGCGCCGCCCAGGTTGGAGAACATCTGGCGCAGCTGCTGGCCCATTTCCTCCATGCCCGGCGGGGTCATGATGTCCACGCCGACATTGGCAGCCAGTTCCAGTTCGATCTCGCGATCGTCCAGTTCGCCGTTGCGCAGCATCTTGCGGAACTTGATCCGGGTCTCGTTGTCCTGCGCCGACGGCTCGTGACGCGCGGCTTCCGGATCAAAGCCGACGCCGACGCTGCGGCGCGGCAGCAGCGCGTCCAGGATGCGATCCTCGGCGCGTTCCTCGGCCTGGGTGCGCACGCGCACCTTGGCCTGCTCGCGATACATCTTGACCGCGGTGTCGGCCAGGTCGCGCACGATCTGCTCGACATCCTTGCCGACGTAGCCGACCTCGGTGAAGCGGGTCGCCTCGACCTTGACGAACGGTGCATTCGCCAATGTCGCCAGCCGGCGCGCGATCTCGGTCTTGCCGACGCCGGTGGGGCCGATCAGCAGGATGTTCTTGGGCATCACTTCATTGCGCAGCGCCTCGGGCAGCTGCATGCGGCGCCAGCGGTTGCGCAGCGCGATGGCGACCGCGCGCTTGGCCGCATGCTGGCCGACGATGTGCCGGTCCAGCTCCTGCACGATTTCGCGCGGGGTCATGGTGGAAGATTCGAGATTGGCCATGGGGGATTCTTGATTCGTGGGAACAGGGAATGAAAGCAGAGGTGGGAGGGTCGGGATGCGGATCCGCTTCCGCGAATCCCCAATCCCGAATCCCCAATCCCGGAACTAGAGCTCTTCAACCACCACGTTGCGATTGGTATAGATACAGATATCGCCCGCGATGTTCAGCGCTTCGACCGCGATCGACTTCGCATCCAGTTGGGTGTGCGCCAGCAGCGCGCGCGCGGCGGACAATGCGTAGGAACCGCCGGAACCGATGGCGATGATGCCGTCCTCCGGCTCGATGACGTCGCCGGTGCCGCTGATGATCAGCGAGGTTTCCTTGTCGGCCACGGCGAGCAAAGCTTCCAGCTTGCCCAGGCGACGCTCGGTGCGCCAATCCTTGGCGAGTTCGACGGCGGCGCGCTGCAATTGTCCGTGCTTCTCCAGCTTGGCCTCGAACAGTTCGAACAGGGTGAAGGCGTCGGCGGCCGCGCCCGCGAAGCCGGCCAGCACCTGGCCATCGCGACCCAGCCGGCGCACCTTGCGCGCGTTGCCTTTCATGACGGTGTGCCCCAGCGTCACCTGCCCGTCACCGGCCACGGCGACATGACCGTCGCGGCGGACCGAGATGATGGTGGTGGCGTGGAACACGTTGGGATTCTGACTGGGGTCCATGGGGGCCTCCGAGGGGTTCTCCCTGAGGTGGGGACGCCCTGGGGCGGATCAAGCGTGACTTCTGGGGAGAGGCCAATCCGACCAAGGCGCCTTGCGCGGCGCGGACTCCGTGCTGCTTAACCGATGTTTTGTATTGCTCGGCTCGACCGACAGGACCAATCGTCCATCCACTTGCTTGACCCTGTTTCCAAGCGCGGCTAGATTTTCCGGTAGGTGCTGAACACACCTTCTCGTAGGCGGAAGCCACTCCCGTTAGCCAAGTGGCTTTTTTGTGTCCCGCGTTTTCTATGGCCGGGTGGCGCGCAGCTATGCAATACCCGAAAGGGAAAATCTGCGGGCGGCCCTACGACCGTGTTCAAGCACCCGGCCGCCCCTCTGAACAGGGGGCGATATCGAACGAATCGTAGGAGACTTCATGTCAAAGAATCAGTCCGTATGTCCGAAGCCGCGCAATTTGACCGTGGGCTATCAGTATTACGAGAGCCGGCACAAGAATCCCGAACTTCAGTTCCGTCCTCGCCAGATTCCCTGCTTGCGTTTGAGCGGTGATTGGCTGCATGCCGCCGGGTTTGCAGTGGGACAGAAGGCCCGGGTACAGGTGACCAAACAAGGCATCCTGATCGTGGCGGATGAGTGAACCAGCTCTACCAGACGTGAAGATGTCCGCCATCGATAGCCCCCTTTGAAAAAAGGGGGCGGGCACCCGCGCAGCGGGTGACGGGGGATTGACCAGCCATTCGGCTGTTGAGGAGCGCTTGCTCTTCGCGCCAAGAGCAAAATCCCCCTCAGTCCCCCTTTGAAAAAGGGGGAGGCCAAGCTCATCGCTTCCGCTTCGCCCTCGGATGCGCCGCATCGTAAACCTTCGCCAGATGCTGGAAATCCAGGTGGGTGTAGATCTGGGTGGTGGCGATGTCGGCGTGGCCGAGCAGTTCCTGCACGCCGCGCAGATCCCCGGAGGATTCCAGGATGTGGCTGGCGAAGCTGTGCCGCAGCATGTGCGGATGCACATGCTTGAACAGACCCTGGCGCTGCGCCAGCTGTTTGAGCCGGATCTGCACGGCGCGCTGGGAAATCGGACCGCCGCCACGGCCGGGAAACACATGCGCCTCGTTGGCGCCGCGCTGCTCCGCGCGCCATGCCTCCAACGCATTGCGCGCATGCGAGCCGACCGGCACTTTGCGTTCCTTGCTGCCCTTGCCGAGCACGGTGACGAAGCCGGAAGCCAGATCCAGATCGCGCCAGCGCAATCCGCACAGTTCGCTCAGACGCAGGCCGGAGGAATAGAACAGCTCCAGCAGCGCGCGATCCCGCAGGCCCAGCGGTACGTCCGTCGGCACTTCCACCAGCCGCGTCGCTTCGTCGGCGTCCAGCACCTGCGGCAGTTTGCGGGGCGCCTTGGGCGCGCGCAGCGCGGCCGCGGGGCTGGCGGTGATGCGGCCATGTTTCAGCAACCATTGATAGAAACTGCGGCAGGCCGACAGGCGGCGTTGCAGGCTCTTGGGCGATAGCCCGCGACGGTGCTCGCTGGCAACGAAGCTGCGCAGCTGCTCGGTGTGCAGGTCGATGACATCGGCGCCCTGCTCCGTGGACCATGCCGCGAGCGCGGTCAGATCACGCCGATAGGCGTCCAGCGTATGCGCGGACATGCGCCGTTCGACCTGCAGATGGGCAAGGAATTCGTCGATGGCGCCGGCCGGTTCACCGGGACGGGCTTCATCCTGGCGAGTAACCGCCGGCTCGATAGCCGACTTGTGTTGACGGGACCTGCTCATCGTTTACCGCGCTTGCGACCTGCGCAATGGATTCCAGCATACGCTGGAATGACGAATCGGAGGATCGAGACGGTGTGCCCGCTCCCGGCCCTCAGGCCTCGAAGCGCTTCAGCGCCGCGACCAGCGCCTCGCCCATCATGCGCAGGAACAGCGTGCCCATGCCTGGGTAGAAGCGGTTGCCGTCCAGGCTGCCGACCGCGACCAGGCCGATGCCGGGCAATGGCAACAACGCGGAGGATTGCACTTCCTCGGCGCGGGCGGCGTACAGCACCACGTTCTTTTCCGGTTGCAGGCGGCCGCAGATCGGATCGCCGTCCTTCAGGCAGTCGCGGAACGGGTTCAGGTGTGGATTGCCTTCCGGAATGACCTGCAGCCATTCGGCTTCCTCCAGGCCCTCGACCGGCTTGAGCAGCACGATGCTGACGCGATCGCCATTGAAATCCTCGGCCAGCGAGGCGGCCATCGCGCGCAGGGTGTCGGCGGCGCTGTTCTGCTTGAGCAGCGACAGGGTCAGCTGATGGGTGCGCACCGCCAGCCGCTCGTTCTCCTGCGCGTTGGCGAACAGATCGCTCAGCCGCTTGGACAACTCGCGGTTCTTGTCGCGCAGCACTTCCAGCTGGTAGCTCGCCAGCGAGGCGGTGCGGCCATCGTCGCGCGGCACCACCATGCTCAGCGCCAGATCCGGGAACTGCTTCAGGAAAGTGGGGTGGCGGCGCAGCCAGGCGGCGATTTCGTGGGCACCCAGCTTCTCGTTCTCGTTCATGCGTTCCATTCCCCTTCGAATACGAATGCGGTCGGGCCGGACATCACCACTTCGGCGTCGTCCGCCGGCCATTGGATATGCAGGTCGCCGCCCGGCAGCGACACGGTCGCGGCGCGATCGATGCGGCCACGCTTCATCAGCACCACCGCCGCGGCGCAGGCGCCGCTGCCGCAGGCCAGGGTCTCGCCGACGCCGCGCTCGTAGACGCGCAAGCGGATGCGGTCGCGTGCGACCACTTCGGCGAAGCCGACGTTGACCGACTCCGGAAACCACCGCGACTGCTGCAGGGCGGGCCCGATCTTCAGCACGGGAGCGTCCGCCACCGAGGGCACCTCGACGACCGCGTGCGGATTGCCCATCGACACCGCGCCGAAACGCAGCCGCACATCCTCGTCCACCCGCGCGTCGTACTCGTCCTGCGCCTGTTCAAAGCCCGCCAGTGGAATCCGCGCCGGTACGAACTGCGGCACCCCCATGGCGATGGCGTAGCGATCGCCGCCCAGGTGTTCGACGTCGTGCGTGGTCAACGGGCTGTCGACCCGGAAGTGTTCGCCGCGCGCGATACCATCGCGCACCAGCCAGGCCGCCACGCAGCGCGCGCCGTTGCCGCACTGCTGCGAGGTGGAGCCGTCCGAATTCCAGATCCGGTAGGACGCCACCGCGCCGGCGCTGCGCGGCGGCTCGATGGTCAGGATCTGGTCGCAACCAACGCCGAAATGGCGATCGGCCAGGCGCGCGGCGAGTTCGGGTCCCGGCGGCGGGATGTCGCCGCGCAGATCGAGCACGACGAAATCGTTGCCGGCGCCGTGCATCTTGGTGAAGGAAACCATCGCCGAGGCCGGAGGCCGTGCGCTCATGGCGTGCTGGGCGGGTTGGCCGGCTCCGCGGTGGGTTCGGCGGGCGGCGTCGCCGTATCGGTCGAATCCGTCGGCGGGGTTTCCGTGCCTTCGACGGCCGGCTCGACCGGCGCCTCGGCCGGGACTTCGGTCTCCGGTGCCGGCTTCTCCGGCAGGAACAGCGGGCCCTTGGCGCCGCAGGCGGCGAGGAGCGCCATGAGGGTGGCGGCGGACAGCAAACGGAGCGATCGGTTCATGCGGCGCAGTATAGCCAGCCGGGGATGAATCGGAATGGCGTCAGCGCGGGGGTTCCGGGCGCCGCCACAGCCAGGTCGCGACCGCCGCCATGCAGCCGATCGGCAGCAGCACCATCCACAGCCGGTGCGAACCGGCGATCAGCATCACCGCCAGCAGGATCAGCGCGCAGGCCAGCATCGCCCAGGTCGCCGCCCACTTGGCCCGTCGCGACACCGCACCATGGGCCTGCCAGTCGCGGATCATCGGTCCGAAGCGCGGATGCGAGAGCAGATAGTGGTGCAGGCGGTCCGATCCGCGCGAGGCCGCATAGGCCGCGATCAGGATGAACACCGTGGTCGGCAGGCCCGGCACGAAGATGCCCAGGATGCCCGTGCCCAGGCTGGCATAGGCCAGCAGCCACCACGCCCAGCGGAAGCGGTGCGAGGAAGCCGGCGGTGGCGTGTCGTCGTTCACCGGCACCTTTTACCGCATGTGGGCCACGGGCGTAAGCCATCGGCATCTGTTTCGCCTCAGTGGGGAGGCAGAGTCTGGCGATGAACTGTCGGGGTCCATGCAGTCAACGCCACATTCCGTACGTTTCCGTCTCGTCGGGGGACCCATGGATCAGGTTGATGCTGCTCCAAGCTCAACCGTGTGGATGCCGGTCCCGCCCGCCGGCACTTCTCAAACGAGGGCTCCGACGGTGACACGACAGGTCGGCCAGACGACGTGGAAACTACGAATTCGAAAAGGAATCGCGCTCATCCACCCCTCCGGGGTGACGCACGTTCCGTGAACGTCTTCCTGATCAGTTCCCCTCGTAGTAGGCGTCTGCTTCCTTTCTCGACACAAAGACAATCATTCCCGCCTCTTTCGCCAATGCCCGTGCTGCGGCTTCCCTGCTTGCGTCAACCGGAAAAGCGAGCGCATCGTCTCCGTCTGTCTTCACGTAGAGCAACCGAAGTCCTCGTGGAGCAAGCCAGACCTCCAACGCATGGAATCCGGCCGGGACAGACACGTCTTCCTCGCCAGGCTTCCAATGCCACCGCTCGGGAATGCGCAGCGCTTCCAGAACCCGGTTCGCCAACCACTCGATCTCACCGCTGCCATTCCAATCGACATAAATCGATAACATCTCATCGGATTCGCTGCTGGTCCCAGCAGCGAAGGCCATAGCCGCATCATCATCCGGCGTGATGTTACTGATCGCGCGCTTGGCAAGCGCTGATGCCGTGGCGTCGCCGAGTTGCTGTGCAAGAAGCTGGATGAGGGCGCCAAGCGCTTCAATCTCGACGAAACTCATCAAGAACAGCTCATCGTCGTTCTCATCTTCAGAAACGTTCTTGGCCTCAACGCCGTAGCTTGGTGCAGGAGTCTCCGCATTCCACGCCGCGACCAAGCGCTTGAACAGTTTCAGCACGTGACTGCCTCCGTTTACATAAGGAGGCTGGATGATAGGTGTCCGCGACCGTATTTCCGCGAAAGCGTGTGGAAAGTTCAGTGAATCACATGTTGAATGCTTGGTCTCTCGACCGGTCGACGTCATGGCGCCGGCTGGCCCCACCCCAACCCTCCCCCGCGTGCGGGGGAGGGGGCGCGCCTGTTTATGAGCAGGCTGAGTAAGCCCCTTCCCCCATTCACGGGGGAAGGCCGGGATGGAGGCGCTTGAAGAGGAAAATCGTTCCATCAGCCAGGTACAAAAAAAGAGCCGGGCATGGCCCGGCTCTTCTGCAAGCATCGCGAGGAAGCGCGAGCGGTTTACTTGACCGTGGTATCGGCGCCCAGCTGATCCAGCACGAACGCGTAGTACTCCGACATTTCCTGGTAGCGGCGGAAGCGGCCGGACTTGCCGCCGTGGCCGGCTTCCATGTTGGTGCGGAACAGCACCGGCAGCTTGCCGGTGTTGACGTCGCGCAGGCGGGCGACGTACTTGGCCGGTTCCCAGTACTGCACCTGCGAGTCCCACAGGCCGGTGCCGACGAAGATTGCCGGGTAGGCGTGCGACTTGAGGTTGTCGTACGGCGAGTAGGTGACGATGTAGTCGTAGAACTCCTTCTTCTCCGGATTGCCCCACTCGTCGTACTCGTTGGTGGTGAGCGGGATGGTCGGATCCAGCATGGTCGTCACCACGTCCACGAACGGTACCTGCGAGACGATCGCGCGGTACTTGTCCGGCGCCAGGTTGGTGATCGCGCCCATCAGCAGGCCGCCGGCGCTGCCGCCCATCGCGGCGACGCGATCCTTGCCCGCGTAGCCCTGCTTGACCAGCGCGTCGGTGACGTCGACGAAGTCGGTGAAGGTGTTCTTCTTGTGGAGCAGCTTGCCGTTGTCGTACCACGCACGACCCATTTCCTGGCCGCCGCGGATGTGGGCGATGGCGTAGACCATGCCGCGATCCAGCAGGCTGACCACCGGACCGCTGAAACCCGGATCCATGGACGCGCCATAGCTGCCGTAGCCGTACTGCAGCAGGGCGGCGGTGCCGTCCTTCTTGAAGCCGTTCCTGTAGACCAGCGACACCGGCACCCTGGTACCGTCGCGGGCTTCGACCCACACGCGCTCGGTGGTGTACTTCGATGTGTCGTAGCCGATCACCGGCTGCTGCTTGAGCTGGCGACGCTCGCCGGTCTTCGTGTTCAGTTCATAGGTCGTGGCCGGCGTGGTCATCGACGTGTAGCTGTAACGCAGCCAGTCGGTGTCGTGCTCGGAATTGACGTCCAGGCCCATGGAATACGCCGGCTCGTCGGCCTTCACGTATTCCTCCTTGCCGTCGGCGCGCAGCAGGCGGATCCGCTCCAGGCCCTCGGAGCGCTCGCTGATGGCGGTGAAGCCGTCGAACAGTTCGAAGCCTTCGATGTAGACCTTGTCGCTGTGCGGCACCCAGTCCTTCCACTGCTCGCGGGAGGTGGCGCCGTCAGGCGCGGTCATGATCTTGAAGTTCTGCGCCTTCCAGTTGGTGCGGATGACCCAGCGGCCGTCCAGGTGATCGGCGCTGTATTCGACGTCGCGCTCGCGCGGAGCCAGCACGGTGAACTCGGCCGGATTGGCGGCCGGCGCGCAGCGCGATTCGGAGGACACCGTGCTTTCCACGCCGATGCAGATGAACTTGTCGTCGCGGGTGCGGCCGATGCCCATGTAGAAGCTGTCGTCCTTTTCCTCGTAGACCAGCACGTCCTGCGAGGCCGGCGTGCCGAGCACGTGCTTCTTCACCCGCACCGTCAGCAGGGTCTCGGGATCGTTCTCGATGTAGAACAGGGTCTTGTTGTCGTCGGCCCAGACCAGGTTGGGCGAGACGCCGGTGATCTGATCCGGATACAACTCGCCGGTGGTCAGGTTCTTGAACTTGATGACGTACTGGCGGCGACCCACCGCGTCCTCGGCGTAGGCGAGAATGCCGTTGTCCTGGGTGACCTCGTAGTCGCCGACGCTGTAATAGCCCTTGCCTTCGGCCAGCGCGTTGATGTCCAGCAGCACTTCTTCGGCCGCTTCCATGCTGCCCTTGCGGCGGGCGTGGACGGGATAGTCCTTGCCGGTCTCGAAACGGGTGTAGTACCAGTAGCCGCGCTCACGGTACGGCACGCTGCTGTCGTCCTGCTTGATGCGGCCGACGATCTCCTTGTAGAGCGCGTCCTGCAGCGGCTTGAGCGGCGCCATCAGTGCGTCCGCGTAGGCGTTCTCGGCCTTGAGGTAGGCGAGCATGTCGGGGTTCTTGCGATCGTCGTCGCGCAGCCAGTAGTACTCGTCGTTGCGCTCGGCGCCGAACGGCGCCTTGACCACGTGCGGCTTCTTGGCGGCATCGGGCGGCGTGAGATCGGCGGCGGCGGAAGCAAAGGGGGCGGTCATCAGGACGGTCGCGAACAGGAAGGAAGTCGGTTTCATGGATGGGGTCCGTTCCAGCGGGATGCAATGGGTGGGAGGTCGGGGCTGGCGGGCTTGCCCCCATCCGCCCTTCGGGCCCCTTCCCCCGCACGCGGGGGAAGGGAGCTGTCCAGCCTTCCCCGCGAACGGGAAAGGGAGTTCTCCAGCCTTCCCGTCAACGGGGAAGGAAACTGCGGCTTTCCCCTGCGAAGGGGAAAGCATTCACGCACTTGCGCTTACTTGGTCAGCTGCTGCCACAGGAACGTGTAGGCCAGCGCGCTCATGTGCGCGGCCTGGGCGTTGTTGGCCGCGCCGCCATGGCCGCCTTCGATGTTCTCGTAGTAGCGCACGTCCTTGTTGGCTTCCAGCATCTTGGCCATCATCTTGCGCGCGTGGCCCGGGTGGACGCGGTCGTCGCGCGTGGACGTGGTGAACAGCGTCGCCGGATAGGTCTTCGCCGGATCGAACAGGTGGTACGGCGAGAAGGTCTTGATGTAGTCCCAGTCGGCCGTGTCCGGGTTGCCGTATTCGGCCATCCACGACGCGCCGGCCAGCAGGTGGCTGTAGCGCTTCATGTCGAGCAGCGGCACCTGCACCACGACCGCGCCGAACAGTTCCGGGTACTGGGTCAGCATGTTGCCCATCAACAGGCCACCGTTGCTGCCGCCCTGGGTGCCCAGGCGCTTGGCGGTGGTGATCTTGCGCGCGACCAGATCCTGCGCGACCGCGGCGAAGTCCTCGTAGGCCTTGTGGCGATTGGCCTTCAGCGCGGCCTGGTGCCAGCGCGGGCCATACTCGCCGCCGCCACGGATGTTGGCGACCACGTACACGCCGCCCTTTTCCAGCCAGCCCTTGCCGACTCCGCCGGAGTAGGCGGGCGTCAGCGAAACCTCGAAGCCGCCATAGCCGTACAGCAGGGTCGGCGTGCTGCCGTCCAGCTTCAGGTCCTTCGGGCGCACCACGAAGTACGGCACCTTGGTGCCGTCCTTGGAGGTGGCGAAGTGCTGCTCGATGACATCCTTCGAACCATCGAAGAACGCAGGCATCGTCTTCAGCTGTTCCGGCTGCTTGCCGATGTCGGCGAGCGACAGCGTGGTCGGGGTCAGGTAGTCGGTGGCGGTCAGCCAGACCGCATCGCTTTCGTCCGCGTCGACCGCGCTGACACCGAGGGTGCCGAACGCCGGGGCGCCGGTGAACTCGCTCTTGTTCCAGCCGCCTTCGCCGGGCGTCAGCACGCTGAGCTTGTTCTTGACGTCTTCCAGGACGTTGAGCACCAGGTGGTGGCGGGTGAAGGTGAAGCTGGCCAGCGAGGTGCGATCGGTCGGCTCGAACAGCACGTCGAACTCGCGCTTGCCGGCCATGAAATCATCGAGTCTGGCGACCAGCAGCGAACCGGCCTTGTAGGTCTTGCCACCGGCGGTCCACGGTTCGCGCAGTTCCAGGGTCAGCCATTCGCGGAACGCGCCCTTGTTGACCGAGTTGGGCACGTCGATCTTGACCAGCTTGCCGTCGGCGCCGCGCAGGAACAGTTCGTCGTTGTAGAACGCCAGCGTGCGGCTGACGAAATCGCGCTGGAAGCCCGGGGTGTCGTCATGGAAAGCGGCGATGTACATGTCATCCGGCTTGCCTTCGTAGACGACGGTGGCGGCCGAAAGTGGCGTGCCGCGCTTCCATTCCTTGACGATGCGCGGGTAACCGGAAGTGGTCATGCTGCCGTCGCCGAAGTCGGTGAAGACATAGACCGTGTCCGCATCCTTCCAGCCCAGGCCGCCCTTGGCCTCCGGACGGTAGAAGCCGTCCTTGAGGAAGGTCTTGGTGGTCAGGTCGAATTCGCGGGTCTCGTCGGCGTCGGCGCCGCCGCGCGAGAGCGCGATCAGGCAGCGGGTGTAGTCCGGCTTGCGGCAGTCGGCGCCATGCCAGACCCAGTTCTTGCCCTCGACCTTGTTCAGCGCATCCAGATCCAGCACGGTTTCCCACTGCGGCTGCGGCTTGCGGTACTCCTCCAGCGTGGTGCGGCGCCACAGGCCGCGCTCGTGCTGCTTGTCCTTCCAGAAGTTGTAGTAGTACGCGCCGATTTTCTGTACACCCGGAATCTTGGCGTCCGAGTCAAGAATGGCCAGGATGCTGGCCTCCAGTTCCTTGAAGGCGGGGGTGGAAGCGATTTCAGCCTCCGCCTTGGCGTTCTGCGCCCGCACCCAATCCAGCTGTTTCTGGCCTTCCACCTCTTCCAGCCATGCGTAGGGGTCGTTGGCCACGGCGTTCTGTTCCTGGGCGTGGCCGCTCACGGCGGCGGCGGCGAGGCCTGCCGCCAGGCAGGCATGGACAAGCTTGGACATGAAGGAAACTCCGGATTGCGAAGACAATTCCTTCACGCTAGCACAAGTCCGTGGCCCTCCTCCCCTGTCGAACGTCAGTGCGGCAGGGCCCGCGGGGGACGGCTCAGGCCGCCCGCCACTGGGGGCCGCGCGGCGTCCCCGCGCGCCGACGCGCCTGCGCGTGGCGATGGCGGCGCCCGCTGCCGGCGCGGCGATCCGGCCATTGCGGCAGGCGGAAGCGGTGCAGCGCCCACCAGGCGGCCAACGGCATCCCGACCAGCCACAAGGGCGCCCAGCCCAGCCACGGAATCTCTCCCCGCGCCAGCGGGAACAGCAGGACCAGCGCCAGTCCCGTCGCGACCACGCGGCGCAGCACGCGTTCGAGTTGCGGATCCGGCCCGCGCGCGGCGGTGGCTTCGGGGGAAACGGAATGGGCAAAGTCGCGCATGGCATGAACTCCGATGGACAGGACTCCAGACTGCCGCGCGCTCTTCTCACGGATTGCGACGCCATGCGCCGGCCGGAGATTCTCGCCTTCATGCCGATATGCGATATTCGTGTCGCCCGCCGCTTCGGCGACGGGTTGCAACGAATTACCACCCAGGAGTCCTGCATGTCCCCATCGCTGTGCCGTCTTCGCGCCGTCCTGACGTGCGCCCTGATTGCCGCGGTGACCGCGTGTGCCAGCCAGGGCGAGCCCCGGTCGATGGGCCTGGAGACGACGGCACAGGCGGCGGACATCGATCTGCCGCGCTTCATGGGAACCTGGTACGTGACCGCGCACATTCCCTATTTCGCCGAGCGCGGCCACGTGACCGGCCGCTACGAGTACACCGCCCGCGAAGGTGACCGCATCGCGGTGCGCTATCTCCACCGCGAAGGCTTCAGTGAACCTGAACAGGTCCGCGAGGCACGCGCGTCGGTGAAGGGCGGCAGCGGCAACCGCGATTGGACCCTGTGGTTCGTCGGCGTGGTGCCGGCCAAATTCCATATCCTGGAAGTGGCCCCGGACTATTCCTGGGCGCTGATCAGCTATCCCGAACGCGATCTCGGCTGGATCTTCTCGCGTTCGCCGGAGATGGACGATGCGCTCTACCAGCAGCTCATCCGCAAGATGCGCGACTACGGCGTCAACGCGCGCCAACTGGTCCGCGAACCGCAGGCCCCGGCCCAGGTTGGCAAGCCCGGTTTCGCGGATCCCAAGAATCCCTGATTCGGGATTCGGGATGACCGGCCGTGCGGCCGTTGAAAAAAGCCGGGATTCGGGAATCAAGCTCCGCTTCGCCCCCCTTTGCAAAAGGGGGATTGAGGGGGATTTGCTTTCAGCGCCAAGAGCCGGCGCCTCTCAACCGCCGGATGGCGGGTCAATCCCCCCGTCGCCTTCGGCGCCTGCCCCCTTTTTTGCGCTCCTCAACAGCCGAAGGCTGGTCAAGGGCCGCGAGAGTTCGACATCTTTCCGACAAGGGGATACCGCGGCGGGTATCCATGGCGCGGAGCCTGCTCCGCCAACCGAAACGGCCGCCGCTCAGCGCTTCCCGTAATTGGACAGCGCCAGTTCCAGCAACGACTTGGCCTGCTCGCGCAGCACCGACGGCTCGATGATTTCCGCGTCGGCGCCGTAGTGCAGGATGTCCATCAGCAGTTCGCGCGAAACGCTGTAGGGCACCTTCAGTTCATAGCGGCCATCCGACAGCAGGCGGCCCTGCTGTTTGGAGTGCCACTGTTCGTCGGCGACCCAGCGCGCGGCCTTGGGGCTGAACATGATCGTCGCCCAGCCCTTGGGCTCGCCGGAGAAGATGCCGTAGCTGGAGGCCAGATGCTGGTTGAGATCGTCGTTGGACAGGTCCCGCGCCGCGTCCTCCAGCAGGCGCGCGCCGCCAATGCGATCCACGGCGAAGCTGCGCAGCGCCTTGCGCTCGTGATCCCAGGCATCCAGGTACCAATTGTCGCGGTAGTGGGTGATGCGCTGCGGCGACACCGCGCGGCGGGTGCGCTCGTCGGTCGAGCGGGCGCGGTACTCGAACGCCAGCTGTTTGCGCTCCAGCACCGCGGAAGCCACCGTGCGGAAGCTGGCTTCATCCAGCCGGCGCCCGCGGTGCGGAATCACCCGGACGCGATCCACGGGCCATTGCGAAACACCCGCGTGATCGGCCAGCAGACCCTCGATGCGTTTCTGCAGAGGCGCCAACGCGCCCGACAGCACGCCGCCGCCGGTGCGTACCAGCAATTGCTGCGCCGCCAGCAGGGCATAGAGTTCTTCCGAGCTCAGCCACAGGCCGGGCAACTCGAAACGCTCGCCTTCGGCCGCCTCGTAGCGGAAGCCGGCTTCGCCGTCGCCTTCGATGGGCGCCATCAGTGCATCGCGCAGGTAGGCCAGGTCCCGATAGACGGTGGCGCGCGAGCAGCCGAGTTCCTCCTGCAGGCGCTTGACCGTCACCGGATAGCGCGATGCCTTCAGGATGCGATGCAGGGCGGTGATGCGTTCGATCTTGTCCATGCCATGATTATGGCCGAGCCGTGGCCGTTTTCGCCGTCCGGTTCGCGTTGGCACCAGTACGGGACCCGGCCGCTTGGGCCCGTGCGGTGCCAGGGGCCCGGGGCGTGGATGCGCCGCCCGGACTCCCCCAACGCACGGACCCAAGCGGCCACTGTTTCCGTACCCTGGAGCCCGCCATGTTCCCCCGCCGCGTGTCGCCATCCCGCCTGCCCGGATTCCTTCCCTGCCTGCTGCTGGCGACGACCACCCTGATGGCCTGCTCGCGGCCGCCGGAACCGGCCGCGACCGGAGCCCCCGCGCCCGCCGCCAGTGGCGCGCCCGCACCCGCGGCTCCGGCGGTCGATGCCCTGGCCGAGGTCACCGCCTCGATGGAGCGGTTCCTGGCCGCGCGCAGCTTCCATGCGGTGATGACCGTGGAAGGCAGCCAACCGATGCAGAACGAGATGGACTTCGTCGCGCCGGATCGCTACCGGATGATCATGCCGGTCGGCACCCAGGTGATCATCGGCGACACCATGTACATGGAGATGCACGGGCGGCAGACGAAAGTGCCGATCCCGGAAGGCACCGTCAGCCAATGGCGGGACCCGATGAAGATCCGCGAAAACCGCAGCGGCATGTCGGCAGAGTTCCTGGGCGAGGAAAACGTGGCCGGCCAGCGCGCGCGCCGCTACCGGGTGCGCCACACCCAGCCCGAGCCCGGCGAGTTCCTGTACTGGATTGATCGCGAAGGCCGGCCGCTGCAGTTGCAGCACAGCGGCGAGACCGCCAGCGGGCCCTACACCATGACCCTGGCGTATTCGCGCTTCGACGATCCCGCCATCGCCATCGACACGCCCTAGCCGGTCGCGGCCGGCGCGGCGGCCGCGTGGTCGCGCTGCGCCAGATACTTGCCGAAGGCATAGCCGGAACCGGCGATGGCGCATGCCAGCGCCACCATCAGCAGACCCATGAGGATTTTCCTTGGCATGGTGGATACCTCGTGTCCCGGGAAAAGGAGCGTGTTGCCCGCATGTTGTCGTGATGGCGCGAGCGCGGGGAACAGCCGGAAGTCACGCGGGGAGCATGCTCACGCCCGCACCCGACGCCTGTTCAACCCGCGCATGGCCATGGTCCGGGCCGGAACGGGGAACGACGCGGTTGTCCGGACGCATCAAGCACCGCGGCGGCGGCGGCGGGCCGGGAGCCGGACCAGAACGTGGAAACGTGAAACGCACCTGATCCGCAAAGGCGATGACGCCACAAATGTGAATGAAAGCATGGCAGAATCGGTCACGAATCTGAATCCAAACAATCACTTGCCTTGAGGCAGGATGTCTGGATTGTTACCATGTAACCGTTTTCGACGTTCACACGGCGATGACGCCGGAAGCGCGTCCCACGCCCTCGCCGAGGCCCTCCATGCCCCGTCCCAACCTGCTCGCCCTGTCCCTTTCCCTGCTGTGCCTGGCCGGCGCGCCGCTCGCGCATGCGCAGGACAACAATCTGAAGGTGGGCGCCACGGCCCCCAGCGCCAAGGCCAAGGCCGGCGGCGCGATGACCCAGAAGGAATCCCTCGCGCTCAGCCACAAGGGACCGCCGCTGCCGATGCCGCCGCCGCGTCCGGACACCGGCGCACCCGCCGAACCCCTGCAACCCAGCTCGCCCTGGAGCGGCGGCGGCGAGCTCGGCTTCGCCTCGGCCCATGGCAACAGCAGCACCGAAAGCCTCAATGCGCGCCTGGATCTGAACTACGCCGATGGCGGCGCCTGGAAATACAGCGGCAGCCTGTCCGGCCTGCGCGCCAGCTCCGAATACAAGTCGACCCAACCCGATGGTTCGGTCAAGCGCGATCGCCGCACCACCGCCAACCGCTACACCCTCACCGGCAACGGCGCCTACCGCACCGACTCGCGCGGCACGGTCAACACTTCGCTGCGCCACGAGGAAGACGACTTCGGTACGTTCAGCCGACAGACCTCGGTCAGCGTCAGCTACGGCAACCGCGTGGTCGATGGTGACCGCACCCAGCTGGATCTGCAGGTGGGCCCGGGCTTCCGCCGCGCCTACGACACCCTGGAGGAGCGCAACGAATCCAGCGTGATCGGACGCGGCCTGGTGGATCTGCGGGTGTCGCTGAGCGAGAACACCGAACTGGTCAACAAGCTGCTGGTGGAATCAGGCGAGTACAACACGTTCGCCCAGAACGATCTGGGCCTGTCGGTGACGATGAATTCGCACCTGGCGCTGAAGGCCGGCTGGCAGGCCCGCCACAACAGCGACGCCGCCGAGAACCTCAAGCGCACCGACACCCTGACCACCATGAACGTGGTCTACAAGTTCAAGTAGAGCGGAGCTTGCTCCGCTGATCGGCTTGGAATTTGCTCCATCGATCAGCTCGGAATCCGCACGGCTGCCCGCGACGGCAACGGGTTCTTCTTCTTTTCCGCGGCCGTTCTGATCGGCACGACACGCAACGGCCCGCCTCCCCTCCTGAATGCTTCTCACCAGCCGAACGGCGGGCTCGAAGGAAACCGGGGGCTCGCTTTTCAGGCCAGCGCGGCATCCAGCAGATCACCGGCGCCACCCGCCAGCAATTGCGCAGCAACCGCCTTGCCCAGATCTTCCGGAGACCGCGACGCGCCGATACCGTCGGCACGCACCGCGCGGCCATCTTCCGCCGATCCCACCAGACCATGCAGTTGCAGTTCGGCGCCATCGGCCGAGAGCGTCGCAAACGCCGCCACCGGCACATGGCAGCTGCCATGCAGCGCACGGTTCATGGCCCGCTCGGCTTCCACGCAGCAACGGGTGTCGGCGTCGTCCAGCGCGGCGAACAACGCCATCGTCGCCGCGTCGTCGGCGCGGCATTCCACCGCCACCGCGCCCTGCGCCGGCGCCGGCAACCATTCCGGCGGCAGCAGCCGCGCGCGGATGCGCGCGTCGAATCCCAACCGCTGCAGGCCCGCGCAGGCCAGCACGATGGCGTCGTATTCACCGGCATCCAGTTTCGCCAGCCGGGTGTTGACGTTGCCGCGCAGGTCGCGCAATTGCAGATCCGGCCGGCGTGCGCGCAGCTGCGCCTGCCGGCGCAGCGACGATGTGCCGACGATCGCGCCCTGCGGCAATGCGTCCAGGTGCTCGTAGCGGTTGGACACGAAGGCATCGGCGGCATCGGCACGCGCCAGGATCGCGGCCAGCGCGAACGGTGGCTCCAGATCCATCGGCACATCCTTCAGCGAGTGCACCGCGCAGTCGGCCTCGTCACGCAGCATCGCCACTTCCAGTTCCTTCAGGAACAGGCCCTTGCCGCCGATGGCGGCCAGCGAGCGATCCAGCACTTCGTCGCCGCGGGTGCTCATCGGCACCAGCTCCACCTCCAGGTCCGGGTGGGCGGCACGCAGGCGTTCGGCGACGTGTTCGCTCTGCCAGAGGGCGAGCGGGCTCTTGCGGGTGGCGATGCGGAGTTTCATCCGCGCATTATCCCGCACCTCGCGCTGGCGGGCACGGGCCGGGACGGCGTCAGAGGTGGCGGACGGTCTCGCGCAGGCCCGCCACGCAGCGGCGGCTGACCTCCAGCGGGGCCTTGCCGTGGCGCAGGATGGCCTGCACGTGCCCGTCGCCGACGCGCTTGAGCTCCACCAGTTCGTGCCGGGCCACCAGGCAATTGCGGTGGATGCGCACGAAGCGATCGCCGAATTCCTCTTCCAGCGATTTCAACGACTCCTCGATCAGGTCCTCGCCACGGGCGTGATGGACCACCACGTACTTCTCCTCGGCCTGGAGATAGTGGACTTCCTCGATCGGAATCAGCCGCAGGCTGCCGCGCATGCGCGCGCACAGGTGGGTGCGGACCTGGGCGGACGGCCCGGGTTCCTGGCCGTTGCCATTGGCGCGACCGGCAATGAACATGCGGGCGCGATCCAGCGCCGCGGCCAGTCGCTCGGCGCGGATCGGCTTCATCAGGTAATCGATGGCCGCCGCCTCGAAGGCGGACAATGCATGGGCATCGTAGGCGGTGCAGAACACCACCGCCGGGCGTGGATCGAATGCCGCCAGGTGGCGCGCGGTTTCAAGGCCATCGACGCCGGGCATGGCGATGTCCAGCAGCACCACGTCCGGCTTGTGTTCGGCGCAGGCCTGCAGCGCGCCCACCCCGTTCTCGGCCTCGGCCACCACTTCCACGCCGGGTTGTTCAGCCAGCAGCGCGCGCAGGCGCTCGCGGGCCAGCGGTTCGTCGTCGGCAATGACTACCTTCACGGCACGAGGATCCTCTCGTTCGAACGCCAGGGACGTCTCCGCCGATGGTAGCCCCCGTCGTTGCGGACGTCATCCATGGCGGAAAATCGTGGTTTCTTCCGGCTACAACGCAAAAACCCGCGACATCCAGTCACCGAGATCGCGGATTTCCTCCGCACAGACCTGGTGGGCCATCGGATAGCGATGCCATTCCACCGTGAATCCCATGGCCTGCAGGGCCTGCGCGCTGCGTTCGGCGTGGACCAGCGGAATGACCGGGTCCCCGATGCCGTGCGCCATGAATACCGGTTGGCGTGTCGCGGCCGCGTCGAGATGACGCTGCGCGCCCTCGGCGCCGGGCAGGTAGGTCGAAAGGGCGATCACGCCGGCGAGCGGGACGCTGCGGCGCAGCGCGGCGGACAGCGCGATCGCGCCGCCCTGCGAAAATCCGGCCAGCAGCAGGCGTTCCGGGGCGATGCCGCGAGCGAGTTCGCGCGCGATCAGCGCTTCGACCTGGATCAACGACGCCTCGATGCCCTCGGCCTCGGCACGGGTGGCGAAGTCCATGCCGACGATGTCGTACCAGGCGCGCATGCGCACGCCGTTGTTGATGGTCACCGCGCGCACCGGCGCATGCGGAAACACGAAGCGCAGCGCGGGCCAGTCCGGCCGCACCAGTTCGGGCACGATCGGCGCGAAATCATGGCCATCGGCACCCAGGCCATGCAGCCACAACACGGACCAGGCCGGCGCGGCGCCGGTTTCCTGTTCCACGGTTTCCAGCAGTTCGGTGGCGGTATCGTTCATCCCGCCATTGTCGCCGCAGCGACCGGGCGGTGCCAGCGGCCGTTATTGCGGTGGCAGCCGGAACCGCACCGTGCGTTGCCACGCCTGCGGGCGGCCGGTGGCCTCGAAGCGCCAGCGCGCGGCGACCGCCATGGCGGCGGCGTCGAACACGCCCTGCGGTTGCGCCGAGGTCAGCCGCACATCGCCGACACTGCCGTCGGGACGGATCACGAACGCCAGTTCCACCTCGCCCTCCACCCGGTTGCGCAAGGCCGGCAACGGATAGCGCGGTTGTGCGTCCTGCAGCAGGCGCGGCGTGGATACCGTGGCGGCCGCGCGCACCGGTGCGGGTGGCGGTGGAGAAGCCGTCGCCGTCGATGCGGGGACCACCACCGCGTCGTTCGACCTGGCCGTTTCCCGCGCGGATGCCGGCGATGCGGCCGCGGGGGTTTCGAGCGGCATCGCGCCGGGCATCGGCGCGGCTACCGGCGCGATCGTGGACACCGCCGGTTGCGTTGCCGGAAGGGGGGTGCGTGAATCCGGCGCCGACACGCCGGCGATTGCCTGCGGCGCCTGCGTCGATGGCGCCTGCGGCAGTCCGGCCAGGCCGGCCTGCAGGCGTGGCAGGGCGGGCGCCTGCGGATCCAGCCGACGCAGCAGTTCGAACAGCCGCGCGGCCTCCGCGCCATCGCCGCGTTCCAGTGCCTGCTCGGTCGCGATCAGCAGATAGGGCTGGAGCTCGGTCAGCGCCGAACGGATGGCGGCATCATCCGCACGGCGCGCACGTGCGGCCAGGTAGAACTCCACCGCGTTGTCCCCCGCCGGCGCGTACAGCCGATGCGCCTGCAGGGCCTGCGCGGCCAGGCGCATCAGTTCGCTGTTGTCGATGACGCCGTCCGGCGACACCGGCGGTGCCGGCGACATGGAAGCGGAGGCGGAAGCCGTCGCCCGCTCCGCCGCGGGCGGTGCGGGCTGGCAAGCGCCGAGCGCCAGCAGAACGGGAAGGACAAGGATCCGGTAACCGCGTGATTTCATCGTAAGACTGCCCCCTGAGCGGGCGGCAGAGTACGCGGCGCGGATGACGGAACCGCGTCAACGCGGTGACCCGCGCGTTTTGCCGACGCGGACCGGGAATCAGAGATCGAAGGCGAGCAGATCCCGTCCGGTGGCGGCGCGGACAACGCGCTGGTAGACACCCGTGCCGCCGCCGCCGTTGGTCATCACCACCAGTCCGCGACGACGCTGCGGATCGCCCACCGTGAAGGTCTTGTAGCGACCTGCGTTGGCGCCGCCGTGGAAGAACCAGCGCGTCTGTCCGTCGATGCTCTCCAGATTCCAGCCCAGCCCCTTGTCGAGCCAGCCCGCGCGCAACGGCATCTGCGGCGTGAGCATCGCCCGGCGGGTGGCCTCGGTGATCTCCCAGGAGCGGCGCGACGCACGCGGCATGACATGGGCGATGAAGCGCGCGTAGTCCTGCACCGGCCCGCGCAGGCTGGCGGCGGAATTGGCCAGCAGATCGCCCGGCCACACGAACATGCCTTCGGGCGCCGACGCCCGCGCCTTGGGCAGCGCGCGCACCGCGTCGTCCCAGGTCCATTCGCGCAGCGGCTTGCCCCCCGCTTCGGCGAGGGGCTGCAGCAGCGACCATTGGCGATGGAAGGTCTGCACGGTCGGCGTGGTGTCCGGCGCGGGCTGGCCAATCACCGAGTGCCGCGCCGCATGCGCGTTCCAGACATAGGTGCTGGCGCGCATGCCGGCCGGCTCGAACAGATGCCGCCTGGCCAGTTGATCCAGGCTTTCGCCGGTGACGGTTTCCGCCACCCGCTGCAGCCAGAAGAAGGCTTCACCCGAGTAATTCACGCCCTGTCCCGGTTCGGCGAGGGTGCGCAGTGGTTCGCGATCCGGATGCTCGCGCCAGTTCGGCAGACCGCTGCTGTGGCGCAGGACATCGCGCACGGTGATCCGGTCCAGGCGTGGATCGTCCTTGGCCAGATAGTCCGGACGATGGTAGTGCGCCAGGGTCTGGTCGAGCTGCAAGGTGCCCGCATCGATCAATTGCAGGACCACGTAGGCGAACACCGGTTTGCTCAGCGAGGCGCATTCGAACACGCTGTCCGCGTCCACCGCCGCGCCACTGGCCGTGTCGGCGATGCCGAAGGCGCGATGCCACGCCACTTCGCCGTCCTCGACCACGGCGATGCCGAGGCCAGGCACGCCGAAGGCGCGCATCCATTCCGGCAGGTCGGCGAGGAACGCATCGGAGGGAATCCACGGATGGTCGTAACGCGATGGATCGGCCGCGCGCAGCGGCAAGGGACGCAGCGCCGCGATCGCCATGCCGGCGGAAGCGGCTCCCAGAAAAGTACGCCGGCCGATCATTCCGGCAGGACCCTCGTGCATGTGCGCCGCTCCCCGTGGTCAACGGACCGATTGGATATCAGTCCGCGCCGCCGGGCAAGCCGGCTCAATGCCGGGGTGGCGCGCCGGATGCCACCGGCGCGCCGAGCGCGCGCAGTTGGTCGACCGCATTGCGGTTGCCGGGATCGCGATCCAGCGAGAGGCGGTAGTTGCGGATCGCCGCCTCGCGGTCGCCGCTGATCGCATACGCTTCGGCCAGCGAATCGAAGGTGTTGCCGCTGCGCGGATACAGCTCCGTATTGAGCTTCAGCACCGCCAGGCCCTCTTTCACCTGACCGTCCTGCACCAGCCGATAGCCCCAGCCATTGAGATCGTCCTCGCGCAGTTCGTAGGTCGGATCCTCGCGCTTGAGGTCGGCGACCACCGCCACGCCCTGATCCCAGCCACGCGCGATCAGCCCGCCGCGCAGCGCCTTGATCCGGCGCGGCAGCCCGCCCCCGTTCTGTGCGCTCAGGTCAGGCACGTAGAAGCCGGCGATTTCGTCAATGAATTCCTCCGGATTGGCGCCCGCCAGGTTGGTCAGCACCACCACCGCCAGGTGATCCTGCGGATACACGAAGAATGCGGAACGGCGGCCGCCGATCCCCGCCACGGCCGGATGATCCTCGCGATCGATCCGTGGCCAGCCGGCCGCCCAGGGTGTGGCCCCGCCGTCATTGAACCGGCCTGGCGCCCACAGCTCGCGCAAACTGTCGCGATCGAGCAGGCGGCCATCCTGCAGGGCGATCAACCAGTTCGCGACTTCGGTGGCGGTGGTGTTGATGCCCGCGCCGGTGCGCAGCATGCGCGGGAACTCGTCGAACGCATGTTCGAGCGTACCCGGGCTGATTCCGGTGGCGCCGCCCGGATAGCGATACGGCTGCGCGCGGTGCGCGGTGACGTCGCGTGAATCGCCGAATCCCGCGTGGACCATGCCCGCCGGTGCGAACTGACGCTCGGCGATGAAGCGGGTGAACGGCATGCCGCCGAGCGAATCGATGATCCGTCCCAGCAACACGTAGTTGGTCTGGTTGTAGCGGTACGCCGTGCCGGTGGGGAAATCCATCGGCAGGGTCTTCACGGTTTCCCATGCCGCGTCCTCGCCGCCATCGCCGACCAGTGCGCCGGTGCCCTGCGCGCGTGGCGGCACCAGGATGTCGGGCAGGCCGGAGGTGTGGTTGAGCAGTTGGCGGACGGTGATCGCCTGCCAGGCCGGCGGCAGGCCATCCAGGTAGCGCGACACCGGCGCGTCCAGCGACAACTTGCCCGCCTGCGCCAGCTGCAGGATCGCCACGCCGGTGAACGTCTTGGTCGCCGAGTTGATCGAGAACACGGTGTCCGGGGTCACCGCGATGTCGTCCTGCAGGTTGGCCTTGCCGTAGCTGGCGGAAAACACGACGTGGCCATCGCGGACAACCGCGACCTGCATGCCGGGGATGCGCCTGCGCGCCATCTTGTCGCGCAGGTAGTCTTCCAGCCCGGCGGGCGCCGCCACCTTCGCTGCGGACGTTGGCTTCACGGAAGAACTGGCGGAGCCGGAACCACTCGAAGGTACGAGGGCGGTGGACGACAACTGCCACAGGCTCATCCATGCGGCGAACAGCAACGGCAAGGTTCTCATGCGTATCCCGACCCTGGTGGCGCCCCCTTTCCGTCGGGCAGCATCCGGTTTCGATGCCAGCCGTGGCGGAAAGGTTGAAACGGCGCGGAGAGAAAACAGGCCGGCCTGTCCGGGCCGACCCGCCTCCCTCCTTGATGCGGGAAATGCCGGAAGCGTCGCAGCGGATCAGGTCGCCAGCACGCGCCGTCCCGCTTCGGTCACCCAGCGCCGCACCTGATCGGTGGAGGAATGGCCGAGCCGGAACACCGACACCGCTTCCTCCAGGCCCTGCGACTGCCGACGCAGGTCGCCCGCGGTCGCGGCGACCTCCTCGACCACGGCGGCGTTCTGCTGGGTGGTCTCGTCCATCTGGGTGATGGTCTGGTTGACCTGCTCGATGCCGGCGGACTGCTCCTGCGAGGCGGCGGCGATTTCGGCCATGATGTCGGTGACCCGCTGGACCGAGGCGACAATCTCGCCCATGGTCGCGCCGGCCTGGTTGACCAGCGCCGAGCCGGTGGACACCTGGTCCACCGAGGCTTCAATCAGGCCCTTGATTTCCTTGGCCGCGTTGGCGCTGCGCTGGGCCAGCGTGCGCACCTCGGAGGCCACC
>NZ_JBYMTH010000015.1:0-16379 GCF_057773065.1 Pseudoxanthomonas sp. 134C1
TTACTTGATGATCTTGGCCACGACGCCGGCGCCGACGGTACGGCCGCCTTCGCGAATCGCGAAACGCAGGCCTTCGTCCATCGCCACCGGGTTGATGAGCTGCACGTTCATCTTGATGTTGTCGCCCGGCATCACCATCTCCGTGCCTTCCGGCAGCGTCACCGCACCGGTGATGTCCGTGGTACGGAAATAGAACTGCGGACGGTAACCCTTGAAGAACGGCGTGTGACGGCCACCCTCGTCCTTCGACAGCACGTACACCTCGGCCTCGAACTCTGTGTGCGGGGTGATGGAACCCGGCTTGGCCAGCACCTGCCCACGCTCCACGTCGTCACGCTTGGTGCCGCGCAGCAGCAGACCCGCGTTGTCGCCCGCCTGGCCCTGGTCCAGCAGCTTGCGGAACATTTCCACGCCCGTGACCGTGGTCTTCTGGGTCGGACGGATACCGACGATTTCGATTTCGTCGCCCACCTTGATGATGCCGCGCTCGATGCGACCGGTCACCACCGTGCCACGACCCGAAATCGAGAACACGTCTTCCACCGGCATCAGGAACGGCTTGTCCACGTCACGCTGCGGCTCCGGAATGAACGTGTCCAGCGCCTCCACCAGCTTCAGGATGGCCGGCACGCCAATCTCCGACTGGTCGCCTTCCAGCGCCAGACGCGCCGAACCGTGGATGATGGGGGTGTCGTCGCCCGGGAACTCGTACTTGGTCAGCAGCTCGCGGACTTCCATCTCCACCAGCTCCAGCAGTTCGGCGTCGTCCACCATGTCGGCCTTGTTCAGGAACACCACGATGTACGGCACGCCCACCTGGCGAGACAGCAGGATGTGCTCGCGCGTCTGCGGCATCGGGCCGTCAGCGGCCGAGCACACCAGAATCGCGCCGTCCATCTGCGCCGCACCGGTAATCATGTTCTTCACGTAGTCCGCGTGGCCCGGGCAGTCCACGTGCGCGTAGTGACGCGTCGGGCTTTCGTATTCCACGTGCGCCGTCGAAATCGTGATGCCGCGGGCCTTCTCTTCCGGCGCCGCGTCAATCGCGTCGTACGCCTTGAACTCGCCGCCAAAGCGCTCGGCACCCACCTTCGTCAGCGCCGCCGTCAGCGTCGTCTTGCCGTGGTCAACGTGACCAATGGTGCCCACGTTCACGTGCGGCTTGGTGCGTTCGAATTTACCCTTTGCCATGGCTGCTTCTTCTCGAGGTGGAACGGTGAAATGGAGTTGGAAAGGTGGTGCTCACGAATGGAATCGAACCATCGACCTCCTCCTTACCAAGGAGGTGCTCTACCGACTGAGCTACGTGAGCGTGAAACTGGTTTGTCGCTTCGGTTACCGCAGGTCCCGCAACGGGCGTTCAAGTGGAGCGGGAGACGGGAATCGAACCCGCACCATCAGCTTGGAAGGCTGAGGTTCTACCGTTGAACTACTCCCGCGCCGGGAGACCACTACAACACAAAACAACTCAAATTTTGGTGGAGGGAGGTGGATTCGAACCACCGAAGGCGTAAGCCAGCAGATTTACAGTCTGCCCCCGTTGGCCGCTTGGGTATCCCTCCGTAGCCACCCGGATGGAGCCGGCCGGAGGGGCCAAATCAAACCGGGGTGAAACAGCCAGCGATTTTGGCCTGAAGCAGTCTGGCTGTCAACGCGGAACACCAACTTTTTTATCAGACATTGAAGCGGAAGTGCAGCACGTCGCCTTCCTGCACCCGGTATTCCTTGCCCTCCAGGCGCAGGCGGCCGGCGTCGCGCGCACCCGCCTCGCCCTTGTATCTGATGAAGTCGTCGAAGGCGATGGTCTCGGCGCGGATGAAGCCCTTCTCGAAATCGGTATGGATGACCGCGGCCGCCTGGGGCGCGGTCGAGCCGGCCTTCACCGTCCAGGCGCGCACTTCCTTGACCCCGGCGGTGAAGTACGTCTGCAGGCCCAGCAGCTTGTAGGCCGCGCGGATCACCCGGTTGAGGCCGGGCTCGTCCAGGCCGAGGTCGGCCAGGAAGGCATCGCGGTCGGCGTCATCCAGTTGGGCCAGTTCCTCTTCGATGGCGGCCGACACCGGCACCACCTCGGCGCCCTCGGTGGCGGCGCGGGCGCGCACGGCCTCCAGGTGCGGGTTGCCCTCGAAGCCGTTCTCCAGCACGTTGGCCACGTACATGACGGGCTTGAGGGTCAGCAGGAACAGGTCGCGGACCAGCGCCCGCTCCTCCTCGTCCAGCCCCAAGGCCCGGCCGGGCTTGCCGTCGCTCAGGCCGGCATGCAGCTTCTGCAGGACGGGCTTGCGCGCGATGGCATCCTTTTCGCCGGCCTTGGCTGAACGTTCGGCGCGGTTGAGCGCTTTTTCGACGCTGTCCAGGTCAGCCAGCGCCAATTCGGTATCGATGGTCTCGATGTCGGCGATGGGGTCCACCTTGCCGGAGACATGGACGATGTCGCCGTGCTCGAAGCAGCGCACCACATGGGTGATGGCATCGACTTCCCGGATATGGGCCAGGAACTTGTTGCCCAGGCCCTCGCCGCTCGCCGCGCCAGCCACCAGGCCGGCGATATCGACGAACTCCACCGCGGTTGGCAGGACCTTCTGCGGTTTGACGATCTCGGCCAGCTGGTTCAGGCGCGGATCCGGCACCGGCACCACGCCGACGTTCGGCTCGATGGTGCAGAACGGAAAGTTGGCCGCGGCGATGCCCGCCTTGGTCAGCGCGTTGAACAGGGTCGACTTGCCTACGTTGGGCAGGCCGACGATGCCGCATTTGATGCCCATAAATATCCGGGATTGGGAATTCGGGATTCGGGATTCGGAAAGCGCTTTTCCAAATCCCCAATCCCCAATGCCTAATCCCTGCCGGTGTGCAGGCGCTTCATGGCTTCGTTGAAATCGCCCCGGACGGCCAGCGGCAGCACGTCGATGGCGTCGTCGATGGCGCGGCCGATCAGGATCTCATCATCCTTGCCGGGCTTGCCCAGCACCCAACCGGTCACTTTGTCCTTGTGGCCGGGATGGCCGATGCCGATGCGCAGGCGATGGAACTTGCCGTGCCCCAGCAGTTGGATGGTGTCGCGCAGGCCGTTCTGGCCGCCATGGCCACCATCGAACTTCAGTCGCGCCACGCCGGGAGCCAGATCCAGTTCGTCGTGGGCCAGCAGCGCCTCTTCCGGCTCGATCTTCCAGTAGCGCAGGGCCGCGGTCACCGATTTGCCGCTGAGATTCATGTAGGTGGCCGGCTTGAGCAGCCAGACCGGCTGGCCGCCGATCACGATCCTGGCGGTTTCACCGAACAGTTTGCTTTCCAGGCCGAACCGCTCGCCCTGCCCTTCGGCCAGGGTATCGACAAAACGGAACCCGGCGTTGTGCCGGGTTCGGGCGTGCTCGGCACCGGGATTGCCCAGTCCGACGATGAGACGAAGACCTGCCATCGCAGTGCCTCACGCCGGTGCGCCCGCTGACGCGGACGCACCGTGGCGCGATATTACTTCTCTTCCTTCTCGGCGCCTTCGGCCGGAGCCTCGGCGTCTTCCTTGCCATGCTTGGCGATCACGACGGCGACGTCGTGTTCCTTGCCCAGCTTCAGCTCAGGGATTTCCACGCCGGCCGGCAGCTTGATTTCCGACAGGTGCACGACGGCGCCCACGGCCAGGTTCGACAGATCGATCTCGATGAACTCCGGCAGATCCTTCGGCAAGCACTCGACCACGACTTCGTTCAGTTCGTGGGTCACGACCACGTCGGCCGACTTGCCGGCGGGCGAGGTGTCCTGGTTGACGAAGTGCAGCGGCACCGCGGTACGCAGGGTCTCGTTCTCGTTCACGCGCTGGAAGTCCAGGTGCATGATCTGCTGCTTGTACGGATGGCGCTGCATGTCACGCAGCAGCACCCGCTGGATGTCGCCATTGAGGCTCAGGTCCAGGATCGAGGAGTAGAACCAATCGTGCTGGCTGGCCAGCCAGACTTCGTTGTGGTTCAGCTGGATGCTGACCGGCTTGAGTTCGCCACCACCGTAGACGATGGCGGGCACGTTGCCGGCGTGACGCAGGCGGCGGCTCGCACCCTTACCCTCGTCTTCGCGGCGCTGCACCTTGATTTCGTGTGTCTTTGCCATGTTTGCTAACTACCTATGTTGATGAACCGCCTCGCGGCGGCCTTGAAGACTCCCCCGCGACCAGGAGAGTCGTTGAAATGCCGGGATTCGGCATTCGGGATCGAGGATTCGCAAGCACGAATCCCGAATCCCCAATCACTAATCCCGGCCGTCAATCCACGTACAGCGAGCTCACCGATTCGCCGAAGGCGATGCGGCGAACGGTTTCGGCCAGCAGTTCCGCCACGCTGAGCTGGCGGATCCGGCCGCACGCCTTCGCTTCCGGCGAAAGCGGGATGGTATCGGTGACGACCAGTTCGTCCAGCACCGACTTGTTCAGATTGTCCACCGCCGGGCCCGAGAGCACGGCGTGGGTGCAGTACGCGGCCACCTTCTTGGCACCGCGCGCCTTCAGCGCGGCGGCCGCGGCGCACAGGGTGCCTGCGGTGTCGACGATGTCGTCCACCAGCACGCAGTCCTTGCCGTCCACATCGCCGATGATGTTCATCACGGTGGCGACGTTGGCGCGCGGGCGGCGCTTGTCGATGATGGCCAGGTCGGCATCGTCCAGGCGCTTGGCGACGGCGCGCGCGCGCACCACGCCGCCCACGTCGGGCGAAACCACGATCAGGTTGTCGGTGCCGTAGGCGCGCCAGATGTCGGCCAGCAGCAGCGGCGAGGCGTACACGTTGTCGACCGGAATATCGAAGAA
Source organism: Pseudoxanthomonas sp. 134C1 (assembly GCF_057773065.1). Lineage (NCBI taxonomy): Bacteria > Pseudomonadati > Pseudomonadota > Gammaproteobacteria > Lysobacterales > Lysobacteraceae > Pseudoxanthomonas > Pseudoxanthomonas sp. 134C1. The sequence continues at coordinate 4,793 of NZ_JBYMTH010000015.1, forward strand.
GCCCTGGATCTGGTCGGCGTGCAGGTCAACCGTCAGCACGCGATCGGTACCGACCGCACTGAACATCTTGGCCGCCACCTTGGCGGTGATCGGCACGCGCGAGGACCGCAGGCGGCGATCCTGGCGCGAGTAGCCGAAGTACGGCACCACCGCGGTGACGCTGGCCGCCGAGGCGCGCTTGAGCGCGTCGATCAGCACCAGCAGTTCCATCAGGTTTTCCGCGGCCGGGGCGCAGGTGGGCTGGACCACGAACACTTCCTGGCGACGAACGTTCTCCTCGATTTCCACCTGCACTTCGCCATCGGAGAAGCGCGACACCAGCGCCTTGCCCGGACGCACGCCCAGCTCGCGGCAGATGCTGTCGGCCAGCGGCTTGTTGGCGTTGCCGGAGAAGACAAGCAGGTTGCGGTCGTCTTGCATTTTTCTTCTCTCGGCGTTGGCTTCTGGCGGCGGAAATCGCGGGAGGCAACCCGGAACAGGCGCTGCTTGGAAACCGCGGATTGGCAGGGGCGGAAGGATTCGAACCTACGAATGCCGGGATCAAAACCCGGTGCCTTAACCACTTGGCGACGCCCCTAGGCGTTAGGTTTCCGCTCCGAGCGCATCCTGCAGCGGCGAACGCGCGGCGCCTGACGCCAGCCAGGCCCGCACGCCGGACAGTTCCGCCAGCGCAGCTTCCGCCTGTGCCCGCTGCGCGAACTCGACGAAGCAACCGCTGCCGGAGCCGGTCAGCCGCGGCGTGCCGATACGCGCCAAGGCCTGGAACACCGCCTCGATGGCGGGTTCCCGGCGGCGCAGTACCGGCTCGAACGCATTGCCGAGCAGGTGTCCCGAAACGAAGTCCGACATTTTCGCGGGTGGCGCGTTTCGCGTCAAATCAGGGGCCTGGAAAAGCGCCGCCGTGGGCGCGTGCACGCCCGGATCGGCCAGCACGTACCAGGCCGGCGGCAGGGCGATGGGCGTCAGCTGCTCGCCGACGCCTTCGGCCCAGGCGTTCTCCCCGTGGACGAAGATCGGCACATCCGCGCCCAGCCGCAGCCCCAGTTCCGCCAGCCGCTGTGTCGACAGGCCCGTGTTCCACAGCCGATTGAGGACCACCAGCACGGTGGCCGCGTCGGAGGAACCCCCACCGAAACCGCCCCCGACTGGAATCCGCTTTTCGGCGGAGATATCGGCACCTTGGCTGCAATTCGTTTCACTTTTCAGCAAATTCGCAGCGCACACCAGCAGATCGTCCGCTTCCGCAACTCCGGGTACGGAAGTCCCGATCCGGCGGATGGCGCCATCCGCCCGGACCCGCAGGTGCACGGTGTCCCCCCAGTCGAGGAGGCGGAAAACGGACTGCAGCAGGTGGTAGCCGTCCGGCCGACGGCCGGTGAAGCGCAGGAACAGGTTCAATTTGGCCGGTGCGGGCCATGCCGACCAGCCGTCCCCCTCCTGCCACTGGCTCACGGGCCGGCTCCGAGGTCCCAGCGATCCACCACCAGACGGACCCTGGCCTGGCCGCGCTCGGCTTCGACGCGCCGGGGCATGGCCGGCTGCTCGCCCGAGGCGGGCATCCATTCCGTATAGCGGATGTTCCAGCCGGCCTGGCGCAAGGCCTGGAGCTGGCCTTCCGGCCCGAATTCAGGGCTGCCCTGGTCACTGAGGCCCCGGGCCCACTCGGACAGCGTCCGCACCGGAATATCCCAGCCGGTGGCTTCGCGCAGCAGCAGGTCGGCATCGTCCCCTTGCCGGGGGCCGCCTTCCAGCCCTTCCAGTCGCACCCCGTCGGCATCCACGCTCAGGCGCCAGCTCTGGCGGGTGACCGGTGCGCTCAGCGATGCGGTGTACCGCTCACCCTGCTGGTGCCAGTCGAGCCGGCCACTGCCACCCTTGCCGGCCTGGCTGACCGCCACCCGCGCCTCGAATCCCCAGTCCTTGCGACCGCGCAGCCATGCTTCGCGGGTGGACTGGCGCGCCTGTGCCGCCGCCACGTCCTCGGGATCCACCAGGGCGGGAGGTACCGCCTTGCGTCCGCCGCCGCTGGCGCAGGCGGCCAGCAGCACTATCCAGGCCGCGAGCAGCGGTCCACGCACCATCCACTTCATGCTCCGGTCTTCTCCAGCGCCCGCTGCAGCGAGCGGTTCTCGGGATCCAGCTTGCGCGCTTCGTCGAAATACTTGCGCGCTTCGTCTTTCTGTCCCATCACCCACAGCACTTCGCCGACGTGCGCGGCGATTTCGGGATCCTTCTGCAGGGTAAAGGCGCGCCTCAACTGCACCAGCGCCTGCGGCAACCGGCCCAGCCGGTACAGCACCCAGCCATAGCTGTCGATGATGGCGGCGTTCTCGGGTTCGGCCACCCGCGCGCGATCGATCAGTTCCAGGGCTTCCTGATAGCGCTGGGTGCGATCGGCCAGGGTATAGCCCAGCGCGTTGAGGGTCGCGGTGTTCTCGGGATCGATCACCAGGATCTTGCGGAAATCGGCCTCGGCGCGGTCGATGCGATCACGGCGCTCCCAGGCCAGGCCCCGCGCGTAGAGGATCTCGAGGTCGTCCGGATAAGCCGCCAGGCCGCGCGCGAACACGTCCAGCTCGCCGGCGTCGTCACCGTTCTTCTGCCGCAGTTCGGCCTCCAGCAGGTAGGCGTTGCGGCGCGCATCGTCGTCGGCCGAGGCGTCTCCCTGCAGGGTGCGCAGTTCCTGGAACGCCTGGTCCTTGCGGTCGAGCTCGTAGAGCGTATTGGCGGCACGGAGCCTGGCCTCGGCGCGGGCGCCGCCGGTCGGCACGCTGCGGTACCAGTCCAGCGCTTCCTGCGGGCGCTTGAGGAACTCGGCCATCTGTCCCAGCAGCAGCCGACGGCCGCCCTCGGGTTCGCCGGCCTCCTGGCGCAGCTCGTCATACAGCGCGGTCAACGCGGTGGTGTTGTCGGCCTTGGCCAGCAGCGAAGCACGCAAGGCGTAGCTCTGATCGTCCTGCGGGCCCTTCGCCAGGGTTGCCGCCGCGGCGGCGGAATCACCGAGCGCCTCGTACTCGGCCGCGATGGCCAGGCGCAACTCCGGTCTTTCGACGATGTCCGCGCCCAGCCCGCCCAGCACCTTGCGGGCCGCGGCTTCGTCTCCGGATCGCCGCAGCTGGGCCGCGTGCAGCAACACCACGCGAGGTTCCTGGGGGAACCGTTCCACCACCCGGCCGACGATGCGGCTGGACAGTTCCGGCTGTTCCAGTTGCTGGGCCAGTCCCGCGAATGCCAGCCACGCCTGCAGTTGGGCCGGAATCGCGTTGCCATCGACCAGTTCGCCGAGCAACTTCGCCGGCAATCCGGGATCCTTGCCGCCGCTGCCCAGCGCGGTGAGCGCATAGCGCCAGCCCATTTCATCGGGCGATTTCACCAGCGTATCCAGCTCCCGGCGGGCGGCGCGGGCATCGCCCCGGCGCAGCGCCAGGGTGGCTTCGGCTCCGCGCATCGCCAGCGATTTGGGCGCGCGCGCGCGCCACAACTTCAACGCCTCCGTGGCGCCGGCGTCGTCATTGGACAGCAGGGCGATGCGGGTGGCCCGTTCGGCCAGCCCCGCGTCCTCGGTGCCGCGCGCGGCCTCCAGGTACCAGCGGGAGGCTTCCGACAGTTGCCCGGCCTGGAGCGCGAACTCGCCCGCCATCACCGTGGTCAGGGCATCATCGCGGGCCGATGGCGCCTTGCGCGAGGCCAGGGCGGGCCCGGACAGGGCCAACAGCAGTGGAATGACCAGGCTGAGACGCAATATTGCGGGCATGAGACTCACGTGGGCCGTAAAATAGCGGCCACTTACCAGCCAGCAGCTTAGCGCAAGCACCTGAACGATGACGTTGTGGGTCCTCGGACTGAATCACCAGACCGCGCCGGTCGAACTGCGCGAACGCGTGGCCTTCGACGCCGGCGCGTTGCCGACTGCGTTGAGCGCCCTGCGCACTCTGCCGCAGGTCGAGGAGGCAGCGCTGCTGTCTACCTGCAATCGCACCGAACTGTATGCGGTCGCGCATGACGGGCAGGTGCTGGCCAACTGGTTGGCCACCCATGCCGATGGCCTGGAGGCCTATCTGTACCGGCATCGCGATGCCGATGCGGTGCGCCATCTGTTCCGGGTCGCCACCGGCCTGGATTCGATGGTGCTGGGCGAGCCGCAGATCCTCGGCCAGGTGAAGGACGCCTGGGCCAGCGCGCGCGAACACGGCGCGCTGGGCAATCGCCTGGACCGCCTGTTCCAGCAGACCTTCGCGGTGGCCAAGCGGGCCCGCACCGACACCCGCGTGGGCGCCAATCCGGTCTCGGTGGCCTCCACCGCGGTGCGCCTGGCGCAGGATTCGTTCACCCGCCTGAGCGATTCGACCGTGCTGCTCATCGGCGCGGGCGAAACCATCGAACTGGCCGCCAGGCATCTCAGCGAAGGCCGCGTGCGCCGCCTGCTGATCGCCAACCGCACCCTCGCCCACGCGCAGGAACTGGCCAGCCGGCACGGCGGCTACGCATTGCCGCTGGGCGAGCTGGAACGCCACCTGGCCGAAGCCGACGTGGTGTTCTCGGCGACCGCCGCGCGCGAACCGATCCTGCTGCGCACGCATGTCGAGCAGGCGTTGGCGCGACGGCGGCACAAGCCGATGCTGTTGTTCGACCTGGCGGTGCCGCGCGACATCGCCGCCGACGTGGCCGACCTCAACGATGCCTACCTCTACACGGTCGACGATCTGGAGCGCGCGGTCGAGGACAATCGCCGCAGCCGCCGCGAGGCCGCCGACGCGGCCGAGGCGATCATCGAACTGCAAGTCGCCCGCTACGTGGAGACATTGCAGGCCGGCAGCCGGCAGGAACCGCTCAAGCGCCTGCGTGCGCATGGCGAGCAGGCGCGCGACGACGTGCTGGCCAAGGCCCGCCAGCAACTGGCCAACGGCCGCGAGCCGGAAGCCGTGCTGGAATTCCTGGCTCATTCGCTGACCAACCGGCTGCTGCATCCGCCGACCGCCGCATTGCGCGAAGCCGCGTTGACCGGCGATGCCGAGCTGGCGCGCGCGGCCGACCGGCTGTTCCCGGAAAAGGCGCCCTACTCCCATTCCAAGAAACCCGATGACGCCGACCCTGCGCCGTAAACTCGAAGCGCTGGCCGAACGCCGCGAGGAACTGGAACGCCTGCTGGCCGATCCCGGCGTGGCCGGCGACAACGAGCGGTTCCGCAACTACTCCCGCGAGTTCGCGCAGCTGGAACCCGTCGCCACGGCCCTGGCGGAAGAAACGCGCGCCAAGCGCGATCTGGCGTCGGCCGAGGCCATGCGCGGGGACCCGGATCTGGCCGGACTGGCGGAAGAGGAAATCGCCACCGCGCGCGCGCGCCTGGCCGAACTGGAAGACGAACTGTCGCTGCTGCTGGTGCCGCGCGACAACCGCGACGACGGCAACCTGTTCCTCGAAGTACGCGCCGGCACCGGCGGCGACGAGGCGGCCATCTTCGCCGGCGATCTGTTTCGCATGTACGCGCGCTACGCCGAGCGTCAGGGCTGGCGCGTGGAGATCGAATCCGACAATCCCGGCGAGCACGGCGGGTACAAGGAAATCGTGGCCAAGGTCAGTGGCCGTGGCGCGTTCTCGCGGCTGAAGTTCGAGTCCGGCACTCACCGCGTGCAGCGCGTGCCGGAAACCGAATCGCAGGGACGCATCCATACCTCGGCGGCGACCGTGGCGATCATCCCCGATGTGGACGAGGTCGAGGACGTCACCATCAATCCCGCGGATTTGAGGATCGACACTTTCCGCTCCTCCGGCGCCGGCGGCCAGCACGTCAACAAGACCGAATCGGCCATCCGCATCACCCACATCCCGAGCGGCGTGGTGGTCGAATGCCAGACCGAGCGCAGCCAGCACGCCAACCGCGACAAGGCGATGAAACGGTTGAAGGCGCAGCTGCTGGATGCCGAGCGCAGCAAGCAGCAGGCGGCGCAGGCCGCGTCGCGGCGCCTGCAGGTCGGCAGCGGCGATCGCAGCCAGCGCATCCGCACCTACAACTTCCCGCAGGGCCGAATCACCGATCACCGGGTCGAGGGTCTGACCCTGTACGATCTGCCCAACATCATGGAAGGCGACCTGGACCCGCTGGTCGATCGCCTGACCCGCGAATACCAGGCCGACGAACTGGCCCGACTGACGGAGGCGGCATGAGCATCACGGTGCGACGCGCGACCCTGACCGACGCGGAGGCGATCGCGCCGCTGTTCGATCTCTACCGGCAGTTCTACGAACAGGCCGCGGACGCGGCCCTGGCGCAGCGGTTCGTCCGCGACCGGCTGGAGCGGGAGGAATCGGTGATCTTCGTCGCCGCGGAGGGAGATCGCCTGATGGGATTCACCCAGCTGTTCCCGTCGTTTTCCTCGGTGCGCGCGGTGCGCATCTGGGTGCTCAATGATCTCTACGTCGTCCGCGAAGCACGCCGGCAAGGCGTGGCGCGGGCGCTGCTGGACGCCGCCGCGGCATTCGGACGGGACTCGGGCGCCGCGCGCCTGGAACTGGAAACCGATCATGACAACCGCTCGGCGCAGGCGCTGTATCGCCATCTGGGCTGGGACGCCTACGACGGCACCCTGCGGTTCCGGCTGCCGCTGGACGCCTGAGCGCGCGTCGCCCCGCCCGTTCCCGCCTCGCCGCGTGAACGGGCGCCATTGAAAGCGTGGCCGGCCAGCCCTTACGCTGCCGGCATGAGCCACGCCAATGATTTCCTGCCCCTCCGCCTCGCCCTGCTGACCGTCTCCGACAGCCGCACCCTGGCCGAGGACGGCAGCGGCGACTTCCTGGCCACCGCGGCGACCGACGCGGGCCACCAGCTCGCCGAACGCAGCCTGCTACCGGATGACCGCTACCAGCTGCGGGCCCTGGTCTCGCGCTGGATCGCCGACCCGGCGGTGGACGGCATCCTGGTCACCGGCGGCACCGGCTTCACCGGCCGCGACTCGACCCCGGAAGCGCTGCTGCCACTGCTGGACAAGGAGATGCCCGGTTTCGGCGAGCTGTTCCGCGCGATCAGCTTCGAGGAAATCGGCACCTCCTCGCTGCAGTCGCGCGCATTCGCCGGACTGGCGAACGGCACTTTCCTGTTCTGCCTGCCGGGCTCGACCTCGGCCTGCCGCACGGCCTGGGAACGCATCATCGCCGCGCAACTCGACGCCCGCACCCGGCCCTGCAATCTCGCCACCCTGCGGCCCCGCCTCAAGGAATGAACCCAGGAACGTTCATGTCCATCGACGCCACCCTGCGCATGCTCGCCAAGGCCAGCGGACTCAGTGCCGCCGACATCGCCACCGCCATTCCACGCGCCGGCGCCGCCACCGTCCGCTCGTGGATGAGCGGCGACAAGCTGCCCGGCAAGGACCAGTTGGCCGCCCTCGCCCGTGCGTTCGGTGTGCCTGCCGGTGCGCTGCTGGCGGAACTGGCCACGCAACTGGACCCGGCGCGCACGCGCGGCGAACACGATCTCCTGGCCGCCTACCGCGAGTTGAACTCCCGCCAGCAGGGCGCTCTGCTGGAAGTGGCGCGCGGCATGGCCGGCACGGTCCGCCAGAATCGCCGGAAGAAGACGCCATGAAGGAAATCAAGCGCAAGGAATACGAACACCTGCTCAAGCCGCTGCAGCTGGAACTGGCGGCGATGGCGCGTTGGGCCGCGCATGCGGGCGCGCGCATCGTGGTGCTGATGGAGGGCCGCGACACGGCCGGCAAGGGCGGTGCAATCAACGCCATCCGCGAGCATCTCAATCCGCGTCAGTGCCATGTGGCCGCACTGCCCAAACCCGGCGAACGCGAAAGCACCCAGTGGTACCTGCAGCGCTACGTCACCCACTTGCCCGCGGCGGGCGAAATCGTGCTGTTCGATCGCAGCTGGTACAACCGCGCGGGCGTCGAGAAGGTGATGGGGTTCTGCACCGCCACCGAATACCGTCGCTTCCTGGCCCAGGTGCCGATCTTCGAGAAGCTGCTGGTGGACGACGGCATCCTGTTGTTCAAGTACTGGCTGGCGGTGGATCAGGCACGCCAGGAGGAACGCTTCGCCGAACGCGCCGAGGAACCCTTGAAGAGCTGGAAGCTCTCGCCTATCGATCTGAAGGCGCGCGAGAAGTACGCGGACTACACCGCCGCGCGCGAAGCCATGTTCAAGGCCACGCACACCACCGACGCGCCCTGGACGCTGGTCGACTTCAACGATCAGCGGCGTGGCCGCCTGACCCTGATCCGGGATCTGCTGGATCGCCTGCCCGATACCCAGGTCCCGCTGGAGACCTTTGGACTTCCGCCGCTGAAGGGCAAGCCGCAGAAGGAAAAGTACGGCGTGCTGAAGCCGATCGCGCCATTTCCACTCTAGCGCCCAGCGTTCGGCCAGGTCTGGCCGTATGTGGCCCTGCGTGCAACGAATTTCCCCTCACTCGAAGCAACCTCTTCTGAAAGCCTGAAAATCGCCGGAGCGAAGGCGCGCTGGCGCCTTTCATTCCTACGACGTGTAGCGCGTCACTTCCGGTTTTCAATGTGCGTTGCATGTGGGTGGGGCAGACACTAGGGTCGTCCGGCACGCAGTTCCGGAATCCTCTTTCATGGCACGACGCCTTTCCCGTTGCATCGCCCGCATCGCGCTGCTCGTTCTCACCCTGACCGGATGCCAGAGCATGTCTTCCTCCTCTTCGCCGGAGGGCTTTCCCTCCCGCCGGCCGGACGGCTGGCACACCAACGTCGGCGCTGAGTGGCCGCTGAAGTTTCATGCGCACTACTTCGATGCCTACAGTTTCAATACCTATGGGTGCAAGGTTCTTTACCACGAGCGATGGCGCCTCCTGGATGACGAGGCGCAGCTCAAGTCGGACTCTGCGATGTTGGGCTCGAAGTATCCAGAAATACTGACTGCCAGCATGGGGCCCATTCCCAACTTCCCCCCACCGGCAAAAGTGACCTGGCGGTCCCGGGATGGTCAGGCGCATGAAGCCGACATCGACATCGGCGGGATATTCAAAGACCAGTTGATTCGCCATCACGTGGCCCGTGAGGACGCCACTGACCCGGCGACCGATGGAATGCCGGAGATCATTCTGGAAGTCAACGACCGCACCATCAACGTCTACATGCGGGCGACCATCTGGACCAGGAAAGAGCAGATTCCAGGCAATCGCTACAGCGAGTTCCGGGACGACCTCATCCAGGTCTTCAGTCAAACGTACTAGGCCAGGAGGCACGCCATGGGGTCTGTTCCCCGTTCGCCCCGCGATGGCGGCGTGAGCTATTACCCGGCCGACGCGCAGGACCTGGACAGCTACCGCCAGGCCGAAGCGGACGCGCCCGCACCTGTCATTCGTGTCGCATATAGCGCGTCACTTCCGGTTTTCAATGTGCGTTGCATGCAAGCGTCAGAGGTACTAGCGTCATCCGGCACGCAGTTCCGGAATCCTCTTTCATGGCACGACGCCTTTCCCGTTGCATCGCCCGCATCGCGCTGCTCGTTCTCACCCTGACCGGATGCCAGAGCATGTCTTCCTCCTCTTCCCCGGAGGGCTTTCCCTCCCGCCTGCCGGACGGCTGGTACACCAATGTCGGCGCCGAGTGGCCGTTGAAGTTTCATGCGCACTATTTTGGCGTGCACTGCTTCGACACGCAGTCTTGCAGGGTGGTCTATGGAGGCTTCCCGCATGGAGGAGGGGACATACCTTCGCCTTCTGTAGCCTCGTATGGGCGTCCACACGAGTCATTGCTGACCGCAGGACGTGGACCCATCCGCAACTTCCCCCCACCGGCGAAAGTGACCTGGCGGTCCCGGGATGGTCAGGCACATGAAGCCGACATCGACATCGGCCAGATATTCCAGGACCAGTTGATTCGCCATCACGTGGCCCGTGAGGACGCCACTGACCCGGCGACCGATGGAATGCCGGAGATCATTCTGAAAGTCAACGACCGCACCATCAACATTTACATGCGGGCGCACATCTCAACCCGGGAACTGCAAATTCCGGGCAATCGCTACAGCGATTTCCGGGACGACCTCATCCAGGTCTTCAGCCAGACCTACTGAGCCAGGAGGCACGCCATGGGGTCTGTCCCCCGTTCGCCCCGCGATGGCGGCGTGAGCTATTACCCGGCCGATGCGCGGGACCTGGACAGCTACCGCCAGGCCGAAGCGGACGCGCCTGTACCTGTCATTCGTGTCGCATATAGCGTGTCACTTCCGGTTTTCAATGTGCGTTGCATGTGGGAGGGGCAGACACTAGGGTCGTCCGGCACGCAGTTCCGGAATCCTCTTTCATGGCACGACGCCTCTCATCCCGCATCGTTTCCACCGCGTTGCTCGTTCTCACCCTGACCGGATGCCAGAGCATGTCTTCCTCCTCTTCCCCAGAGGGCTTTCCCTCCCGCCGGCCGGACGGCTGGCACACCAATGTCGGCGCCGAGTGGCCGCTGAAGTTTCATGCGCACTATTTCAGCGTCTCGACCTACAGCACCTACGGATGTCGCGTCTTCTACGCAGGCATGCAGCGCGTGGATGACGCTGAAGACGAACTCCAGGGTTCATCCGAACGGCTGGGAGACAAGTACCCCCACAACATGTCCGCCACGATGGGTCCCATTCCCAACTTCCCGCCGCCGGCAAAAGTGACCTGGCGGTCCCGGGACGGTCAGGCACATGAAGCCGATATCGACATCGGCCAGATATTCCAGGACCAGTTGATTCGCCATCACGTGGCCCGTGAGGACGCCACTGACCCGGCGAACAGCCCTATCACCGAGATCATCCTGGAGGTCAACGACCGCACTATCAATGTCTACACGCGAACGACCATCTGGCTGAAGAAGCCCAGATTTCCGGATAGACCGCTCAGCAACATGCAAAGAGACCTCATCCAGGTCTTCAGCCAGACCTACTGAGCCAGGAGGCACGCCATGGGGTCTGTTCCCCGTTCGCCCCGCGATGGGGGCGTGAGCTATTACCCGGCCGACGCGCAGGACCTGGACAGCTACCGCCAGGCCGAAGCCGACCTGGCGCGGATGCGTGTTCCGCTCCTGCTGCGAACCGGCGACCCGCACCAGCGGCTGTTCATCGCCGCCCTGGACGGCACCGGCAACAGCCTGTTCAAGGACAAGCCCGAACATTGGAGTGTCGTGGCCAATATTGCACAGCAAGTCCGGCGGCTCCAGGACGATGGTGTTGCGAACATCGCCAGCGGCTACGTCGAAGGCACCTTCACCCAGACCGGCCTGTGGAAGACTCCGACCCGGCTCCTGGATGGCCGCTTCGGCCACACCTTCGACGAACGGGTGGAGACGGCCTATTTCCAATTGTGTGAGCAGGCCCGAATCTGGTTGGACGAAGACCCGCAGGCGCAGATTCGGGTGGTCGGGGTGGGTTTCAGCCGCGGCGCCGAACAGGTCGCCGCCTTGCAGCGGCTGGTGCACGAGCGCGGCATCCGCGACGCCGATGGCGCGCGCTATTCGGTGAACCGCGAGAACCTGGTGACCCACATCCGCTATGCCGACCGTCCGCTGCTGGTCCAACCCGGCCTGACCGCGCAGGCCGCGCTGCTGTTCGACCCGGTGTCCACCGGCGTGCGCGAACA
>NZ_JBYMTH010000016.1:0-13739 GCF_057773065.1 Pseudoxanthomonas sp. 134C1
CTGGCTCATCTCCCAGCGGCACACACCCCGGCCGTGGTAGTCCTCGTCAATCATGCCGTCCAGATGGAACGTGCCAGCGTATTCACCCTCTGCGGTCCGCACGAGAGCGAGGGGGATACGCGAGGACGGCACTGGACTGGTATGTCCGCCGAAGTTCTCCATGGGCGGCGGCAAGCACTCGCGATTGACCACGTTGTAAATTGCCAGACTCCGCATGACTCTCAACGGCCCCGGCGCATCCGCAATGCGCATCGTCAGCCGGTAGGCCTGGGTGGGATGGGGATTTTCGCGATAGACGGGCTTGGATTTCATAGACGCACCACAAGCCGACAGGGCGATCAACAAGACGCCGCCCATCGCCCTCCTTCCCGTCCGCGATTCCACCGCGTACTTCATGTCAACTCTCCTCCACTGCCCATTTGGAACGCTGGGCTTTCACCCGTCCCTGACCGGGGCCGCCCCCCATCTAAGCCGGGGGTAGAAAGGTCGTGGCCGCTCGCCCTTACTCCACTCCCGGCACGCGAGGGGGCCGTTGCTGGGAATGGATGCCACTCATCGCGTTGTATCCACTGAACTGGCCCAGCGTGCCCTGGAAAAGCATCGCCGCCATCGGAGGGGCGCTGAGAATCAAGGCACTCAGGATGATGCCCAGCCCACCCTGCTGCATGGATATGCTGGTCAGGCTCTCGCCTCCGCCCATTCCGATCGCACTGGTCACCCAGAACGCGCCGCCCACCGCGATCACCATGTCCAGCGCGAGGGTCACGGTGACGCTGAGCAACGCCATGGAACACAGACTGCCTATCCCGTACAGCAGCCATCGCTGGAAGAGCGATTTGGTCTGATCGAACAGAAGGCACAGAATGAATATCGGCCCCATGGCGACAATGAGGCCGATCGCCAGCTTGTTGAGCATCATCGCGACAGCCGCCATGATGGCAGGCCCCCCCAACCCCATGCCAACGAAGGTCATCGCCCGCCCCTTCTGCTGCTCGATCACGGGGTCCAGGTTGCTGTCGACGGTATCGATGGCAATCATGGCGACCTGCATGATCGCCAACGTGCGATCGATGTTGGCATAGATGCCATCCGTGCTTTCCTTGCCGGTCATCGCTTCATTGATGACCCGGGTGGTGCCGTCGGTCAACGTCTGGTAGATCGGCCCCCAGGACACTGCGGCGCCCAGTGCGACACCGATGATGAAGGTGGCGCGCAACGAGCTGACGACCAGCGCCATCATCGACTCGCGCGACTGCCCGGTCACGACGCGGAATCCCTGGATCATTATCCAGAGCGTCAGCAGGATCGTCCCCACGCCGCCGATGATCCGCATGACGCGCTTGCCCAGATTCGGCAGGTACTCCCGAATCAGCTCATCGTCTATGAACGAATTGATCTCGCGAAAAAACACCATCTCGGGAAGAGACGCCTGCTGGCTCCAACCGTCCAGCAGGGTCCCCGCCACCGAAAGCACTACGCCATCCATCATCCAGCCCCCATTACTTGCCCAACTTTCGCTTCCGTGCGGTTTCAGCGCTCTCGCGATCTGGCTGCTTTCAGTGCCACCTTCAGCGCGCCGTATTGCACGATCGACCCTGCCAGACTGGGATCGTCGCGAAACGCGGAACGTCCGACCTGGATCTGATCGTTGTTGAGCACACGCAGATGCGCGTCATACGCCTCAAGCAGGGTGCGGGAGTTCTGCATGTCGGCGGACATCCTTGCCTCGATCTGGGCAATGTTGTTGTTCAGCCGCTCCAACTCTCCCGGATTTTCCGGCGGGACCTTTTCGGCAAGGTCCCGGATTTCGTCCATTTCCTTGTCGCGTTCGGCGAGATTGGCCATCACCTTGGCCACGACGTTGTAGCGCCGATTTTCTGTTTGAACGATGGTGACGCAGTTCCTGAACTGGGTCGCCACTGTTTCCTTGACTCGCATAGGCGCACCGGGCAGCTTGCTGGCGTCGCCGCAACGCTTGTCCACGAACGCATTGACATCACGTTCCTGCAAGGTCTCGCGGTAGCCCGCCCCCCCCTTGTACGCCAAACCGCCTACCAGCTTCTGCCTCAGTGCCTCGGCTTGTCTCTTGAGTGTTTCGATCTGGTTCTTCAGGTTATCCAACATCTGCTGGTACTGCATCATCCATGCGACCTTGCTGGTGATCGTGTGCCCTATGTCGGTAACCGGCAACCCCGCACTGGCATCGCGGGCTCCGCCTGCGACCAACGCCGCGGCGACCATCAGCGCCAGTATCCCGCGCGGTACGCGCCTGCCGTTCTCAAACCCATCCGTTTTCATGGTTGTTCCTCCAATCGGTTACCGCGCCAGCACGAACTCGAGTCCCGCATTACAGCCTTCTCGACGCTGGCGCTTCGGATTCCTCCGGTTGCGCCCTGCCCGCCCCTTTTCTTTCACGGTAGAACCGTGGAAGCCAGTGTTCCGGCAGCAGCGCATCCGCGCCTCCGCCTCGTTCGCTTTCTTCCTGCAGGATTCGATGCATGATTTCGATGTTGTCGGTACTGGCCGAAATGACCGCAAGCGCGTCGTCCAGGCCTCGCAGATTGAGCTGACACACCGTCGATGCATGTCCTTGTTTGACCAGGAAACTCCGCGAGCGCTCGTCCAATCCCTTGACCACCTGAAACTCGGCGTCCGTCAGCTTCAGGCCATTGACATAGTCCTCTCGCGAGGCATTGGGATTGGGCAGCAGTATCAGCGTGGCGGTCTGTTCGATCAGGGCCGCCGAAATATCGCTCGCCAATGCGTCCTCCGGACTCTGGGTGGCGAATATCCCCAAGCCGTTCTGCTTGCGTATCGTCTTCTGCTTGTTCTTGGCGAATTCCTTGAGGCCGCCGCCACCGTCCAGGATCTTCCAGAACTCATCCATGACGTAGATGAGCGGCCGCCCGTCAATCAACGCTTCGAGCCGATGCAGCAGATAATTGATGACCGGAATCCGCACCTCCGGGTTGTCGATGACGTCGGTGTAGTCGAACCCGATGATGCTGGCCCTTGAGAGGTCAACGGTGTCCCTGGGGTTGTCGAACACCCAACCCAGCGAGTTCCCGGCGGTCCATTTGCGCAGCCTCGCATACAGGCCGTCGTCCCCCATGTTGGGAAGGCTCTTCTGGAAGTTGGTCATCGACCGCAGATGCAGGGGGGTGTCCAGCGTGCTTTCAACGGCCCGATGGATGTCCTCATCCTCCCGTGCCGTATAGTGGCTCTTGCCGGCAAGCACTTTGATCATGTCGACCAGGAACTGCACATTGACCTCGGTCCGCTCGCATTGGAACGGGTTGAAGCCGCTCGGGCTGCCATTCTCAAGTGCCAGATAGTTGCCGCCGCATGCACGGACAAATATCTCCGCGCCCCGGTCCTTGTCAAAAAAGAAGATGGTGGGCACCGGGTCGAACTTCTGAACCTGGCTGAGCAGGAAATTGATGAGCGCCGTCTTGCCGGTGCCCGACTTCCCGATCACCATCGTATTGGCGATGGCCTTTTCGCCCAGCGAGTTCTCAGCCGGATGGGTCGCGTGAAAATTGAAGTAGTACGGCTGCCCGTTGGTCGTCTGCAGGACGGTGACGCATTCGCCCCACGGATTGTGGTCCAGTTTTCCAATCGCGAAGTTGTGAAGCGGGGAAAGGCCCAGGAAGTTCAAAGAACTCACGTTGGCCAGGCGGGTGCGATACTTCCAGTTTCCCGGGAACTGCGAATAGAAGGAGGAACAGATCGCCAGGTCCTCCTTGGCCGACACAAAACCGGCATTGGACAGTTCCGCCCGGGTGGTGGCGATGTTTCGCGACAGGGCCTCCTGGCTGTCCGCGTACAAGGCCATGATGAAGTGATACTCGCCGAGCACGAAATTTCCGGATGCCAACTGGTCCATCGCCTGATCCATTTCAGCGATCTGGCTGACGGCTTTATCGCCGGACGAGATCATCATGCCCTTGGTGCGGTCGAGCACCCGGAGCGCGTCCTGCCGCCCCATCGGGCTGAAGGAATGCGTGATGACGTATTCGAAGTCGAGGTACTTCAGCCCGTTCAGGATTCCTGGCCAGGTACTGTCCGTGTACTCCTTGATGTTCAGGATGGCGCCAAAATGATTCGCGCCGTCCGGAGTCCGGACAACGAAATCGCCTGACTTGGCGGAGAACATATGGCGACTGACGGGAAGATATTCATTGACCGGCGCGCGCAGCACCGGAACGGGTTCGGATAGCCGATTGGCGATGAAACCGAAAAATTCCAGGGCTTCCGAGAACACGGCTCCATCGGCCTCGTACATGCCGAGCTTGACCGGCGCGTAGTCCTTGAGGACCGCCTCCGCGTTTCCGGCGAGTTCCATGATGGTGGAGACGGCCTGGTCCTGCTCGGCCTGCAGACGCCTGATGTCGGTGGACTTCTCAACAAACCGCTTCCCGGCCACGACAGGTCGGTACACCATGGTGAGATAGAGTTCATTGCGCATGACCTTTTGACTCGAAAGCGAGTCGAAGTAGTCATCCGATATTTCCTGATTGAAGGTCTGCCGGAACGTTGGCCGAATATCCACGCTTCCCTTCCGGCGGACGTCGTGAACCCAGAATGCGACATTGGAAAAGTCCGGCGCCCGCAGCGTCTGAAGAAGCCTGTTGAACGCTCCATGCCGATGCTCGATCTCCCACTCCTCCCTTCCCACGAAGGGCAGACCATCCAACCGCCAGGTGAGCAGATAATCCCCGCCGGCCATCTTGATGACATTGGGCGAGACATGGGACGAGAACGGGATCAGGTCCGCGATGGGCGCGTCGGGAAGACCACTCGCTTTCATTCCATTTCCTTCCTGCATAGCCGATCTCGGTACCGGTTCGGCGTGAACGACCACATGCCGCCCCATTGCTTGAGGTTCCGCACCTTGGTACGGAACTGCAAACGCAATCCGAGCATCCTGAAAATCATCTCGTCACGCCTCGCCATCTGGCGCATGACGTAAATCGTGGCGGGAAGCGTCACCAGGTAGTACATGTCCGCGTAGACCGTCAGCAACATGCACGCGCCAGCCCCGATCGCGAAGGGCACATACGGCACCCCCATGAACATGGGCGGGCGCGTACACCCCCTGAACAGGACGTCCTTATGCATATTGCAGGAGGGTTTTGCCCACGATCATGGCCGTGCTGGTGACGTCGGAAGGAAGCAGCATCTTTGCGATCTGGGCAGCGGCGCCAATCAGGAAGCCACCGATCAGCACCGGCGCCACGTCGCTGATTCGCTTGTGATTGAAGGCGATCTGGTATCCGGCGAAGATGATCGCGATGGTGACCACCGCGATGGAAGCCACATTCAACAGCGAGTTGATGTTGTTGAAGAAGGATTCCACTCGCCCCTTCGCGCCTGTCGCATCCTGTGCCAGGGCGAGCTCGGGCAGGGTTGCCATGGCGACGAATGCGGCAGCCATGAGTGCTCCCTGAAGGAGGTTCTTCATCTTGTGGTTGTACATATCTACTTTCCTTATTGATTGGACCGGATTTCCGAAGGTGTCGCATGGCCATTTCCGGCCATTGGATTAGAAGACGAACGCGTCGTCGTCTTGACTGCCTGGCTCCGGTTGCGACATACCGGAAACCGGGGTTGGGGAGGCCTGAGGTATCGATGCCGGTGTGTCGGATACGGGCCTCACGGTCACCGGCTGGCTGGATGCCTTCTGGACAGCATCCAGGGAGTCGACACCGGGCTCGATCGCGATGCGTCGCGTCGGCACCCTGGTCGCATCGCGTGTCGCTTCCGCCACCCGCCAGCTCACCAGCATCGGAACTTCCCGTGCGGCGGCGCCCGTTCGACCGGCGGCCCTTGCGGGCATCCTGCCTGCCAGGGCAATGGCCTGATGATCAGTCCCTGTACCTGCCTGTCGCCAGGACGCCATCACCTTGTCCACATAGCCATGCTTGAATCCGGTGACGTAGTTTCCGGAGTAATAGCAACTCAGCGCCTTGCCCCAGTCTTCGCCCGCGCGCCGATAGCAGTCGGCCAGGATCCGGGCGCCCGCCCGCAGGTTGGGGCAGACTTCAAACGCGCGTTCATAGCTGTCCAATCCCTGAGCAACCAGGTTGTGGCGATTTACCTGGGCCAGCCCGAGCGAAAAGTTGTAACGGCCCGCCTCCAGCATCCGGACCGTTGCGAGTGCCTCGGGGAGATTTCGCGGCTGCCTGACCAGATGGCCGCGAACGACACCAATCGCATAGGGATTGAACGAGGATTCCACCTTGACCACGTGCTGCATGACCTCCTGCGGTACGGCCAGATCGGTGCATCCCATCATTTCAAACCCGGGCATCATCACCGCACCTCCATCTGGCTCGACTGGCCACGCGCCGGGTCGAAGTCGATGCCGGTGATGTACCTGCGGCCTGCATGCGCCTTGATATGAACCATGATGTCGATGGTCATCATGAGCAGCCGCTTGATCACCGAGAACTCCAGCCCGCTCCCCTCCTGGGAGGCCTTGACCATCAGCGCCAGCTGATCCCACGCCTGGGCCGCGCTCCCTGCGTGGCAGCTGGTGATCGAACCCGGATGTCCCGACGCGCAGTTGCGGATGAAGTAGAAGGATTCATCACCGCGAAGCTCCGCAAGAATGATGCGGTCCGGCTTCATTCGCAGACAGGCTTCCATGCAGCTTTTGGCGGTGACGTTGCTGGTGCTCTGCCCGCCCTTTGAATAGAGCAGATGAACGACGTTTGGCTGCTGTATGAACAACTCCCTCGCGTCCTCGATGGTGATCAGGCGCTCCCGCTCCGGAATATGATTCACCAGCGACTTCATGAAGGTGGTCTTTCCACTTCCTGTCGCTCCGGCCACCACGATGTTCTTGTGATAGGTCACGGCCTTCTTGAAGAACTCGGCGTAGTGTCCTGATTGCCGAAGCTGATCGAGCTCCCTGTCGTGGTCGCTGATCCCCCCTCCTGATGGCAGGATTTCCTCGAAGAATCCGTCCTGCTCATATTGCTCCAGCGTCTTTCCGAATCGCGCGGGCAACCGGATCGTGATCGATGCCGTCCCCGCGTCGCAGGCCGGAGGAATCACGAACTGGGCGCGCTGTCCGGTCGGGAATGTCAGCGAGACCACCGGGTCCACGTCGGTAATACGCTGCCCCGTATTGCTTTCGTTGACGACCGCGGTGCAAAACTGCCGGGCACGGTCAAAGGTCAGCGAAGGCACCTGCTTGCGCACCCAGCCCTGACTGGCGGTCTCCAGATAGAGTTCGCCTGGCCGATTGATGCAGATCTCCGTGACATCGGAGGACCGCATGTACTCATTGATTCCGAGGACCTGATACTGATACTCCAGAAAATCGCTGGAGACCTGTGCCACGCGCTCGTTTCCATCCGCGCTCATCGCATGTGTCCTCAATGCAGGACCGCGGAAAAATCAATGTCCTGGGCGACATAGACGTTGACGATGGTTCCCTGGTTCAGGGTAACGGTCGGCGGGCGGGTCATGTTCCGCTCCAACGCCCTGTTCGCCAGTCGCTCCAGCGTCCTCGCCGTGTTGCTCTCGTAAGGATTTTCGATGACGACGCCCTGCGATACCGTGGTTCCTTTCGGTCCGTTCTCCGCGGCCGCGTACTTGAATGCGTCACTCAGCATGCTGATCAACAGCGCGGAACCCGTCCGCTGCCCCCAATGGGCATCGTAGTGACCCGGATGCCCCGCGCCGCCCAGGCGATCGACGCCCGGGCTATTCATGTTCACGTCCAGCCCATTGGGCGTGGTAATCCGGTCCCAGACGACCGCCACGCGATTTCCCGTAATGGAATCCGTCCCATACTCCCCGGCAATCTTGGAACCACGGGGCAGCAGCATTCTGCGGCCGTTGACGGAATACACGGGTTCGGTGACGACACACGAGGTAAACCCCGGAACATCGGTCACCACCCGCGACTGCATCGCGCAGCGGATGTACGTACCCCGCAGCAGCAGCTTGTCAGGACTGTAAAGGGCCCGGGCGCTGATGCGGTTCGCGGCGGGTTCCGGCTGCGGTGCTTCCACCGGTTGCGGCGCGCCAATCTGCGACATGAGCAGTGCGTACTCCCGGGGCGTCATCATCCCCATGGAGCCCTCATCGCCGCTGGCCGGACTGGTAGCCAAATCCATCATCCTGCGCTCGCGCAATGACATGGCGGTCCGCGTCGCCTGGGCCGCCGGATAGGGACGCTGGGCAGCCTGGGTGGACGGAGCCATCGGCGCGGGATCCTGCTCCACCGCGATTGGAAGCGGCGGCAGCGACGGTTCGGCGAACGGCGGCGTGGCGTTCCCGTCCAAGCCATCCCGCGGCGCTGCGGGAATCACCAACTGCTCTCCCTTGACCGCCGCGGATTCGTTTCCTCCGCCATCCGTCAGGCTGGTGAACATCCAGTAGGCCGTCGCGATCAAGAGGATCACGATTCCACCCAGGAACATCATGGCCTTGTGGTTCAGCCTCCGGACGTCCTCCGAGCGCAGGATCGGGGTTGCCGCGTCCAGATCGGGAAGCGGTCCACCTCGTTGGGCTTCCAGATACGGACCCTGACCCCGGGTCGGAGGCACGGCGGGATCCGCGGCCTGATGGTCATCGTGGTTCATCGCTGCCCCCTCCTGCGCAGACCGATGACGTGCTTTCCATGCCGGAGCACAAGGTATGGATAGGTTCCGTGCACGACAATCATGTCCCCTTCGATCGTCGTGTTCACCACATGTTCCTCGGTGTTGCGATCTTCCCTGGCGAATACAGCGGGAAAGTTTCCGCTGGGAAATCTGTCCAGCGTTCCCATCCGGATGTAGGTGAATTGTTGATCGTCGTAGACTGCTGCCGGCACCATCCATGCGGGATGCCTGCGATGGCGGGAGTACTCGTAGTCAAAGTGGTACATCCGGCCCTGCTCGGGAACGCCATTCATCTGTCCGGCTTCGTCGACGGGCGCCGAGGCGGCCGCGAAGCTTGTTTCCTGCGGGTAGGTGAACCTGACCTTGTACTGGACTCCGGCCGCACGCGCCTGTTCCAGATGCCGCCAGTCCGTGGCAACGACTTTCAGTTCGAATATGTAGGCATGCGTAGCGGTACGCACCATCAGATTGGTGTCCACGTCGACGTTCTTCGGTTTGAGGTAGAACACGTTGTCGCGTCGGCTCAGCTCCCACCCCCCGCTGAAACCGGTGCTGTAGTCGAGCACCTGCTCTTCCGGACTGAGTTCGATCTGGGTGGTGATCCCCAATCCGGTCCGGATGGGATAGACCTGATCCGGCTGATAGGCGTACTCCACCACCACTACCTGTGCCGTATCCGTGCCGGCGGCGGCTGTCCCTGCCATCGTCAGCAGGCCGAGCACGGCGCCCATCTTCGTCATGTCGGCCATCCTCATTCCGCGGTCCCCGGCGAGCGAACGGACGATTCGCTTCCCTTCGCTTCGACCGCTTCCGGCGGCGTCCGCGGCATGGACGCCTGCTCCCGCATCAGCGCATCGGATCCACCTGCCGCATCCCGGGCGTCGGGGGAGTCCGCTTGTCTCGGGAATTCCGGAACCACTTCGGGCGCGGATGCGAAATCATTGTCGACGCGATAATTTGTCACGCGAAAACCCAGCGGATTGAGCAGCCTGTCCTCATCACTGAGTTCGAGATTCTGGTTGTAGCTGAACTCGATCGTGGCGATCTTGCTGTCCAACGGCTCCAGTCTGCCACTCTCCTTCTCATAGATGCTGCGCTGGAATCGCACCGTGGCGCCGGTCGGGCGTTCCCCGCCCGTGCCCAGCAGCACGATGCTCGTGATGCGGACGCGCACCGACTTTCCGCTCCCGTACAACTTGTAGGGACGGGCCGGATTGGTTTCAGAGTGGACGGCGATGTACGCGGGTGCGACTCCGGAACCCGCCATCGAAAGCGTGGTTCGCCAGTTGCGCTGTCCAATCAGGCCGGAATCGTACGACTCACGCGCCAGGACGAACTGCGCCACATTGCTCTTGTTGATGGCTTCTTCCGCCGTTATGTCACGCTTGTTGAAATCACCCCTGAGCTTGGCCACTGTCGCTGTTCCCGTGTAGGGATCAGCCATCACCAGGTAGGGGACTTTTTCCTTCAGTGGCAGGAAAATGAAGTATCCGCCGGCGAGCATCAGGGGCCATCGCGACCGCTGCGCCCGCGACCAGCCAGGCACGGCGTTCGCTCCGACGCATGCGCTCGACGAGTGTTATCTCAAAACTGGTCGCGGCCGAGACGGCCTGTTTGACGGCAGGCGCTTCGCCCTTTGTGTCACGCCGCATCATTCATCTCCGCCATCGTCGTGCGCCACCGTACCGGCGCCCCCTTGTCCGGCATGGACGTCCCTGCGCACGACCATCCGCCTGGAGTCCAGCGTTATCACGACGCCCTGCTCCGCGTATGCCTGCGATATCGAACTGATCGCCTGCATCGGATCGTAAGTCCGGATCCCGGCCACACGTGCGTGCAAGGTGTAGTCGCTGGGATGCTGGTACACCAACTCGACACCAAGATCCTTCGCCCAACGGCTCAACACGGATTTCAACGTCCCATCCGCGGGTGTGGGTTGATACAGGTATCGAGGACTGAGAGGGATCTCCACCGGCGCCTCCGCAAACCGATTGACGGGCGCCCATTTTCCCTTCATTTCCGGAGGCGCCGGAGTCGCACATCCGGTCATGAGCAGCACCAGGGCAATCGTGATGCCACTCTTGACGAGGAGTTCCGTTTTCCTGGTCAATGCGCACCAGAGGACGAGCGGATGCGCTTCTTCGCGACCATGGCCCCGCTTCGGGATACCCGCATTCCGCGACAATCCATCGCCCGATGATCCCATTTCGCATGCCACGAACGGACCGCCACCATCATCGGCGACGCCGCATGTTCCTCTTGTCATCGTCAGCTTCCTTTCTGTTCCGCTCACCGCCTCACGAGATGGAACATGAGGATCACTTCGATGGTGCAGGGGCGGAGAACTTAAGCATCGTCTCGCTCACCGTCAACGTATTCGGGTTCATTGTTATTTTAGGCACCCGCAAGAAACCTTCAGTTGTCGCGTTGCGATTCATAGAGCCATCTCTTCATTTCACAACACGCTTCCGTTTCAACCTCGCCACGGCAGCCTATCGACGATCTGGATTCTCCTTCCCCGTCCGGACGCACCGGACGGAATCATAGGCATGGCTTTCAATCCGCCGCCCTTCCTCTTTTTTTCCAAATATCCATCACCGCGTATTTTTCGCACCATTCTGCGCGGACAAATTCCCTCCACCCCGACTCAAGAGCCCTGATTCCCGGTGAACGAAAATGCATTGTTCAAGTCCTATGGATGACATTGAACGCACCAAGGGCGACCTTCATCTAGTTTTCTGACTCGATGCGTGTGCACGACAGACAGGGTCTGTCACCATCGTTGAATGAACATGGATGTCTGTCGCTGGAATCATTCTTTCGCTTGTCCGCAGCATCGTCAGCCACTGCGAATCGATTCCCGTCATCGCCACACTTCCGGCCATCTGCGCGCTCATGGTCTGGTTCCGTTCGGCTCGACTCCCGGCGCCACCCAATCTTTCGACCTCACTTTCCAGGAGCCCGCTCTCCCGTGAAGCCCTATCGATTCCTCGCTTCCCTCGCCCTGCTTCTCATTGCCGGAAGCGCCGGACTGTATCTGTCCGGTTACCTGACATTGCTGCTTCTCAAACTCGACACAGGTCTCCTGTCCTTCGGAACCTACCTTGACTATCTGCAGCATCTCGACCATCCGAAGGTGCTGATTCACGCGCCCCGCATCAAGGCGGCCGGGTTCCTCGGCTTCGGGATTCCCGCAGCGGGCTGGCTTGCGGCATCGCTCCTTCTGTTCCGGCCACGTCGCCACGAAGATCTTCATGGCAAGGCCCGTTTCGCCGGTCTTCGCGATCTGGCGGCCAAGGGCTTTCTCCGGCAACTGGACGAGGGCATCGTCGTTGGAAAGATGGACGGAAGGCTGCTTCGCCTTGGCGGCCAGCAGTTCGTCATCCTTGCGGCACCCACGCGCTCCGGCAAAGGCGTCGGCGTCGTGATTCCCAATCTGCTCGACTATCGCGAGTCGGCGGTCGTGCTGGACATCAAGCAGGAGAACTTCGACCTGACTTCCGGTTGGCGTCGTTCCATCGGCCATGAGATCTATCTGTTCAATCCCTTCGCCGAGGACAGGCGTACCCATCGCTGGAACCCGATGAGCTACGTGTCGCGGGATCCCGCCTTCCGGATTTCCGATCTCCAGGCCATTGCCGCGATGCTCTACCCGGATGTCGATGACAAGGACAAGTTCTGGGTCAGCCAAGCGCGCAACGCCTTCCTCGCACTCGCGCTCTATCTGTTCGAGCAGGCGGACCATCAACCCGAGGCTGAACGCCCCACGCTGGGCGCGCTTCTGCGCCTGTCTTCCGGTTCCGGGGACGGCGAGGAGTTGAAGTCCTATCTTCAACAGCTTTCGCAGGCGTCCTTCCTTGGCACCCAGGCGCGGACGGCGTTCGCCGGCCTGTTGTCCCAGGCCGACGAGACGTTCGCGTCTATCATCGGTTCCTTCCGCGAACCATTGAATCCCTGGCTCAACCCCATCCTGGACGCCGCCACCAGCGACGACGATTTCCACCTGGACGACGTGCGGCGGCGGCGCATGACCATCTACGTGGGCATACAGCCCAACAAGCTGGCCGAAAGCCGACTCATCGTGAACCTGTTCTTCAGCCAGTTGATCAACGCCAATACCCGGGTCCTGCCGCAGAACGACGCATCGCTCAAGCATCAGTGCCTGCTGTTGATGGACGAGTTCACCGCAATCGGCAAGGTCGACATTCTGGCCAAGGCGGTGGCCTACATGGCGGGCTACAACCTGCGCCTGCTGCCGATCGTGCAATCGATGGCGCAACTGGACGCGGTGTATGGCAAGGAACTTTCGCGCACGCTCATCACCAATCACGCCCTGCAGATCATCTACGCACCACGCGAGCAGCAGGACGCCAACGATTACTCGGAGATGCTGGGCTACACCACCCTCCGCCGCCAAAGCCGCACGCGGTCGCGGGGACAGGGGAGCAGCGTATCGGACAACGAGGTGTTCGAGCGTCGTGCGCTGATGCTGCCGCAGGAACTCAAGGCCATGGGCCCCGACAAGCAGATCCTGCTCTACGAAGGCATGGCGCATCCGGTGATGTGCCAGAAGATCCGCTACTACCAGGATCGCCATTTCACCCGCCGTCTGATGGACAAGGTGGCGATACCTCCATTGCAATTACCGGGAGATGCTTCCATGTCCGGCAAGACCACGGCAGTCATCGCCGCCTCCACCCTGGCGCTGCTGTCGGCCTGCGCCAGTCCGCAAGGCCACGCCAGCGCCGAGTCCAGCCACGCGTCGCTGGAGGCACCGGCAACGCAGACTGCGCACACCACGCCGGCCGCTCCCACGGTTCCCACCGGCCACCCGCCGGATGAGGACCTGAGGGTTCAGCCGCGCCAGGACCATGTGCCCCCGGAGTACCGCTGCGCCCCCATCGCCCTGGACCGCGCCCGCCTGGACGAAATCGCCGCCGAGCGCGCCTTCTTCGGCGGCGTGGTCGACCGGATGGTGGCGGACGGCGAATTGCCCCCGCCCAGCGGGCGCACCCGCGTCCGCACCGACGAGCCGGTGACCGAATGGCTGGGACCCCAGCGTTTCGTCATCCCGGTCAACTTCTACAAATCCCAGAGCGGCCCGGCCAACCATGCGCC
>NZ_JBYMTH010000017.1:0-10853 GCF_057773065.1 Pseudoxanthomonas sp. 134C1
GCGCGACGAGCGCCAGATCGACGTGCCCATCGCCATGACCGCCGTCACCGGTGAGCAGATCAACGCCATGGGCATCAGCAAGGTCGCCGAGATCATCGCCATGACGCCCGGCGCGGGCGCCGTCGACAACGGCATGGGATTCCTGCAGGTGCAGATCCGCGGTGTCTCCAGTTCGCTGGGCGGCAACGACAACGGCTACTACCTGGACGACATCCCCTTCACCGGCGTCACCGTGCCCTGGTACCCGGAAGTGCGCTCCTGGGACATCGACCGGGTCGAAATCCTCAAGGGCCCGCAGGGCACCCTGTTCGGCGAAGGCTCCATGGGCGGCACCGTGCGCACCCTGACCCGCAAGCCGGACATGGACGCCTTCGACGCGGCCTTCGAAGCCTCCACCTCCAGCACCCGCGACGGCGGCAACGGCTGGGGCGGCAAGGCCATGCTCAACGTCCCCCTGGTCAAGGACAAACTGGCCGCGCGCGTGGCGGTGACCGACGAATCGCTCTCCGGCTGGATTGACGATGCCAACACCGGCCGCAAGGACATCAACGAACAGCGGGTCAAGACCGGCCGGGTCAAGCTGCGCTTCACCCCCACCGAACGCTGGAACCTGGACCTGGCCTACTGGAAGTACGACTCCGACGCCCCCGGCGGCGGCAACGGTTCGCTGGACAACCGCACCACCAATTCCTTCTATGCCAACACCGACGAATGGGACGTGGCCAGCCTGTCCACCAGCTACGCGTTCGAGGGCTCGCAGCTGTTCTATTCCTTCGCCGACGCGGACCTGACCTATGCCAACGACGGCATGCTCAACCCCACCACCACCTATGTGAGCAACATCCAGATTGGCGTGCGCACCCACGAGCTGCGCTGGTCCTCCACCGGCGAGCGCGCCCTGGACTGGACCGTCGGCTACTACCTGCGAAAGGCCGATCGCCATGATCGTTCCAGCGTCGGCGGCGTGCCGCCCAGCCGATCGGTCCAGTTCAACGATGCCTACGCGGTATTCGGCGAAGCCACCCTCAAGCTGCCGAACCCGGCCTGGTCGGTGACCGCGGGCCTGCGCTATTTCAAGGACGACGTGGACGCCGTCTCGGTGTCCACCAACCGCACCTCCACCCTGGACGCGAAATTCGACAGCTGGAATCCGCGCGTGGCGCTGTCGTTCAAGCCCAGCGCCGACACCACCCTCTACGCCAGCGTCGCCCGCGGCTTCCGCTCCGGCCAGTTGCAGCCGATCACCTCGATCCTGCTGGCCGAGGCCAACGGCATCGACCTGCCGGCGACGATCGCCCCGGACAGCATCCTGACGTATGAACTCGGCGCCAAGTCTTTGCTGGCCGACGGCAAGCTGATGCTGGAAGGCGCGCTGTTCTACAGCGACTGGAAGGATGTCGCCGTGCGCGTGCCCATCACCTCCAGCATCAACGGCCTGACCAACTCGAAGGGCACCGAGAACAAGGGCGTGGAGGCCAACCTCATCTATACGCCCAACAGCGCGTGGATGCTGCAGATCGGTGGCAGCTGGATCGACGCCACCTACGCCGAGGATGTCCCGGGCACGCCACTGAACAAGGGCACGCCGGTGTACAACGTGCCCAAGACGAGCTTCAGTGCTTCGGCCGCCTACAATTGGCCCATCGGCGACAGCCTGAAAGGCATCGCCCGGGCGGGCGTGGTGCACGACTCGCGCCGCGAAACCGCGCTGACCGCCGGCACGCCCGGCGATGCGGTGACCTCGGCCAATGCGCGCGTCGGCCTGGAATCGCCCAACGGCTGGTCCGGATATCTCTACGGCGAAAACCTCACCGACGACGATGGCGCGCTCAATGCGCGCACCGCCGCCGGTATCGCCAATCGCCTGCGTCCGCGCACCTTCGGCATCGTCCTGCGCTACGACTATTGACGGCACGCGGGGCGTCCGCGAGGACGCCCCGCACGCACCCTGGAGAACCTTGCATGATCAGAAACATGATGAGCCTGGCGGTACTCGCGCTGGGCTGCACCGCGGCACTGGCTTCGGCCAGCGACGCCCGAGACGAATGGCTGGAACAACCCCACGACGAGCGCGCCCTGGCCTGGGCACGCCAGACCACCCAGTCCTCCACCGCCACCCTGCAGACGCTGCCCGCCTACGCCGCCGTCCGCAAGGAACTGGGCGATCTGCTGCAAGCACGGCCGGCCGAGCCGGACGTGGTGCTGCTCGGCCAGCGCGCCCTGCGTTTCCTCAAGGACGCCAACCACCCCTATGGCCTGCTGCAGACGACCGCGCGCGATCGCAACGGCGTGCCGCTGCCGCAGTGGAAGACCGTCCTGGACGTGGCCCGCATGCGCGACAAGGAAGGCATCGCTTTCGAACTGCAGGCCTATGACCTGGGCAACAGCTGTCTGGCTGAAACCGCACGTTGCCTGCTGCGGCTGTCACCGGGCGGTGGCGACGAAGTGGAAATCCGCGAATTCGACCTGGCCCGCGCGGACTTCGTCGCCGCAGGCTTCCAGGTGCCCCGTTCGCGCGCGTTCGCCCACTGGATGGGCGCGGACCGCGTGCTCGTGGAGACCACGACGGATGGCCGTCCGCGCACGGCGGCCGGCTGGCCGGCGCAGGTGGCCCTGTGGAAACGCGGTCAGCCGCTGGCCCAAGCGAAGATCGTCTTCGAGGGCGAGGCCGGCGACGCCATCCTGCAACTGTCGGCCAGCCGGGATCCCCATGCACCGCGTGGCGTGATCACCCGCGCCCTGGACTACTCGACCTTCGAGATCCATGTGGTCGAACCGGATGGGCGGAGCCATCTGCTCCCCCTGCCACGCGACCTGGCCCCGATGGGCACCATCGACGTTACCCAGGATCATGTCATCGTGCAGTTGGGCAATGCGGCGACCGTGGACGGCCGCCACCATGAAGCCGAAACGATCCTCGCCTACGCCCTGGACGATGCGCTGGCCGAAGGCAAACGCGCGAGTGTGGTCTTCACGCCCGGACAGGGCGAGTTCGTCAACGGCAAGGCCGATGTGGTCTCGATTGGCGACAAGGTCGCGCTGGTCAGCAACCGCAACCTGCGCCAGCGGCTGCTGATGGCAGCGCCGGGGGACTCCGGCTGGACCACCCGCGAGATCTTCCAGGCCGATCCCGGCGACACCGTGAGCCTGCGCGGCGGTGAGGAACTGATCGTCACCACCGACGGCTTCACCACCCCGCGCCGCCAGGAACTGCATCGCGAAGGACATCCTCCGGCATTGCTCGCCCGCGATCCGGTGATGTACGAGGGTGCCGGCTACATCACCGAGATCGGCAGTGCGGTCTCGAAGGATGGAACCCCGGTGGACTACTTCCTGCTGCGACCCCGGCAGGCGCCGTCCCGGCCGCAGCCGTTGCTGGTCACCGGCTACGCGGCGTTCGCCACGTCCTTCCGGCCAGGCCATTTCGGCTACATCGTCGGCGGACCGGCATTCAAGCTGTGGCTGGATCGCGGCGGTTCGCTGGTGATTCCGGCGGCACGCGGCGGCAACGAACGCGGCGAGGCCTGGCATCGGGCGGCAATGCGCCAACAGCGGCAGAACTCCTACGACGACTTCATCGCGGTCATCGAAAAGCTGCAGCGTGATGGCTACACCACCCCGGCACAGACCGGCGTGTTCGGCTCTTCGAATGGCGGCCTTCTGGCCGCGACCTTGGGAACCCAGCGCCCCGACCTGTTCAACGCGGTGATCAGCGACGTACCGCTGACCGATCTCATCCGCATGCGCCACATGGGCATGGGCGCAGCCTGGATGAACGAGTATGGAAATCCCGACAAACCGGATGAGGCGCGCGCGATGCTGGCGTACTCCCCCTACCAGAACGTACGCGAAGGCACCCACTATCCGCCGTTCCTGGTGACCATCTCTACCGAAGACAATCGCGTGGGTCCGGGCCATGCCCGCAAACTGGCGGCCAGGCTCGCGGCGGTCGGGGCACCGGTGTATTTCCTGGAGGACGAAGAGGGTGGGCACGGCGTCAGCGATGCTCTGCGCAACCCGGACCTGATGGCGATGCGGATGAGCTTCCTGATCGCACGGCTCATGCCGCAACAGCCATAGCAGTTCCCGATACTCCCGGTGCGGATGCTCTCTCTTCCACGCCGGGAGTATCACCTTCATCCGGTGGCTAGGCGCCGGAATGCACCTCGACCGTGACGTGCGCCAGTTCCTCGTGCACCTGCAATGCCCGCCGATAATGGTCCGGCGAACGTGGCCGTGAAGCCACCAGCGTCACCACACAGGCGTACTTGCCGCGGCCGACCCTCCAGACGTGCAGGTCCGAGATTTCGGTTTCCGGCTCGGCGGCGATCACCTCGTGGATTTCCGCCACCACCGGCGCATCCATTTCCGCATCCAGCAGCACGCGCCCGCTCGCCCGCAGCAGGCCCCAGGCCCAGATCAGCACCAGCGCAGCGCCCACCAGTCCCATCACCGGATCCATCCAGCGCGCGCCCCAGATCCAGCCCGCGACGAGCGCGACGATCGCCAGCATCGAGGTGGCCGCGTCGGCCACCACGTGCAGATAGGCTGCCCGCAGGTTCAGATCATGGTGATGGCCGTCAGCATGAGCGCCATGCGCATGGCGCTCGCCATGGGAAGGGGCGTGGTGATCATGATGAAGATGTCCGTGCCCATGCCGGTGCTGATCGCGCCCATGATGATCGTGACCATGCGCGTGGCCGTCCTTCAGCCACCAGGCGCAGATCAGGTTCACGCCCAGCCCCACCACCGCGATGATGACGGCTTCGCGGTAGTGGATCGCCACTGGATGGACCAGGCGTTCGATCGACTGGAACGCCATCAGGGCGGCCACGCCGAGCAGCAGGATCGCGCTGGTATAGCCGCCCAGCACCTCGACTTTCCAGGTGCCGAACGCAAAGCGGCGATCGCGCGCATGGCGACGTGCGAACCGGTAGGCGAACACCGAAAGGCCCAGCGCCAGCGCATGCGAACTCATGTGCCAGCCATCGGCCAGCAACGCCATCGAGTTGAAGTACCAGCCACCGGCGATTTCGACGACCATCATCGCAGCCGTAAGCAGCACCGCGCGGCGGGTGTTGCGTTCGGCCAGCGGATTGCCATCGTCGAAGACATGGTCATGGCGGCGGGCGGCGGCGGCGGCGAGCAGCGGCATGGCGGCGGAACGGGGGCGGGAGACGCTCGCATTCTATACCCCCCAGGGGTATAGTCGCGACATGTCGCATATCAGCCGTGATCGCAGCCGCCTGCAGACCCGCGTCCGTCGCCTCAAGGGGCAGGTGGAAGCGCTGGACAAGGCCATCGCCGAAAGCACCGATTGCCTGGCGGTCCTGACTCAGGCCGCCGCCGTGCGCGGCGCGGCGCAATCGCTGATGCTGGCCCTGCTCGACGATCACCTGCACGAGCATCTGGTCGCCGAAGACGACGCCGATACCCGTCAGGCCGAAGGCGAGGCGCTGGCCGGCATGCTGCGCAGCTACTTCAAGTAGGCGCCGCGCCACCGGGCCGCCGCTGTGCGTAGAATCCGGGCATCCCATCACCGGAACGGATCGCCCATGTCCCTGCGCACCACCCTGCTCGCCTTCGCCGTGGCGCTGGCCGCCGCCCTGCCGCTGTCGGCCGCGGAACCGGCCAAGTACCGCAGTGCCCAGGAAATCCTCGACGCCTCGCCTGCCAGCGACTGGCGGAGCCTGGATCCGGCCAACACCCTCTACATGGAACTGGAAGGCGGCCGGGTGATCATCGAACTGGCGCCGGCGTTCGCGCCCGAGCATGTCGGCAACATCCGCACGCTGGCCCACCAGGGCTTCTGGAACGGCCTCAACATCTACCGCTCGCAGGACAACTGGGTGGTGCAGTTCGGCGATCCGACCGAAGACGAAGCCAAGCGCAAGTCGATCGGCACCGCCAAGGCCAAGCTGCCGGCGGAGTTCGAACGCAAGGCCGAAGGGCTGCGCTTCGATCGTCTGCCCGACGCCGATGGCTGGGCGCCGCAGGTCGGGTTCGTCGACGGCTTCCAGGCCGGCCGCGATCCGGCCACCGGCCAGGCATGGATGGCGCATTGCTACGGCACCCTCGGCGCCGGTCGCGACACCGCGCCGGACAGCAGCAACGCGACCGAACTGTACGTCGTGATCGGCCAGTCGCCGCGCCAGCTGGATCGCAACATCACCGTGGTCGGCCGGGTGGTGAAGGGCATGGAGCTGCTGAGCGTGATCAAGCGCGGCCCGGATCCGATGGGCATGTACGACAAGCCCGCCGACTACACGCCGATCAAGGCGATCCGTCTGGCCAGCGACGTGCCGGAAGCCGAGCGCACCGCGCTGCAGCTGCTGCGCACCGACTCGAAGACCTTCACCGATGCCACCGAGGCGCGCCGCAATCGCCGCGACGGCTGGTACGTGCGGCCGGCCGGCCATATCGACCTGTGCAACGTGCCGCTGCCGGTGCGCACGCCAAAGAAGGCGTGATCCGGTTCCGGGGCGTACTACCGCACCCCGGGATGTTCCTGCCAGCCCTGCCCCCGCATGCGGGGGCAGGGGCTTTGCCTTCTCGGAGACTGCCTCCGTGCATTCCGGGCGCGCCACACCCGTGGCGCCGGCCACGGATGGACGGATGACTTGACAGCGCCCGGGTGCGACACCCATTATTTAACCAATACGTTAATTGGTTAAATCCTTACATGGCCGTCGATCACATCTTCGAAGCCCTGGCGTCCCGCCCCCGGCGGAAAATCCTCGCCTACCTGTCCGCGCAGGAACTGACCGCGGGAGAGATCGCCGAGCGCTTCGAGATGAGCGCGCCGGCCATCTCGCGGCATCTTTCGGTGCTGGAGAACGCCGGCCTGGTCAGCAGCGAGCGACGCGGGCAGTTCGTCGTCTATCGGCTGATGCCCGACAGTCTGGTCAACACGCTCACCGGATTCGCCTTCGAAATCTGCCCCACCGCCCGGCCGCTGAAGCGCGAGGCGCGCAAGCGCGCCATCAGGCCGGGCTGATCTCCCCATTCTTCCGCCGTCACCGACAAGGATTCCACCGATGGCCAGCACCGCCGAACCGGTCGCCACCTTCCCCCACGCCCACATTCGTTCGCGCGCGGGCAGACTGCCGGTGGAAGTCTTCCTGATCGCCCAGCTCGGCCACGGCGCGGGTGATCGCATGTTCGCCGAGGCCACGGCGCGCCAGCGCGCCCATCCGCATTTCATCGACGAACTCGATGAGCCTTCGACCAAGTTGGCCGGCACGGATTTCGACAGGGGCGACGCCACCGCGCTCTATACCTTCGCGGTGGGCCCGCAGGGCCATCCGTTCCATCGCCACGCCGGCCATCGCGTGTTCACCGCGGTCACCGGCAGCGGCGGCGCGCTGCTGCGCTTCTCCACCGCCTCGGACGCGCAGATCGCCACCGACCCGCGCAGCTTCTTCGACGCGCTGCACCACGTCCGATTGCCGCCGGACAGCCTGTTCACCGTGCGCTTCGGCGACGGCGCCTGGCACCAGTTCGTCGCGCCGCGTGCCGGCTCGCGGCATCCGGTGTTCTTCGCCCTGTCCTGCCATACCGACGAGCTGAGCGGACCACTGCCGGAGACGGAACGGACCCGCGTGCTCAGTGGCGAATCGAACCTGGCATCACTGACCGAACTGCTGCCCGAACCGGTGCGCGCCCTGCTGGCGGAACGGCCCATCGACGACGCAGGCATCCCGACCGTGGCGCTGGCGTTCGACGCCGCACCCGGAAGCCGCAAAGAGCAGCTGTGCACCTCCGTGCGTGGCGTGCTCGGCCGGGTGCGTGGCCTGGTGTCCGGCTGGCGGCCGGCCGCCGGTTTCATCGTCGGTCGCCGGCCACGGGTGGTCGCGCTATCCACGCCGCCGGCCGGCTCGCTGTTGCACGGCAAACTCGCGCAGGGATTCGATCATCAGGACACCTTCGTGCTGAGCGTGCGGGGTCGCGGATTCCACGGCCTGCGCGCCTCGCAGGTCCTGGGCGACGTGCTCGACGGCTTCCTGCAACATCGGCCGGCCGGCGTCAGTGCGCTGATGAAGTTGCGCAATGTGCTGGTCCGGCCGCTGCGCCTGCGTACTTCGCCGCTGGGTTGTCCGGTGTCCTCGCTGTTGTCGACTCGTCACGATCAGTTGTTCCTGGATCGCTTCCCGGTGCTGGCGCAGCGAACCAACGATGGGGATCGCGACGCGCAAGTGGTGCTCGGCGCGGACGATCGTCATCTGGTGTTCCGTTCCTGCGTCGGTGTCACGATCGTGTCCGACGATCGCATCGACATCAGTCTCGGCACGCGCGTGCGTTGCAGCAACCGGTTCGGCCACGTCTACCTGGCCCTGATCGATCACGTGCACCGCGAATACGTGGCGCCGGCGATGTTGAGGATGGCGGTGGAGAAAGCCGCGGAGCGCAGTGAAGCGTTTATCGCCAGCGACGGCCTGTTCGCTTGAGGCGGGCAGCGTACGACGTCATCGGCTCATAGCCGGCCGGCATGGGCCGGCTACAGAGAGAACATCGGCATCAACACTGTCGTATTTCTTTATCCCTTAAGAGAAGAACTGCCTTTTTCGAGGCGTCTCTACCTGCGCATGACGTGGGGTCCCTGGACCGGTGGCGCAGGCTCGGCCGGCGGCGGGTCTGGGCGCGTCGGCGCCGCCTGCGCTTCCAGGCGTGCCTGCCCCTGGGCCACCGCCTCGCGGAACCGCAGGCTGGCCGGACTGTGCAGGTAATCGTCGATGACCGCCGACAGACCCCGGTCGTCGCCGGTCAGCAGGCTCCGGTGCAACCGCCCCACCAACCCGTCCAGGAACGCCGCCTCCGGCCCACGCGCCGACGGCGCCGCCGGCCGGCGCTCCACCTGCTCCTCCCGTTGCTCGTCGACGGGCGCCTTCTGGCGGCAGTGGCTCACCGCGTCGGTCCGGCACGGCGCCGACGGCCCCAGCAGGTCCACCTGCCCGCGCTCGCCCTGCCGGTCGTAGCGGCCGGTGCCGTACAGCCCGCGCATGTGCTGCTCGGAGCGGTGCACGACGAACTGGGCCGGGTCCTCGGGCACCGGGCGCGGACGCAGGTAAGGCCGGTCGCTGAGCCGGTTGAGGAAGCCCACGCCCAGGTTGAAGCTCAACGTGCCCAGGCCGTTGCGGGCATAGGTGTCGCCGATGTCGCTGTGACTGCCGCCCACCACCGCGTGGTAGTGGCGGCCGGCCTCGCTGAACCCGGGCGGCAGGTGGGTAGTGGCGGGAAACAGGTTGCGCCGCTCATCCTCGGCGGTGATTTGCAGGACGGACAACGTGGACGGCGGCAGCCGCCGGTCGTGTTCCCGCACCCCGGTGGAGACCGGGTCGAACAGCAGCGCCGCCTGCAGGGTCCGGCCGGGCTCGACCAGCAGCGGGCGGTCGGCGTAGCGGATGTGGGTTATCAGGTTCTCGCGGTTCACGGTATAGCGGGCGCCGTCGGTGTCCCGCAGGCCGCGCTCCTCCACCAGGCGCTGCAAGGCGGCCACCTGTTCGGCGCCGCGGCTGAAGCCCACGCCGGCCACCCGGATTTGTGCCTGGGGGTCTTCCTCCAACCAGATTCGAGTCTGGTCACACAACTGGAAGTACGCCATCTCCACCCGTTCGTCGAAGGTGTGGCCAAAGCGGCCATCCCAGAGCCGGGCCGGGGTCTTCCACAGGCCGGTCTGGGTGAAGGTGCCTTCGACGTAGCCGACAGCAATGCCGTTCAAGCCTTGACGCTGACGTTCTTCAATCTGATAGGCCACCTTCGCCACGACACTCCAATGCTCCGGCTTGTCGTCGAACATGCTGTTGCCGGTGCCGTCCAGGGCGGCGATGAACAGCCGCTGGTGCGGGTTGGACGTCTGCAGCAGGAGCGGGATGCGCATCTGCGTCAGGGCCGCCTCGGCCTGGCGGTAGCTGTCCAGGTCGTGCGCATCGGCCGGGGAGTAGCTGACGCCCCCATCCCGGGGGGAACGGGGAATGGACCCCATGCGGTGCCTCCTGGCTTAGTAGGTTTGACTGAAGACCTGGATGAGGTCTCTTTGAACATTGCTGAGTGGTCTATCCGGAAACCTCGGCTTCTTCAGCCAAATACCCGTCCGCGTATAGACATGGATGGTGCGATCGTTGACTTCCAGGATGATTTCAGTGATGCCATTTGTCGCCGGTTCGTTGACGTCTTCACGGGCCACGTGGTGACGAATCAGCTGGTCCTTGAATATCTCGCCGATGTCGATGTCAGCCTCATGCGCCGTGCCATCCCGGGAGCGCCAGGTCACCTTCGCCGGGGGCGGGAAGTTGGGAAAGGGCCCCCAACTCGCACGGAGATTGTCCGGGTAGTTGTTTACGGAACTGGACGGTATCTGGAGGACATCGTCGGGATGATCGCCAGGGTAGTAACGACCATAGTGGACCCGGCACCCATAGGTGCTATAGCAGACAGCGCGAAAGTAGTGACCCTGGAACTTCAGCGGCCACTCGGCGCCGACGTTGGTGTGCCAGCCGTCCGGCAATCGAGAGGGAAAGCCATCCGTCGAGATGGAAGAAGACATGGTGCTCTGGCATCCGGTCAGGGTGAGGACAAGCAATGCGATGCGGGCGATGCGGAAAGAAAGGCGTCGTGCCATGGAAGGGGGGTCCTGAACTCCGTGCCGGACGACGCTAGTGCGTCGGCCGTTCGCATGCAACGCACATTGAAAGCTCGAAGTGACACGGGGAACGCCACCGGACCGACATGCGCATCTGCGTCAGGGCCGCCTCGGCCTGGCGGTCGCTGTCCAGGTCGTGCGCATCGGCCGGGGAGTAGCTGACGCCCCCATCCCGGGGAGAACGGGGAATGGACCCCATGCGGTGCCTCCTGGC
>NZ_JBYMTH010000018.1:0-10099 GCF_057773065.1 Pseudoxanthomonas sp. 134C1
GGGTTCTACCCCGCTAACACGGACACTTCAAAGAAGCCTCATCATGGGGCAGGAGGAGTGTCATGGCACAACGAAGAAAGTTCAGCGAAGAGTTCAAGCGTGAGGCGGTTGGCCTGACGCGGCTTCCCGGCGCCAACGTCAGCCAGATTGCCCAGGACTTGGGCATCGGCGGCAATTTGTTGTTCCGATGGCGGCGTGAGTTGGATGTTCACGGCAAGAAGTCGTTCGTGGGTGCCGGCGTGGCCCGCGATCAAGAGATCCTGGCGCTCAAGCGACAATTGGCGCGGGTAACGAAGGAGCGGGATTTTTTGCGCGATGCGGCGGCGTTCTTCGCCAAGGAATCGTCTTGAGGTACGAGGCGATCCGACGCCACCGCGACCAGTACCCGGTTCGTTTGATGTGCCGATGCCTGAAGGTCTCGTCCAGCGGGTTCCACGATTGGTGCACGCGCCAGCCCAGTACCCGCGCACGAGACAACACGCGATTGTTGGAGAAGATCCGGGGACACCATGCCGCCAGCGATGGCGTAATGGGCGCACCGCGCATACTTGAAGCGTTGAGCTACGAAGGCGAGACGGCCAGCCCCAATCGGATTGCCCGGTTGATGGCAGCCAACGGGCTGGCTGGGGTGCCGCAGCGGCGGCGCTGGCGGCACAAACCCTCGGGCGTGCCGCCGGCCTTCGTGCGCAATCACCTGGCACGCGACTTCACCGCCAACGAGCCCAACACCAAGTGGGTGGTGGACATCACCTGCCTGCGCACCGGCGAAGGCTGGCTGTACCTGTGCGCGGTGCTCGACCTGTACTCGGGCAAGGTTGTCGGCTGGTCGATGGCGTCGGTGCAGGACCGTCACCTCGTGCTGAAGGCGGTGATGATGGCGTGCTGGCAGCGCCAGGATCGCAGCGAAGTCATCCTGCACTCCGATCGCGGCACGCAGTTCACCAGCGCCGAGTACCAGCAGTTCCTGAAAGACCACCGCATCGTCAGCAGCATGAGCG
Organism: Pseudoxanthomonas sp. 134C1; assembly: GCF_057773065.1. Taxonomy (NCBI): domain Bacteria; kingdom Pseudomonadati; phylum Pseudomonadota; class Gammaproteobacteria; order Lysobacterales; family Lysobacteraceae; genus Pseudoxanthomonas; species Pseudoxanthomonas sp. 134C1. Next base: position 999 of record NZ_JBYMTH010000018.1, read on the forward strand.
ATGTAGGTCACTGTGGCGACAACGCGGCGGCGGAAGGCTTCTTCGGCAAACTCAAACGCGAGCGGGTCTACCGGCGGCGCTACCTGACGCTGGCCGAAGCCAGGGCCGATGTGTTCGATTACATCGAGCGGTTCCATAACCCCCTCATCCAGCGCAGGCTCGATGCCAGGGATCAGGCCTTTAGACTCTTAACCCAATCGTCCGTGGAAACGGGGTAGAACCCTGCTGCTTTCGCGCCCTGACAAGCGGCATTGTCAGCAGTTAACTGGGCCATTCGGCTGACCTTGTCGTCCGGCACCTTGTTGATGTCGTCCCCGAAAGACGCGAGTTCCTTGGCGATGTCTTCGCACGATTGCTCGCGCTGGTCCTGACCACAGCACTCGGTGCCAATCTCCAAGCGCGGTTGCCGACGCCCTAATCTTCCTACGCATAAGGCCTCTCAGTCCCGAGGATTCCGAGAGGTAGCCTGCGAATCGGCCGCTCAGTGCCGTCGCAACCGTTGTGGCCAGCATTTAAATTGACAGCGATAGCTAAATGCAGTAAAGGTCTAAATAAGCCACGGACGGTACGCTACGCCGTTCGTCATGACACTCGGGGAAAACCATGACGCATCGGCCAGATTTTGCATCAAGGAATAGTGCGTGTTCCCGCTTTAAGCGCTTAGGAGCAGCAGGGCTGACTGGTACCATCACTGTCGCTGCCGTTCTCTCCATGCCTGCGCTAATGATTTCCAAGGCAGCATTCGGCAGAGTGGTGGCCTATGAAAGGTGCGTGGATTGGGGATTAATCGACTTCAACGGTCGCTGCGTTACGCGTGATCTCGCCGAATTCCTGGGCGGAGGCGGGGGCAGTGGCGGAGGTGGCAGACCCCACGGCGGCAGTGGGGGTGGGCCGCGAGTACGCCCGCCGAACCCCACCATCATCAGCGGCCGCGTGGCGAATGAAGACCCCTGCAACACGGCGGGCAATCCCATCATCCTGTCCACGGGAAACAAGATTGAGCCAGAATTTGATTTCGCTACGTCAGGAGAGTTTCCGCTCACGTTGGAACGAACATACAACCACTATTGGCAGGGTTCCGGACTCTTCGGACGTCACTGGGTCAGTAGCTTCGACTACAAGCTTTCCTTCGGAACCACCGCATTGGATGCCTGTTACCCTCGCCCCGGTGGCGGTGCTTGTGGCATTGGGGCCAATACCATCATCTATGCATGGCGGCCTGACGGAAGCACCATCAAATTCACGAAGCGGGCTGATGGTTTCTTCTATGAAGACAAACCAAGTGCTATCGCGAAGATAGAACAAAGAGCAGACGGAAAGTTCTACCTGTGGGGAGAAAAAGGGGGCTACGAAGCTTATTCCTCGGCAGGGTACATCGAAAAAATCCAGACCATCAGCAATGTTTCCTGGACGTTCTCCTACACCAATGGGACCTACCCGCGGCGAGTGACCCATACCTCCGGCCGCTATGTCGAGTTCACGTGGGGTAGCGGTCAAATGACAGCAGTTCGGGACCCTGCTGGGAACTACTATGGTTTTTCCTACACGGCCAATAGCTTTGGCACCGGCTACCATAGGTTGTCCGCCAGCTCCCAGCCAGGGACACCGGCCAGCACGACCACCTATCACTATGAATTGGCGGCCGACAAATCGGCCCTCACCGGGAAGTCATACAACGGGGTGAGGTATTCGACGTTCTCATACGATGCCAATGGATATGCCACCGGGTCGCAACACAATGGGCAGAACGCGTTCACATTTGCCTATACGGCAGGAGCCAATGGGGCATTGACGGTCGTTGAGACCAACCCTCTGGGAAAGAAGACTACCCACCAATTTGTAAATGGGAAGCCTACTTCCGTCACCGGACACCCCAGCACGTATTGTCCGGAAACGACCTATGCGTTGACGGAGTACGATGCTAACGGGTATCCCTCCATGACATCGGATTTCAACAACAACAAGATCGCGTATAGCTACAGTGCACAGGGCTTGCTGCTCTCGAAGACGGAGGGATATGGGACGCCTGTGGCGCGGACGACGCAGTACGAGTGGTCGGGCAACGGAACTTTGGTGAAAGAAACCGTGGTCGGTCATTCCAGCGCCGAGTACATCTACTCACTCGGAAGGCTGGCTGCGACAAACGCCAAGAATCTGTCTGCCCATGGTGTTGCTAATCAGGTCCAGACGACTTGGTATCAATATACCGACTATGGCAGCTCTGGAGGTGGCGGCGTTTGGGTGCCGGGGATGCTGGCTAGCGTACGTATCGACGGGCCCATCGCCGGGACGGCGGATGAACTGACGAGTACTTACGACGCTTTGGGCAACTTGACCTCAACTAAGAATACGTTGGGCCATCAGGTCACCTATAGCAACCACAATGGATTGGGCCTTCCGGGACGCATCACGGGGGCCAATGGGTCGATTACCGACTACACCTATGATGCCAGAGGGCGAGTCCTCACCAAGACCGATATTATTGGTGGCGTTGCCAATACCACATCCTATGAGTATGACGCCCGCGGTCGATTGAAGACCACCACGACGCCCGATGGTATCTCGGTGTCTTCCACCTATGACGTCCAGGACCGCCGAGTTACGGTTAGCAAGACCCGTGCGTACGAGGACGGGATGCCGGACACGACCAATGAAACACTGACCGAGAAGATTACCTATGCCTATAACGCGAACAGCAATCCGTTGTCAGAAGTCATCGAGGCGACCTATCGAGGCAAGATGTTTGATGAGGAGCTGGGAAAGCCTCTGAATTTCTCTTCCACTTCAACGCATTTGCAACGGTTCGTTGACTATGACGAGCTGGGGCGGCCTCGGGCCAAGCGTGGCAACAACGGCCAAAACATTCGCTACACCTACGACAGCAATGGCAACATAAAGACCGTTACCGACGGAAACAACAAAGTCACGACTTTTACCTATGACGCGCTAGACCGGCTGGCAACCGTCGTCGACCCTGCTAACAAGACGACCCAGTTCGGGTACGACGCGGGAAGCAACGTCATCCGGGTGGTGGACCCGCGGGGATTAACGACTACGTATGCCCATGATGGATTCGGGCAGCTATGGGCACAGACGAGCCCGGATACGGGGACCACGACCTATCAGTACAATGTGGCCGGCCAGTTCACCAATATGACAAGGAATGATGGAAGTGCACTGGGCTATAGCTACGACGGACTGGGGCGACTGACGTGGTCGGGAACGGGTACCGAAGCGCGGTGGTATAGCTACGACACGTGCACCAACGGTAAGTCGAGGCTGTGTGCAGTCTCTACATCAAACCCTGTGCAGACACTGAACTCGACCATCTACGGCTATACCCCCGAGGGCCAACTTTCCGTACAGCGGGATATCAATACACCAGGTGGCCCAGAGTATTGGACCGGTTACGCCTATGACGGCATGCAAAGGCTGATATCCATCTCCTATCCGAGCGGCGTGGCCGTTGGCTATGGCTATTCTGGCGGGCAGTTGCTGGCCATGACCACCAACATCGGGGGTGTCATTACCACTGTGGTAGGCGGAGTGACGACGCGTGCGTTCGGCCCCCCTAGCGGTTGGTCGTATGGGAATGGGCTGGTTCGCAGCATTCAGTACGACACGGACCTGCGCATCACCCAGTTGGCTACCATCCACTCCGGAAGCGCATTCATCCAGAAGCTCAACTATGGCTATAACGCGGGCGACCAGATCACGCAGGTCGCGAATACCCCCAATGCGAATCTCACCCAGAATTTCGCATATGACAATGTCAGTCGCTTGACGTCGGTGACGTCGACCTCGGGAAATCAGGGCTTCTGGTATGACGCGAACGGCAACAGGACGCGTCACCAATGGACCTGGGACCAGACTGTTGGCGTGGCCGCCGGCAGTAATCGTGTCAATTCCATGGGTGATTTTGTGTATACCCACGACAATCGTGGCAACCGAAGCACCATGTCGTGGGGCGGGTCCACAGCGTCCTATGGCTATGATGCCTTCAACATGATGAAGACGGCCTCGCGGGATGTGACCATCGCACACAATGAACCCAATTATACGAGCGTGACGTATCCAGCGGGGACCAACACCTACGCACACAACGCGCTCAACCAACGCGTCTGGAAATCGGCCCCGAGTCATGGGAACTACCGATATACCTATGGACCGGATGGCTCGCTGTTAGGCGAGTACAAGGACAATGGCGCCGTTTGGACGAGCTATCTCTGGTTCTATGGGCAGCTTGTCGGAATCGTGCGGAACGGCCAGTTGTTCTATGTGCATGGAGACCATTTGGGACGTCCCGAAACCGTCACGAACACTGCTAAGGCGGTCGTTTGGAAAGCAAACAACTACGCGTTTGACAGGGCGGTGACGCTGGATTCGATTGGAGGCCTGAATGTGGGGCTGCCAGGCCAATATCACGACAAAGAGACGGGGCTCTGGTACAACGCGAATCGATACTACGATCCGCGACTGGGGCGCTATACGCAAAGCGACCCAATAGGTTTGAATGGTGGCCTAAACACATACACCTACGTTGGAGGGGACCCAATTGGCCTCATTGACCCGCTAGGGTTGGCCGCAGGTGATTGTTACGCTACGCTTGATCTTGCTGCTGCGAATGCGATAGGGGATATCAACCCGACATCGATCCGACAAGATCGCGAGTACGGAGGTTGGTTCTATAAAACGGCAAATGGTTGGTATTCATACACTGCACCGATAAAAGGCAGTCAGCACTCTATAAATCTGGGAAAGCCGGTTCCAGGTGCGGTAGGGAACTACCATACTCATGGTGATGTAAATCCTGGCTATCCTGGTGAAGGGTTCTCTGGTGCCGACTATTTCAATCGTCGTCCTGGTCATACGGATTATCTCGGGACTCCAAGTGGCAGAATCCTGAGGAATACGGGATCACGGACGGTAGAGGTAGATACGCGCTCAACGCCAAATAATGGTGACGCTTGTAGATGCGCCGGAACAAATAGTGCTTTCAATGAGGTTTGGAATAACCTTACTCGGTGAGTTGATATGAAATTAATTAAGAGAGAAAGCTTTGGTTTGATTTTGCTGGTGTGTACCCTTGTCGGGGTAATGATGGCAATTAATCTGCGGGCTGGCGAGAAATGTTTGCCCTTGCTTCAGGCCGCAGAAATTGCTCGGCATGATTTTTCAACAAAGATTAAAAGCTCACCATTCGAAACTGAATATGATGAGTTCGTTGGAAACATTGACAATTATTCTATTGGCCTAAATGATGCGGGTGATATATTTTTTGTGGTATTTAGGCTTAAAGGACCGGAGCGAGGGGAAATAGTCAAGGGTGGCGGTGCGGTTTATAAGATTCGAAAGAGCGATCTCAGTATAGTTAGCTTCGTTGGTCAAGAATGATTGAAGCAGATCATGTCAGTCTGGTCGAGATCCGTTGCGTTAATGCCACCCTATAGAATTGAAGCTTTATAGGGGGGCTCCGCTCTCAAGCTAATTCGTAAGTTCGTTTATTAGCAGCTGTTGTTTCACCTCGGTGCCCCACTTGAATCGAGAGGACGTATGCAGCGATTTGGCTGCTAGGCGATGAGAGAAATGTTTTGCTCTGAGGCCTCAGCTGTATAGAGCTGGCCTTTTCCATGTCTGCCAGAGGCATTCAAGTGCAGGGGCGAGTCGAGATGGTTTCGCCGGCAATGGAGTGGTGGTTGTACGGCAGAATGCGTTGTTGGTGTGAAGTGAAGCGTGGTCTGGCACTTCATACATGCGGGCAGACCCTATCCGGTGCTGGTTATCCATGCAAAGCACGCAGAGTTCGTGGGCCCCGCGTTGCGCCTGCAGCCATAATGGCATGGAGTTTCATTGTGCTTGGCTTGGAGTTAGTCGCGGCTTCATGGCTACGACGCAGCAGGGAGCACTCTAAGCTCCGCACGGCCTTTGTCGTGAGACTGAAAAGGAAAATCACAGGGACGTCTCGGAGAAGTTCCTGCGCGGTTGTAGACGGGTTCCGGAAGTTGGGAAGGAAACAGCGACCCAACTTTGAGGCCCTTCCCATCAATCCCGGAGACAAAAACCATTGCGTGCACCCGTAGGGATGCGCAATCCATCCCGAAGGTGGCAGCGGGCCGTAGGCCCCGACGACCCCGGAGGGGTACGGGAGTCGAGCAGGAAAACATCCCGTCTGATGTCACGAATTTTGCTTTTTTATAATATACTTTTTAAGTAGTAATTATAAATATATAGGATTCGTGACACCCTTCCGGAATGCTTTGCAGGCTTCAATCAGCCCTGCTGCAGCCCATCCTCGGCGCTACCTTTCCGTCCAGCCTCCCGGTTTAGGCGCTCGCGCGCTCGTTGTCGACGCTTACGTTCGGTCGCATCGCTGGTCTGTTTCGATGCCCTTGGCGCATCCGTCCCATGTCGCGCTACCAGCGCGGCACGAACCTCGGCGTCCAGTGTCATGCATGCAGCAGCCAGGGGACATGCTTGGCAGACATTGGAAGCTGCGCGATACGTCCCGAAACAGCCCAGCATAGGCTGTGCTTCCACTGGCAAGGGTTCGCCCATCTCACGCGGCTCGAACGGAACGTACTCGGCCAATATTTTATCGACACGCGCGTCCCCGAACCGCTCGCGCGCTATGTGTTCCGGGATAATTTTGTCCCGCATCAGCAACACGCCTAGCTTGAACTCGTCGGGGAACTGTTTGACATTCGCGACCAGGTTGTCGTGGGCGGCCACCTGCACTGGGTGACCCCGATAATTCTCGGCAAGGAACATGGGGTCCAGTCGTTCCGGCCAATACTCCTTGCTGGCCGCTAGGCTGACACCGCGCTTGGCCTCGGCGTCCACGGCCTTGAGCACCGGGTCTCGCCATATCTGGTTCGGTGCTGGACATCGCTTGTACCCTGCCGAGAAGCAGTACTCGAAAGCCTGTCGCAAGTAGTACCGATACGGCAGTCCCAGCAAATCCGCATGCTGGCGTGCTTGCCATAGGGCTACGATGTCGCTATCCGGCCATGCGTAGAGCTGTGCCCTCGGGGCCAGCCGTGTATCTTTAGCCCAGTAACGCTTCCGGTATTCCCGATACATTTCATCGAAAATACGCCCGAACTCTTGCGTTCGCCGATACGGCGACATGAAACGATATGGCACGAACGCCATGTTGGAAAGCTCCGGCTCGGCATCGAGATGTTCGCCTGGAAGAATGGTCCGCGCGAGAACCAATTCCTGCAGCGCGACCTGTCGTGCATCACCCGATTTTCGAGCCTTGCCCAGCTCAAGCGCTTGTGTCCGATGGCGCATGTTCCGGATGGGCTTGCGCTTGGCGCCTGACCGGCGCAACGCTGCGTCGGGCGGGTATCCCATGGCTGCATTGCAGTCGCTGCGCTCCCTGTATGTTGTTCGGGAATCTCGCTTTGAACTTGATTGTACGGTGCTGGCTGGTGGTGCCGACACATTAGGGTGTTGGGGTCGTTCTTCGCTGTTCAAGTGGAACTCCAGATTTCGGCAGCCGGCAACTCGCCCATGGCTGCACATCGTGCATCTGAGAATGGGGTACTTAGGAAGGAAGCCCGAAAGGCGCCTTTCGGGTTCCGTGCGTTGCGATTAATAAGAGGTGGGCATGACTCCGGACACGCATCTTCGATGCTGACCTGACACATGCCTGGCAGTTCGCGTTTCCGTTCGCTCCGCCGTCTCAGACGCTCACAACTTGCGTCAGCCACACTTCATTTGTATGGGACATATGGGACATCCTCGCCCAGAATTTCGACTTCAATCTCTACGGGGAGCGGCATCCCCGCATACGGGCTGCGGAGCTGGCGATAGGCCAGCGCCAGACTCAGGGGGCCGCTCAGGGCAGATACCTCCAGGCCAGCACGGGGTCCATCGGGTTCTACCCCGTTTCCACGGACGATTGGGTTAAGAGTCTAAAGGCCTGATCCCTGGCATCGAGCCTGCGCTGGATGAGGGGGTTATGGAACCGCTCGATGTAATCGAACACATCGGCCCTGGCTTCGGCCAGCGTCAGGTAGCGCCGCCGGTAGACCCGCTCGCGTTTGAGTTTGCCGAAGAAGCCTTCCGCCGCCGCGTTGTCGCCACAGTGACCTACATCGCTCATGCTGCTGACGATGCGGTGGTCTTTCAGGAACTGCTGGTACTCGGCGCTGGTGAACTGCGTGCCGCGATCGGAGTGCAGGATGACTTCGCTGCGATCCTGGCGCTGCCAGCACGCCATCATCACCGCCTTCAGCACGAGGTGACGGTCCTGCACCGACGCCATCGACCAGCCGACAACCTTGCCCGAGTACAGGTCGAGCACCGCGCACAGGTACAGCCAGCCTTCGCCGGTGCGCAGGCAGGTGATGTCCACCACCCACTTGGTGTTGGGCTCGTTGGCGGTGAAGTCGCGTGCCAGGTGATTGCGCACGAAGGCCGGCGGCACGCCCGAGGGTTTGTGCCGCCAGCGCCGCCGCTGCGGCACCCCAGCCAGCCCGTTGGCTGCCATCAACCGGGCAATCCGATTGGGGCTGGCCGTCTCGCCTTCGTAGCTCAACGCTTCAAGTATGCGCGGTGCGCCCATTACGCCATCGCTGGCGGCATGGTGTCCCCGGATCTTCTCCAACAATCGCGTGTTGTCTCGTGCGCGGGTACTGGGCTGGCGCGTGCACCAATCGTGGAACCCGCTGGACGAGACCTTCAGGCATCGGCACATCAAACGAACCGGGTACTGGTCGCGGTGGCGTCGGATCGCCTCGTACCTCAAGACGATTCCTTGGCGAAGAACGCCGCCGCATCGCGCAAAAAATCCCGCTCCTTCGTTACCCGCGCCAATTGTCGCTTGAGCGCCAGGATCTCTTGATCGCGGGCCACGCCGGCACCCACGAACGACTTCTTGCCGTGAACATCCAACTCACGCCGCCATCGGAACAACAAATTGCCGCCGATGCCCAAGTCCTGGGCAATCTGGCTGACGTTGGCGCCGGGAAGCCGCGTCAGGCCAACCGCCTCACGCTTGAACTCTTCGCTGAACTTTCTTCGTTGTGCCATGACACTCCTCCTGCCCCATGATGAGGCTTCTTTGAAGTGTCCGTGTTAGCGGGGTAGAACCC
>NZ_JBYMTH010000019.1:0-4356 GCF_057773065.1 Pseudoxanthomonas sp. 134C1
GATCATGGCGATCGGCCTTTCGCAGGTAGTAGCCGACGGTCCAGTCCAGGGCGCGCTCGCCGGTGGAGGACCAGCGCAGCTCGTGGGTGCGCACGCCAATCTGGATGTTGCTCACATAGGTGGTGGTGGGGTTGAGCATGCCGTCGTTGGCATAGGTCAGGTCCGCGTCGGCGAAGGAATAGAACAGCTGCGAGCCCTCGAACGCGTAGCTGGTGGACAGGCTGGCCACGTCCCATTCGTCGGTGTTGGCATAGAAGGAATTGGTGGTGCGGTTGTCCAGCGAACCGTTGCCGCCGCCGGGGGCGTCGGAGTCGTACTTCCAGTAGGCCAGGTCCAGGTTCCAGCGTTCGGTGGGGGTGAAGCGCAGCTTGACCCGGCCGGTCTTGACCCGCTGTTCGTTGATGTCCTTGCGGCCGGTGTTGGCATCGTCAATCCAGCCGGAGAGCGATTCGTCGGTCACCGCCACGCGCGCGGCCAGTTTGTCCTTGACCAGGGGGACGTTGAGCATGGCCTTGCCGCCCCAGCCGTTGCCGCCGTCGCGGGTGCTGGAGGTGGAGGCTTCGAAGGCCGCGTCGAAGGCGTCCATGTCCGGCTTGCGGGTCAGGGTGCGCACGGTGCCGCCCATGGAGCCTTCGCCGAACAGGGTGCCCTGCGGGCCCTTGAGGATTTCGACCCGGTCGATGTCCCAGGAGCGCACTTCCGGGTACCAGGGCACGGTGACGCCGGTGAAGGGGATGTCGTCCAGGTAGTAGCCGTTGTCGTTGCCGCCCAGCGAACTGGAGACACCGCGGATCTGCACCTGCAGGAATCCCATGCCGTTGTCGACGGCGCCCGCGCCGGGCGTCATGGCGATGATCTCGGCGACCTTGCTGATGCCCATGGCGTTGATCTGCTCACCGGTGACGGCGGTCATGGCGATGGGCACGTCGATCTGGCGCTCGTCGCGCCGGCGCGCGGTGACCCGCAACCCGACCATGCTGCGGACCATCGGAATCTCCGCCGTCCGCGGCGGCGCTCCGACGGCCGGCATCACCGCCACCGCCGGATCCGCGACCGTCTGCGGCTGGATGCTCACGGTGCCGTTGTCATGCAGGCTGAAACGACAGCCGGTGCCGGCCAGCATCCGTTCGAGCGCGCGGATAGGTTCCCAGCGTCCCTGGATGGCGGCCACGGTGCGCGAACCCGCGCAACTGGAGAACACCTGCAACCCGGACTGCCGGGAAAAATCGATCAGCGCGGCATCGAGCGGCTTGGCCGGAATGTCGAACTCCCGGAAGGATCCGACGGGCGCCGTCGCCAACGCGCCGCCGCATGCCATCGAGCACAGCAACGCCAGCACCTTCCTGCGCCACCCCGCGACTGCCGCCCGCTGTCCGACTCGCTGGATGATGATCGCCCCCGCTATCCGTCCGCCATCACCTGTCCGCCGCGTCCTTCCGCCGCTGCAGCACGATGCGGTCAGGATAGCGCAGCACCTCCAGCGAGAACGCTCCGGCGACTCCCTTCAGCCAAGCATCCACGTCGTTGGTCAGCCAGCGTCCGGTGACGGGACGTTCCGCCAGCGCGGCGTCGTCGAGCACCACTCGCACGCGCGAATACCGGTTGAGATCGGCCACCACGTTGCGCAGCGGTTCGCTGGCGTACACGACGCTGCCCTCCTTCCACGCCAGCGCATCGTCCAGATCGACGCGGCGCGGCGTGCTCAGCCCACCCGCTTCGTCCAGCGTGGCCTGCTGCCCGGCGATGAGCTGCACCGTCTTTTCGCCCTCCGCGGCCACCTCCCGCTCGGGCGAGACGTCGTTGACCTGGACATGGCCCTCGGCCACGGTGACCGACACCACCGCGGTCGTGTCCTCGACACTGAACTGGGTGCCCAGGGCCTGCGCGATCAATCCTCCGGCCCGCACCTCGAAGGGACGCGCGGGATCCTTCGCCACGGTGAAATAGGCCTGGCCACCGGTCAGTTCGATCTGGCGCCGTTCCGGCCCGATCTGAACGCGCAGACGGCTGTCCGGCCCCAGTTCCACCTGCGAACGGTCATCCAGCACGAGGTGCTTCAACTCGCCCTTGCCGGTGACGAACACCTCCACCGCGTCGGTGCGCGGGCGGTTGCCGTCATCCAGCGTGCGCACGGCGATTCCGGCCACGGTGACGCCCAGGACCGCCGCGGCGGCGGCCCAGCGCAATCGCCATCCTCGACGCGCGGAGCGGGAGGCGTGCGCCGGCAGGCTCTCCGTCCCGGGACGCGGGGCCGGCGTGGCCTCGCTGCGGACCGTTCTGGCCACCGGCAACAGATCCCCGGGCAACTGCGCCGACACCTGCCACATCAGGCTGACGTCCTCGAAGGCCTGCGCATGCTCGCGCGATGCCTCCATCCAGCGGTTCCACTCCTCGATCCGCTCGTAGGAAAGATCCTCGTCCTGCAGGCGAACGACCCACTCGGAAGCCTCTTCGACGATGCGCTCGCGGCTGTTCAGCGCGGAATCCTTCATCACTCGTCCTCCCTGATTTCATCCAGCCGCAGCTGACACAACGCCAGCGCCTTGGCCAGGTAGATGCGCACCATGCGCTCGGTGACACCCAACCGCTCCGCCGCTTCCTTGAAACTGCATTGCTTCAGCCGCACCAACCGGAACGCCTCGGCGCAATTGGGCGGTAATTCCGCCAGCAGCGCCGGCAGGCGTTCGAGCACGTTGCGCGCGCGCACCGACCGTTCGGGATCGGCGGCGGGATCCGGCCAGAACCCCAGATCGTCCGGTTCCGGCAACTCGGTGTAGGCGCGACGACGCAGCAGATCCGTCGCCAGGTTCTGCGCAATCTTGAACAGCAGGGCGCGATGGTAGCTGACGACCTGATCCTGGCCAAGGTTGAGCAACCGCGCGTAGGCCTCCTGGGCCACGTCGCGCGCATCCTCGTAAGAACCCAGCCGTTGCTGCAGCGAGCGGATCAACGCCTGGTTGAAGTTGCGCACCAGCACTTCCGCCTTCGGCGGCATGTCGCCGGCCGATGGTCCGTCCGGTTCGCCCATGGGCATGTCTCTACGGGTATCCATGGATCCCTAGACGAAGCAGGAAGCGAAAAGTGAAACGCCATCGGCACGCGGGCGTGGAGGGCTTTCGTGTGCATGAAGTTGCAGTCGAAACATTTCCGGATCCGGGCCGTCGCTCGTCGTGATTGTTACAGGGTCATGACTTCCCTGTATCACCCAGACGACATGAGGACGCTTATCCGTGAACCGTTTCCTGCAAGCCCGGGACCAGTCCCGCACCCGCCGCAATGGCCTGAGCCAGGGCATCCTGCTGTGCCTGGCGGCGCTCATCGCCGCCCCCGCCAGCGCCGATGACCAGGCCGATGGCAAGCCGCAGAGCGAGGCCACCGATCTCGGCGCGGTCACGGTCACCGCGCGCAAGCGCGACGAGCGCCAGATCGACGTGCCCATCGCCATGACCGCCGTCACCGGTGAGCAGATCAACGCCATGGGCATCAGCAAGGTCGCCGAGATCATCGCCATGACGCCCGGCGCGGGCGCCGTCGACAACGGCATGGGATTCCTGCAGGTGCAGATCCGCGGTGTCTCCAGTTCGCTGGGCGGCAACGACAACGGCTACTACCTGGACGACATCCCCTTCACCGGCGTCACCGTGCCCTGGTACCCGGAAGTGCGCTCCTGGGACATCGACCGGGTCGAAATCCTCAAGGGCCCGCAGGGCACCCTGTTCGGCGAAGGCTCCATGGGCGGCACCGTGCGCACCCTGACCCGCAAGCCGGACATGGACGCCTTCGACGCGGCCTTCGAAGCCTCCACCTCCAGCACCCGCGACGGCGGCAACGGCTGGGGCGGCAAGGCCATGCTCAACGTCCCCCTGGTCAAGGACAAACTGGCCGCGCGCGTGGCGGTGACCGACGAATCGCTCTCCGGCTGGATTGACGATGCCAACACCGGCCGCAAGGACATCAACGAACAGCGGGTCAAGACCGGCCGGGTCAAGCTGCGCTTCACCCCCACCGAACGCTGGAACCTGGACCTGGCCTACTGGAAGTACGACTCCGACGCCCCCGGCGGCGGCAACGGTTCGCTGGACAACCGCACCACCAATTCCTTCTATGCCAACACCGACGAATGGGACGTGGCCAGCCTGTCCACCAGCTACGCGTTCGAGGGCTCGCAGCTGTTCTATTCCTTCGCCGACGCGGACCTGACCTATGCCAACGACGGCATGCTCAACCCCACCACCACCTATGTGAGCAACATCCAGATTGGCGTGCGCACCCACGAGCTGCGCTGGTCCTCCACCGGCGAGCGCGCCCTGGACTGGACCGTCGGCTACTACCTGCGAAAGGCCGATCGCCATGATC
>NZ_JBYMTH010000020.1:0-4009 GCF_057773065.1 Pseudoxanthomonas sp. 134C1
CCTCGGTGGACCAGGTGTCCACCGGCTCGGCGCTGGTCAACCAGGCCGGCGCGACCATGGGCGAGATTGTCGCCTCGGTCCAGCGGGTCACCGACATCATGGCCGAAATCGCCGCCGCCTCGCAGGAACAGTCCGCCGGCATCGAGCAGGTCAACCAGACCATCACCCAGATGGACGAGACCACCCAGCAGAACGCCGCCCTGGTCGAGGAAGCCTCCGCCGCCGCGCGCAGCATGGAAGACCAGGCCCGCCTGCTCTCCGAAGCGGTGGACGTGTTCGTCATTGAAGACACCGCGGTGGCCGCGTCGTCCGTGGCGCGGACTCCTCAGGTGCCCGTTTCCCAAGCGAAACGTTCACGGCCGGAGACCGCTCCTGCGCAGAAGCCCGTGATGCGCAAACCCGTCGCCACGGTCCGCCGCAAACCCGAGCCGGCCCTGGCCGACGGCGACTGGCAGGAGTTCTGATTGCCGCCTTTCCGCTTTCGCCTCCCCCTTCGAAGAAGGGGGATTGAGGGAGATTTGCTCTTCGTGCCGGGAACAAGCGCCCCCAGGCGCGGAGCAATCCCCGTCACGATCGCTCTCCCTTCCTCTAAAGAATCCGTGACGAGGTCGATATATCGGCAGGTGTCCCGCTCCCCACCGGGCCTGGCCATTCTTCCGTTTCCCACACCGAGCGTATGTCCGACCAGATCGAGGCCGCCACCCAGGAACCTGTGCGGTACGACGAAGAAGAGAAGTACCTGCTCAGGCACCCGCGCGATATCCGCCAGGTGCTGCAGGCACTGATCGATCGCCGCGCCCTGATCAGCGCGCACCTGGTTCCGCGCGGCCATGTTTTTCCCACCGCGCTCATCGGGCTCTCCGACGACGAAAGCCATCTGCTGTTCGACGGCAGCATCAGCGCGACCATCAACCGCGCGGTCGAGGACGCGGACCAGATCATCTGCGTGTCGCAACTGGACCGCGTGCACGTGCAGTTCCCGCTGTCCGGCTGCGGGCGCCTGATGCTGGATGGCCAGGTCGCGTTCCAGGCGCCGCTGCCCGAACGGGTGATGCGCCTGCAACGGCGGGAGTTCTACCGCCTGCAGATTCCGGTCTCGCATCCGGTCCGCTGCCTGATTCCGTTCGGCGTGGAAGAAGAGGAACCGCAATGGGTGGAAATGCGCGTGCTCGATATCAGCGGGGGCGGCGTGGCGGTGGAGGTTCCGGCGGAGCGGCCGGATTTCCGTCCCTATCGCGAATACACGGACTGCCGGCTGCTGCTGCCTGACGGCGAGCCGCTGCAGGTGCGGCTGATGGTCAAGAACTTGTTCCGCCAGTCCCGCCCCAATGGCCGGGAAATCTGGCGGGCCGGCTGCCAGTTCACCGATCTGCCACGCGGCGGCGACGCCCAGATCCAGCGCTACATCTTCCGCATGGAGCGCCAGCGAAGTGCCCGCGAGCGCGGGATCGGCTGAACCGGGCCGGTCCTGCGGCGTCCGTCGCAGTTCCGCCGCCCCGTCCCCTCCCCGCCTAAAGTCCCCGCCATCCCGGCCGATGAGTAGCGGGAAGGACGCCGCCGCGTCCCAGCCAGAATGCACAGGAGCATTGCGATGAGCGACAACAAGACCACGGCCGCGGAGTTCCTCAGCTTTGCGCTGGGCGAGGAGCAATACGGCGTGGACATCCTGAAGGTCCAGGAGATCCGTGGTTATGACGCCGTCACCCGGCTGCCCGACGCGCCCGAGTACATCAAGGGCGTCATCAATCTGCGCGGCACCATCGTCCCGGTCATCGACCTGCGCCTGAAGCTGCGCCTGAAGGAGGCGCGCTACGACGCCTTCACCGTGATGATCGTGCTCAACGTCGAGGATCGGGTGGTCGGCATCGTGGTCGACAGCGTTTCCGACGTGATTCCGCTGAATCCCGAACAGATCCGCCCGACCCCCGAATTCGGCGCCAGCGTCGACACACGTTTCATTTCCGGCATCGGCACGGTCGACGACCGCATGTTGATCCTGCTGGACATCGAGACCCTGATCGACAGCGCCGATCTGACCGAACACACCGCCGAGGCCGAAGCGGCCTGAGGCCGCTCCGCGCGACGGTTCCACCGCATGACGATCCGCGCAGGGGAGGCCCGGCTTCCCCTGCGCCCGCGCACGCCCCGCGTGGTCCCCTGTCAGGCATTCCCCTACGACCAAGGATGATTCAACGCCAGCGCGCACCGCGCCGATAGCACTATCGGGCCCCGCGCCCCTCTGCCAGAAAGTGACCGGAAGTACCCATGAAGTCCGCAACAACCCGTCCGCGTTTCAGCGATCTGTCCCTGCGCGGCAAGTTCCTCCTGATGCTGGCCGTGCTGGCCATCGGCGTCGTCGCCCTGTGCACGGTGACCGCGCGCCGCAATCACACCGAACTGTTGCAGAACGAGCGCCAGCAACTGCAGACCCGGGTGGGCGCCGCGCTCGGCATCATCGATCGCTACCAGACCCTGGCCCGTGACGGCGCGCTCGACGAAGCGTCGGCCAAGCGCCAGGCCCTGGCCGCGGTCGCCGCGCTGCGCAGTCCCGGCGGCAGCGACTACCTGTGGGTCAACGACCAGGCGCCGACGATGCTGATGCACCCGCACCAGACCGCGCTGGACGGCAAGTTCCTCGGCGAGCAGACCAGCGCGGACGGCAAGCGCATCTTCGTCGAAATGGTGAAGCTGGCGCGCGGCCCCGCGGGCGGCGGCTTCCTGGACTACACCTGGGCCAAGCCCGGGGTCGACGAACCGGTCCAGAAGATTTCCTACGTGGCGCTGTACCGGCCCTGGGGCTGGGTGATCGGCAGTGGCGAATACGTGGACGACATCGCAGCGCGGGCCTGGAGTTTCGCCCGCGTGCTGATCCTGGCCGGCGTGCTGGTGCTGCTGGCGGCGCTGGTCCTGTGCTGGCTGATCGCCCGATCGGTGTTGACCCCGATGGCCGGCGCCGTGCGCGCCATCCAGGCGGTGGCCAAGGGGAATCTGGACGTGCGCATCGCCGCCGCGTCCGGCGATGAAATCGGCAAGATGAACGCCGCCCTGGCCGACATGGTCACGCAGTTGCGGGAACGCACCGCGCAGGAACGCCGCATCGCCGACGAGAACCTGCGCATCCGCACCGCGCTGGACAATGCCGGCACCAGCGTCATGATCGCGTCGCCGGAGCGCGAGATCATCTACGCCAACCGCGCGGTGACCGAACTGCTGGCGTCCTACGCCGGCGACATCCAGCGCGCCCTGCCCCGGTTCGACGCGGACCGCCTGATCGGCAGCAGCATCGATGTCTTCCACGCCGAGCAACAACGCATCGCGGACTATCTCGAACGGATGCAGGCCACCCATCGCGGACAGATCCGGCTGGGCGATGCCTGGTTCGGACAGGAAATCTCGCGGGTCAGCGATCTCCAGGGCCAGCCGCTGGGTTACGTGGTGGAGTGGCGGGATCGCACGCCCGAAGTACGGGTGGAGGAGGAAGTCGCCAGCATCATCGGCGCCGCCATCGCCGGCGATCTTTCCCGGCGCGTGGACACCGCCGGCAAGCGGGGCTTCTTCCTGCAACTGGCCGAACAGCTCAACCGCCTGCTGGACACCAACGCCGGCAGCCTGGCGCAGGTTTCAACCCTGCTTTCGGCGCTGTCGCGAGGTGATCTAACGGTGCGCATGGACGGCGACGGCAGCCAGGCGCTGGGCGGCGTGTTCGCCCGCATGCGCGACGACGCCAACGCCACCGTCGCCCAGCTCACCGACATCGTCTCGCGCATCCAGGACGCCTCCACCGCCATCAACACCGCCGCCGGCGAAATCGCCTCCGGCAACGCCGACCTGTCCCGCCGCACCGAACAGCAGGCCGCCAACCTGGAAGAAACCGCCGCCTCCATGGAGGAACTGACCTCCACCGTCCGCCAGAACGCCGACTCGGCCCGCCAGGCCAACCAGCTCGCCATCGGCGCGGCCTCGGTCGCCTCCCAGGGCGGCAACGTCGTCGGCCAGGTCGTCACCACCA
>NZ_JBYMTH010000021.1:0-2466 GCF_057773065.1 Pseudoxanthomonas sp. 134C1
CCTCGGTGGACCAGGTGTCCACCGGCTCGGCGCTGGTCAACCAGGCCGGCGCGACCATGGGCGAGATTGTCGCCTCGGTCCAGCGGGTCACCGACATCATGGCCGAAATCGCCGCCGCCTCGCAGGAACAGTCCGCCGGCATCGAGCAGGTCAACCAGACCATCACCCAGATGGACGAGACCACCCAGCAGAACGCCGCCCTGGTCGAGGAAGCCTCCGCCGCCGCGCGCAGCATGGAAGACCAGGCCCGCCTGCTCTCCGAAGCGGTGGACGTGTTCGTCATTGAAGGCGAAACGGTGCGGAGCGCGCGCTCCCCGTCTGCGCCGGCACTCGCCGCGACGACGATGAACGCGCCGACGGCACGGACGCCGGCACGCCCCGCGCCGCGCAAGCCCGCCCCGGTCCGCCGCAAGCTCGAACCGGCCTTGGCCGACGGCGACTGGCAGGAGTTCTGATTGCCGCCTTTCCGCTTTCGCCTCCCCCTTCGAAGAAGGGGGATTGAGGGGGATTTGCCCTTCGCGCCCGCAACAGGCGCCAACGGCAATCGCTTCGCGCGACCGCGCACGCCCGCGGCCTCTCGCTCCCTCACGCATCTCCACGCGCACGCCATCGGACAAAAACGCGATTACGCCTAAAGCCCGGCGGCGCACGGCCGATGGAGTGCTTTGCAGACCGCTCCCCCCATCGGCCTTGTGATTCTCCCGTCCTCACTACCGGCCATTTACATGATCCGTTCCCTCCGGCAATTCGTTGCCAGCAGTGTCGCCACCCGCCTGATGTCCGGTACCGCCCTGATCGCCGCGCTGGCGTTCGGCGTCACCGCCCTGATCACCTACGTGCGCAGCAGCCACGCGCTGATGGACAGCGCGCACGCCAGCATGCAGAACCTGGCGCAGGCGGAAGCCGAACGCATCTCCGGAGACCTGGGCCGCGCGTTCTCCACCAACGAGACCCTCCGCGACAGTTTCCTCAGCCAGCGGGCGCACAGTGGCCTCGATCGCGGCACGGCCAGCGCGATCATCCGCCAGCAGCTGACGGCCCATCCCGAATGGATAGGCGTGGGCACCATCTGGGAGCCGCAGGCATTCGACGGCAAGGATGCGGAAAACGTCGCCACCGAGGGCCATGACGCCACCGGCCGGTTCATGAGCTACTGGGCATGGAGCGGCGGCCAGCCGATGCTGGAGGCGCTGCGCGACTATGAAGTGCCGGGCAACGGCGACTGGTACCTGCTGCCGCGCAAGCTCAAGCAACCGGTGGTGCTGGAGCCCTACGAGTACGAGATCGGCGGCCGCAAGATACTGATGACCACGCTGGCCACGCCGATCGTGGAGAACGACCGCTTCGTCGGCGCGATGACCGTGGATTTCGCGCTCGAATCCCTGCAGAAATCCATCGCCAGGCTGCGCCCGATGGGCGGTGGCCATGTCCGCCTGCTGTCGCCGGCCGGCACCGTGATCGCCGATCCGGATCCGGCCAAGGTCGGACGCAAGCTGGAGGACGCCGATACCCGCGCGGTGCTGGCCAGCGTCGCCAAGGGTGAATCCGTGTTCCGCGAACGTCAGGACGCGGCACAGGACGAAGAGATGATGGAAGCCTACGTGCCCCTGCAGATCGGCCAGGCGACCCAGCGCTTCGCGCTGGGCGTGGTGGTGCCGCGCTCGCTGCTGATGCAGCAGGCACGCTCGCTGCTGTTCACCATCATGGTGGTCGGCCTGATCGCCGCCGGCGTCCTGTGCGGCGCGCTGTACGTGCTGATGCGCCGGCAGGTGCTCAAGCCGCTGGCCGAGGCGGTGCGGGTATCGCACGCGATCGCCGAAGGTCGCCTGGACAACCGCATCCAGCAGGATCGCAGCGACGAACTGGGCCAGTTGCAGGGCGCGATGCATCGCATGCAGAGCCAGATCCACGCGCTGATCGACGCGCTGGGCGAGATGACCCGCCGCCATGACGAAGGCCAGATCAGCTACCGCATCGACGATGTTGTTTTCCCCGGCGAGTACGGCCGCATGGCGCGCGACACCAATGCCCTCATCGCCCAGCACATCGGTGTGAAGATGCGCGCGGTGGAAGTGATGCGGCACTACGCCGTCGGCGATCTGTCGGTGGACATGGAGGACCTGCCGGGCGAGAAGGCGGTCATCACCGAGGCGATGCGCGCCACCAAGGCGAGCCTGTCGGCCATCAATGCCGAAATCAAGCGCCTGGCCAGCGCCGCGGCCGCCGGCGACTTCAGCCAGCGCGGTGAGGTGGACCGTTACCAGTACGACTTCCGCGACATGGTCGCCGGCCTGAACCAGCTCATGGAAACCACCGACGGCAACCTGGACCAGGTCTCCCAGCTGCTCCAGGCCATCGCCCGCGGCGACCTCACCACCCGCATGGACGGCGACTTCCACGGCGTGTTCGCCCGCATGCGCGACGACGCCAACGCCACCGTCGCCCAGCTCACCGACATCGTCTCGC
>NZ_JBYMTH010000022.1:0-2379 GCF_057773065.1 Pseudoxanthomonas sp. 134C1
GGCAAGCACTCGCGATTGACCACGTTGTAAATTGCCAGACTCCGCATGACTCTCAACGGCCCCGGCGCATCCGCAATGCGCATCGTCAGCCGGTAGGCCTGGGTGGGATGGGGATTTTCGCGATAGATGGGCTTGGGTTTCATCGAGGCACCACAGGCGGACAGGGAAAGCAGCAGGAATACCGGCCATATCCGCCTGGCGGGCTGCGCCCATCGCCTTCGTCGCTCTATCCCCGATACGAAGGCCGGTCGCACCCCAGGCGTTTCTTCGCTGTGCCCAGATGGATTCGAGTGCTGCCGGGAGCCGAGCTTCATCGCGTCATCTCCTCAGCCACCAGCGTGATGGTGAACAGGTCGTCTCTCAATTCAGGGCGGAAGCCCTCTCGCGCTGCCCTACCATGATCAGGATAGTTTTCCACCATTGAATGGGGATATCGCTTTTTCCAGTAGTAGGTCGTTTTCGGCTTGTCTCCAGAGAGTTCGTCCCGCCGTGGTACGAGACTTGACGTGAACAAGGTTTCCCCTTCAGCCCCGGTCGCCCTCAGGTGTATCAGCACCTGGCTCATCTCCCAGCGGCACACGCCCCGGCCGTGGTAGTCCTCGTCAATCATGCCGTCCAGGTAAAAGACACCCGTGTACTCATTCTCAGCCACGCGTGTCAGCGCTATCGGGATGTCCCCCAACGGAATGGGTGACGGGACACCTCCAAAGTTCTCCATGGGCGGCGGCAAGCACTCGGTATTGGTCACCTCATACCAGGCCACGCTCTGCATGATTCTCAACGGCCCCGGCGCATCCGCAATGCGCATCGTCAGCCGGTAGGCCTGGGTGGGATGCGGATTTTCACGATAGACGGGCTTGGGTTTCATCGAGGCACCACAGGCGGACAGGGAAAGCAGCAGGAATACCGGCCATATCCGCCGGGCGGGCTGCGCCCATCGCCTTCGTCGCTCTATCCCCGATACGAAGGACGGTCGCACCCCAGGCCTTTCTTCGCTGTACCCATATAGATTCAAGTGCTGCCGGGAGCCGAGCTTCATCGCCTCATCTCCTCAGCCACCAGCGTGATGGTGAAAAGATCTTCATCTGAAAGATAAGACGCAATCCTTGAACGAACAGTTTGTCCATTGCTGACGGGTGTATCCGAAGTAGAGCCCGGGATACGGGGATACTGGTTCCTGATGTAGTAGGTGGTCTTCGGCTTGTCCGCAGAGAACCCATCCCATCGCTGTTCCAGATTCGCCGTAAACAGGGTCTCTCCTTCGGCGCCGGTGGCCTTCAGGTGTATCAGCACCTGGCTCATCTCCCAGCGGCACACACCCCGGCCGTGGTAGTCCTCGTCAATCATGCCGTCCAGGTAAAAGACACCCGTGTACTCATTCTCAGCCACGCGTGTCAGCGCTATCGGGATGTCCCCCAACGGAATGGGTGACGGGACACCTCCAAAGTTCTCCATGGGCGGCGGCAAGCACTCGGTATTGGTCACCTCATACCAGGCCACGCTCTGCATGATTCTCAACGGCCCCGGCGCATCCGCAATGCGCATCGTCAGCCGGTAGGCCTGGGTGGGATGCGGATTTTCACGATAGACGGGCTTGGATTTCATCGAGGCACCGCAGGCGGACAGGGAAAGCAGCAGGAATACCGGCCATATCAGCCTGGCGGGCTGCGCCCATCGCCTTCGTCGCCCTATCCCCGATACGAAGGACGGTCGCACCCTAGGCATTCCTTCGCTGCGCCCAGATAGATTCAAGTACTGCCGGGAGCCGAGCTTCATCGCGTCATCTCCTCAGCCACCAGCGTGATGGTGAAAAGATCTTCATCTGCAAGATAAGACGCAATCCTTGAACGAACAGTTTGTCCACTGCTGACGGGTGTATCCGAAGTAGAGCCCGGGATACGGGGATACTGGTTCCTGATGTAGTAGATGGTTTTCGGCTTGCCTCCAGAGAGTCCGTCCCGCCGTGGTATGAGACTTGCCGTGAACAAGGTTTCCCCTTCAGCCCCGGTCGCTTTCAGGTGCATCAACACCTGGATCATCTCCCAACGACATACGCCCCGTCCGTAGTAGTCCTCGTCAATCATCCCATCGAGATGAAAAACACCCGTATAGGCGTTTTCCGAAGAACGAACGAATTCGAAGGGGACATGCCGCTGCGGTATCGGCGAGGGCACCCCGCCGAAGTTCTCCATGGGCGGCGGCAGGCACTCGGTATTGGTCACTTCATACCGCGCGGTACTCTGCATGACCCGCAACGGCCCCGGCGCATCCGCAATGCGCATCGTCAGCCGGTAGGCCTGGGTGGGATGGGGATTTTCGCGATAGACGGGCTTGGGTTTCATCGAGGCACCACAGGCGGACAGGGAAAGCAGCAGGAAT
>NZ_JBYMTH010000023.1:0-1762 GCF_057773065.1 Pseudoxanthomonas sp. 134C1
GCCCAGCGCAGCGCCAACGCGGCCAAGGAAATCAAGGGGCTGATTGAGGCCTCGGTGGACCAGGTGTCCACCGGCTCGGCGCTGGTCAACCAGGCCGGCGCGACCATGGGCGAGATTGTCGCCTCGGTCCAGCGGGTCACCGACATCATGGCCGAAATCGCCGCCGCCTCGCAGGAACAGTCCGCCGGCATCGAGCAGGTCAACCAGACCATCACCCAGATGGACGAGACCACCCAGCAGAACGCCGCCCTGGTCGAGGAAGCCTTCGCCGCCGCGCGCAGCATGGAAGACCAAGCGCGGGATCTGGTGGCGGCGGCCTCCACATTCCGTCTGGAAACCCATGCGCCTCCGGTCACGCGCGCTTCGTCGCGACGTGCCGCCTGATTCCTTTTTTCCTCTTCCCCCGAGTTCGCCATGAACCTGTCCCGTCGCTTCGCCAACCTGCCGGTCCGGCACAAACTCAACCTGCTCACGATCCTGATCGCGGTCGGCATCGTGGCGCTGGCGGTCATCGCCGCGCGCATGCAGTACCTCGATCTCTACGAGACCCGCAAGGCGTCGTTGAAGACCCAGGTGGAACTGACCTTCGGCATCCTCGATCACTATGTCGGGCTGGAGAAATCCGGCGAGCTGGACGGCGCTGCGGCGCGCGCGAACGCGCTCAGGGCGATCGAGCGCATGCGCGCCAACAAGGGCGTGGACTACTACTACATCCACGACATGCAACCGGTCATGCTGATGCATCCCGTCCGCAAGGATCTGATGGGCAAGGCGGTGGGCGACGAACGCAGTCCGGATAGCGTGCTTCTCTATCGCGACGGGGTGGAAGTGGCCCGGCGCGGCGGCGGTTTCGTGGAATTCCGCTGGCCCAAGCCGGGCGGCAGCGAGCCGATCGCCAAGGTCGTGTACGCGGCGCCCTACAAGGCCTGGAACTGGGTGATTTCCACCGGCGTCTACATGGACGACGTGCAGAGTCAGGCGTGGATGTTCACCGGCATCATGACCGTCGCCGGCGGCGCGTTGGTGATCATCGTGGTGCTGCTGAGCTGGGTCATCGGCACCCGCATCGTGGTGCCGCTGCGGCAAGCCACCCGCGTGGCGGAGTCCATTGCCGCGGGCCGGCTGGAGAACGCCATCGGCGAACAGCCGCACGACGAACCCGGCCGCCTGCTGGAAAGCATGCACCGGATGCAGGATCAGTTGCGCGCGGTGATCGGGGCGCAGCGCGAGATGGCGCGCCGGCACGACGAGGGCACGGTCAGCTATCGCATGGATGAAGCGGCGTTCCCGGGCGAATACGGCGACATGGTCCGCGAGACCAACGGACTGGTCGGCGCGCACGTCGATGCGATCATGGATGCGCTGGGCATCATGCAGCGCTATTCCATCGGCGATCTGTCGGTGGACATCGCGCGCCTGCCCGGCGAGAAGGCCTTGATGACCGAGACGGTCGATGCGGTGAAGACGAGCCTGTCGGCCATCAATGCCGAAATCAAGCGCCTGGCCAGCGCGGCGGCCGCCGGCGACTTCAGCCAGCGCGGTGAGGTGGACCGTTACCAGTACGACTTCCGCGACATGGTCGCCGGCCTGAACCAGCTCATGGAAACCACCGACGGCAACCTGGACCAGGTCTCCCAGCTGCTCCAGGCCATCGCCCGCGGCGACCTCACCACCCGCATGGACGGCGACTTCCACGGCGTGTTCGCCCGCATGCGCGACGACGCCAACGCCACCGTCGCCCAGCTCACCGACATCGTCTCGC